>CAYHPY010000118.1:0-10787 GCA_964358485.1 uncultured Elusimicrobia bacterium
CATCAGGTCCTCAACGCCAAGTACCACGAGATGGAAGCCCAGATCATCGCCCAAGCCGGAAAGAAGGGCATGGTCACCATCGCCACCAACATGGCCGGCAGAGGCACGGACATCGTCCTGGGAGGCAGTCCCCCGGACCTCGAAGACCAGAAGAAGGTCGTCGAGTTGGGCGGCCTCCACGTGCTGGGCACCGAGCGCCACGAGGCGCGGCGCATCGACAACCAGCTGCGCGGCCGCTGCGGCCGCCAGGGCGACCCCGGCGCCACCCGGTTTTACCTGGCCCTGGACGACGAACTGATGCGCCTGTTCGGCTCCGACCGGCTGTCCTCCATCATGGAGCGGCTGGGCATGACCGAGGGAGAAGTCATCGAGTCTCCGCTGGTCAGCCGCCAGATCGGCGGGGCCCAGCGCCGGGTCGAGACCCACAACTTCGACATCCGCAAACAGCTTCTGGATTACGACAACGTCATGAACCGCCAGCGCGAGGTCATCTATAAATTGCGCAACGAGATCCTGGACGGCAAGGACGTCAAGCTCCAGATCTCCATGATGATCGAGGAGGACCTGGACGACAAGCTGGCCGTCTCCTGCCCCCCCGACGCCTATCCCGAGTCCTGGGACGTCGTGGCCCTGCAAACCTACCTGGGCCGGACCTTCGGCATCAACTGGGCCCCCGCTGAGGACGAGATCCGGGGCCTGGACCAAAAAACCCTGCGCGAGGCGTTGCTGGTGGAGATCAAGACCATCTACGCCCGGCGTCCCGGGGAATTCGAAGGCTACGATTTCGGCGAGGTCGAGAAGATGGTCATGCTCCAGATGATCGACAAGTCCTGGAAGAACCACCTCTACGACCTGGATCACCTCAAGAAGTCCATCGGCCTGCGCGCCTACGGCCAAAAAGATCCCAAGGTCGAGTACCAGAAGGAATCCTTCGCCCTGTTTGAGGTCATGCTCGGCCACATCCGCGAGCAGTCCGTGGAGTATGTCTTCCGCGTGCAGGCGCCCAAGGCCCCGCCGCCTCCTCCCCCGATGCGCGAGGAGGCCGGAGGGTCCGCCCCCGAGGGCTCCGCGCCCCCCGCCCCGCCCAGCGGCCCGAAGCAATCCATCCTCCGCAAGTCCGGCCCCGCCGTGCCCAATCCGGTCTCGAAACTGGGGCGCAACGATCCTTGCTTCTGCGGGTCTGGAAAAAAATATAAGAAGTGTCATGGCTAACGCGGCTGAGCCCCCGGCTCAGCCGCCCTCTCCTGTTGCCTTTAGTTCCGTTGCCCTCTATTCCGTTGCCGTATCATCCGTCTCCGGAATTGTTTTAGCCCTCACCCTCCCCAAACCCGGCCTTTGCTTTCTGGCGTGGTTTTCGTTGGCGCCTTTTATAAAACAAGCGGCAACGGCATTAGACGGGAAAAGAGCTTTCTTCGTCGGCCTGGCGGCCGGGATCGCCTACCACAGCATTGTTCTACATTGGATCTACCTCACCTGCCGCTTCGCCGCCGTTCCGATCCCCGTCGCCATTCTGGCTTGGGGATTGTTGTCCGTCTTTCTCGGCCTCAACTGGGGCCTCGCCGCCCTGCTCGGCCGTTGGCTGACGGGGGCGGCCCCGCGCCCGTTGAGGCCGTTTATCTGGGCCGCGGCCTGGAGCGCGCTGGCGGCGGTCTGCTCGTGGTGGGGGCCGCGGGTCGGGGCGGATCTTTTGGCGCATACGCAGTACCGGCACCTGAGCCTTCTTCAAATCTCGGCCTTGGCCGGGCCGCACTTTCTGGGTTTCTTGATCGTAGCCTGGAACGCCTGTCTGGCGGAAATATGGGACGAGGAGGGCCGCAAGGGGATGGCGCCCACGACGGCCGCGGTCGCGGCGATTTTGGCGGGGGTTTGGGTTTACGGGAGAGGGGAACTGCTGAGAAGGGACGAGCCTTTTTTTGGAAGGGAAGTTAGGGTGGAGATGGTTCAGCCGGGGATTGACCAATACAAAAAATGGGACGGAACAACGGAAAACGAAATACTGAACGAATATAAAGAATTAGTGCTCGGGCCGAGAACGGCCCGGCCCGAGCTTGTAATCCACCCCGAATCCGCCTGGCCGCGCATCGTGCCGGAGGGGGCGGGGATGCCCCTGGCCCAGGAATGGTCTCGGGGGCTGGGGGCGGCGCAAATCGTCGGCGCCGTGACCGAGGACGCCACGGGAACCCGGAATTCGGCGGTTTACTTGAACGCGGAGGGCAACATCGCGGGAAGCTACCACAAGCGGGAGTTGGTCCCCTTCGGGGAATATGTTCCGTTCGCGTTTCTTCGTTCCTACATCGGCATCCTCAATATTTTGGGCGGCATCGACGCCGGGGCGGCCGAGCAGCCCCTTTTGAGCACGGCTTTGGGCCCGACGGCGGTCAGCATCTGCTACGAGGCGGTCTTTCCCCGGTGGGCGCGGCGGGACGCGGCGCGCGGGGCGCGGGTGATCGTCAACATCACCAATGACGGCTGGTACAAGGACACCTGGGGGCCGCACCAGCATTTCAACACCAATGTCTTTCGGGCGGTGGAAAACCGCGTGACGGTCCTGCGCGCGGGCAACACCGGGATTTCGGGGGTCATCGATCCTTGGGGCGTGGTGACGGCCAGGCTGGAGCTGGGCCGACGCGGGCGGTTGGACGCCGCGGCGCGCGTTTATGACCGCTTTGCGGCCGGGTCCTTCTACGCCCTCCACGGGGACTGGTTCGGGGCGTTGTGCCTGGCCGCCCTCGGGGTCATGGCGTTTTTCCGTCTTCGGCGGGCATGAAGTTCTTTCATAGCGCGGCCTACTCGGCCGATATCGGCGGGCATGTTTTTCCGGTGGGGAAGTTTGGTTTAACTGCCGCGCTTTTGCGCGGCAGCGGAGAGTTCGTGGGGCCGCCCGTTCCTTCCCGGGAGGAGCTTTTACTCGCCCACGATCCTGTCTGGGTGGAAAAAGTTCTTTCCTGCCGGATGTCTTTGGAAGATGAGGCTCTGATGGAACTGCCCTTCGGGCGAGAGGTTTCCCTGGCCCACCAATTGCAGGTTTCCGGGACGATCTTAGCCTGCCGGGAGGCGCTGTCCGGGGGGATCGGCCTGCATGTCGGGGGGGGCTCGCACCACGCCTTCCGGGACCACGGGGAGGGGTTTTGCGTGCTTAACGACATCGCGTGCGGGATATTGAAGATGCTCGAAGAGGGACGGATCAAGCGCGCGGCGGTGGTGGATTTGGATGTGCATCAGGGGAACGGAACGGCGGAGATATTTAAAGCGGAGCGGAGAGTTTTTACGTTTTCGATGCATGAAGCGGAAATATATCCACGGAACAAACGGGAAAGCTCTCTGGACATAGGGTTGGAAAGGGGAACTGGGGATGAGGAGTACATGAGATTGCTCCGGGCGAATCTGCCCCGGGTCCTGGATTTTCGCCCGGAGCTTGTTGTATTTCAAGCTGGTGTTGACTGCGCCCAAGGGGACCTCTTGGGGGGTTTGAGCCTTACTAAGGAAGGACTGCTGGAGAGAGATAAAACGGTTTATAAAGAATTTCGGGACAACGGAATCGCAGTGGCGGTGACCTTGGGGGGCGGTTATGGCCGGGACCTGTCGGTCACCGCCGGTTTGCACGCCCAAACCCTTTTGGCGGCCCTCCCGTTTAGCTAAAATAGAGGCGGTTACCCGGAAATCATGGATATTAAGGAAGCCAACGACGGCATCGAGGCCCAGCGGGTCCTATTGGACCGGATCAGCCGGAATTTGAATTTGCCGGCTCTGCGCAAGGACATCGAGGCACGGGAAGCCGAGACGGGGCAGGCCGCCTTTTGGGCCGATTCCAGCGCCGCCAAAAAGAAGTCCAAGGAGCTCAACGAGCGGAAAAAGACTCTCGCCGAGTGGGAGAAAGCCGCTCAGACCTTGGAGGATTTGAAGATCCACCTGGAATTGGCCCACGAAGCCCAGGACGCCGGGGAAATGAAGGAGGTCGGCAAGGGTTTGACGGAAAACGGCCGCCTGTTGACGGCGATGGACCTGCGGCTCAAGCTCTCCGGGGAATTCGACAAGAACGGCGCGATCATCAGCCTGCACGCCGGCGCCGGGGGGACCGAGGCCTGCGATTGGGCCGACATGCTCCTGCGGATGTACACCCGCTGGGCGCAGGCCCACGGCTTTGAATTCGCGATCACCGACATCCTCAAGGGGGAAGGGGCCGGAATCAAGAGCGTGAGCGCCTTTGTCCGGGGGGCCAACGCCTATGGCTACCTGCGGGGCGAGATCGGCGTCCATCGCCTGGTCCGAATTTCTCCATTCGACGCCAACAAGCGGCGGCACACCTCCTTCGCGTCCGTCGATGTCCTGGCCGATATCGAGGACGAGATCGACATTCAGGTCTCCGACTCCGAGGTCAAGCTCGACACCTTCCGCTCCGGGGGGGCGGGCGGGCAAAACGTCAACAAGGTGGAGACGGCCGTGCGCCTCACCCACATTCCCTCCGGCATCATCGTCGCCTGCCAGACCGAGCGCAGCCAATTGCAGAACCGCATGAACGCCATGCGCATGCTCAAGGCCAAGCTTTATGAGGTCGAGTTGGACAAGAAGCGCTCGGCCATGGAAAAACATTACGGCGACATGGGCGACATCGCCTGGGGCCATCAAATCCGGTCCTATGTGTTCATGCCGTATCAAATGGTGAAGGACCTGCGCACCGGCCACTCCACCTCCCAGATCCAGCCCGTCATGGACGGGGATCTCGACGCTTTCGTGGAAGCCTTCCTGTCCTGGAAGGCTGCGGGCTCCCCGCCCCGGGTCCGGGACGGCGGGGACGATCAGCCGTAGGTCTTGACAAATCAAGGCCGCCCCCCTATACTTCGAATGTAAGCCGACCCCGGACTCACCCCCGAGGCTTGCATCGACGCGTCGGCTTTCGCCTCGGGCGAATTTTAAAGCCGCGCGTCGTTGTTTTTGGGAGGACGCCATGAAAAGGACACTACTCGCCCTAGTGGTTCTGGCCGCCGCCTCGGGTTTTGCCCCAGCCAAGCAGGATGAGGCCCCCCGCAAAGCCCCGGTCGACCGCTGCAACAGCGAAGTCATCAAGGACATCCATCAGAAATTTGTCGCCTCCGACCTGGAAGGGATCGCCAAGGCCCTCGGGAAGTTCGGGGACTCGACCGGCAAGATTCGGGTGCCGGGCGCGGGCGTGGACCGCGGGAGCGATTCGGGCAACCAGTTGTGCCACCACGCCGTCTGGTTCGTGGTCGACCGGATGCACAAGGATTTCGCCGCCAAGTCCCTGGGCGATCAGTTGATGATCCTCACCCAGCTCAACCTGGCGTTCCGGCCCCTGGACCAGGCCGCTTTCGAGGTTTGGGAGCAGGGTGACAAAGTCTTCGCCATCGCCAAGAAATTGGGGATCGCGCAGGTTCACCAGGTGCCCATGCGGCCCGCCTGGGCTCGGCTTGGGCTCAACCCCTCGGCCCAGCCCTTGGAGCAGAAGGCGACCTCCGCCCTGCTGACGCCCCCGGCCGGCGGCGACATTAAAAAGCTTCAGTCGGAATTGGTCGGCAAGCCCGAGGCCTTGAAGGTAGCCGTGCTGGCCCTGATCGCGGAGGAAGATCCCGCGAAGGGCAAGGAGTTGCGCGCCGGCGTGGAGGCCGCGGAGTTTCACCGGCGGATCGTGAAGTTCCGGGAGGCCCTCGGGCGTTTCGCCCGGGATCAGCGGATCGGCATTCCCGCCGCCGTGGTCTTCAAGAGTTGGGCGTCCGCCACCGGAGACAATCCCGGCGAGGTGGTCCGGACCTTCGATTCCATGGGAAATTTCGTCGGGGAACTGGCCGTCAACGACGGAGGTTTCGTGGATGGGAAATCCTATCCGGCGGTCTCCCTGGACAAGGTCGATTACGGGGTCCGGGACCAATTGGCCGTCTATTTCAAGCAGAGCAAGGCCCTGGCCGTGGGCCTTCAAGGGTTCATCAAGGCCGCCTATCCCCAGTCGACGACGCCCGTCAAGGAGTTCATCGGGGCCCTGGAGGCCCGGTTGAAAGCCGACAAAGAGAAGGGCGAGGCCGAGACCGCCGCCACCGTCAAAAAACAGCGCGACGAGGCGGTGGCCGGCATCGGGACCCGGGTGCAGGGCGGCCTGGACCAGTTCTATGAAAACACCCGCAAGGGCCTCGGGGACTTGCAGGACCCCAATGCCGCGGCGACGGTCAGCGGAGTCGGCCAGGAAGTGGCCGGGTATAAGGACGCCAAATTCGAGACGCTCAAAGGCGACAACGGCGTCACCTACATCCAGGCGACCAAGGGCGACAAAATTCATCAGGTGAAGCTGGAGGAGGGGACGGGCGCCGACCCCTACGCGGCCTCGATCGAGAAGCTCAAGGAAAAGATCATCGCCGGCGAGGGATGGGGCGCCAAGCTCGAGGCTTTGAAGGTGGCCGCCAAGAACGTGGAGCCTAAGGAAGTCGGGCAGACCATCAAGAATGAGCAACCCTCCGGCAACCTCGGCCAGGCCGCCACGGCGCCGTTCGCCAAGGACGACGCCTACGAGAAAAACATAGCGGAGATCAACGCTGGCGCGGCGGCGGATTCCGCCGCCCGGAGCGGGTCTCAGGAGAAATATAAGAAACGCCTGGCGGCCGCCAACGCCGCCTTCAAGGCGGAGGCCGCGGGCATCGAAAAGATCAAGGACCCCAAGATCCGGGCCAAGGCCTTGGGGGAAGCTACGCAGCGGCGCGATTCCGAAATCGCGGCCGCCAAAGCGGAGTTCGAGGAGGCCATTCGCGTCCTAGGCTCCAAGCAGGTCGTGGCCGCTCAAACCAAGCAGAAGCGCGAAAAGGTCATCGGCCACGCCAAAGAGATATACATCGACGACTTCAAGGACCAGTTCGGCACGGTCCGGTCCGAGGAACTCTCCAAGGCCCAGGCTGAGGTGGGCGGTCCGATCGCCAAGAAGGCGATGGGCGAGCAGGTCGTCGCGATCTTCAACGCGGTGAAGGCCGAGGAGGCCGCCCTGGGCGAGGAATACTGGAAGGCCGTCGAGGCCGCCGGGGGCAAGGACAAGCTGCCGGATCCGAAGGAGTATTGGCGCAAGGCCTATCAGGCGAAGCTTGCGACCTGGGGCGCGGGCTCGGGCGGCAAGGACCCGGTTGTGCCCCCGGTCAAAGCGGACGACGCCGGAGATCCGAATTACGACCCCGAGGAAAAGATTCTCAAAGAGGGCGGTCAGCCCCGCCCCCGCCGGGTCGACGACTGGGACCGCTCACGCGGCGGGCGTTTCTAGGGGACGGAGGATAATTCCATGGAAAACATTCACGGACACGAGCATCCGCAGCTTGAGGACGCGCGGTTCTCCGAGCGGGTCGTCGCTTTCTCGATCGACCTCCTGCTCTTTATCGCGCTGTTCGTTCTGACCATCCGGCTGTTCTTTCCGGGTGAGGCCCTGGCGACCCATTCCAAGGGCATGAGTTGGGCCTGGCTCTCGATCGGGTTCTTCATGCTCTACCAGGCCTATTTCTCCTGCGAGGGGCGGACCTCCCTGGGCAAGAGCCTCTTGGGCCTGAAGGTCGTGGGCTTGGACGGAGAGCCCTTGGGGGCGGTCGCGGCGATGGCGCGCTCGACGCTCTACCTGCTGAGCGCCATGCTCAACCTGGGCTTCATTTGGGCCTTGTTCGACTCCCACAAGCGGACCTGGCACGACCTGATCGTGGGCAGTCGGGTGGTCCTGGCGCGGCCCCGAAGCGAGGATCTGCGGATGCTGACCCTGGCCGGGGCCTGGTGCGCGGTCTTCGCCCTGGGAGTGGTCTACACCTGGGAACTGGCCTTGGCGGCCCCGTACTACCGGGCCGTGGCCGTGGCCAACGCCCAGATCGGATTGGACGAGGTCGGGCGCCTGCAGGACATCCACAAAGAGCTTCACGGGTCCTACACGACCAGCCTGGTGCGCTTGGCCAATATCTCCGGCCAGCCCGATCTGTTCATGAAGAACATGCACGGCCTGTTCGACACGAGGGCGGGGGGGCTTTCCATGCAGGTGACTCCCCAGTCCTACGTCATCGTGGGCCAGGCGCGGGATCGCAAGCACACCCGCTTGGCGCTGGCGGGCCCTAGGCCCTCAGGCGCCGGGCGCTAGCAGACTTCGAGGGGCGAAGAGCAAGCGAGGCCGGGATTCCTTTGGGAATCCCGGCCTCGCCCTCTATATTTTCCCGTTGTTAGTTGTTAGTTCCGTTCCCAAAATTCCGTTTTATTAGAATTTTTGCGACGGATCCAGCTTGACCCCGGGCCCCATCGTGGAGGACAGGGTCACGCTCTGCATGTAGACGCCCTTGGAGGCCGACGGCTTGGCCTTGAGCAGGGCTTCCAGGACCGTGCGGGCGTTGTCGGCCAGCTTCTTGGTCTCGAAGGACGCCTTGCCGACGGGGACGTGGATGATGCCGTACTCGTCCACCTTGTACTCCACCCGCCCCGCCTTGAGCTCCTTGACGGTCTTGGCGATGTCCATGGTGACGGTGCCGCTCTTGGGGTTGGGCATGAGGCCCTTGGGGCCGAGCACCTTGCCGAGCTTGGCGAGGTCCTTCATCATGTCGGGCGTGGCCACGAGCACCTCGAAGTCGAGCATCCCCTTGGAGATCTGATCGATGAGGTCCTCCGCGCCGACGATATCGGCGCCGGCGGCCTGGGCGTCGCGCTGCTTGTCGCCCCTGGTGACGACCGCGACCTTCTTGGACTTGCCGATGCCGTGGGGGAGGTTGACGGTGCCGCGGACCTGCTGATCGGACTGCTTCGGGTCCACGCCGAGCTTCACGTGCAGTTCGACGGTCTCGTCGAACTTGGCGGTCGCGCACTTCTTGACGAGGGCGGCGGCCTCCTCCAACAGATAGAGCTTTTCCTGATCCACGGCCTTATCGAGAGCGGCGAGTCTTTTTCCCATGGGGGTTCTCCTGTTCGGCTTCAGCCGGTGATTTCGATGCCCATGGAGCGCGCGGTTCCCTTGACCATGGCCACGGCGGCGGCGAGATCGAGCGTGTTGAGGTCCGGCATCTTCTGCTTGGCGATCTCTTCCGCCTGTTTGAGGGTGATCTTGCCGACCTTGTTGCGGTTCGGCTCGCCCGACGCCTTCGCCAGGCCCGCGGCGCGCTTGAGCAAAGAGGCCACGGGGGGCATCTTGGTGATGAAGGTGAAGGACCGGTCCTCATAGACGGTGATGACCACCGGAATGGTCATGCCGGCCTCTGCGGACTTGGTCCGTTCATTGAACTGTTTGCAGAAATCCATGATGTTGACGCCGTGTTGGCCCAGCGCGGGGCCGACGGGCGGGGCGGGGTTTGCCGCGCCGGCGGGGATTTGCAGCTTGATCTGTGTCTTTACCTTCTTTGCCATGACGATCCTCCACGAAGAGCTTTGAAAGCGGTTGATGCGGCCAGGGCCAGGACGAAGGCCTTCCAAAACGGAATGGCGTCGGCGCCGAAGACCCAGCGGGTGAACTCGGCGGAAAACAGCGCCGGCCACGCCGCGGTGAGCAGGGCCGCCGAGGCCAGGGGGAGGGCGACCAACGAGGCCAGGCCCACGGCGACGGCCGCCAGCATGGTCGCGCACGCCAAAAACAGCCCCAGGAGCCCCAGGGGGCGCAGGGTCCGCCGCGGGGCCGACCAGCCGTCCCGGAGGACGACGGCCTCCAGCGCCGCGGGCATCAGAGCTTCTCCACCTGCAGGAAGTCCAGCTCCACGGGGGTGGGCCGGCCGAAGATGGTGACCATGGCCTTGATCTTGGCCTTGGCCTCGTTGACTTCCTCGACGATGCCGACGAAGTGGCGGAAGGGCCCTTCGATGATCCGGACGTTCTCGCCCTTCTCGAACTGGACGGCCGGCCGGGGCTTGCCGCCCTCGGTGGCGGTGGTCAGCTCCATGATGGCCTTGATTTCCTCCTCGGGGAGGGGGGCGGGGGTGGGCTCGCCCAAAAAGCCGCTGACGCCGGAGATGCCCTTGACGGCCCAATAGGTCTGCTCATCGACGGTCATGTCGAGCAGGATGTAGCCGGGGAAGAACTTTCTCTTGGAGATGCGCTTCTTGTTCTTCTTGACCTCGACGACGTCCTCGGTGGGGATCAGGACGGAGAAGATCTTTTCCTCCAGCTTGTCCGTTTGGACCTTGGTCTGGAGTTCGGTCCGGATTTTGTCTTCGTAACCGGGCTTGGTGTGAACGACGTACCATCCGCGCATGATTGGTCTATCTCCCCAGAAGCGCGCCGAGCACGATCGAGAGCAGGAAATCGATCGTAGAAACGTAGGCGGCGATCAGCGAAACCAGGATGATGACGGCGATCGTCGACCCGGTGGCCTCCTGGCGGGTGAGCCAGGTGGCTTTTCGGAGCTCGCTGTAAGCTTCTTGTATGAACTGCGTTGCCGCTTGCATTAAATTGATCCTCTCAAACCGCCGGCGGGGGCGCCAGGACTTGAACCTGGAGTCCGGGTTTTGGAGACCCGTGGTTTAGCCAATTAACCGACACCCCCCACCCGCGGCCGGGCTTGCCCGGCCGCCCTCAATTCTTTTTTTTCGTAGTTCCGTCCCCAAATTTCCGTTGCCGTTTATCAGGGGCCGTTACTTGACTTCCTTATGCGTCGTCTGCTTGCGGCAACACCGGCAGAACTTCTTGAACTCCAGCTTGAAATCCTTCTTCTTTCCCCGCTGGTAGGAGTAGTTCTTGTTCTTGCAGTCGACGCAGCCCATCGTCAGGACGATTCTGTCTCCCACGGGCTTAGTCCAAGATCTCGCTGACGACGCCGGCGCCCACGGTGTGGCCGCCCTCGCGAACGGCGAACCGCA
>CAYHPY010000119.1:0-10735 GCA_964358485.1 uncultured Elusimicrobia bacterium
CACGGCAGCCACGGCTCGCACGGCAGCCACGGCAGCCACGGGTCCCACGGCTCCCACGGTTCTCATGGGAGCCATGGCAGCTGGTGAGGCGCGCGGGGCCGAGTCGGGACGCTTGGCGGCCCTGTTGGCCGATGGGCGTTTCGGGGAAGCCGCCCGCGTTCTAGGGACTCTGGCGTCGTCCGGGCACGGGGCCTCGGAAATCTCCATCTGGCTGGGGCGGATTCACGAGGGACGGGGCCGCCTGGCCGAGGCCGAGGCTTCCTTGCGCAAGGCCGTGAAATTGGACCGCCGCGCCGCCTCCCCTCGGGTGGAGTTGGCGCGTCTGCTGGAGCGGCGGGGGCGGGGGAAGGAGGCGGCGGCCCTATTGGAAGAGGTTCGGGACCTGGATGGGGATTCGGCCGAGTTGTGCCTTTCGCTCGGCCGGCTTTGGGAGGGATTGGGCGAGGCCGGCAAGGCCGAAAAGGAATTCTTGAAGGCCGCCGCGCTGGACCCGCGCTCACCGGTCCCTTTCATCGAACGGGGACGGGTCCTGGAAAAAGCCGGCAAGCCCGCCGAGGCCCGGGCCGCCCTGGACGAGGCCGAGCCGAGGGCCCGCGCGGAGCTCGGTTCCCGCGTGGAAGGGATTCTGTCCGGGGGGGGGCGGGCCGGGGACGACGACGGGTTTTTCGCGCTGCTGAAGCACTCCCTCTGCCGGGAGGTTTTTCGAAAGGAGGCCGCTTGCGGCCCGCGGGCCGCGGCCCGGGCCCGCCAGGCCCTGGGGACCAGCCTCTCCCGGCGCGAGCGGCCCCAGGCGCGGATGCTCCTGTGCGAATTGCTCCTGGACCAAGGGAGGGCGGCGGAAGCCGAGGTGGAATTTGGCCGGGCGTTGGACGGCGTCGTGTCCGAGGGGGACGGGCTCGGCGTGGACGCGCTCGCCGGGTTGGCGGAGGCGGGACGCGTTCGGGCGGTCCACCGCTTGCTGGATCGTCTCGCGGCGCGCGGCGGCGCGCGGGCGGCGGCGTTCAGCGCCGATTGGTCGCGCCTGATCTCGGTCCTGGTCTGCGCGGGGCTTTACCCGGAGGCCTTCGAGCTGGCGGAAATCGTCCTGTCCCGCTTTCCCGGGGCGGTCAATCCCCAATGTTTCCAATGGCCCTGGTGGAGCAAGCGCGCTCGGGGCGTGGCGGAGGAGGACTTTTGCCGCAAGGAGCTCAAGGTCCTCGACTCGGCCCCCCGGGACCCCCGGTTCCTCCATTGGTTTTCCTACTGCCGGGCCGTGCTCCTCAACGGCCTCAATCGCCGGGCCGAAGCGCTGGCGGCCTACGCGCCGATCCGGGCCTTGCGCTCCGGGCGCCATGCCTGGATGCATCAGCCCTTTCTCCTGATCGCGCTGATGCAGGACGATTTCCCCGGGAGCGTCGAGATCGCCCGCCGGATCCTGGCCGAGACGCCCTCCCATTGGTGGGCGCGCTGCCGTCTGGCCGAGGCCTATCTGGCCCTGGGGCGGCGGCGGGAGGCCTTCCGGGAATTGGAACGGGCGGAACGCTCCGCCCAGGTCCGCGAGAAACGGGAAGTCCTCACCTGGCACGGGGAGGTGCTTTTGTGGCTCGGCCTCTACCGCCGGGCCCTGGGAAAATTCGAGGCGGCCCTCCGCCTGGGCGCCGAGACCTTCGTCCACGGCTGGAGGGGGGCCGCCCTGCTCAAGCTCGGCCGGAGCTCCGACGCCTTGGAGGCCCTGAACCTCGCCATCTCTTTGGACGCCAAGGATTTCGAGGCGCGTCTCTGGCGGGGAGAGGCCTTGCGGTTGCTGGGGCGCCACAAGGACGCGCTGGCTGATTTCGACGAAGCGGTCCGCGGAGCGCCGTCTTCGGTCTGGGGCCATGCCGATCGGGGCCTGTCCCGGCTGGCCCTCGGCGACGAGGCGGGGCTGGCCGAGGATTTCGCCGCCGTGGACCCGGCCATCGCCGATTTTCTGCGCCTCAAAGCCGGAGTTCCCCGGAAGGCGAAGCTGGGGCCGCCGCAGATGAAGGCCGTGTTGGAGAAGGGCCTGGAGCTCGGGCGCGGCGTCCGCCGTCCCGAGGATTACCTGCATTTCCTCTGGATGGGCCCGGGCGCGGCCGCGGTGGGGCGGGGCCGGGCCCCGGAGCATGGGCGGGGACGCTGACCGATGCAGAGAATCGTCGTTTTCGGCAAGGGCGGGATCGGGAAATCCACCGTGGCCTCCAATCTTAGCGCGATCTACGCCCTGGAGGGGAAAAAGGTCATCCATGTCGGCTGCGATCCCAAGCACGACTCGACGGTGGGGCTGGTGGACGGCAATCTGATCGAGACCTTCATGGAGCGGCATGCCCGCACCTTCTCGGTTCGGGACATCCGTCTGCTCAAGGCGTCGGACCTGCTGTTTCGCGGGCGGCTGGGGATCGACTGCGTTGAGGCCGGGGGCCCCGAGCCGGGCGTGGGCTGCGCCGGGCGGGGAATCTCCCTGATGCTCGAGGCCTTCCAGGACCTGGAAATCCTGGAGGCCGGGGGCTACGACATCTGCCTTTTCGACGTCTTGGGAGACGTCGTGTGCGGGGGATTTGCCGCGCCCCTGCGCAAAGGTTTCGCCGAGAAGGTCGTGATCGTCGTCTCCGAGGAGCTCATGGCCCTTTACGCGGCCAACAATATCGCCAAATCGGTGCGGACCTACTCCTCCAATGGGGTCTACCTGGCGGGGCTGGTGGCCAATCTCAAGGACGGGGAGGTGGACAAGGGGCGGCTGGAGCGCTTCGCCAAAGCCATCGGGACCCGGATCCTGGAGTTCGTTCCGCGGGACCCGGCGGTCCGCGAGGCGGAATTCTCCCGGAAAACGACGGCGGTCGAGCGGGCGCCGAAATCCCCCTTCACCCGGGCCGTGAAGTCCCTGTCCTGCAAGCTTCTGGCGGTCCGAAAAGAGGACTGTCCGGTCCCGACGCCCATGAACGACGCCTTGTTCTACGGGCGGGAGTGGTGAGATGATTTCCCTCGTCGGCAGGAAGACGGTCCGCCACGCCACGGCCGGGACTTCCTCCACGGCGGAACTGGCCCGCAGGCTGGGCCTGGGGGCGGGCGACTCCGCCTGGCGGCTTGAGGGACTGTGCTCCCTGGGGACCGAAAGCGTGCGCGTGGCCTTGGCCAAGGCGGGGGGCTTCCGGCTGGTTTTCTTCCTCCTGCCCAAGGACGCGCCGGGGGGCCGGGTCCGAGGCCAGGGGCTCTCCTTGACCCCGGACCGGGAGCCGAGCCCCGCGGTCCTGAAATTCCTGGAGGCGGCGGCGGTCCGTCTCGGGCCGCTGACCCTGGAGGACGCGCGGCGGCCCATCGATGAGGATCCCGGAAGCTTCGTTGAAAATGTCGTGCCGGGCCAAGACGGGGATTTCCTCAAGGTCCCCTGCGTCGGGCAATCCATCGGACTGTTGGAGGCCGGCTGGCGGAACTTTTTCTGCGACCAGGATTTCGAGGTCCAGATGGGCGTGCCGGAATGCAAGCCCAACGACCGGACCTTGACCATCGAATACGCGGATCTCGAGTGCTTCTACTCCTGGCCCAAATTCACATTTAAAAAATGGACCTTTCTGGACTATCCGGAGGAGGAGCTGGCCGCGGGCTCCGCGACGGGCGGCGGCAAGCGGATCATGGCCGAGCTCGAGGAGCGGGACATGATCCTGGGGACCGGAGAGCGAGCCGACGCATTGGTCGAGGAAGTCCGCTCCACGGCGGCCGAAGGCAAGTATCTCATCCTGACCCACCTCTGCACGCCGATCATCATGGGCGACGACCTCAACGGGCTGGCCCGCCGCTGCGAGGAGGCCGCCGGGGCGACCGCGGTGAGCTGGAGCCAGAAAGACCGCGACGAGCGGGATAATTTCGGGAATTTCTTCCGGGAGTTGTTGGCCCGGCCTGGTTTTTTCAACGCTCCTGCCGATCACGCGGCCCTCAATCTCTTTTATTTTCCGCCCCGTTACCGGGAGGGAGAATTGCTTCCCTTTCTCGGGGAGCTCGGCCTCAAGGCCAATCTTTGCGCCTTTCCCGACGTGGACTTCCCGGTCCTGGAGGGCTTGGCCCGGGCCGGAGCCAACGTTTTCTGCGAACGCTCCTCCTACCCCTCGACCCTGAGGGAGCTTTTGGCCGGGCACCCGCGTCGCGTCGTCACCGCTCCGGCCCCTTTCGGGCTCGCGGCCACCCGCGACTGCCTTCGGGTCGTGGCCGCGGCGGGGGGCAAGGCGCTGGAATTCGAGCGCGCTTGGGCCGCCCGGCTGGAGAAAGCGGCTCCCGCCTGGGAGGCCATGAAGGCGGAGGCGGCGGGATTGCGGCTGGCCTTCGTCGTCTCGGAGGCCACCTTGCCGCGCCTGTTGGGCCTGAGATACGGCCAGGGCGCGCCGATGGTCCCGATGGCCGCCGAGATGGGCTTTGGGATCGACATTCTTTATTACGACCTCCATGGAGAGCCCCCAAACCTGCCCGAGGGTCTAAAGCAGGCCGGGGTCCGGACCTTCCGCACCCCGCGCGAACTGGAAGCGGCCCTGAGCGAGGGGGGCTTTCAGGCGGTTTACTCCGACATGTTCTTCGATTGGAGAATCTCGCGCGCGGGGAAGGCCCGGTTCTCAAGCAAGGATTTCGAGATGGGCCTGGGCGGGGCCCTGCGGACCTTGAAGCGCCTGCTCTCCGTCTGCCGCCTGCCATTTTACCGGCGCTACCGCCCCCACCTTGGGGGCGGGGGAGGCCCCTGATGGACCGCCGGGAACTGGGCGTGCGCCTGAACTTCCCGTACCTTCAGGGGGCCTACCTGGCCTTCAACGCGGTGCCCGACGCATTCTTCCTTGGCGACGGGCCGTCCTGCATCTTCGCCAAGGCTTTGCAGGTCCACGGACGGCACGACCTGTTCTCCACCCTCCTGTCCTGCGAAAGCGAGCACCGCATCCAGCACACCGGGGTCAACGTCTTCAACATCGCCGGCAACAACGAGGCCGAAATCGGGGCCGCCTTGAGAAAAATGGCCGCCTGGCCCCAGGCCGGCGCGCTGTTTTTGGGCTGCATGCCCATGTGCGCCATCGCGGGGACCGACTATGAGCGCATCCTCCGAGACGCCTTGGACGGGGAAAAACCGTCCTTCGTCCTTCCCCGCCGGTCGGCCTTCGCGGGGGATTGGCTGGACGGCTACGCCGCGGTTCTGGAGGCCTTGGCTTCGGGCATGGACTTGGCCCCGGAGGAGTCTTCCCCGGAGAGCGCGGCGCTCATCGGCTACTTCATGGACCGCAACGAGGGAGAGCATCGGGGCAATATCGCGGAATTGGAGCGGATGATGCGGGCGGTGGGGCTGGACCCCGTTTCCATCTGGCTCTCGGGCGCTTCCTACGAAAACCTGCGGGCGGTCCGCCGGGCCAAGACCATCGTCTCCCTCCCCCACGGCCGCAAGGCGGCCCGGATTCTTTCGCGCCGCTTGGGGGCGCGCTTGATCGAGGCCGAGTTGCCGTTCGGCCTCGAGGCGACCCGGCGCTTCCTGGAAAAGCTCGGGCGGGAGACCGGGCACGAGGAGAAGGCCCGGAAGTTCATCGCCTCCGAGCTCGATCGAACCGCCCCGCGGCTTCAGTGGAGCGTGCCGCATGTTTTTCTCAATCGTCGCTTCGCCTTCATTGGGGATCCGCACTACGGGACCGCTATCGCGGAGCTCCTCGAGGAATTGGGCGGGGAAATGGCCGGCCTGATCCTGATGGGCGGAGGGCATCACCCGCCGGAGGCGGCCAAGGCCGCCCTGGAGGCCCGTCCCCGGACGGCCTTCCAACCGGTGGCGGCCGAGGCCTTGAGGCTCTGGGAAGAGATGTCGGCGACGGGGGTGGACCTTCTTTTTGGAAACTCCTGGGCGTTCTCGGAACTCCGGCCCAAATCCCCGTGGCTGGAGTTCGGCTTTCCCTCGGACAACACCCATTTCCTCAATGATGAACCGTTCCTGGGATTCGCCGGGGCCTTGGCGTTTCTTTCCCGCGCCGCCAATGAGGTCACCAAGGGCTGGGCCTCGGTCCGGGCGGTTCCCTGAACCGTGGAGACCCAACGGAAGGAGACGCCCGCCGGCTCGGAAAAACGGCATTGGATCCGCCTGACCCGCGTCTGCAACCAGCGCTGTCTCTTCTGCCTGGACCGCGGGGCGCAGAACGGGAGCTCCCTATCCATCGACAGCCTCAAGCGCAGCCTGGCCCGCGGCCGCAAACAAGGGCTGACGCGCGTTGTCTTGAGCGGCGGGGAGCCCACCCTCCACCCCGCCTTTCTCGAAATCGTCCGGACCGCGTGCTCCCTGGGCTACACCCATGTCCAGACCATCACCAACGGGCGGAGATTCTGCTACCCGGCTTTCCTGGACGGCGCGGTGGAGGCGGGCTTGCGGGAGGTGACCTTCTCCCTTCACGGAAACACCCCGGCCCTGCACGACCGGCTGACCCGCGTCCCGGGGTCCTTC
This sequence comes from uncultured Elusimicrobia bacterium, assembly GCA_964358485.1. GTDB lineage: Bacteria > Elusimicrobiota > Elusimicrobia > UBA1565 > UBA9628 > CAYHPY01. The sequence goes on from CAYHPY010000119.1 coordinate 6,443, forward strand.
GTCCAGTTGGTCGCCGGCCTGCGCCGGGCGCTGGCGACGCGGGGACTGATCGTGAGCGTGGACGTCGTCATCAACCGCCTCAATCTTCCGGTCCTTCGGGAGATCCTCGATTTCTGCGTCGGCCTGGGGGTCCGGGAGTTCGACCTGCTCGCCTTGGTCCCGTTCGGGGACGCCTGGCGGCACAAGGAAGAGCTTTTCTGCGATTTTTCGGACCCCGAGAATCGCGCCCGCTTGCGCCGGGCCCTGGAGCTGTCCAAGCGGGGGGATCTCACCCTTTGGACCAACCGCCTGCGCCCGGATTGCCTTGAGGGTTTCGAGCCGTTGATCCAGCCGCCCGAGAAGATTTGGGACGAGGCGCGGGGGCGCAGGCGCATCTTCGCGCGCTATCTCAACGGCGGGAAGGCGCTGAGTTGCCGGGGAGAGGCCTGCGGCCAATGTTATTTGAAGGAATTTTGCGCGGATTTGGCGGCGCTGATGACGGACCGGGCTCTTCCCGCCAAGAAAGGCCCGCTGTGTCTGGACCCGGGCGGGGCGGCGGAGCCGTTCCGTTTCGGCCGCAAGCCCGACATCTTCGCGTACGCGGATTTTTTCATCGATCACCGTTTTTTCGCCAAAGGCTCGGCGTGCGCGTCCTGCGCGCGGTCCGGACTCTGCGATGGAATCGGCGTGAAGGCGGTCCGGCAAAAAGGCTTCGCCGCCCTGCGCCCCCTGGGAGGCTGAATGGCCGAACTCGCCTACCTCCAGGTCGCCCGGGTGTGCAACCAAAAGTGCGTGTTCTGCTCCAATCCGGCCAACGGCCGCGTGATCCCCTGGAAGGAAGCGGCGGCCATGGTCGATTCCTTCGCTCGGGAGGGCGCGGCGGGGGTGATTCTCACGGGTGGGGAGCCGACCTTGTTTCCCCAACTGGCCCGGCTCGTGGCCCGCGCCAAGCAAAAGGGGCTCGCGCCCCGGCTCATCACCAACGGGCAAAAAACGGCGAGCTTCTCCTATTTCAAATCCCTCGCCGACGCGGGGCTGGCCCACCTGCATGTCTCGATTCATTCCCACGAAGACCGCGTTCAGGCCTCCCTGTCCGGCAATCCTCGGTCCCTGGCCAATATCCGGCGGACCCTGGAGCACGCGGGGCGGTTGGGGCTGCGGGTGGACGTCAACACCGTGATCAATAAGGAGAACGCCGGACATCTGAGCGGGCTGGTTCGTTGGCTGTCCCGGGAGTTCCCGTATTTGAGGCACTTCGTCTGGAACAACCTGGACCCTTTGATGAATACGGCCAGCCTCAACCCCGGGATCGTGGCGCGCCTCTCGGATTTCGAGGTGGAACTGCACCGGGCCATGGCGTTTTTGGACTCGGGCCGCCGGACCTTCCGGGTGGAAAGGGTGCCGTTGTGCTACATGTCCGAGTATCCGCACCGGTCCACCGAGACCCGGAAAATCGTCAAAAACGAGGGGCGGCGAATTTATTTTCTGGACGAGAAGGGCCTGCGGGTCCAGGGCCGGACTTCCTGGAGCTACGGCAAGTCCGACCGCTGCCGCCCTTGCCGGCTTGAGCCCCTCTGCGCCGGGCTTTACCAAATGGGCGTGTATTACGACTCCGAGGAGCTTTGTCCGGTTTTCACCGACCCGGAGGAAGTCTCGCGCCGGGTCCGGGAGGACGCGTGATCTCGGGGCTCTATTACCCGCTCTTCCTGGCCTTGGGCTTGGTGATTTCCATCGAGGACTGGCGGCAGCGGCGGATCCGGAACCTGTGGATCGGAGCGGGCCTGCTCCTGTGCGCGGCGGGCCTGGGCTACCTCCTGGTCAACAGCGCCCTCGGGCATCGCCAAATGCGTTTTTTCGCGCTCGGGGAGTACTACCTTCCGTGGCATTATTATCCCCGGCTCCTGGAACACCTGGCCTTGAGCCTGGCCGCGGGCGTGGTTCTTTGGCGGCTTTCCATCTGGCCGGCGGGGGACGCCAAGCTCTTCGTCCTGTTTTCTTTTTTCCTGGCCCTGATCAATCCCAATCTCCGGGGCTTTCCCCTTCTTTTGTTTTTGGTTTTTCTGATCAACATTTTCGTGCCGGCGGGCCTCCTGATGGCCTGCGAGGCCGCGGTCCGTTTGGGCGTAACGGCGGTCGGCATGCGGGGCCAGGATTGGAGAAAATCGGCGAAGGCTTTTCGGGAGCGGATTTCCAAGCGGGCCGGGGAGGCCTGGCCGCGCCGGGGGCAGTATTTGATTCTGGGTTTTAATCTCGTGATCTTGTTCTTCGGTCTGCGCCTGGCCGAGCGGCGGTTTCACGCCTTCTTTTTAGGCCCGTTCGGCCAGTTGGGGCTGTTTTTCGCGATGGCCTTGATTTGGAAGCATTTGGTCGTCGTTTTGGCCAGTCCGGTCGTGGGTGCCGGGGCCTTGATCGGTTTCCTGGCCGCCGCCGTTTGCGCCCCGATTTTTGAAATCAATGTTGGAAGAATTCTCGGCGACGGCCTTCAAATGGCCGCCAGCTTTTGGCTGCTTCTATCCTTTGGCCGGATCGCCCTTCACTGGCTCATCGAGCGGCAAAGCCGGCGGGAGCTCGACGCCGGCGGCTTGATGGCCGGGACCATTCTCTCCGATGAGACCTGGAACCGCCTCCTGGCCGAGAAATCCCTGGCCGGCAAGCTCGGTTTTCGTTACTGCGACGGCCTGACCGCGGAGGAGGCCCAGCACCTCAGGACCTGGTTGGAGGTTTCTCCGGCGGAGGCTCTGACCGTCTACCACAGCATTCCTTTTGCCGCCTGGATTTTTCTGGGATCGGTCCTGACCCTTTCCAACCGCGGGACCGCGGTCTCCTGGCTGGCCCCCTATTTCCACAAGGGGCTGGGGCTCTTGGGCGCGGCGGGGGGGACGCCGTGATCGAACGCATCGATCTCAAGGTCGGCTTCAAGTGCAACAACGCCTGCTCCTTCTGCGTGCAGGGCGACAAGCGGGAGAAGCTTCCGGCCAAGCCCTGGGAGGAGCTCAAGGCGTCCTTGGCCGAGGGGAGGCGGTCGGGAGCCGTCGGCGTGGTCGTGACGGGGGGCGAGCCCACCCTCCACAAGGAGATCGTGCGAATCGTCCGGGAGGCCCGGGCGCTCGGCTACGAGACCGTCCAGGTTCAATCCAACGGGCGGACCTTCTGTTACGATAAATTCTGCCGGAGCCTGATCGCGGCGGGGGTCGACGAGTTTGGGCCGTCGCTTCACGGCTCCCGCCCGGAGATTCACGATTTTCTGACCGGCGCTCCCGGGGCGTTTTTGCAGACCGTGTCCGGAATCCGCAATCTCAAGAGGCTCGGGGTCCGGGTCATCACCAATACCGTCATCACCAAGGCCAATTACCGGGATCTGCCCGACTTGGCCCGCCTGCTGGTTTCGCTCGGCGTGGACCAGTTTCAATTGGCCTTCATGCACTTGACGGGCCGGGCGGGGGAGAACAAGACTTGGTTGTCGGCCCGAAAATCCCTGGCCGCCCCGTGGGTCAAGAAGGCCCTGGACATCGGGCGCCAGGCCGGGCGCCGGGTCATGACCGAGGCCATTCCTTATTGCTTCATGGGCGGCTACGAAGACTTCGTCGCCGAAAAGATCATCCCCCGAACCAAGATCTTCGACGCCGACTCCGTGATCGAGGATTACACCAAGACGCGGCGTGACGAGGGAAAGGCCAAGGGTCCGCCCTGCCGCCTCTGCGTCCACGAAGGGGCCTGCGAGGGGCCCTGGCGGGAGTACCCGGAATCGTTCGGTTGGTCGGAGTTTGAGCCCGTGCTCAAGGCCGCGGAGGTCCCGTGCACCGGATAACGATCTTCGGCAAGGGAGGAATCGGAAAATCCACCGTTTCGGCCAACCTGGCGGCCGTCTACGCCCGCGGCGGCAAGAAGGTCCTTCTGGTGGGCTGCGATCCCAAGCACGACACCACCGTCGCTCTGACCGACGGGCGGCCGATTCCCACGGTCGTCGAGCGGTCCGTCTTCATGGATTCCGGCTCCGGGGACCCGGAGAAAATCCTGGTCCGCGGGCGCCTTGGGATCGACTGCATCGAGGCGGGGGGGCCGGAACCGGGGATCGGTTGCGCGGGGCGCGGCATTTCCCGGATGATCGAGCTGATGGAGGGGGCGGGCATCCTGAAGGAAGGGCGCTACGACGTGGCCATCTTCGACGTGCTGGGGGACGTCGTCTGCGGGGGATTTGCCGCGCCCCTGCGGCAGGGATTCGCCGACAAGGTGGTGATCGTGGCCTCCGAGGAGCTCATGGCCCTCTACGCGGCCAACAACATCGCCCGCGCCATCCGGAATTATTCCGCCAAC
>CAYHPY010000120.1:0-10560 GCA_964358485.1 uncultured Elusimicrobia bacterium
GTGCTTGAGCTCGAGATCAGCCTATTCCAGCTCCCCGAGCTGGGCGATCTCGGCCGGGGAATAGGCGGCCTGCGCGGGCCCGCGCCGGCCCAAAAGATAGACCGTCTTGATCCGGCTCTTGCGCAGGGCCTCCAGCGCGTAGTCCGCGATATCGGTGCCGGCCAGCTTCTCGGGGTCCTGGGCCAGGATCCGGGTCACGTCCATGGCCACGTTGCCGATGCCGACCACGGCGGCGCTCTCCACGGAGAGGTCGAACTTCAGGTCCCGGTAATCCGGGTGGGCGTTGTACCAGCCCACGAAGGCGGTGGCCGAAAAGCTCCCGGCCAGGTCCTCGCCCGGCACGCCCAGCTTCCGGTCGCTCTCGTTGCCGACGGCGTAGATCACCTGGTCATAGCGCTCCCGCAGTTCGGCGGCGGAAACATCCCGGCCGAGCATGACGTTGCCGAAAAAGCGGAAAGAGGGATCGCCCGCGATGCGTTCGTACACCGCGACCACGCCCTTGATCTTCTGATGATCGGGCGCCACGCCGCCCCGGACCAGGCCGTAGGGCGTCGGGAGGCGGTCGAACATGTCGATCTTGACCGCGAGCTCCTTCTGGCGCAGGAGCGCCTCCGCGGCGTAAAAGGCCGAGGGTCCTGAACCGATGACCGCCACGCGGACAGGATTGCCTTGCTCTCCGAGTTTCATTGAAGCGCCTCCTCAAGTTTTTCGCAGGCGGACCGCAGGACTTTCACCCGCGCCCACCGCTTGTCGTTCCCTTCCACCAGCACCCAGGGGGCCCAGGAGGTGCTGGTTTTTTCGATCATGTCGCAGGCCCCGGCTTCGTAAGCCCCCCACTTGGCGCGGTTGCGCCAGTCTTCCTCGGTGATCTTGTACTGCTTGTAAGGCGTGGCTTGGCGTTCCTTGAAACGCTTGAGCTGTTCCTCCTGGCTGATGGCCAGCCAGTACTTCACGATCACCACGCCGGATTCCGAAAGCTCCTCTTCGAAGGCGTTGATCTCACCGTAGGCCCGTTTCCAATCCTCGGGGCGGCAGAAGCCCTCCAGGCGCTCCACCAGCACCCGGCCGTACCAGGACCGGTCGTAAATGGTCACGCGCCCCAGGCGCGGCAGGCCCCGCCAGAAACGCCACAAATATGGCCGGGCGCGCTCCTCGTCGTTGGGCGCGGCGGTGGAAACCACGCGGCAGTTGCGCGCGTCCATCGCCCGGGTCAGGCGCCGGATGGCGCCGCCCTTGCCGGCCGCGTCGGGGCCCTCGAAGACCAGGATCATGGAGCGGTCCTCGTCGCGCATCTTCCGGGAAAGCGTGTTGAAGCGCGCCTGCAAATCCTCGATCAGCTTGTCGGATTCGGCTTCCTTCAGGCGCAAGGAAAGGTCCAGGCTGCGGATCGGATTGACCCGCTTGGGCTTGGGAAGGTCCCCCTTGGCGGGCCGTTCGGCGGGCGGTTGGGCCAGGCGGTCGGTCATCGCCTTGAGGACCATCTTCATGGCGGCCAGCTTGGTGTAGCGGAAATCGGCGGCTTCCACCAGGTTCCACGGGGCATGGGCGGTGGAGGTTTTGAGCACCGCCCGCTCACAGATCTTGCGGAAGCGGTCATAACGGCCGGCGAATTCCCAATCCTTTTTAGTGACTCTCCAACGCGTGTCCGGATCCTTCTCCAACTCCTTGAGGCGTTTGCGCTGCTGGGCCCTGGTCAGATGCAGCCAGAGCTTGACCAGCAGAACGCCTTCGTTGGCCAGCATTTTTTCAAAATCCACGATCCGGTCCAGGTCCCGGTCGAGCGCGGCTTTCCCGGAATCCCGAAAGGCGCGGTGGACGATGGGATCGGTGTACCAGGAGCCCAAAAGGATGGCGGCTTTGCCCTTCGGGGGCAGGAGGCGCCAAAAACGCCAAAAACGGGGGCGTTCGCGCTCCTCATCAGATGGCTCGCCCAGGGCGTGGACCTCGATTCCTCGGGGATCGAGCCATTCCAGCATCAAGTCCACCAAGGTGGCCCGGCCGGCGCCCTCCACTCCCCCGACCAGGATGATCAGCGAGAAATCGGCCTTCGCCAGGGCAGACTGGGCTTTGAGGAGCTTCTCCCGAAGGGAGATGGACTCTTTTTTGAAAGCTTCCTTCGAAATCCGGTTCCCCAGCTCGACAGTTTCAAACATTCAATCTTCCAACCCCCGAAGCTGGCTAGGTTGCAACAACCATGCCAATTTAGCTGCTCCCGCCTTCGGGACCCCATGAAATTCCAGGAGGCAGGCGCCGGCCTTGCCCAGCTCGAACCAGGGCTCGGCCTTTCCGGTCAGAAACCAACCGGCCAACGTCCCCAACGCCGGCTCATGGCCGACCAGCGCGACTAAATTCGGGGATTTTTCAACGAGCCAAAGGAGGATTTCCTCGCGGTCCCCTTTCGGGCTCAAATCCTCGACCCGGGAGGGCCGGAGACCTCCGTAAACCTTCGCGAGAATCTCCGCGGTCTGTCGGGCGCGGGTCAGGGGGCTGGTCGCGATCATGTCCAACTCGGGAACGAGGGCCCGCAGGCCCTTGGCGCTCCGGGCGGTCTTGCGTTTCCCCTTCGAGGTCAGGGGGCGCTTATCATCAGGACGGCCGGTTTTGGCGAAGTCCGCCCGATCCCCGGCCAGGCCGTGGCGAAAAAATAGGATTCGCACCGGGACGGATTTTACAATAGTCCGGGGGGACCTGTCAGGCGGCGGCCAGGCCCGGCGGCTCAGGCGGGGGCGGTTAGTCCCAACTGCTGGGCCCGGGCCGACAACTGGTAGGCCAGGACCGCGGCTTCCCCTAGGATGGACCCGGGAAGATCGGCCGCGCGCGCGACCGCCGGAAGATCCGCCCGGATGTGCCCGCTGTCGATCTCGGCCGCCCCGGAGGTGCTCTTGAGGAACTTCAGGATCGTCCGGCGGAGTTCATCGGCCTGAAGCAGCGCCGACCGGGAGCGAGGGTCGTCGGAATCGATCGAGAGGTCCTTCTCGAAATCGCCCGTCAACGCCCCGTCCCCTCCGCGGCGACGGATTTTGAGGCCGAAATTCAAGCTTCTGGGAAGTTCGGCGACCACCGTGACCTTGGCGCCGGCGGCCCGGTCGTAGTAGACCACCACCACGCCGATTTCGCCCAAAGGGGTCGGGCCGAAACCCAATTCCTCGAAGCGCGTGGCCTGGGGAAAGCGCTTGAACAGCTCCCCGTCCCGGGCGCCCGAACTGACCCGCGGGACCCCGCTAAGAATCCCCGACTCGCGGCGGAAACCGTAGGCCATGCCCGCGCAGACTCCGATGGTGACCAAGGGAAGGACCGTCATCCAACGCTGACCCCAAATGACGGCCAGCACGCCCAAGCCCGCGCTCACCAGAACTCCCAGGACCCCGCCCGCGACCGCCGGGGCGGAGGTTTTCTCGCCCCAGACGCGGTCATGGATCAAGCCCAGGACCGCCAGCAGGGAAACGAACCACGACCCGACCAGGAGCAAAGTGGTAATCAGGGCCGGGAGCCCCTGCTGGGTCAAAAACTCCGGTTCCCGGCGCAACGCCAGGGGGATGAACATCGCCCCCGCCGCCGCGCCGGCTATCAAGGACCGCACCCGCCAAGGGTAACACGGGCCGCCTTCCGTGTCAATGCCCGGAATGCTAAAATAGCCGCCCATGGCCCGAGCCCGACCTTCCGCCTCCTGGGTGCCCTTCCGCCTCGACGGCGGGGTATTGGCCGCGCCCGCCCCGCCCTTGGGGGCGTTCTCCATCGAGAGGCTCTTCAACCGGGACCTGAGCTGGCTGAGCTTCAACGACCGCGTGCTGGGAGAAGCCGCCGACGAGACCGTCCCCCCCATGGAGCGCCTGCGTTTCGCGGCCATCGTCAGCTCCAATCTCGACGAATTTTTCATGATCCGGGTGGCCGAACTGGCCCGCCTGGCCCGGCGTTTCCCCAACCGGCCCCTGAGCGGAGGTCTGACCGCGGCCCAGCTCCAAGCCCAAATCCGGGAGCATTCCATCCGCCAGAAGGCCCGGCAAGCCGAGGTGCTCTCGGAAATTCTCGCCGCCCTGCGCCGCAAGGGCATCCAGATTTTGACCGAATTCTGGCAGAGATCCTCGATCGACGGGGAAATTCGAGCCTCCCTGCCGGAGATCAAGTACGTCCTGCGGCGGGCGGCCGAGCCCCCGCCGGTTCTGCAAAGCGAGCGCATCCATGTGTTCGTGCGCTTCCCCGGCGAGTACGCCATCCTCACCATCCAGGAGCGCGAGGCGCGCCTAATGGCCCTGTCCCCTTTGGGCAAAACCCAGCGCTTCGCCCTGGCGGAGCGCTGGCTCAGCGACCGCGCCCAGGACCTGTTCCCGGGCCGCGAGGTCGTCGAGGCCTTCCCGTTCAAGATCATCCGGGACGCCGACCTCCGCTACCGGCCCGACGACGAGGAATCCCTGGAACAGCAGGTGGTGCAGGGCGTGCTCAAGCGCAAGAAGGCGCGGATCGTGCGCCTGGAGGTGGACGCCCCGTCCTACTCCGAGGGGGCCTTGTTTTTGGCCTCCGCCCTGCGCCTGGACTCGGCGGCCCTATATCGCTTCGACCTGCCGCTGGACCTGCGGACTCTCTCGCGCATCTACTCCGCCCGGGCCGGACGGAAACTGCGCTACCCTCGCGTGCGCCCTCAATTTCCCCCGCCGTTGGAAAAGGCCCGCTGGGCTTTCGACGCCCTAAAACAGCAGGACATCCTCCTCCACCATCCCTACGATTCCTTCGACGCCGTGGTCCAATTCATCAAGGATGCCGCCCGCGACCCCAAGGTGACCCGGATCTATCACGCGATGTATCGCACCAGCCGGGAATCCCCCGTGTTGGCCGCTCTCAAGGAAGCCGTGCGCCGCGGCAAGAAGGTCACAGCCTACGTGGAGATCAAAGCGCGCTTCGACGAGCTCAACAACGTCCGCTGGGCCGAGGAGCTTCGCAAAGCGGGGGTGCGCGTGGTCCGCCCCCTCGGGGGCTATAAGGTCCACAGCAAGGTCACCCAGGTCTTTCGGCTGGAGGACGGCGTTGAGCGCTCCTACGCCCATCTCGGGACCGGAAACTACCACCCGGCCACCGCCCGCCTCTACACCGACCTGAGCCTCATGACCGCCGACCCCGTGATCGGCGAGGATTTGGGCCTGTATTTCTCGATGTTGGAAAAACGAAAGGTGCCCTCGGGAATGAAGGAGCTCTTGGCCGCGCCCGGCAACCTGCAGTCTCAGATGGTCCGCCTCATTAAGGAGGAAACCCGGATCCAACGGGAGGGCGGCAAAGGCCGGATCATCGGGAAGATGAACGCCCTCCTCGACCCCGGCGTCATCGAGGCCCTCTATGAAGCCTCCACCGCCGGAGTGCAGGTGGACCTCATGGTCCGGGGCATCTGCGCCCTGCGGCCGGGCCTCAAGGGGCTCAGCGAGAACATCCGCGTGGTCAGCGTCGTGGACCGGTTTTTGGAGCACAGCCGGATCTATTATTTCGGGGGCGGCGGGGAGGAAAAGGTCTACCTGTCCAGCGCCGACTGGATGCCCCGCAATTTCTACGCGCGCTTCGAAACCGCCTTCCCGATCAAGGACCCCAACCTGCGGGGCTACATTCGGGACGTCATCCTGGCTCAAGGCTTGGCCGACAACATGAAGGCCTGGACCCTCAAGCCCGACGGCCTCTACGCGCGGGTGCCGCCGCCCAAGCCGGGCAAGGAATTGCGGTCCCAGTTCCTGTTTGAGGCCCTGGCGTTGAACGGCTACCAGAAAACGGCGCTGGAGCACCGGCCCGCCGCGGCAAGCCCGGTCAAGCTTCCCCAGGCGGCCTAATAAATCTAGGGCCCGGCCACCTCGGGCAGGGGCTCGCCGCAACCGGCGCAGGAAAGCGGTTTGAGGCCGAGGAGCTTCTCCACCGTCGGCCGGATGTCCGAATGGCTGCGCGGAGGAACTTGGCCGAGGCGGCCGACCCCCTGGACGCCCGGCCCCCGGGCGTAGAGCCAAACGCGGGCGGCCCAAGGCCGCCCGCCATGACTCTTCCAGTCAGTTCCGTTCCCTCTGCCGTGGTCGGTCGTCAAAAGAATCGTCGTCCGTTTTCCGTACTCCCCCATCCCATCCAAAATCTTAATCAACTCCTCAAACCATTCATCATACCGCCGCAACGCCGCCAGATACCCCGGATAATCCCCCGCGTGGCCCAAATCGTCCGCCTCGCCCAGGGAAATGAAAAGGAACCTGGGCCGTTCCTTTTGAAGGTACTCCATCGCGGCCGCCCAAGTCGGCGCGTCGGGACGGGATTTCCCGGCCGCGCCCGCGTCGACAAAGGTGGTCCCGGCGGAGTTCTCCACGGCCAAGGCGATTTTGATCCAGTTGGCCACGGTCGCGACCTTGGCCGGCGGAAGATTCAACTCGCGGGCCAGGCGCTGTGGGAAAGTCTCCACGCCGATCCTGGGACAGTCGTTGGAGAAACAAGGCTGGGGGAAGCCCGCCATGATGCTCTGATAGGCCGGAAGGCTCAGCGTCACGGGATTGGAGACGCTCATCCGGCTGCCCAGAGCTTCGTCCCCGTAAACCGCGCCTTGCGCCGCGAGGGAGGACCAAAAACGGGGAAGCACCTCATTTTGGTCGGCGGCCGACAGGGACCCGTCGGGCCGATTCCCTAAAAATTCCTGCCGATGGATCCCGTCCCACATGACCAGGACGACATTGGCCCCGGCGCCGACTTCCGCCCCGGCCTCGGCCGGCGGGGCGGCGGGGACCTCGGCTGCGGCGAAAAACGCCGCCAAAGTCCAAACCGCGAGCAGGCTCACCGGCGCTTTCTCAACTTGAGGAAGAAGGCGGCGCAGCGGTGGTATTTGTCCAGGCGCTCGTAGGGCAAGTCGAAGCGCTTGGTGAGCGCCTCGTCGAACTCATGGAGCTCCTCGACGTGGTCGAGCTTGGCCAGGAAATCCTCGTCCTCGGCCTTGATCTCGTTCTCGTATTCCCAGAAGGTGGACATGGCGTGCAGGCCCGGGTTGTGGATGTCGAAGGCGAAGAGCCGGTCGATGGACGGCTCCAGCGTGGCGTCCCCGAGCTTCACGGAGAACTTGTCCTTTTGGTACAGGCAAATGATCGGTCCGGTCGAAATTCGGGAAATGACCTTGCGCCCCAAATGACGGCGCATGACGGCCGCCATCACCGGGTCCACCCTCTTGTCCAGGATCTCGCGGACGCTGGTGTCGCGGAAATGGACCGCGTCGTGATGGCTTTCCTCCAGCACCACGTGCTCCAGCTTCTCGGAGGAGAATTCCGACCGGAACAGCAGGCCGTGCCGGTGAAAACCGGGGCCCTTGTATTGGAGGTAAACGTTGGAGCCGTCGCCCTTGTAGCGCAGGCGCAGGCTCACGCCGATCTTCAGCAGGTCCAGCTCCGGCGTGTCCAGGAATTGATCGAAAAAGGTCCGCCGCTTGAGGTGCCGGACGCCCTTGCGCCCGATCAGATATTTATGAAGGTCCTCGGCCTCCTCCGAAGCCAAGCGGCGCTTGGCCTCGATTTCGACGTAACGGAGGTCATCTATACCAAGGCGGCCGCAAATCTCGATAGCCCCAAGCCGGCCGCCTTGGTTCTCTTTCTTCTTTTTATTATTTTTCATTCCGTTGTCTTATTTATTCCGTTGCCAAATTTTCCGTTTTTTCACTTCATCCGTTTCGTAATCAGTTCCATCGAAACGTCATATCGCTCCGACATGTCGAAGTGCCCCAACCCATGCTCCTCATACCGGTGCGCCACCCCCAACCCCTTGAGCACCCGTGAAAGCTTCCGGGCCCCAAGAAACAGGAAGAACTCGTCCTTGGTCCCGCAGTCGAAGTAGAGGGTTTTCAATGCCTTGAGCGCCGCGCGATGGCGGGGCGCGGCCTCAACCGGGTCCCAGGCCTTCCAGCGGGCCCACACCTTCGGGATCAACTCCCCCGTTTCCTCGTCGAAGGGCAGGTCGAAGCCGAGCGGCGCGGCCGGATTGGGCGAGTAGCAGGCCGCCATGGCGATCAAATTGATTCCCTCATGGGGAAACAGGTCCTTGCGCGGCGACGCCAGAAATTCACGGGCGAAGCGCTTGGCCGAACCTCCGTATTTTCCCAGGGCGGCGATGAACTTCGGGATGTCGGCCCCGTAGCCGGGCTCAAAAAACATGTCCCCGCTGTGGCAGGCGACATGGCCGAAAAGTTCGGGGTGGCGCATTCCCACGGTGAGGGCCCCGAATCCGCCGCTGGATTTCCCGATGAGTCCCCGAACAGCCGGCGAGCCTCCCACCGCGAGCTTGTCCTCCAAATACGGGACCACCTCGGAAACCAAATGGGTCTCGTAGCGCCCGGTCGCCGTCGAGTCGACATATTGGCTGCCCCCGTAGGCCGTGAAGCAATCCGGGGCGATCAGCACGCACTCCCGGGCGCGGCCGGAGGCGATCAGACGGTCCAGGCGCTCGAAAATGTTTTCCTTCCAGGGGTTGTAATTCATCGTGCCCCGGCCGGTCCCGGTAAAGCCCGCCAGGTAATAGAGCACGGGAAGCCTCCGGCCCTTTTGCCCGTAAGACGGGGGAAGGTAAACCGGGACCTCGCGGCGGTGGGGATCGCCGAGCGGGTTGCCTTTGAGGACCTGGCTGGAAATCGACTCGACCTGGAGTTTTCCTTTCATGTCACTTCTCCCCCAGGGCGTGGCGCAGGGAACCGGCCGCCAGCTTGAGACGCCGCCGGGCTCCGGCCGCGTCGCCTCCCAGGCGCGCCATGACGACCGCTTCCTTGACTTTGCCTTTCGTGGAAACCAGCAGGCGGCGCGCCCGGGCCGGCTCCACCCGGCCCAATTGCGCCACGATCCGCTCTCCCCTCAGGCGGAGTTTTCGGGACGAGGGGAGCAGGTCCACCATCCAATGGTCGTACACCTTTCCCAGACCGATCATCGCGGCGGTGGTCAAGGTGTTGAGTACCAGTTTCGCGGCGGTCCCGCATTTGAGGCGGGTCGAACCCGCCAGAACCTCCGGGCCCACCCGGGGGGCGATGATCACCCGCGCCGGAGACCCCTTAGGACGAGCGTTAGATGTGACCAAAATCGTCGGGCAGCCGTTGCGCTTGGCCCGCTCCAGGGCGCCCCGCACGAAGGGTGTGACTCCGGAGGCCGCGATCCCCACGACCACGTCCGAGGAGCCGACCGCATCCATGGCGCGGGCCCCGGCCCCGGCGTCGTCCTCGGCCCCTTCCTTGGAGCGGAAGACCGCGAATTTTCCCCCGGCCATCACGGCCCGGACCTGGCGCGGCGTGGTGTTGAAGGTCGGCGGACACTCCGCGGCCTCCAGGACCCCAAGGCGGCCGCTGGTCCCCGCGCCGATAAAAACGACCCCGCCCCCGGCGCGGATGGCGCGGCGGATCAACTCCACGCCTTGGGCGATGGACCGGGCCTGGCGGCCGACGGCCGCGGCGACGAGGGCGTCCTCGGCGTTGAGCAGGCGGACCAGCTCAAGGACGGGCCGCCGGTCCAAGCCCCGGGCGCGGGGATTGGGCCGTTCCGTGGGCAGCCGGGCGTAATCCGAAGGGCGGGGGGACACTTACGGCGCCGTCTCCGGCTCCGTCAAGCGGTCGGCGGCGTCGGGGTAAGGCTCGGGAGAGGGAGCGGTGTCGGAAGAGATTTCCGGTTCCCCGGGAAGGCGGACCGGGGAGAGAAGCCAGTCGATGATCTGCCGGACGAGATCCCCTTTGAGCATCTTGATCCCGTGCTCCTGGGGAACCTTGATGACCGTGACGTTCTGCTCGCCCGCGGCCTGCCGGGCGAAGCCTTCCAGGACCGGGGTCGCCCGGGCGGAATTGCGGTCGGCCAGGGAATAGACCATTAGGATCGGTCGGTTTGTGTAGCGCCGCATGGCGTTAATGGTCAGAACTTCCTGGTAATGGGTCCCGGGAGAGAGCATCGCGATCAAGGGAACCTTGGGGTGGACTGCGGCGTATTTGACGCCGACGCTGGAACCCACGTCGGCCCCGATGATCCCGATCTGCTCCTCCAGCACCCCCTGCCCGGTCAAATAGGCCACCGCCCCCTCGATGTCCCGGGTCATATTGGCGAACTCGTTCTGTTCCTTGGTGGGCTTGAACTTCCGCCACGGGGCAGGCTGGCCGTCCGGCCCCTTCCCGCTTTCCCCGTGCCCCCGCAGGTCCAAGGCCAAATACCCGTAGCCCCAACCGGCCAAAGACCGCCCCAGCGCGTGCCAATCGTCCTTGCGCTGGCCGGTGCCGTGCAGGAGGATCAAGGTCAGCTTCCCCTCCTTGGCCGGGACGTATTTGGCCTTGAGGGGCCAACCGTCCGGGGCCGCGAACTCCACGACGATCCCGGGCAGAACCTTGGGCTTGCGCGGCGCGGCCGCCCGGGCCGCGGGAGCGGCGGCGAGCAGAAGGAGCGCCAGGATCACTTCCAGCCGCGCCCGGCGTTTTCGGCGCGGCAGTGCCGCCTCATTCATCCCTGGGGAGCGGCAAGGATTTCTTCCGGCTTGAACCAGAGCGCGACCTCCCGTTCCGCGTCGGCCGGATCGGAGGAGGCGTGGATCACGTTCTCGAACTGGCCTTCCGTGGTG
>CAYHPY010000121.1:0-7713 GCA_964358485.1 uncultured Elusimicrobia bacterium
ATGCGCTCGGCGGCCTTGTGTTCACGGCTGATATAGCAGGCGTAAGCCTGCCGGATATTGTTTTGTTCCGTTGCTTTACTTCTTTTCCACGGCTTTAATTCATCATCCGTCCAGGCAGCCGTTCCGTTCGTTAAAATTTCTTTGTACCGTTGAAACCTCTCGTAGTGGCGGTCATTAATCAATCCCAATTCTCGGCCCGTTTCCAAAAGCCGAAGATCACAATTATCCGCCCTCAAGGTGAGGCGAAACTCCGCCCGCGCCGTAAACATCCGATAAGGCTCATCGACCCCCTTGGTGACCAAATCGTCGATGAGCACGCCGATATAGGCTTGGTCGCGGCCCAGGATCAGCGGCGGGCGGCCCAGGCCCGCCAAGGCGGCGTTGACTCCGGCCACGAAACCCTGGGCGGCGGCCTCTTCATAGCCCGTCGTGCCGTTGATCTGTCCGGCCAGGTAGAGGCCGGGCACGAGCTTGCTCTCCAAGGTGGGCTTGAGCTGGGTCGGGGCGCAGAAATCGTATTCCACGGCGTAGCCGGGACGCATGAGCTCGGCGCGTTCCAGGCCCGGGACGGTCCGCGCCAGCGCCCATTGGGCGTCCTCGGGGAGGCTGGTGGAGAGGCCGTTGACGTAGACCTCGCGGGTGTGAAAGCCCTCCGGCTCCAGGAAAATCTGGTGCCGGGGCTTGTCCGGGAACTTGACGACCTTGTCCTCCACCGACGGACAGTAGCGGGGGCCGAGGGATTTGATCTTGCCGGAGTAGAGCGGGGAGCGGTCCAGGTTGTCCCGGATGACCCGGTGGGTGCGCTCGTTGGTGTAGGTGATGTGGCAGTCCAGCATCCGGTTTTCGATGCGCTCGGTGAAGTGCGAGAGGGGCGTGGGCGGGTCGTCGGAGGGCTGGGGCTCGCAGCGGGAATAGTCGATGGAGCGCGCGTTGATGCGCATGGGCGTGCCGGTTTTCATCCGGCCCACCGTTAGTCCCAGTTCCCGCAGGCCGGTGGACAGTTGGAGCGCCGGGGGGTCCCCGGCGCGGCCGGCGGGAAAGGTTTGCAGGCCGACATGGGCCAGGCCGTTGAGGAAGGTTCCGGTGGTCAGCACCACGGCGTCGGCCTGGTAGCGAAAGCCCCGTTTGGACAGCACGCCCTTCAAGGCGCTGCCCTCGATCCACAGCCCGGCGGCCTCGTCCTGCCTCAGGTCCAGGTTTTCCTGGGACTCCAGGGTTTCCTTGATTCCGAACTGATAAAGTTTTTTGTCGCATTGCAGGCGCGGGGAGCGCACCGCGGGGCCGCGGCTGGCGTTGAGTTCCTTGACGTGGAGGGCGGAGCGGTCCGCCGCCTTGGCCATCTCCCCGCCGAGGGCGTCGAGCTCCCGGACCAGTTGCCCCTTGCCCACGCCGCCGATGGAGGGGTTGCAGGACATGGCCCCCACGGTGTCGAGGTTCTGGGTGAGCATGAGGGTGCGCCGCCCCATCCGGGCGGCGGCCAGGGCGGCTTCCACCCCGGAGTGGCCGCCTCCGACGACGATGACCTGCCAGCGCCCTTCCCCGGGGAGGCTCATCCGTAGAACACCGCTTTGAGGATCGAGGACGGCAGGCCCAGAAAATGCAGGAGAAAGCTCAGTCCCACCAAATGGAAGAGCGAAAATAGCACCGCCAAAAAGGCCCGGGAGAGGCGCAGGCCGGAGAGTTCCCGGATGCCCAGCGCCCCGTTGCGCAGCATCCACAGGCCGCCCGCGATTTGGGCGGCCATGAAGGCCTCCCGCCAGCGCCCGGCCAGGCAGACGGTCATCGGCAGGAGGATGACCAACCCCAGGGCGTTGAGGGCCACCATGAACAGCGCCATGGGAAACCATTCTTCCCGTGTGATCCCCCGGAGCAGGGGCCGCAGGGGATAGAGCCAGGCCGCGGTCCCGAGGGCCAGGCCGAACCAGGGGAAAAATTTCAGGTTGGAGTAGAGCAGGATCAGCAGGCCGGGGACCGCCGCCCAGGCCGCGGCTGCGAGCATGCGGGGGCCCAGCCGCCCGTCCTTGAACCAGCGCAAAAGGCCCAGGAGCAGGACGATCCAGGACGCGTCCAGGGGCGGGTGCCAGAGGTTGACCCGGAACCAGAATAGAAAATCCTGGATTTCCTGGGGGGGCGCCGCGGTGGAGTCCGGGAAATTGTACGGCTTGGCGGCGAAAAAAACGGTCGAGGCCAGGAGGAAGGCGGCGTAGAGCCAAAGGCCCGGGGCCAAATTGCGCTCGTCGCGCGCGGCTTGGCCGGCCTTTTGCGGATCGGCGACCATGACCCAGCCCAAGGACCAAATCCCCAGGGCCTTGGAGGCGCCGCGGCCGACGGGGCTCTTACCCATGGGTGGCCTGGGCGTAATCCCGGTCGTAACGCGACAGCCCGGACAGGCAGAGCAGCCCGGCAAATCCCAGCCCGACGAGGGAATAGAGCAGCGCCACCTTGAGCCCGACGCGATCGCTGACCGCGCCGATCAAGGTCGGGGAGATCGCGTCGCCCAGGGCGTGGATGATGAAGATGTTGGCCGCGAAGGCCATCGAGCGGTTCCCGATCCGGGTCACCGAGGCGATGATGGCGTTGAGCGGGCCCATGTTGAGGAAAATGAAGCACTCGGCGAGAAACAAGGCCGCGATGGAAACGGTTTGATTTCCGGTGAGCAGGGCCGAGGCGGCCAAGGGCAGGCCGATGAGCATCCCGAGGCCGGAGACCAGGAAATAGGCGCGGCTGTTGAATTTCAGGATCCAATCGGAGATCCAGCCCCCGGCCAGGCTGCCCAGGATTCCGGAAAGGACCGTGATCCCTCCGAACAGGCTTCCCGCTTTTCCGAGGCTCATGCCCCATTCCCGGACGTAGTAGGTCGGCATCCAGACCGCCAGCCCGCCCAGCGAAAAGGTCATGGCCGCCCCGGCGAGCGTCACCAAGGTAAAGCTTGGAATTTTGAAGAGCGAGAAATAATCCGAGAGCGGGGGATTTTCCCGGGCGGTCCGGGCGCCGGACTTGGGATCCTTGAGGCGCCAGGCGAAGAAGGCCAGGATCAGGCCGGGAATGCCCACGATCCAAAACGCCGGGCGCCAGCCCAGGCGTTCTCCGATCTCCCCCCCCAGCACGAAACCCAGCGCCGAGCCCACCGGAATGGCCATCGAGAATAGGCCCAGGACCCGGCCCCGGCGTTCGGGAGGAAAGTGCTCCTCCACGAAGGACGGGGAGATGGCCCCGTAGCAGGATTCTCCGATGCCGACGGTGGCCCGCGCCAGGAACAGCTGCCAGTAGGATCGCGCCAGTCCCGAGGCGGCCGTGGCCAGGCTCCAGAGGAAAATGCCGGCCGCGATCCACGGGGGCCGTCCGCCCCGGTCGGCCAGCCAGCCCACGGGCAGGGCCGCGATCATGTAGATCACCATGAAGGCGGAGGCCAGGCCGCCCGCCTGCGTGTCGGAGATCCCGAGTTCCTTCTGGATCGGGGCCAGCAGGGAGGCCAGCACGTAGCGGTCCAGGTAATTGACCAGGTTGATGGTCAAAAGAAGCCCAAGGACGAACCGGGGGTCGGAGGAGCCGGAGGGCGCGGTGGCCGGGACTTGCGTCTTGGTCAAAGTTTGTAAACCGCGTCGCCGATTCGGGAGCGGTCGGCGACCCGGATCCCAACGCCCTCTCCGGCGGAGGCGCTCTGCACGCATTGGTGGGAGACTTGGAGGCTTTCCACCTTTTGGGTGAGGTCGGTCGTGTGCCCCTTGATGCGGATGGTGTCTCCCAGGGCCAGCGGGGCCTCCAGGGTGAGGGTCACGACGCCGAGTTTGGCGTAGTAATCCAGGATCTTGCCGAGAAAAACGGCGCCGACGATCTGCTGTTCGGGGGTGATCTTGGAAATCGGGGTGGAAATTTTTTTCAGGGAGGGCGCGGCGGCGCGCTTGGCGGCCGGCTTGCGCCGAGGGGCGGGCTTGCGCCGCGGGGCCGTCTTGCGGCTCTTGGCGGGTTTGCCTGAGGGGGCGGCTTTCTTGGTTTTTTTCATTGGTCAGCCTCCTACTTGCCGATGCAGAACCGGGAAAAAATCTCGTGAAGGACCTGCTCCGGAGTCCCCTCGCCCACGATATCGCCCAGGCGCCGGAAGCCGTCCCTCAGGCCGGAGGCCGTCCGGTCCTCCCAAGGGAGGGCGGGGTCGAGGGTTCCCGCCGCGGCGCCTTCGGCCTCCGCCAGAGCCTGGGCCGCCCCGAGCAGGGCCTCGGCCTGCCTTTGGGAGGCCACCAGGATCGGCTCCGCCTTGGATTTCTCCAGGGCCAGGCCGCGGCTGATCTCGCCGTGCAGACGGTCCAGGCCCGAACCCGTCAGGGCCGAGACGGACAGGGGCCCATTTTCCCACGGGGCATCCTCGGGGCGCGGGGGCGGCAGGTCGCATTTGTTCAGGACGCGGAGCAGGGGCGTGCCCAGGCGCGCGGCCGTTTCGGCGATCCGGGCGTGGACCTCCTCGTCCTCCGGACCCGGCGTTTTCGACCGGTCGACGACGAGGATGGCGAGGTCGGCGCCCTCCAGGGCGCGCAGGCTGCGCTGCATCCCGGCCTTTTCGGCGGGACCCTCGGGCGCGTCTCCCAGGCCGGCCGTGTCGATGAGCAGGGCCGGAGCCCCGCCCACTTCCCACGGCTCCTCCAGGGTGTCCCGGGTCGTGCCGGGCGTGGGGCAGACGATGGCGCGGTCGCGGCCCAGCAGGGCGTTGAGCAGGCTGGACTTTCCCGCGTTGGGGCGTCCGACGATGGCCAGGCGCGCGCCGTCGTGGAGGAGGCGGCCGTCCCGGTGGGTGTCGGCCAGGCGCCGGGCCGCCCGGGAAATCTCCCCGCAAACCTTCGCGGCCGTTTCGCGGGACAGCGGGGGCAGGTCTTCCTCGGGATGGTCCAGCCCCGCCTCGAGCCGGACCAGGAGTTCCAGCAGGGGGCGGCGCAGGCGCGCGATCTCGTCCGAGAGGCCTCCCCGCAATTGGCGCAGGGCCCGGCGGCGGGCCTCGTCGGTCCGAGCTCGGATGAGATCTCCGACCGCCTCGGCCTGGGAAAGGTCCAGGCGCCCATTGAGAAACCCCCGTTGGGTGAATTCTCCGGGAGCCGCGGGACGGGCGCCCGCCGCGAAGGCGGCCGCCAGCAGGCGGCGCAGGATCAGCGGCGAGCCGTGCGCCGTGATTTCAAGAAGATCCTCCCCGGTGGCCGTCGACGGGCCGGGAAAATAAACCGCCACGACCTCGTCGAGGACTTCGCCGTCGGCCAGGGCTTCGGCGACCAGCGCCTTGCGGGGAAGCCAGCCTTCCGCGGACTTGAGCCGGAGTAGCTTTTCCGCCGCCGCGCGCGCGCCGTCCCCGCTGAGCCGGAGCACCCCCAAAGCGGAGGCCCCCGGCGGGGTGGCGAGCGCGGCGATGAGCTCCATTATTTTTTCGGGCGGATGACGATCTTGCGCCAGGAGCCTTCGCCCTCGGAGGCGGTCATGACGTCGGGCTCGGCGGCCAAGCTGCGATGGACCAAGCGGCGCATCGCGGGGTCCATCGGCTCCAGCCGGAAAGGTTTGCCGGTGCTTCGAACCTGCTCGATGCCCAGGCGCGCCGCGTCCAGGATCACTTTTTCCCGGCGCTCCCAATAGCCCGCGCTCTCCACCCAGACCGCGACGGGGTTTTCCAGCCGGCGGGTGAGCAGGAGGGTCACCAGAAACTGCAGGGATTCCAGGGTCCGCCCCTCGCGGCCGATCAGCCGGGAGGAATCGGCGGTCTCGACGGTGGCCTTCACCCGTTCCAATTGGGGATCCCAATCGGCCCGGATTTGGGCGTCGGTGAATTTCATCAAGGGCAGGAGTTCGTTGAGGGCCGCGATCGCGGCGTTCTTGGCGGCCTCGGCCTGCTCCGGGGTCAAGGGCGCGGCCGGCTCCATCCGCCGGGGGCGCTCCTCGGGACGGGGGGCGGGGCGCTCCTCGGGACGGGTGGCGGGTCGCTCCGCCCGGGCCGGTTGTTCCCGCCGCGCGGGCGGGGGCCGCGGCGCCTGGGGGGGTTGGGGGGGTGGGGGGGCCGAGGACGATGGGGAGTCGGGGGTCCGCTCCTTGCGGCCTCCCCACACTCCCGCGCGGGAACCGCGGATGGGGCGCTGGCTACGGCCGGAGGTCCTCCGGGGGCGGAATGAGAGGATTCGGGCGCCCGCGGGGCGGAGGCCGGGGTCCTCGGGTTCGAGGGGGCGGGCCTCAGCGACTGGGTCACGGGCCGGGGGGCGGCGTTGCCGGCCTCATTTTTGCGCGCTCCGGGCGCGGGGCGGGCGGGGGCGGGGCCCTGCCCCTCGGGGGACCAATGCTTCTCGGTGATTTTCACCCGGGACGGGCGGGCGCCCCAGCCTAGGATGCCGGCGGCGCCTTCGTCCAAAACCTGAACCTCGACTTGGTCCCGGCGCAGTCCGGCTTTTCGCAGGGCGTTCTCGACCGCCTCTCCGACGGTTTTTCCTTCGCTCTCGATCTCAGCCATGACAATCTCCTTGGTGTCGCCCGCGGGGGTTATTTCGCCTTCTCGAAATGCTCGCGCAGGGCGAGCTGTTGGACCGTGCTGACCACGCTGTTGGTCATCCAGTAAAGGACGAGGCCCGAGGGGAATTTTAAAAACATGAAAGTGAAGATCGCCGGCATCCACTGCATCATTTTCGCCTGGGCCGGGTCGGCCGGCGCGGGGTTGAGCCGGTTCTGGAAGAACATGAGCCCTCCCATCAGCAAGGGCAGGACGTAGTAGGGGTCCTTGGAGGAAAGGTCCTTGATCCAGAAAATCCAGGTGGCGCCGTGCAGTTCCCAGGAATTGCGCAGGGTGTTGAAAAGCGCGATGAACACCGGCATCTGCAGGACCATGGGCAGACAGCCCCCGAGCGGGTTGGCGCCGGATTTTTTATAAAGCGCCATCATCTCCTGGTTGAGCCGGGCCGGGTCCTTGCCGAATTGCTGCTGCAGCCGGGCCATTTCGGGGGCCAGGCGCTTCATGGCGGCGGCGGCCTTGAGGCTCTTGTAGGTCAGCGGGAACATCAAGGTCTGGATGAGCAGGGTCAGCAGGATGATCGCCCAGCCCCAGTTATGGGTTTTTTCGTGCAGGGCGACCAGGACCCGCAGGGTCAGTCGCCCGAGTTGGGCGAAGAAGCCGAAGTCGATGGCCCGTTCCAACCCCAACCCGTAGGCGGCCAGGCGCCCTTGGGCCTTGGGCCCGAGGAAGTAGGGAAGCTCCACGACCTTCGATTTTCCGGGTTCGAGCGAAGCCGACGGGGCGGTCAGGGCCAGCAAGGGCGGCAGGGAAGAGGCGACCTTGGCGAAATCTCCAGGCGACGGGACGGCCGCGGCCAGGAAGTAGCGGTTGTCCACCGCCACCCAGCGGCGGTCGATGGGGTGCTCCCCGGGGTCGATTTTTTCCACCCGGCCCCGGGTTCCTTTTTCCGGAGCCAGGAAACCGACGGCCCTCAAAACTTCGGGATTTTCCTTTTTTTCCGATTCCACGGTCCCCAGGCCCGGTCCGAGCGTGACCGACCAGGGGCCCGAATCGATGGGCGCGCGGCCCTCGTTGCTCAGCGTGAAGCGCAGGCGCGCCAGGGCTTGGTCCGTGCCCGGAATGAATTCCTTGCGGACCCTCAGTCCGTCCGGGCGTTTGGCCGAATAAGAGACGGTCGGGGAGTCTGCGTCCCTCTTGAAGGTCAACTCCGGCCAGGCGGAAAAAAAGCCCGGCGCGGGGTTTTCCAC
>CAYHPY010000121.1:7813-10555 GCA_964358485.1 uncultured Elusimicrobia bacterium
GCCTCGGGGCGCTTGGAGAAGCGCTTCTCGACGAAGCCGAACCAGCCGAGATAGACGAGCATGGAGAGGACGACCGCCAAGATCAGATTTTTATCCATTTAATTTTTAACCGGGTCCAGGCCCCCCGGGTGGAAGGGGTGACAGCGGAGGATTCGGGCGCAGGCCAGCCATAGCCCTTTTCCGGCTCCGTGGCGACCCAGCGCCTGCAAGGCGTAATCGGAGCAGGTGGGATGAAAGCGGCACGCCGGGGGGAGGAGGCGGCGGAGCGTTTTTTGGTAAACGACGACGGCGGCGACGATCAGACCTTTCACGTTCCTCCCGCCACCCCCTTTCATCGGGGATCCGTCGCCGCGAGCAGGCGCGCCTTGCGGGCCGCGTCCAGCAGGTCGCCCTGCGCGTCCGCCAAATCACGCCAGGCGCAGCCGGGCCTGATGCAGATCACCAGGTCCTGCCCCGTCGCCAGACGGGACCGGTTGAGGCGGAAGGCCTCTCGGGCCAATCGCTTCAAACGGTTGCGACGCACCGCAGGACCGGCTTTGACGCCGATCGACAATCCCAGCCGCGTCGGCCCCGGTGAACGGGACGCGACGCACCAGAGAGTCAGATTTCGGCCTCCGAACCGGCGGCCGACCGCGAACACCCGCTGAAAGGCCTTTCGGTCCTGCAGGCGGGCGTCACGACCAAACCGGAATCCCAGCGGCGGGCCTCGGCTTTAGGCCGTGACCAGCGTGTAACGGCCTTTTGCGCGCCGGCGCCGAAGCACCGCCCGACCTCCGGGCGTCGCCTTCCGCGCTCGAAATCCGATCTTCCTCATCCGCTTTTTTTTGTGCGGGCGGAAAGTGTAGCATGGGGAGAAGTATACATATTTGGCCCGCGCGGGGGAAATAGGTAAAATGAACGCCCCATGAAACATTCCAAACACGAAGCGTCCGGCCGCCATGACGGCATCTCCGTCCTTCTTAAGGAAGGAAAGCTCTATCCCCCCTCCCTCTCCTTTCAACAAGGCGCCCATGTCCGGGGCCTGGCCGCCCTCAAGGCCCTTCGGGCCCGGGCGCTCAAAAACCCGGAGAAGTTTTGGGCGGAGGCGGCCCGGGAGCTGGCGTGGATCCGTCCTTGGAAAAAAGTCCTGGAATGGAAGCCCCCCTTCGTCAAATGGTTTTCGGGCGGGAGGCTCAACGTCTCGGCCAACTGCCTGGACCGGCATCTGGCCGGCCCCCGGCGCAACAAGGCCGCCATCATTTGGGAGGGCGAGCCCGGGGAAGTCCGGACTTTGACCTATCAGCAGCTTCACTACGAGGTCTGCCGTTTCGCCAACGCCCTCAAGGAACTCGGCGTCGCGCCGGGGGACCGGGTCGCCCTCTACATGCCGATGGTTCCCGAAGCCGCGGTCGCCATGCTGGCGTGCGCCCGGATCGGCGCGCCGCACAGCGTCGTGTTCGGGGGCTTCTCGGCCGAGGCTCTGCGGGACCGCGTCCTCGACGCGAAGGCCAAGGTGGTGATCACCGCCGACGGCTGTCATCGGCGCGGCGCGGTGCTTCGCCTCAAGGACACCGTGGACCAGGCCGCGGCCGGGGCTCCGTGCGTGGAAAAGGTGGTGGTCCTGCGGCGTCTCGGCGCGGACCTCGGCGGGGCCGCTCCCTTGGCCTGGGTGGAAGGCCGGGATCACTGGTGGCATGAATTGGTCGACCGGCAAAGCGCCGACTGCCCGCCCGCGGCGCTGGGCAGCGAGCACCCCCTCTTCATCCTTTACACCTCGGGCTCCACGGGCAAGCCCAAGGGGGTCCTGCACACCACCGGCGGTTACCTGACCCAAACCGCCCTGACGACGCGCTGGATTTTCGATTTGCGGGAAGAGGACACCTTCTGGTGCACCGCCGATGTGGGCTGGGTGACCGGCCACTCCTACGTGGTCTACGGGCCGCTGGCCAACGGCGCGACCACGGTGATGTACGAAGGCGCGCCCCTATACCCCAAGCCGGACCGGCTTTGGTCCATGATCGAACGCCACCGCGTCACGGTTTTTTATACGGCCCCGACGGCCATTCGCACCTTCATCCGGATGGGAGACTCCTGGCCCAAGGGCCGGGACTTGAGCTCCCTGCGCCTGCTCGGCACGGACGGCGAGCCGATCAATCCCCAGGCCTGGGAGTGGTACCGGAAGGTCATCGGCGGGGGGCGCTGTCCCGTCGTCGACACCTGGTGGCAGACCGAGACCGGCGCGATCATGATCTCCCCCCTGCCCGGCGCCACCCCCGCCAAGCCGGGCTCGGCCACTTTGCCCTTTCCCGGCATCGACGCCGACGTCGTGGACATGCAGGGCAAACCCGTGCCCCCGGGCAAGGGCGGCTATTTGGTCATCCGCCGCCCCTGGCCCGCGATGCTGCGGACGATCTATGGCGATCCGAAGCGCTACGCCGAGCAGTACTTCAGCCAGATTCCGGGGGGCTCGGTGTATTTCACGGGCGACGGGGCGCGGCGCGACGCCTTGGGGTATTTCTGGGTCCTGGGGCGGATCGACGACGTGCTCAACGTCTCCGGCCACCGCTTGTCGACCATGGAGATCGAATCGGCTTTGGTGAGCCACGCCTCGGTGGCCGAGGCCGCCGTGGTCGGCCGGCCCGACGAGCTCACGGGGCAGGCCATCGTCGCCTTCGTCACCCTGTCGGCCCAGCGCCATCCCGGCGACGAGCTCAAGGAGGAATTGCGGGCCCATGTCGGAACCGCCATCGGCTCGATCGCCAA
>CAYHPY010000122.1:0-10539 GCA_964358485.1 uncultured Elusimicrobia bacterium
CCCCGCTGCCGCCGCCGTCGCCCATCCCGGCTCCGCCCGCGCCCGCGCCCAGCTCGGCCACGCCGCCCGCGCTCACGCCCCCGCCGCCCAGGGCGCCCAGATTGCCGCCGAAGCCGTCATAGACGTTGGAGAGGCTGCTGGCCGCCGACTCCGTCGAGCAGTTGTTGTCGGCGGTGCAGGCCGGGGCCGAGGCCGCCGTGGTGTTGACCCAGCCTTGCGCGAGCTGAGCGAAGGCGCTCTGGCCCCCAGTGGAACGGGAGGGCCCGCCGACCCCTCTCTGGTTCTTGGCCCGGATGCTCTTGTTCTCCATCGCCGAAAGCCGTCCGGCCGTCGCGCTGGCGCCCAGGTTGGATCCCGAACCCGAGGCCGCCACCTTGGAATCGTTGTAGGCGTTCTTCATGGTGCCGTCGAAGGAATGGGCGGCGCTCGAACCGCCCTTGAAGAAATCCTTGCCGGCGTACGCCAGCAACCCCTTAGCGGTGCCGGTTCCCTCATCCACCCCCGCAACGGCCACGGCCTCCTGCTCGCCCTGCATCTCCTCGGGAGCGACTTCCACGGCCCGGGCCGACCGGCGCGACTCATCCGGGG
This sequence comes from uncultured Elusimicrobia bacterium, assembly GCA_964358485.1. GTDB lineage: Bacteria > Elusimicrobiota > Elusimicrobia > UBA1565 > UBA9628 > CAYHPY01. The sequence goes on from CAYHPY010000122.1 coordinate 589, forward strand.
TCATGACCGCCTTGACGGTGGCCCCGCCCTTGGCCTTCTTGGAAAAGTCCCCCGCCAACAGTTCATCTTCCTTGCCCTTGACCATGGAAACGCTGGTTTCCCGCCGGGCCAACTTGGGCATCGGGGAAACGCTGATATTGCGAAGCTCCCGGCCGTCCCGCTTGTCGCCGCGCTCCTTGGCGGCCTTGAACTCGGCGCTGAGGTCGACTTTCCCATTGGGGCCCGATCCAAGAATCCGCGCGAACAACCCACCCGCCCGGGTGGTGGGATCCCAGGAGGCGACGAAAGCCAAGAACAGAGAGACCCCGCCCATGACGGCCGCCAACTGGATCAGACGCTTGCGGTTCGCGGAAGAAGGAGCGGCGGAGCCGCCCTTCTTGTTTTCCTTTTCAGAACCGAAGAAATTGTCCATATTCAAGCCCCCCAAAAACGCCCGGGACCGCGTCTTCCATAAGTGTAATGCGGGTCCTTTGACTTGTCAATAGAGGGGGGGGCCTTTAACCATTTTTTAATGGGAGCCCGTTTTCAGCCTACGACGGAGGGCCGCAGAAACTCCAGGACGATTTCCCCGCCCCAGGTCCCCCGCCCCCGGAAGCAAAGACGGTCTTGGGCCCCGTCCGAGAACATTTCCAGGGCCCGGACCAGGCAAAAGCACCCCAGCCCGGCCCGGGGCTCGGGCAGGGGGGAAAAACTTTCCCGGCAGGAGACCAGTTCCGCCCGGATGGACGCGCCCCGCGCTGCGGCCGCCTCCCAGGGTTCCAGGACCAGCATGGCCGCCCCCGCGTCCACCCCCCCCGCCAGCAGGACGCCCTTTCCTCGGCGCCGGAGAAGCTCGAAGGCCAGCGAAACCGACGACTCGCCGCCCGGAAAACAGCCCCCGATGCTGACATTGGCCATTCTCAGCCCGAAGAGGATCGCCGCCCGGCTGGTGGCGGCGTTGGCCAGGATGTTCGGAAAAAACCGCGGCTCCACCGCGTCCGGCCCGCCCGTGATGAGCTCCTTGTAGAATAGGAATTGGCTTTCGACCTCGCCCGTGGTGTCGGCCACGATGCCGACGCCGTCGGAACCCTCGGGACCGAGCTCCAGGCCGGCGTGGTCGAGGGCCTTCTTCACCGCGCACAGGGCGTAGGCCATGGGCTCGTCCAAGTACCGCAAATCCTTTTCGGGGAGGAGCCGCTCGGCCAAGCCCAGCGGGTCAGAATCCTCGATTGAGGACCAGCCCGTGACCGCCACCCGGAACTTCGGCGCGGGCAGGGGCGGGCGGACGGCGTCGGGCCGGGCCAAGGCGATGACGCAATTGGAGCCTCCGAAGGCGAAGGCGTTGGAAAGGACGATTTTCGGGTCGGCTTTCCGGGCCTTTTCCGGGACATAGTCCAAATCGCAGTCCGGGTCGCCGGGGGCATGGTGCGCCGTCGGGGGGATGACTCCTGTGTCCAGGGCCAGACAGCAGGCCGCCGCCTCCAAGGCGCTGGCGGCGCCCATGGCGTGGCCCAACATGGATTTGATGGAGGAAATCGGAACGGCCCGGGCCCGCTCCCCAAAAACCGCCTTCACCGCGGCCGTTTCGGTCTTGTCGTTGGCCGGGGTCCCCGTGCCGTGGGCGCTGATGTAATCCACCTCCGCCGGGGTCAGGCCGCTGCGCGCCAGGCAGTCGGAAATGGCCCGGGCCACGCCACCCGGGTCGGGCATGGTCACGTGCTTGGCGTCGGAGCTCAGGCCGTAGCCCAGCATCTCGGCGTAAATCCGGGCGCCGCGCGCCAGGGCCCGCTCCCGCTCCTCCAGAACCAAAAGACCGCAGCCTTCGGCCGGGATGAGCCCTTTTCGCCCCGGAGAAAACGGGGCGCAAAACTCCGGGGCGACGGAGAGGAGCCGGTTGAAGCCCGCGAACACGATCCGCGCGAAGACGTCCACGCCGCCGGCCAGCATCAGCTCCGCCGCGCCGGAGCCGATGCGGTCGAAGGCGAAGGAAAGGGCGTAATTGCCGGCCGCGCAGGCCGTGGTCAACATGATATTAGGGCCCCGCAGGCCGAATTCGGCGGCCAGCCGCGCCGGGACGCTCGCGGGGAAATGCCGGAAGGTCTCCCGGCGGAACTTCTCGAGGTCGCCCGCCATCCGGAACGGGACCATCTCGTCGATCTTGTTGGTTTCCCCGGAGGTCGTGCCCAAGGCCACCCCGAACCCCGACAGGTCGAGCGCGCCAAGCTCCAGGCGGGAATCGGCCAAGGCCTGCCGGGCGGCCTCCCGGGCGAACTGGAAGGCCTCGCGCGGGATTTTTTCCTTGACCTCGGCGCCGACGCGGGTGCGGTAGCCCTCGGTGTCGAAACTGGCGACCGGAGCGAACCCATCCCGCCCCCCGGTCAGGGCCGACCAAAATTCCCCGACGGAAGATCCCACCGGGGAGACGACCCCGAGCCCCGTGACGACGACCCTGCGGTCGCTCAAGGAGTTATTGAGCGGGCCAGTATTTTTCGACGGCCCGGAGGATGGCCCCCACGTCGTCGAGCTTCTTGAGCTCCTCCTCGGGGATCTTGATCTTGTATTTCTTCTCGACCGTCGCGGCCACCTGGAGAATGTCGAGGGAATCGATCCCCAACTGGGTCGTCAGGGAGACCCCCTCCTTGATGTCCTCCAGGTCGACCTTGACCTTTTTCCGGTTTAAGACGTCATGGATGAGCTTCTGGATTTCCTTGCGGGCGGCGTCCTTGTCGAATTTTTCCATGGGGCCTCCGTGCGCGATCCGATGATAGCAGAAACGGCCCCGGTTGCGGACCCAATTCGGATATAATGCTCCCCATGTCCGCCCGAGGCGCGTCCGTTTACGACGCCGTGATCTGCGGAGGGGGCTTGGCGGGCCTGACCTTGGCCCGCCAACTGCGCCTGAGCCTCCCCCGCGCGAAAATCCTGGTCCTCGAAAAATTCGCCGGGCCCATTCCAGACGCCGCCTTCAAGGTGGGGGAATCCACCTTCGACGCGGGGGCCCACTATTTCGGGGAGGTCCTGGGCCTCAAGGAGTATCTTCAAAAGGCGCACCTCCCCAAGTTCAGCATCCGCTTTTTCATCGGTGATTCCAGCCTGCCCCTGGACCGCCGTCCGGAGATCGGAACGACCCGGTTTTCGGCCCTTCCCCCCTCCTACCAGATCGACCGCGGCCTCTTCGAGCGGGACCTTCGAGCCATGATCAAAGAGCAGGGCGTCGAGCTCCGGGAGAACTGCTCCGTGGAGGACATCCTCCTCTCCCCGGGGAAAGGACCCCACACCGTGCTCTTCCGCCGCGCGGGGGAGGCGCGGCCGAGGAAGGTCCGCGGGCGCTGGGTGATCGACGCCTTGAGCCGCCGACGCCTCCTCCAGACAAAGCTCGGCCTCAAGCGGCCCAACGGCCACGACGCCAACGCGGCCTGGTTCCGCGTGCAAGGCAAAGTCGCCGTCGATGATATGGTCCCGCCGGAGCGCGCGGATTGGCACGGCCGGGTTTCGGGGGGTCCCCGGTTCTGGTCCACCAACCATCTGACCGGCAAGGGCTACTGGGTGTGGCTCATTCCGCTTTCCACGGGCTACACCTCCGTGGGCATCGTGGCCGCCGAGGCGGTCCATCCCTTCCGGGGCTACAACACCTACGAGGGCGCCCGGGCGTGGCTGAAAAAGCACGAGCCGGTTCTGGACAAGTTCCTGGGAGACCGCCCCATCCTGGACTTCAAGCGCCTGAAGAATTTCAGCTACTCCTCCGAGCGGGTGTTCTCGGGGGACCGGTGGGCCTGCGTCGGAGAGGCGGGATTTTTCCTGGATCCTTTCTACAGCCCCGGCTCGGATTTCATCGGCCTGGGCAATTCGATGACGGCCAAAATGATCGAATTGGATCTTGAGGGCGAATTCGACGCGTCCGTCGCCGACGCTTTCAACGAAGTCTTCCTGGGCCTCAACCGGAACATGATCGACGTCTATCGGGACAACTACCCCTTCTTCGGCACGACCCAGGTGATGACCGCCAAGGTTCTTTGGGATTGGATCATGTACTGGGGATTCACCGTCAACCTCTTCTTCAACGGCTATTTCACCCGCCCCGAGCTTTTCCCCCGCATCCGAAAGGCGGCCGCGCGCCTTTCCCCTCTCAATAGCCGCATCCACCACCTCCTGCGCCAATGGGCCGAGCGCGTCCCCCGCAAAGACACCTACCGGCATTGCGACCCGTTCCGCTTTCCGGTCATCCGGGCCCTCCTGCCGCCCCTGCTGGCGCCCCTGCGGCTCAAAAAAACCCCGGACGACGTCTTCCAGGACATCGACGCCACGGTCGACCGCCTGGAGGAGTTCGCCCAAGCCGTATTCTTCAAGGCCCTCAAGGAGTCCTCTCCCGCCCTTTTCAGGAAAATCGGAAACACCCGGTGGGTCAACGCCTGGGCGGTCACTTTGGACGAAAAGCGCTGGGAGGCCGACGGCTTGTTCTCCCCGCCGACGCCCCCGCGCCCCCTGGACGAGATGACCCGGGACCTGGAGGCGGCGATTCCCGCGGCCGGCCCCGGTCCATGAAAGAACCCGCGGTCTGGGACGCCGCCGTCTGCGGGGGCGGCCTGGCGGGCCTGACTTTGGCCCGCCAACTCCGCCGGGAGATTCCCGAGGCGTCCATCGTCATCCTGGAAACGACTCCCCGCCCCCTGCCGCCGGCGGCTTTCAAGGTCGGGGAATCCTCGGTTGAGCTATCCTCCCATTATTTCGGCAAAGTCCTCGGCCTGGAGGACTACCTCAAGAAAGCCCATCTCCCGAAACTCGGCCTTCGATTCTTTTTCGGAAACTCCCAAGGCCCCTTCGGGGAGCGGCCGGAATTCGGGGAATCGGTTTTCCCGCGCCTGCCGTCTTTTCAGCTGGATCGGGGCATTCTGGAAGAGGACCTCCGGCGCATGAACGAGGCCGACGGGGTCCGCCTCATGGAAGGAAGCTCCGTTGAGGACATTCTGATCCAAGGAGCGGGGCCGCACGAGGTTCTTTATCGGGGGCCCCAAGGCCCGGGGCGCCTGAAGACCCGTTGGGTCGTGGACGCCCTGGGACGGCGCCGCCTGCTTCAGGCCAAATTCGGGCTCAAGCGGGACAACGGCCACCGGGCCAACGCGGCTTGGTTCCGAGCGCCGGGGCGCCTGGACGTCGACGACCTGGTCCCCGCCTCCGATCATGAGTGGCATGACCGGGTCCCCGAGAAACGAAGATGGTTTTCCACCAATCACCTCATGGGCGCGGGCTACTGGGTCTGGCTGATTCCCCTGTCCTCAGGCAACACCTCCGTCGGGATCGTGGCCGACGAGGTCCTGCATCCCTTCCGGGAATATGCCACCTACGAGGCCGCCCGGGCCTGGCTCAAGCGCCATGAGCCCGCCTTGGACGCTTATCTGGGAGAGCGGCCCATTCTGGACTTTCGAAAGCTCAAGCAATTCAGTCATTCTTCCACGAAGGTGTTTTCCTCGGATCGCTGGGCCTGCACGGGGGAGGCGGGGGTTTTTCTGGATCCTTTCTACAGCCCGGGCTCGGACTTCATCGCCACCTCCAACACCATCACCCTCGCCATGATGAAATTGGATCGGGCCGGGGCCTTGACCTCCGAAATCTCGGAGCGCTTCAACCGGTTTTATCTGGGCCTCAACGAGAACATGGTGGAGGCTTACCGGGACTGCTATCCTCTTTTCGGCTCGGCCGGGGTCATGCGCGACAAGATTCTCTGGGACTTCGCCTTTTACTGGGCCTGCACGGCGCAGTTCTTTTTCCATGGGATCGTCTCACGGGCGGACCTGCTGGAAAAAGCCATCAGAGTCCGGGAACCTTTTTTGAGGCTTAACAAGCAAATGCAGGAACGATTCCGGTCCCGGGGCCCCGAACCCGGGGCCCCGGGAAATAGGTACACCGGCGTCTTCGATCACCCGGAGGTCTGGCCCTTGAATTTCTCCCTGTTTCCCGCCCGCCCGCCCGAAGAGGTTTTGGAGGGCCTTCCCAAGAACCTCGCCGTCTTGGAAAAACTGGCCGGAGGCTTCGCAATCGCATGAAACGCCCCGAATATTATTTCTTCGCGGCGCTTTCCCGCGTTCTCGGGGAGAAAGGGGCCGAGGCCCTCGCCCGGGCGGGAGTGCAGGCCCTGCTGGCCTCTCCGGAGAAGCGGGCCAACATCTCCCGGAACCTCGGCCGCGTGCTCTCCTTCAGGGGCAAGCCCGCGCCCTCCCCCGCGGAGGTGGAGGAAAAAATTTCGGAGCTGGCCCGGCACTACGCCCGGTATCTGTGCACCATGGCGGGCGTTCAAAGAGACTATCGGGTCTACTTGGAGCAAACCGACGAGGTCCTTCTACCCATCCTCAAGGCCCTCCTGGCCCGGGGCAAGGGGGCGGTGCTGGTGGCCCCCCACCTCGGCTTCACGAACCTGCTGATGGGCAAGCTCCCCCACCTGGGAATCAAGCTCACCGTCCTCATGGTCAACGCCGCACCCTACCGCTTGGACCCGGGAGTCCTGGACAACCTGCGCATGCTGGACGCCGGGGAATCGGCCGCCGACTGCATGCGGGCCTTGGCGGGCAACGAAGCCGTCCTGGTCAACGGCGACGTGGATTACTTCCCGGAAGGGAGAACGGCGCCGTTTTTCGGCGCGCCCTTTCCCCCGCCCCACGGCGCGGTGCGCCTGGCGGAGGCGGCCGGGGCGCCTCTTTTGCCCGTCCACGTCCCGCTTGAAAACGACCGCTACCGCCTGCTCTGCGACGAGCCGATCCCTCCGGATCTTGGGATGGAGGAAAAGGAAGCGCTTCTCCTGCGCGCCATGGAACGGGCCATCTCGGCCCATCCGACCCAATGGTTCGTCTTCCACGACCCCTGGGACCTTCCCGCCGCCGCCGAGCGGGCTCGGCGGCAGCTGGAACAACTCCGGGCCGCCCGCAAGCTTAAGTCCTACCTCGGGAACTGACCGGAGCCGATGCGGCGCCTTGACAAAGGGCGGATACCCTGTTATAAACTAGGGACATGATCATCGTCGAAGAGTCCTGCGTCCTGTTGGCCGTCCCGGCCCAAATCTGGCCGCTTCTCGCCGACTTCAATCGGTGGAAGGAATGGCTTTTCGTTCAAAACGCGGGAGAAACCGGGGTGGGAAACGCCATGAAGGTTCTCGGCGGGGAGGCCGGGGCCCAGCAGTTAGGGATATACTACGACAAAGATCCCAAGGAACTCATCACCCAGACGGGAAAGGTCTTGGTTTGGAACCCCCCAACGCACGTGGCAATCGCTCTGGGAGACTGGAACCCGGAAACCGGGCGGGTTGTCAACGGCATGCGCCTTCCGGGTGCCTATGGGGCCTGGGTCGGCCGCATGCGGGCCCTCAGCCTCCGTTTGGACGTGATTCTCGAGCCGGTTTCCGTGGCCGAAACCAAGATGACGGTGCGTTTTGACGGGTATTTCACCGATGAATTTTTCGGCCGCTTCCTGAACCTTTTCCTCCCGTGGGGATTGGGAAAAACCGCGAAATTTTTCGTCAAGAAGTTTCCCCTCGTCCTCGAAGCTTCCCCCCGTTGACCCTCCGGCCCGTCGGGACCCCCGTGAGATGCCCATGAAACCTCCGGAGTTTTATGCCTTCGACCTCGCGGAGTTTCTCCTAGGTGAGAAGGCTTTGCCCTTGTTCGAGCGGGCCTACGCCGGAATTTTCCGCTCCCCCCGGGGAGCAGGTCCCGCCGCGAACCTTCGAAGAATCCTCACTTTTACCTTGGGCCGAACCCCATCTTCCCAGGAATTGGATTCGGCCTTGGGGCAAATGGGGGTCCTCTACGCCCGGTATCAATTCGCCTGCAACCGCCTGCCGGCCAATTCCAGGGACTTCATCGAGCGCGTTCAAGTCCGGGCTTTCCCCCAAGTGGCTCAACTGCTGAAAATGGGAAATGGGGCGATCCTGGCCGGGTGCCATACCGAACCCGCAATCACCTTGCTCGGAGCCGCCGCCCTGGCCCATCACCACGAGGTCCCGGTGACCGCGTTGGCCGACTTCGCGGAACCTTATGAAGCGGCTTCCCGCGCCATCCCCAATCTCCGCTACCTTCCCATGCTTGCGAGCGCAGCCCCGTGCCTTTCCGCTCTGAGGAGGAACGAGGTCGTGTTCTTCCTCGGGGACATCGATTATTTCCCTGGAGGGAGGACGGCCGACTTCTTCGGGGCTCCATTTCACCCTCCCCAGGGAGCGGCCAAGCTGGCTTTGGCCGCCCAGGCCCCGATTCTTCCGGTTTACGGCCTGTCCCAAGAAAACGGGTTCGTCCTTGGAGGCGAGGAGGTGATCGGCGTCAATGCGGAATCCGGGCAGGAGGAACTGGAGTCCTCCTTACTGCGCGCTTTCGAACGGATCATCGGCCGTCATCCGGCGCATTGGCTCGTCCTGAGGGACGCCTGGGACCTGGAGGCGGGGTTGGCCGCCAGCCGCCTCCTGTTGCGCAGAATTTCCCTACGCAACAGGATTAAACGATTTTTCTCCTAAAACTCCCCTACTTGATGATCCCCCAGATCATGTCGGCCAAAGTGGCGACGAACACGACCACCCCGGCAATAACGACCGCCACGACGGGCGCCACGCCCGCCGCGGCCGGGATCAAGCTGACGATGGTTATCGTCACGGCCAATACGCCGTAGACGATGCCGGCCTTCTTGTACTGATCGCCCGCTGGGGACCCCCCTTCCATGTTATTGATGTCGTTGCCCATGGAATGAAGTTGGGTACAAAGATAGGCCGCGATGATGCCCAAAGCAGCCCCAACGCCTCCGAAAGGAAGCCCGATGCAATAACAGCACCCCGTCATGTACCAGATCGACGCGATCAGCAGCATCAGGGCGGCGGCCAACAGAAGCCCCTGGATGATCATCCTCAGTTTCTGGGCCTCCTTGATCTTATCGGTCAGAGCCTTGTATTTATCCTCCCCCCCCCCTCCGGTGTCGATGACGACGCAGGAGTAGCTCGGAGGCTGGGCCCCGTCGGGCATGCAGTACTGCCCGCTAGGACAGGTGGGACAGGTCGGATAATCACCGGGAGGGGGATCCGTGTTGATGCCCCCGCCGCCCCCGCCGCCCCCGCCGCCGCCCATGCCGCCGCCGCCGCTGCCGGCTCCGCCCGTGCCCTGACCGCCGGGAGGAGTCCCGCCGATGCTGGTGCCTCCGTCAAATTGAGAGGAAGCGGCCGCCGCGTTGGCCTCCGTGGCCTGCGCGCCGCCCGCCATGAGCTGGGAGCCCAACGGGGCCGCGCCGCGGAGCTGGCCCAAGGCCCGGCTGTTGGCGTTGGCCAAACGACGGCCGCCGCGCATGTTCTGGCTGCCCGCCCGGGCGCCCCGGGCCAAGCTTCCGGCCCGGCCTTTTTCGGTCCCTGATTTATTGCCCAGGTTGGCGATCATGCTCCGGTCGGAATTGGAGCCGAATTTCGGCATATTGCCCTGCTGAACCGACCCGCTGAATTGGCTCCCCCCCAAAGTGGTGGTCAATTGAGAGCCCCCCATCCGGCCCATTTGGTCGCGGGACGCATTCGGGACGTTGGTTGTACCCGACCCGCCGGCCCCGGGAACTCCGGTTTGACCGCTGTCGCCCGCCTTCCCGGACTTGTCGGCCGCTCCGGCGTCCCCGGCCTTGCCGGAGTCTCCCGCCGCGCCCGAATCATCCGCCTTGCCGGAATCGCCGGCCGCGGAAGGGTCGTGCATGGCCAAGCCCGCACGCCCTCCGGCGCCGGCCGCCATGCCGAGGCTGTCCTGGGCGCCCTTGACCCTGATTCCCGAGGCGATGGACCCGAGGTCGGCCCCACCCCCTTTGCCGTCCTTGCCGGATCCGCCCAAAAGTCCCACGCCGACCACGGCCGCCCCGCCCACAACCATCGCCGCGATGAGGGCCGCCACCATTTTCCCGGCGGTGGTCGCCAAAAGCCTCCCCAACAAGGAGGCCCCGAAACCAGCCATTCCGGCGCCCGCGCCGCCCGCCCCC
>CAYHPY010000123.1:0-10317 GCA_964358485.1 uncultured Elusimicrobia bacterium
ACTCACAGACCAACCGGTATGCTCGTTCGTCGCGCCTAGCCAGAAGCCAAAATCGCGCGGCCGAAGGGCCCTACAGTTATTGGGATAGGCTCTAAAGGACCCAGACGCCCGAGGGCCGAAGGACCCGTTGATCCAAATCAACGCGCCCCGTTAACCGCGGTCATAGGGGCGCCGGCCCTCCCGCGCTACACTATACGGGCGATGAAAATTTTAAAGAAGCTCTCCCCGATGCTCCCTCTTCTCTTGGCCGTGCAGGCCCGCGCGACTTCCGTGGCCCCCGGGGCGGAAACCCTCCTCCAGGACATTTTCGACGGCCGGACCAAGATCGAGGCCGTCCGCCTCATGGAATTCACCCCGGGCTTCGTCGTGCCCGAAACCGTTCAGCCCGCCCCCGAAACCATCCTGATCACCGCCGAAGTCTCCGTCGCCCCTTCCCACGAGATCGAGCGGGACCTCCGCGAACTGGAAAGCTCGATCGAGAACCTGCGCCGGACCTACGGCTTCATCCGCGACCTGAGCTTCGAGCCCCGCCCCTCTCTCCAGGAAGAGCCTCGGTTCACCATCCAGCCCTACCCTTCGGCCCCGCGCGCTTCGGTCTACAGCGTTCGCGGCTTCGTCCGCTCCAACCGCTATCCCGCCCTCCTGAAAGACAAGGCGGTCCGCAAGGCGGTTGTCGAAAACCTTCCGGAGCGGACCCCCGAGGCTCTTCTGCGCTTTCTGGACGCCCACGCGGCGGCCCTGGTCGCCGTCCCCGGCGTCGAGTCCCTCGGCCTGGGTTTTGACTGCGGCATGCGGGGCGAGCATCAGCATGTCCTGCCCCACCGGCACGTCATCGTCCTGACCTTGTCGGCGGGCGCCCAGCCGGCCGCCGTCGAGCGCAGCCTGACCCGGAAAGTCCCCGAGTTCTCCGAAGTGCCCCACCGCTTCGAAGTTTTGGCGCAGGCCGAGAACTTTTCCTGGGCCCAGCGCTAAACCAAAGCCCCATCCCGCCCCGGGCCCAATGAATACCCGCCTCTAGGCCCTCCGTCCCATAATCAATCCGGCCCCAATTGTTATTCTCTGCCCAACGACTTGGACAGGAGATCAACAATGCGAATTTCCGCCCTTCTCTCGCTGGCCGCGGCCTTGGCCGCCTCGCCCGCCGGAGCCCAGACCTTCCGCGCGACGCTCCCTTCGCAAGGCCGGGCCCCGGCTTGGACCGTCACGCCCCTTCCCGGCTCCCTGAGGACCCCCTTGGCGCCCCTCGCAAGCCTCTCCGCCGCGCCCCGGCTGATCTCGACTCTTCCCGGCGCCATGGCCGCCCCCCGGATTTCCGGCGTCATGGCCGCGCCTTCCTTACCCGGAACCGAGGCGGCGCCGGCCCCGGCCCTTGGCGCGGGGATCGTCGCTTCCTTAGAGAGCGCCTCGGCCGAGATCGGACAAAGCCTCAAAGCGCCCGAACCCTTCGCCGCGTCCGCGCCCCTGGGCAAGCTTTTCGACAAAAACCTTCCCGGCGGGGACCGGACCGTGGATTTCCGCCCCCCGAATCCGGGCGAAGACCGCCGCATCAACGCCGCCCTGCAGGCCCTGTCCCGAAGTTCCATCGGGCTCAACGTCTACAAGCTCGTCTATGAGAAATACCGGGGCGGCCTGACCCTCCACATCGACGACGCCCCCGGGGCCGATTACGATGCCCGCGTCTCCTTCCAAGACGGCCGGCCCCGGATCGACCTGACCCTGTCCTTGATCAACCGCGCCTCCCCCGAGGCCGCCGCGGCCTATATCGGGCGCGAGATGTCGGACCTCTATTATGGAGACATCCCGGCCTCGGCCGAGCGCGGCTACCTGGCCTACGGCAATATGGTCCGCATCTTCGCCGAACTCACCAACAGCGACCTCAACGCCTACGGCAACGCCTGGGACCAGGCCAAGGACCAGAACTCCGGCGGTGTTTTCGTCATCCAGCGCTACTACGGAAGCTGGAAGGCGGCGGTCCGCGCGGCCGAGCGCGGCGGGGACATCCGGGAGACGGATTTCTTCCGCTTCCTGCGCACCACCGACGACTCCAACACGGAGGCCCGGTCCAAGCTGTCCCTGCGCGAGCAGTACCAGCGGGGCATGATCGATTACGAGACTTACCGGCAGATGACGAATTATTTCAATGAAAGAGTCTCCGGGGAAGCCCGGTGGTTGGAAAGAACGGGAAGGTAACAATTCCGGAGGAATAACCATGAACAATGTTTTGCTAGCCCTTGCCGTTCTTACGATTTCCTTCCAGTCGTCGGCATCCGCCGCCGACTGGAATAAACTCACCGGCGACCAAAGCCAAGTCTCCACGCCCCTGACGGCCGTCGTCGAGGACGCCCGGGCCTGGCGCGAGCTCTGGACCGAGCACCAAGGCGCCGCCTCCCCCGCGCCCGCGGTCGATTTCAGCCGGGAACGCGTCATCGCCGTCTTCGCCGGGGAACGCCCGACCGTGGGCTACTCCGTCCAGGCCGAGGTCTCTCCCAGCGACCCGCCGGGTTCGCTCTCCGTGTCCTACCGGGTCTTGGGCCCCTCCCCCGACGCCCTGGTCGCCGAGATGCTGACCCAGCCCTACCTGCTCCTGAAAACGGCCAAAACGCCGGGCTCGGTGACCTTCGACGAACTCCGGGACGCGCCCAACTCCGCCGCGGCCCCCAAGGGCGTCGTCCAGGCCGAGGCCCGGGTCGAGGCGCTCTTGGCCCCGTTCCGTAACTCCTCTTCCGAAGGCTCCCTGGAAGCCCTCCCCGGACCCAAGGCCGCCGCCGCCCTGCCGCCGCCTCCGGACGAAGGCAAACAGGGCAAACCCCTTCCCCCGCCGCAGGACGACGGCAAGAAGAAGAACGGGGGCAAACCCCTTCCGCCTCCCCCGGATGAGGACAACCGGGGCGGCAAACCCCTCCCGCCTCCTCCCGGCGGCGGAGGAAAACCGCTTCCTCCCCCCGCGGAGGTTGATCTCCCCCGGCCGAACTTTCCCGGCGGCCCCCTTTCCCGGGGCGACTACCGCCTGCGCGACGCGCGACGGACCTTCGACTTCTCCGGGATGAGCTACCTCGGGTTCTGGGAAGGAGACCGCTCCTACCGGACCCAGCAGGGACGCGTGGAGACCTCGGCGCAAGACCGGGGCTCCTCCTACATCCTGAACCTGGAAAGCCGCCTTTACCAGGAATACACCCTCTTCTACTACGATCCCTCCGACCGCGGTTTCTACTGGCGCCCCGGCGAGGAGTTCGTGAAGTCCCGCACGCGCCGCCTGGTCGTCGAATTCGCCGACCGGGAGCACAATCCCCTGCTGCCCTGGGAACGGGAGACCTTCCTATTCTCCTACAACCACGGCCGCTCGGACATCGGCGGCGTCCGCCTGGACTCGGCCGACGGGGCCTACGATTACTCGATTTCGTACGGGTCCAATCCCAACGACCCTCTGACCGTGACGGCCGTCCTGACCCCGCGTCAAAAACTCCGGACCGCCCCCGATCCCAAGGGGATTTCCGCGACGCTGGCCCCGGACGGCGCGGCCCTCAAGCTCGTCATCGAGGACCGCTGGGCGTCCTACTATGACGGGGAAACCCTGGAGCTCTCCTTGGTCATCCGCAAGGACGACGGAAGCTTCTGGCGGCGGGACCCGATCGTCTTCGAGGCCAAGGACCGCTCTCCCCTGCAGGCCAAGATCCAGGGCGCCGCGCCCAAGTTCGACATCCCGGTCCCGGTGAGCGGCTCGGGAACCTTTTACCTGGAGTCCTGGTCCTTCCGGCGGGCCGCCGGAAAAATCAGCGGGGATGGGTGGGTGAGAAAGGGCGGAGGGAACAAGATCAAGAAATAGCCCGGCGGATCATTCGAAAGAAAGGGGGCCCGCCGGGCCCGCTTTCTCTTTTCAGTAGCTTGAAACCGTGTTTTTCGTAGTAAGCGACGTTCTTTTCCCTGAAAGTTTCTAAATAGACGTTTTTCTTTTCCCGCTCGGCCCTTCCCAAACCCTCGGACAGTAAAGCCGACCCCACTCCCTTCCCCTGGAACTCCGGCGAGACGGCCAACAGGCGAAGATACCAGGTATTGAGATCCACCGGCCGAAGCCGGTCCACCGGCTCCAGCAGGCGCAAAGACCTCAACACGGCGGCCGGCCGGGCCAGGAAAGACGCGATCTCGCCCAAGCGGGGCGCCCAACGCCAAAGCGGGACCGGGCCCAGCCCGGGAGGAAACCAGAGGGCCAGGCCGGCCAGGCGGCCATCGATGAAAGCCCCCCGGGGGCGTCCCCCGTGCGCGATTTCGACCTTGAGAAAGGCCGATTGGATCAAGGGAGTGATCCTCCGCCGGTCCTTAAGATCAGGCAAAATATGCTCCCAGGCAGGATCACTCAAGAAAGCGGCCGCCGAAAGGCGCCCGCTTTCTTGCAGAAGTTCCGTCCCCAGATCTTTTATTTCCGTTTTTATCTCCGTTCTCCGTCCCGACCCATCCCCTCCAGCAACCCCTTGGCAAATTCCAAATTAGCCCGATCCGCCCCCTCCTCCTTCGGCGTCTCCAAAATCGCCGGAGTGTCGGCGTATTCGGGCCGCTCCAGGAAGGCCCGAAGGCAATCCCCGCCCAAGCGGCCCCGCCCCCAATGCTCATGGCTTTCCAAATGAGTCCCCAGGAGCGCCCGGGTGTCGTTGAGATGGAAAGCCCGGACCTTGTCGGCCCCGATCAGGCGGTTGACCCGGGCCAGGAACTTCAAGACCCCTTCCGCCGTGGCGATGTCATGGCCGGCGGCGAAGGCGTGGGCCGAGTCCAGGCACACTCCCGCCCCGGGGACCCAGCGCCCCACCCCGCTCAAAAGCTCGGCCAGCTCCTCCAGGGAGCCGCCCAACCGCCGCCCGCCTCCGGGCACGTTTTCCACGAGTATGGGAATCCGAACGCCCGAACGGCGGTAGGCCAGGCCCACCGAATCCGCGAAAAGCCGGACGCCTTCGCCCTTGTCGGACTCCGGGGAAAAAGCCCCGGCGTGCAGGACATAAGCCTCGCCGCCCAATCCCTCCGCCAGGCGAAGTTCTTTCTCCAGATGAGAAACCGAGCGCGACCGCCGGACTTCCTCGGAAGAGGCCAGGCTCGGCACGAAGCGGGAATGAATCAACAGACGGCGGATGCAGGACCGCTCCCGCGCCGCCCGGAATTCGGCCAACTGCGGGGGAGTCGGCTCCTGGTGCCGAGGGTAGGGCAGCATTTGCATGGCGGCGCAGCCCAGGACCCCGGCCTCTTCCAGGGCGGCGGCAAAACCCCGGCGCACGGAAGCGTGGATTCCCAGGATCATGGGCGGGAAAAACCGGTCAAGTCAGGCGGGAAATCCAGGAAACGATCTTGGTCTTGAAGTCGTCGTACGGGAACCACCAGAGCTCCGGCGCCGAGGCCGGCCACTCGTGCATGTAGACCGATTGGGCGTAGCAGAACATCCGCAGGCCCTCATCGGAATGCCGCCGTCCCAGCCCGCTTTGCTTGATCCCGCCGAAAGGCAGGGAGCAGACGGCGTAATGGCTCATGATGTCGTTGATGCCCAGCAGGCCCGCCTCGACGGAGCGGCCCAGGCGCTCGGCCTTGGCCAGATCCCGGGTCCAAAGGCTGGCGGCCAGGCCGAAAGGTCCCTCGTTGGTGAGGCGAATGGCGTCCTCGCCCCGGGACACCTTCATGATGGGCAGAACCGGGCCGAAGGTTTCCTCGGTCATGACCTGCATTTCATGGGTCGCGTCCAGGATCAAAGCCGGGCTCATCAAAAGATTTTGAGGATCCACGAGCTCTCCCCCGGTCACGCGGGCGCCTTTGGAGCGGGCGTCCTCGATTTGGGCCTGCACGCGGTCCAATTGGGGCGGGAAGATGAGCCGCCCGATGTCCACGTTGCGGCCGTCCAGGCCCTGGCGAAGGCCCGCCATCTCCTTGCGCACCATTTCGGCGAAACGGTCGTAGATTTCCTCCTCCACGTAGACCCGCTCCACCCCCACGCAGACCTGGCCGCAATTGGCGAAGGAGCCCCAGACCGCGGCCTTGGACGCCCGCTCGAGCGCCGCGTCCTTGAAGACGATCATCGGGTGCTTGCCGCCCAGCTCCAGAACGCAAGGTTTGAGCTCGGCCGCGGCCGCCTGGCCCACCAGCTTGCCGGAACGGGTGGAGCCGGTGAAAAGGATCATGTCGGCTTCCTGGACCACTTGGCGGCCCACGGCTCCGTCCCCGGGGACCACCGACACCAGCCCCTCCGGAAGCAGGCCCGTGGCCTTGATGGCGTCCTCGACCCAGAGCATGGTCCGGGTCGTCCACTCCGAGGGCTTGATCAGGACCCCGTTGCCGGCCAGAAGGGCGGGAATAGTGTCTCCGAACGGGATCATGAACGGCAGATTCCAGGGCGTGATCAAACCCACGATCCCGCGGGGAACGTAGCGAACGTAGGTCCGCTTGTTGAAGAGCAGCCACGGGCGCCAGGCGGCCTGGTCCTGGAGGATGCGGTGGGCGTTGGAGGTGAAGTACTTGACGATGAGATCGGCCGTGGCGAACTCCATGGCTTCGATCTCGGCGAAGGGCTTGCCGGTCTCCTCATGGAGGACCCGGGCCAGCTCCTCCTTTCGGGCCTTCACCTCCCGCCACAGGGCCCGGACGATGTCGACCCGCTGGGTGATGGAATAACGCCGCCATTGGACCGCCGCCTTGCGGCAGGCTTCGGCCCTCCGGGAGACCTCTTCGGGCGCGATATTGCGCGCCTGGGAAGCGACGGTCGCGCCGCTCACGGCGCGCTCCGGGGCGGCGCGGCCGCCAACGCCTTGCGGCGCTCGGCGATCCGGGTTTGCAGGGAGCTTTTCAGCAGGGGCTGCATTTCCAGCAGCTTGCGAAAAGACTCGGAGGGAATGGTCAGTATGACGGTGTCGTCCTCCATGGCCTTGATGGCGGCGTCGGAGGCCATGTCCTCGACCAGGGAGAGCTCCCCGAAGAAGTCGCCGGTTTTGAGGTCCACCTGGGCGGTCCCGGTCTTGGTCTTGTAGGCGGCCCGCGCGGAACCCTTTTTTATGATGTAAAAGCCGCTGGTCACCTCGCCGCGGAGGACCACGGTGTGTCCCGCGGCGTAGGCGGCCCGCTCGATGTCAGGAGTGATCCGGCGGAGCTGTTCCTCGTTGAAGAACGAGAGCACGTCGACCGATTTCTTGAGGAAAATAGTGTCGTCGTTGGGGGCCATTTTCGGATTATACCACATCCCCGCGCCCGGGCAGGACGAACCGGGTCAGGGCGAGCTCGAAGGGATCGGCCTCGTCGGAGCAATCCTCGCGCACCAGGCCGATTCCGGGAGCGTAGATCCTCTCCCCGGAGCCCCCGTCGCCCCCGCCGATCCGGTAAAACACCTTGAGGCACCCCTCGAATTTCCCCGCCGGAACGGTAACGACGGCCTCCAACTCCGAGACCTCGAATTCCACGGGCTCGGACCGCCAGCGACGGCCCAGCCACACCGGCAGGGGGAATTCCTTTTGGCCCGAGGAGTAGACTCCGGAAGGCTCGCGCCGCGCGGTGAAATCCTTGGTTTCCAGCCCCCCCCCCTGGCTCCTGGTCCGTCGGCAGCGCGCCAGGGTCTTGCCTTCCTTCCAGGAGACCGAGAGAACCTCAAAGCGCACTAAGCCCGTGCCCGCGGCGCCGCGGGAGCGGTATTCGCGGATGAGCCCCGGAATCAAGGGATAGAAGTCGGGATCGGCGGGCACCGGCCCGATCTTACCAATTACAGGCGGAGCTTAAGGGGGACGAGCTTGGTGTCGAGGTGGTCGATGAGGCGGCGGGGCGTGAGCTTGGAAAAGGTCTCGGCGTCGAAATTGAGGATGTAGCTGCCTTGGCGGTGGACCGCGGCCTTGAACTTCTTGAGGGCCTTCACGGCCAGCCCCGCGCCCGGTTGGCCGCAGAGCTCGCTGATGCGGGTCCGATCGAATTCCGCGTCGAGCTTGGCTCCGTTGACGCTGCATTGGCTGACCAGGGATTCCCGAAGCAGGTCGCGCGCGTCGTTCTGGGTCATGGGGGCGAAGATTCCGGGCAAAATCAGGATCGCCAGCGTCGCCCACTTGCAGGACTTGCTTGCCTTCATGCCCTCATTGTAACCCCGGACCCGTCCCGATGGTTGAGCCGAAGGGCCTAGGATGGGAAAGGCAATGGGCCCAGGGGGTCCGGGACCTCGGGGAAATGGTAAAATCGGCCGTGCGCCGATTGATGCTCCTCGTTGTGCTGCTGCCCTCCGCCGCCCATTCCTGGGACCGGCACCGAGTTCTCACCGAGGCCGCTTTGGCGAGCGAGCCTGGTCTGGACCGGATGGTCAAAGCCGAGACCTTGCAACAATATTTAACGGCTATCGGGAAAGGAACGGAAAAAGATTTTCTGACGGAACAAAAGCTGAACAAAAATACGGAATTCAGGTTTGAGGCGGGGGAGAACGCCGGATCCACGATCTCAATACGAAATATTCTCATCCGCTACGCGGATGAACCAGATTGGGCCCTGGACCAAGACCTCTTCTCCCAGTACCCGGAGCTGTGGAAGGACGATTATCTCTACATGGGCGGCAGCCAGGGCTATCAGAGCCGGGCGTTCCGCCATCTCTATTTTCCCCAGGGGTATTTCCGGGCCCCCGAGCCGCCGTCCCGGGAGCCGGTCCCCGTGGACGCCCCTTTGGGCGAGGCCCCTGACCGGGCGCGGATTTTCTTCGAGCAAAGCCGGGAAGCCTTCGCCCAAGGACACCCGTATTGGGGCGCGCGGTTTTTGGCCTGGGCCCTGCACTACCTGGAGGACATGACCATGCCCTTCCACACGGTCCAGCTCCCGTCCCTGGATTTCGTGCGGCTCAAACCCGACGGCTCCCTGGATCTGGAGGCAACGACGCGCTTGGTCATTTACACCCACCTGGCCTATGACGGCTACCCCGGCCGGGCCCTGGAAGGTGAGGTGGGCCCGGAGGCCGAGCGGCGGATGCGGACGGCCCTCGGCGCGGCCGCCCCTTCGGCCTGGAACGGACCCAAGGAACTCTCCGCGGACGCGGCCCTGCGCGCCGCGGGGCTGGCGCCCAAGGCCGGGGCGGCCGCCCTCGCCTTTTTTCCCCCCATGACCCCCGCCGACGCCGCCGATCCCCTGGGACGGGTCTACAACCCCGCCTTCTGGGCGGAGGTCCGCTCCCGGCAAACGGCCGATCCGGCGGGGCAGGCGGCCTTTCTGGAGCACCTGGAAAAAGCGATCCGGCCCGCCGGGGCCAATATCCGGGCGTTTACGGCGGCTGGGCTACACCCCGGCGCAGCCGGGATGGATCTGGAAGCAACGGTGGACCGTATTTTTTCCGAAACGGAAAAAATTTTAAAAGAAATCGGCGCTCAGAACCAGACGCGCAGGGAAAGTTCCGGGCCGTAGGCATCCCGGCCCGGACGCAGAAGAGCCCGATACCCGGCGGTGACGCCGAAGCCCCGCCAGGAGAATCCGGCGCCCCCTGACAACGAGTGGTGGCCGATGCCGTCCAGGAGGTCCGCCTGGTAGAGGATCGAAGCCGTCAGCGGCTTGAGCGGAAACAACTCCAAGCCCAGGTTGCCACTAGGCCCCCAGCTGGCGCCCGGGTCTTGGATCACCGCGGCGCCCATCCCGAATTCGAGCAAAGCCCGGTCGGCCTGAAGGTAATTGGCGGTGGCGTGTAGGGCGTAATGGCCGGCCCGTTTGTCGTTGCCGAAGGTCCCGCCGTCGTAATTCGAGGCGGCTAAATCCAGGCCCAAGCGCTCCTCGTTCCGGTACCGGGCGGAGGCATGGGTCGCCCCGCGGCCCCGGCGGCCGAATTGGCGGGAGACGGAGGCGGTGAAGGCCCGCGCCCGTTCCCCGTTTCCGTAGACCTTCGGCCCTTCCTGATAGGGGAATCGGGTGAACCCGTAATTATCGAGCCCATGGGCGATGCAATAGGGGATCAGCGGGGGGGCGACCAGCAAGAGAAACAGCCCGGTGAAAGTCTTGGGGAGGAACGCGTCGATCAGCCGGTCGTCGACATGGATGTTGGGAGCGATGTCCGCGCCGCGGGCGCGGGTGGGGAGGAGGAAGAGCAACAAGAGGAAGGCCGCTCTTCGGGTCATATTTAATAAAAAATTTCGGGAACGGAAAGTAAAAGACACGGAACAATAAATTGCGGCCGGAGGCTTGCGCCTCCGGCCGCGATAGTGGTGGACCTAAGCGGGATCGAACCGCTGACCTCCTGCATGCCATGCAGGCGCTCTCCCAGCTGAGCTATAGGCCCTTTTGCTTATTTTTTCAGTCTTTTCCGTCAACGACACAAACTTCTAAATCTTCCAGGTGTCCACCTGGGTGTCCATC
>CAYHPY010000124.1:0-9994 GCA_964358485.1 uncultured Elusimicrobia bacterium
CCAAGAAGTGGCGGGCGGCCATGACCGACGCGGAGCTGGCGGCCAAGCTGGATCCGTCGGACGCGGACGCTTGGTTTATCCTGGGGATGGCGCGGAGCATGTCGGGCGGCGATTCGGGCCAGGCGCTGACGGAGTTGGACCGCGCGGCGGCGCTTAAGCCGGCGTTGGCGGGGTTTCGGGACTCGGTGCGGGAGAAATTGGGGAAGGTGGAGGGTGGGGCGAGGTAGGGGGCAGGTAGTGCGAATCAGGCCTTCGGAGTAATCGGGCGGGAACTGTTGGGGACGTTACTGCCGCGTATCCACAAAGTCAAAGGCGGGAAGTGCCTTCAGCTTGTAGGCACGCAACGCCAGGGCGTCCAATTTCGGGAAGTCCCGATCGCGGAATGCTTGGCGAATGTCTTTTGCTAGCTGCGGCGGGATGTCCGAGGGCTTCGGGACGCGAATGCGTCTCAAATACTGGGCCTGGAAGCGGAGATAGCTGCCTCTCATCTTGGTCGCATACGACCAGATGAAAAAGAGCGCCACCTTCGAGCTGAGCAGCCCGCCCAAGACGGCCATATCCCAAACTTCTGAGGTCACGAAGTAGAGGTTGTGGTGGGGATGGAACTTGCCCTCGTCCATGGCGACTTCATTCGAGCCGGCGATGTCGGGTATAAGCAATTTCGGAACGCCGACCAGCTCAGGATACACGCGGTCAATCGTTCTGAACCAGGATTGCGGGTTCTTCCGCGCGACATGCCGCCGCTTGATGCCCGCCACGTGCCTCTCCAAATGCGCGCGAAGTCGCGGATACGCGGCGAGCTCGATGACCCGCCCGCCGTCTTCGAAGGTGTTTATTACAAATCGATGGTTGTTCTTGAGCCGGCCGTTCTCAATATCCGCCCGCATGACCAGGGGCACTAATCGGCTCTCCTCAATGTCGGTGTCCGGCCCAACGATGTACGCCGCATCAATGCCCGTCGCCACTCCAATCCTGACCTTGGTTTGACCGTCGCCTTCTATCGGAGCGAATCGCGCTTCAAGCTCCCTAAGGGCCTTCAGATGTTCCGGAGGGCTCAAGACCCAGGGTTCATCTCCGGTGAACCACGCCGGGTAAACGGAGAAGGCGGCGCTTGCGGCATCGCCCGGACGGCCGAGAGCCTCCGCCAGCGATTTACACTCTTCCGGGGTCGCGGCCGCCAGGCGGGCGACTGGAACGTCACCGCTCGCCCCAGGGGATATGGCGAAGATCGAGGGGTAGGCGATCACCTCGGATTCAAAGGGAGATGCCTGATGGAGGTCGATGTAAGCCTTTACTCCGAAGCCCTCGGCAATCATCCGACGCAGAGGAGCACCGTAGCGGTTCAACGTCCACCGGTCGGCGCAGATGAAGGACAAGGTTCCGTCGGATTTCAGAAGGGACAGACTTCTTTCGATGAACGCCACGTAGATGTCCGCCCGATCGTAGAGAGATTCGTATCGCCGTCTGTATTCGCTCTGCAACTCCGGGGAGAGTTGCTCGATTCGGATGTACGGAGGGTTTCCCACGATGGCGTCGAAGAGAGCCTCGCCAAGGGGCGCCAGCAAAAAATCATCCTGGCGAACCCATTTCTCGGCCAGGCTTTTGGCCGCGCCGTTTCCGATTCCCTCTTCATTGAGCGCGGCTTCAACGGCCCGCCGCGTGGCCTCGACGTGGCTTGCGTCAATATCAAAGGCGGCGACGCAGTCCGCGAGCTGGGAGGGCTTGCGCTTATGCTTGCGAGCTGACTTTAAGAGTCGGCGAATGGCAGGGACTAGGAAGGCTCCGGTTCCGCAGGAAGGTTCAAGGAGTCGGCGAGTTGAGAGGTCTTTCCTGGTCGTGTAGCCGGCGAGATCCAGAATCAATTCGACGATATGGGGCTTGGTCAGCACCACTCCGTGAGTCTCGCCCGATGTGCGCTCGCCGTAGTTGTAGGCTTCGGGCGGGAACTTGACGCCTAAATCTAAGAACGCGCGCATGATTGTCTTACGATTGACCGGCCAAGATGGTTCCGATGTGCCCGCCGAGGCCGGCGAAGAACGGCTTGGCCTGGAGATCCTTGGCGGGTTCCAAATATTGGCCGGTTTTGCCTTGCTTCTCGGTGGCGACGAGTAATGCCGCCGAATCATACAGGCGCTCGCGCACGAGGCGGCGAAGCAGTAGTTCGTAGCGCTTCATGTACGAAGACCCCTTGAACTCAGGGAACACTTTAAAATGGGGCTCCTCGATGCTCACCGGGGCGCGTGAGGCTTCGCAATCCTCCAGTAGCATCACCCAGCCGAGCCATGGCCGGGGGCTGTTCTTAAAGGCGCCCTCCCGGAAGGCCGTCCAGAGATCGTGGGCCGTTCCGATGGCCTCTTCAGAGCGATTGTTGAAATTGTTCCCGAACGAGGGGCCGCGTTGGGACTTGAATTCCATGGCGGCTACGAGCTTTCTCTTGTAGACCACGACCAAGTCCCACTTCTTCGTCGGTCGGAAGAAGCCCGGCAGCTCAAGCTTCTTGTCGAGGTGGATATGGGCCTCAGGCATGCCGTTCTCGGCCAGCATCTTGGCGATCAAGAGACAGAAGCCGTTCATCTGCTTGCCCGCGGTAACCGCGCCACGCCTGCCCCGGTCAGCCTCCTCGCCGGTGCGCTGCTTCTTGGACTGGGCGGCAAGAGTTTTCCAATAGTGGGCGACGGCGATGCAGAGCCGCTTGTCGAGGTCCTTTAGTATGACTGACATTGGAAAATTTAGAAAAAAAGTTCTCTGGAGGAGATTCTACCAAATCCGGCCCACTTGGGCCGATTTAGTTCAGGAGGAGGCGTTTCGCCATGGCCAACAGCGTCAGCGGCAGGGCGGTTTCGCCGCAACGCCAGCGGAAACCAGTTAAGAAGTTTATACACGAGTGAGAGGGGTCCCCCGCTGACCTCTTTTTTCACTATCGGCATGCAGTGAAAAAAGGCGTGCTTAGTATTAAAAGGCTTGGAGTGCCACGCGCAGGGCGCAGGTTAGGGAATTACCGCAGGGGAAGGATATTACCGAATCACCGCAACCCGTCCGACCGCGTTGATCTCCGGGTAGCCGGCCTTGCGGGCGTTGATCCGGAAGGTGTAGACCCCGGTGCGCTGTCCTGCGGGGCTCCAGGAATAGTCGTAAGTCCAGCGGCCGTCCACCCTTTGTGGGGCGCCAGGGTTGGCCGTGTGCACCACTTCCCGGAAGACGTTGTAGACGGTGATATGCACCGAGTCGGCCGTCCCCCGCGTTTGGAGCCGGATCGTCGGTGCCACCCCCTTGGCCGGGTTGGGGAAGGCGTATGCCCCGATGAGGGCCAAGCCGGATTCGTCGGGTTCCACTGCGGTGGTTAGTCCCTTGCCCAAGGTCCGAATGGAGTCGCTTGCCTCGAAAGTCCGGCCTCCAGCAAGCACCCCTGAGACCGTCACCTTGGGCTCGGCGTTTCCGGGCAGGATGGCAACGACCTGCTCCCTTGGGAATTTCACCTTGAGCTCGGCTATCCCGTCCCCGTCCTCGTCAGTCAAGCTGACCGGCCCCTTGGGATCAATAAATACGGGCGGGCTGATGAGCCGATCATCGACATGCGAGACCCTCACTGTATTGGTCGCGATCAGCGCGGCGGTGCCGGCGCCGGTCACCTCGATGTGGGCGCTTAAGAATTGCCCGTTGGAGTTCAGGTTCAAGGTCTCGGGCTTAAGATCCAAAGTCACGACAAATCCCTGGGCCGGGACCGTGACAGAAACGGTTTGGACGGTTTCCAAGTTCCCGGCCCGGTCGCGGCTGTGGAAACCGATCGAATGATTTCCAGCGGCCAAGGTGAAGGCCGAAGAGAATGTCTGCTCCACCCCGCCGTCCAACGCGTAGAGGATGGCCGCGACCCCCGTCCCCCCGTCCGCAGCGCTCAAAGAGAAAGAATCGGTGGAAGAGGCCGTAATCGGGCCGGTTACCGGCTGGCCGTTAAGAAGAAGGGTCGTGACCGGCGCAAGGGAATCCAGGAACCACTCCGTCTGGGCCGTGGTGTGATTCCCGGCGGCATCGGCGACTTCCGCCGTGACCAAATGGCTCCCCTGTGCCAGGGCCGAGGCCGGAACAAAGGTAGCCGACGATGAGGTCACCAGGGAGCCCGAGGTCACATTCACCCCATCTAAGAAGAGCCTGACGGAACCTTGGTCAATCCCGGATAACTGGTCGGCGTAGGAGGCAATAATAGTCGGCGTCGGCGTGGTGACGGTACTCTTATCAGGGGGCGCCAAGCTCAAGGTGGGGGCCTGGACGTCCGGGCCCGACACTGAAACCGTGACGGTTCGCAAAGGCTCGAAATTCAGGACATTGTCTTTTCCTCGGAAAGCCAGCGTATGGGTGCCTGGCGCCATGGTGAACGCAGCACCGAAGGCGGTCTCCGCCCCCCCATCGGTGGATAGCAGGATGCTTAGGATTCCCGAGGCCGTATCCGTTGATGTGAATGAGAAGGCGTCCGTGGAAGTGACGATAAACTGCGCCCCCGCCGCGGCGACCCCATTGAGAAGAAGCGTCGTGGCCGGAGGGGTGTTATCAGCGAAAACGTGCGTGGTCCGGATGACTTCCTGATTCCCGGCCGAATCTCGGCTGAAATAAGAGATGACCCTTAAGCCCTCCGTGGCCAAGGTGAAGGAAGAGGTGAAAGCGGCGAAGCTCATGGAGTCCAACGCGAAGAAGGTTTGCGCGGGTCCGGAGGCAGAGAAACCAAGCAGCGTGCGCGAAGAGACAAACAGGGGCTCCGTCCCGAACTTGGGTTCCCCAACCAGAAGGTCAGTCCGGGGGGCGATGCTGTCGATAAAGAAGGTGGAAGTCGCGGTGGTCACATGCCCGGCCAAGTCGGCGACCCTGGCAATCACGGTATGCGTGCCTTGGGCAAGATCGGCGGCCGGCTGGAAAGAAGCCGAGGAGGTCCCTACCGACGCCAGGGTGGTCACGTCGCTTGCGTCCAAGAAGATTCTCACGGCTCCCGTGTCGATCCCGGAAGGATCGGAGTATGTCGCGACAATCAAAGGACGGGTGGTCGTTACCGTGCTCCCGTGGATCGGGCTCAAGGCCAAGGACGGCGCCAAGGTGTCAGGGGCCGAGACGGACACCGCGACGGTCCGGCTGGATTCCATATTGCCGACGTTATCAACGGCGAAATAGGCGAGCGTATGGCTTCCGGGCGAGAGCGAAAATTCCGCCGTGAAGGCGATTTCCACGCCGCCATCAAGCCTGTACCGGACCGCGGCCACCCCGGAGGCGGTGTCGGTTGAAGTCAAGCTGAAGGCATCGGTTGAGATAGCGATTATGCTTGCCCCGCCCGTCGGTTGGCCGTTGACGAGCAAGGTCGTCGCCGGGGCGGTCGCGTCGGAGGTGATGGCGGTCGATCGGTTCGTCTCGAAGAGGCCCAGGTTGTCCACGGAGCGGTAAACCAGGGCGTGCTCCCCCTCTGAGAGGGTGAAGGCCGCGGTGAAAGTTGCAAACGAGGTCGAGGCGTCTAGCCGGAACTCGGTGCGCGCCACGCCGGAGGCGACCATGTCCACTGCCGGGTCCTGAGCCAAGAAGCCGACCAAGGTCGAACTGGCCGTGAAGAGGCGCCCGCCCAGGTATGACGGCCCCGTGAGCTGGAGCTGCGTGACGGGAGCGCTCGCGTCGACGCCCAAGGTCTCGGTCTTTGTTGTTTCCCTGTTTCCGGCAAAGTCTTCGCTGAAGAATCGGACGGTCCTTAAGCCCTCGGTTGAGAGCGCTACGGCCCCGGTGAACAATGTGAATGTGCCTGAGTCCACTGCAAAGAAAGTTTGCCCGGCCTCGGAAACCGCGAACCCCAATAGGGTCAAGGTGGAAATCTTGACCGGCCCCGCTCCGAAGCGCGGCTCGCCGATCACGAGCAAAGTCTGGGGTGCGATGCTGTCTATGAAGAAACTTGACCCGGCCGCGACCGCGTTGCCGGCCCGGTCGGCGACTGTCGCCGACGTCAGGTGCGCGCCTTGGGCTAGATCGGCGCCAGGCCTAAAGCTGATCGAGGAGGCCGTGACCACCGACTGGGCCGTTACTTCCGCTCCATCGACAAATATCCTCAGCGAGGCCAGGTCTACGCCCGAGCCCGCGTCCGCGAAAACCCCCGCGATCAAGGGCCTAGCCGTGGTCGTCGTGCTGCCGCTGACCGGCTCCAGAACCAGTGAAGGGCCAACGGTATCGGCCGTTATTGCGATATCTTGCCCCGCCAGCGTTTCGCCCCCCTGAAAGGGATAGGGCGTGCTGCTCTGGGCGACCGCCAACCAAGTCCGGCCGGGCGCAAGCAATATCTCTTGGGCTGAGAACACCCCCGGCTCGCTCAAGGCCGATTGCAGGGCTCCCTGGAAGCCGTAGCGCCACACCCCCACCCGCTGGCCCCCGTCCGCATCCCCGGTCAAGGCCACGCTCGTCGCGTCGGCCGCGATGTCGCGGACGGTTTCGTCCTGGCCCGCCGCTCCCGACCAGCGCTTCTCGAACTGGAGGGCCCCGTCCAAGCCGAAGCGCAGAAGATGAAGATCTGTGGTTCCTTCCGCCTCGAATTTATTGGCCGCGACAAATAGCGCGTTATCAGCGTAGGCGATTCTGGCTTGCGACACGGCGTCGGCCACGGAGCGCGCGAATCCGGTTCTCAGGAAGGGCCCGCCAACCAAAGACGCGCCGTCCGGGGCGAACTTCCACAGGGCCAGATCGAGGCTCTCCAGCCCGGCGGGGGCGGGGTTCTTGGTAAAGCCCGCGATCCAAATATGTCCCGAAGGGTCCAGGGCGATCCCGAAGCCCCCATCCAGGCGACCGGAGCCGGTATAGGTTGTCGTCAGGCTGAGCAGATTCTCGGCCGGGCGGTAGCGCCAAAGGGCGAGCCTGGCCTGCAAATCACCCCCCTCGGGCGAGCCCCCGGTCACAGCCGCCCCGGCGATCCAGACGTCCCCGCCCGAGTCCAAGGCCACGTCCAGGTTCCCGAAGCCGGAATCGATCGTCGCGCTGGACAAGACCCGGGTCCCATCAATCGCCAGCCGGTACGCTGCCACGTCCACCGGGTCGCTTCCGGCTCCGCCCGCGTTGCCCACCACGACCGCCTCCCCCGAAGCGGTAAAGGAGACTGTGAACCTCCCGGCTTCCTGGGCGCCGGGCAAGGTGACTGAAGAGACGAACGCCCCGTTCGGACCGAACTTGGCCGCCGCGATCCCGCCCGCAAGTCGGAACACCTCCCAAATATTGCCCTGGGGATCGGCCGCCAACGCCAGGCCGTCGCTCTCGAGCGGGGGGGACGGCGGTGCTGGCGCGGCCGAACTGCTCACCATGATCGTGACGGACTTGGCCCCTTCGTAATTGCCCGCGTTATCGACGCTGTAGAAGGCGACCGCGTGGGTCCCTAGGGAAAGGGCGAACGAGGTCGTGAACGTTTGCCCGGGTGTGGCGGAGGTGTCGACAAATACTTGATCAAGCAGGTAGTTGATCCTGGCGATGCCCGAGGTCGGGGCGTTCTGGACGAAGGTATCGAAGGCTTGAAAACCGACCAAGGTCGCCGTGCTGATGAAATAGCCTCCGGCCTGATTGGTGGAGGGACCGATGAAGATGATCTCGGAAAATCCCGGGGTCGTGTCGCTTTGCGAACCGCAAACCAGGAACTGCGCGCTCGTCCCGGAATCGCCCGCGGGCTGGGTTTTGACGCTGAGCTCTTCGTTGGTCGCGAGATCATTGGTTTGGTCCTGGCCGTCCGCGTCGATGAGATGCAGATGGAAGGTGTAGAACTCCCCGGGGCTCAAGCCCGAAACGGTCAACGTGAGTCCTTGCGTTTGGGGCGAAAAGCCGGCCGCGGGGAATGCGTAGCTGCGCACCCCGCAATCGCCGGTCGTGTAGTGAATCATGTAGCGGGTGCCGAGGGGATTGGCGCTTTCGTCCCACGCGGCCGTAAAACTGCCTGAGGAAATCGACAGGACCCGGAAGTTCTCGGCGCGGTTTAACCGCCGTGTCACGGTTACTTGGGAGACTCCGGGCGGGAAATCGGTTTGGATATTGCCAAGCAAGTCCCGCGTCCGGGAGGTGATGGTGAATTGTCCCGAGCCTTGGTGGATGTGCGTCGAGGAATTGAGGACCCAGCTCAAGGTCCCCGATGCCGGGAGGAAGGCCGGGGCCGGGGCGTAGGCCCCGACGCCGTCGTAAGAGAAGCCGTCCGCATCCCGTCGAACCTGAACCTCCACGGCGGCCACCCCATCGGGATCGAAGGCCGTCCCCGAGATGGTCAGCAAGGAGGTCACGTTCGCGCCGTTGGAGGGAAAGACGACCGCGGAAGCGGCCGTTGAGATAGCCGCTGACCCTCCCCCACAGTCGGTGGACTCCCCGGCATTAAGAGGTTCCTCGCCCGCCCCCGGGCCCAAAGTGGCGGCGATGACATGGTTGGATGGTTGTGTCGTGCAGCCGGGAGGGCACTCCAAGGCGTGGACATGGATGAGGTAATCCGTGAAGGGGGTCAGGCCCGTCATGGCCGCACGGGTCGAGTCCGAGATCAGGCCGAAGCCGTGGGTTTCCCCGGAAGAGCCCGGTCCCGGGCATTGAGATCCCGTGGACCATTCCAGCGAATAGAAAGTTCCGGGTGGATTTCCGTTGGCGTTCCATTCCAAGGACAAGGTCGTGGAAGAGTGAGTGAGCGCCGTGAGCCCGTCCGGGGGCGCCAAGGTGGCCGGCGGATTGGCCACGCCCAAGACCGCCCCGACCAACCGCGCCCCGCGCGCCTGGAAATGGCCCCGCGCGCTGGAGTTCCCCGAGACCGTCAACTCGGCCGAGGGGGCAAAGAGTATCCCCCGCCAGAAAGAGCCCCCGCCTATCGTCACCGGCTCGACCGAATCCGAGAAAACCGCCAGGTCCGTCGTCGGCCCCCGGTTGACCACCCCCCTCCCGCCGACCGAGATGGGGCCTCTGACGAATAGATTGACTCTGCCAGAAATCTCCAGGGAGGCGCCGCCCGTCACGGAAAGCCCCGCCAAGAGATAGGTTCCGGAGGACAAGACCAGCCGCTTGTTGCCCGTCACGACCAGGGCCCCGTCTTTGTTGAAGCCCGCCGGCGCGGGCAGGGCGGAGGCTTGGACTTCCGCCAGAAGGGCGGCAAGGTCCACCGGGGAGCAATCGACCGTTCCGGTCGAAACGCTACCTGTCACGAGGGACTGCCCCACGCTTCTGAGGGTGCCGGCCGCCACATTTCCGTTGAGGGTTGCGTTGCCCGCCAGGCTCACCAGCCCGTTGGCCGCCGCATTGCCATCAAGCCGCGCCCCGCCTTTAAGGTCGATGCCCGCGCAGGCCCCGATCAGGCGTCCGAGGAACGGAGCAATGTCAAAGCCAGGAGCGCCGCGCACCAGGACGGAAACTGCGCGGAAAGCCTCCTGGTTACCCACCCGGTCCACGGCCCAGAAGCTCACCGTATGGGTACCGGGCGCCAGGATGAAAGCGGTGGTGAAATCCGCCAAGGGGCCTGAGTCCGTGGAAATCCGGATCGCGGAAACGCCCGAGATGGTGTCCGTCGAGGCCAGGCTAATCTGATCCGTGGCCGATATGGAGAGGCTCCCACCGGCGACAACCGCACCGTTGACGAGTAGCTCCGTTGTCGGCGCCTGCCCGTCCGAGGTCAAGGATAAAGATTTCGCGGCTTCCACGTTGCCCGCCAGATCCGCGGCGCGGTATTGGATGGTGTGAGTTCCGGCGGCCAGGGAAAAAGGAGTGATAAAGGCAGTGAAGCTCCCGCCGTCCAGTGAGGTTTCGATGCGGGCCAGACCGCTTCCGGGAATGGGGTCCTCGGCGGTGAAGCTCACCAAGGCCGAAGTGCTCACGAAAAGCGTCCCGCCGGCATCTGTGAAGGAAGAGACCCCGACATGAATTGTCGTTACGGGTGCGATGGTGTCTGGCGTTGGGGGCGGCGGGGGAGGGGGCTCCGGCGGGGCCACGGGGCTTGAGGCCAGAACCGCGTAGAGACCCCCGACATTGGACAGTTCCGCCGTCA
>CAYHPY010000125.1:0-9919 GCA_964358485.1 uncultured Elusimicrobia bacterium
CGAGTGGCCTGACCTGACACCGTAATTTTTTTCGGGCCGGGTCGTTGCGGCACACCGAACCGAACAGGAGGTGTTCCATGCCACACAAGGAAATTGCCGTTGCCGAAACCCGCCCCGCCGCCGTTTGGGATCCCATTCCCGAATTCCGGGGTTTGAGCGGGCTTTCGGAAATCTTCGATGAGTTCTTGTCGGGGATGCCGGCGGCCCGCACGCGGCCGGCGGCGGGCATGTTGAGCCCGCGGGTCGACATCCATGAGAACGATCGGGAATACGTCCTCAAAGCGGCTCTTCCGGGGGTCAAAAAGGAGGAGGTGAAAATCGAGGTGGTCGACGGGGTCCTCTCGTTGGGAGGAGAGCATCGCGCCGAAAAGGAGGAGAAGGACAAGAACTGGCTTCGGCGGGAGATTCAGTACGGCTGCTTCCAGAGAAGCTTCAGCCTGCCCGGCGGCATTCATCCCGAGGACGTCAAGGCGCATTTCAAGGACGGGATGCTGACGGTGACGGTGCACAAGCATGCCGCCGCCAAGAGCCGGGGCGTGCCGGTGAAGGTCGAGTAGTGGGAAAAAATCCTCCCGGGGGGGCCTCCCCCGGGAGGGCGGGGGCCGGTTCGTTGCGGCAACTCAGGGCATGACCGTCATCAATTCGTTGGCCCGGGAGCACCGGTTGTTTTTGCGGCTCCTGGAGCGGTTGGAGCGGGCCATGCGCTACGGGGAGAAAACCGGGCGCGAGGAAATCCGCGGGGGCCTTTTGGTCTTATTGCAGGCCCTGGAGCGCCATGAGCGCATCGAGGACGCGGTCTTCAGCCGGCCGGCCTTCGCCTCGGCGCGCTCGGCCAGGCCCCTGCTCGAGGAGGTTTCGGCGGGGCACCGGCGCATCGCGGACTTGAAGGCCCGGGCGGAGGCGGCGCTGGCCGGAGCGGAGGTGGCGTCCCTGGCCCGCCTGGGTCCGGTGATCCTGAACCTGGCCGCGGAATTGCGGTCCCATTTCGCCCTGGAGGAAACCAAGCTTTGGCCGCTTTATCAGCACACCCATGGGCGCTCCTTGGAGCATTCCATGGCCTCGCGCGCGCGCAAGGAGGTATCGGAGCTGGAGACCGACATGAAGGTCCTCTGGGCGACCGCCTCGGATTATCTGAGCGGCGCGCGCTGAGGGCGGCTTAAACCCCCATCATGGTCAGGAAAACCTTCCCCACCTTGGGGTCGATTGATCCGTCCTCGATGAATTTTGAGATTTCGGTGAGCGCCGACTGCACCGACCAGGCCTCCTGGTACGGCCGCCAGGCCGTCAGCGACTCGTAGGAGTCGGCCAGCCCCACGATCCGTCCGAGCTCGCCGATCTGGCGTCCCTTGAGCCCGTTCGGGTAGCCGGAGCCGTCCCAGCGCTCGTGGTGCTGGGCGATGGCCTCCAGGATCTCGGGTTCCAGGCGCAGGCCCAGATCGTCGAGGGCCGGCCCCGCCGCTTTCACGTGCGCCTGCACGAGTTCCCGGTCCCCGGCGGGGAGTTCCTCCAGGGTTTCCGGACAGCTCAGTAGGTGCTCGGGCACCGAGCGCTTGCCGATGTCGCAGAAAAAACCGGCCAGAAAGGCGTGCCGAACCTGCTCCGGCCCCAGGCCCAGGGAGTCGGCCAAAACCGCGCTGAGCGCGGCGGTGACCTGGCTGTGCCCCAGGGAGCCTTCCAGGGCCTCCAGGGCCAGGAGTTCGTTCTCCGGGACCGGATTTTCCTCCGAGAGCCCCTTATAGGTCTGGGCCGCCTTGGCGGGAAGCCTGGGTCCGCTTAAAAAATCCTTCAAGCCCAAGACCTCGTAGGCCGGAACCCGGACGCGCTTGCCCTTGACGCTCAAGAAAGCCCGCTCCTGGCCGGTGAGCAGGGCCGCCGCGATGGCCGCCTCCAGGGCGCGGCGCTCCGGGGGAGCCAGCTCCACGGCCTTTTGATGGTATTTGCGGGCCACGTCCATGCGTTCGAGCTCGGAGGCCAGATCGGCCGCCTCCAGGAAAAGCTCCCGGGTGGGGGCCTGGCTGATGGCCTCGTCGAGCAGGGCCAGGCGGGCCTCCAGGTCCTGCGCCTCCTGGGGGTTCAACCCTTTTCTCATCGGCCGGGCCCGGCACCAGCGTTCGATGAAACGGTAGCAGGTTTCGTCAACGCACACCGAGCCGGGGGGACAGATGGCCTGCAGGCGGGCCGCCAGGTTCACCGAATCGCCGACCGCCGTGTAATTGCGGCGGGCCTCCGAGCCGATCAAGCCGACCAGCACCCCGCCCGTGGCGATGCCGACGCGCATTTTCCAAGGGAAGTTTTTCTGCTGGAGCCGGTCCTGCATCTTGAGCCCCGCCAAGGTGGCCAGGAGCGGATGGTGGCGGGCCGGATACGGGGAGCCGAACTCGGCCATCAGGCCGTCTCCCAGGAATTTGTCCAGGTGGCCGTGGAAGCAGGACAGGGCCGGGCCCATTTCCCCGAAGTAGCGGTTGAGGTCCTGAATGACGTCCTCGGGCGGGCGGCCTTGGGAGTGCTCCGTGAAATTGACCAGGTCCGAGAACAGCACCGAGATCTGCCGCTTTTCGTTGCGCAAGCGCCGCTCGATGATGAGCTTGGCCACCACCGGGTCCATGGCGCTGTTGAGGACGGCCTCCAGGCGTTGGCGGCTGGCCTGGAGGGTTTCGGCCTTCTGTTCGAACTCCCGGGTGGAGACGCTCCAAAGCTTTTTGAGCTGGAGGTTCTCGTCGATGGTCCGGGAGGCTTTCTCTTGGCGTTTTTTGAGCTCGGCCATGAGGTTTCCGACCAGGGCGGCGGCGCCCAGCAACAGCAGGCTCCAGAGGGTGAAATGGAAGGGAAGTCCCCGCTCGCCGACCCCCACGGCGACTTCGGCGGGGTGCCGGGTGAAATAGAATCCGGCCGCCAGCACGCACAGGGCCGCCGTTCCGAGGGCCCAACGCCGCCCGTAAAAATAGCCCATGAGGACCACGGGGACAAAGAGGAAGTTCAGCCGAGATAGGGGATGATCGGCCAGGATCACCAGGGAGCCGGCCGCCAGGAGGGCGGCGGGCGCCAGGGACTCCTTGAGGCCCTCCTGGGAAAGCGCGGAGACCAGGGACTTGATTTTAAACTTCCAGCCTCCCGGCGGCGGCTGTTGGGGGGAATCCACCTCCCTTAGTATAGGGGGGATTTCGGGTTTTTTCCAGGGGGCCGCCAGACGCGCCCGGCAGAGCGTCCGCCGGGCGCCTTGCCGTCTGGTTGGAGGAATGATCGGGCTTGAGGATCGCCATATTGCGCGGGGGCGTCGCTTGGGATTATGTCGTCGGCGACAAAATTACCTTCACCGCCGAAGGTGATTTTATTCTCCACGATAAATTCGCGGCCAGCGCCTTGGCCGGGCAATATCGTCAAGTGGTCCTGGTGATTCCCAGCGGAATGGGGGGAGGGCTTCGGAAAAGGGGGCGAGAATCTCTTAAATGTCTTAGCGCTTACGGGGGCGGTATTTGGGGTCCCAGCCGATCAAGGCGCCCGTCGCCGCGTCGATGTCCAGGATGCCTTCGGTTCGGATCAGCGTCGTGCCCCGATGGCGGCTCGAACCGATGGTCCACGCGGTGCGGGCCTTTCCCTTCAGGGTCGATCGGTAGAGCTGAAGGTTGTATTCGTAATGCTCGTCGTTTTTTTCGGGAGGATCCTTGGGGATCGAAACGGTGAGTCCGTATTTTCGGGCCAACTCCAGGGCCGCGCCGCTGTCGACCGTAAGCTCCGTCAGGCAGGCGGCCGGGCCGCCCTGGTCCCGGCGGTTTTCGCTGAATTCGCCGGAGGATGGATCCTCGGCCGGATTGCGAAACTCCTTGATCGAAAGGATGATCCTCTCGGGCGCCCCGGCCGAGTAGAACTCGAAGTGGAATGAATCCAAGAACAGCCGCTTCATGCTTCCCGGGGCCAGGACATCCACGAAATGGTTGAGGTGCACCGTCAAGGCGCTAAGGCAGGCGTCTTGCTTCCAGGTGGATTGGGCCCGGCGGAGGGCCGGAACAACCAGCCTTTGGGCGCCCTCTCCGACCGGACTTGCCGCGGGGCCGGCGGAGGCCTGCATCGTTAAGGCGAGCGCCATGGAGAGAAGGTAGGCCGTCATCGCAGGCAGTTTACCCCGTTTCCCGTCGCCCGTCAAGTTTGACTCGCTTTTGAGCCGGAAAGCCTCCCACCCGGCGCGGCAAACTGGTATAGTGCAAGGCATGACAAAGTCCCCATCTCCTCACGCCAAAATCGTGATCGGCCTGCCGAATCTGCAGGACCAAATCAGGCTGGTCGACCGATTGGCCGTCAACGCCGACGAAGCGCAGCTGGAGCGCCTGCGGGTTCTCGGGCACTTCCTCGCCGAGCTCTACGCCCAACTGCAGCAGCAGAAGCAGGTGACGGTCTTCCGGTTTTCCGACAAGAGCCGCCTGCGGACCAGCGAAGACCGCAAATCCATCGAAGCCTAGCCGGATTAACGCCCATGTCGGTGCGAAAAATCTTCCTGGCGGGCTCGGCCGCGGGCGCCGCCGCCATCGCCCTGGCCGGGCATTTCTGGCCCCCGGTCTATTTCCTCGCCCTTCTGGCCGGTCCCTTGATCCTGCTGGGCCTTTCCGACATGATCCAGACCCGGCACACCATCATGCGCTGGGGATTCGCTTGGGATTATGTCGTGGGTGACAAAATCACTTTCACCGGTGAAGGTGATTTTATTCTCCACGACAAATTCGCGGCCATCGCCTTGGCCGGGCAATTACGGTCCCCGAGACCTTCAAGCCCCGGGCCGTTTAATCAGCGCCCCGGGAGGCCCATCACCAGCGAGGTGGGGTCCCGCACGTTGAGGGGCGTGATGACGTCCTCGGCTTGACCGGGGGCGATTCCTGTTGAATTCGGGCCCTCATCGCACGCCCGGCTCGCCGGCCAAGGGCTGGAACTTTTCCGATTTGTCACCCTGGAGAATTTATTCCGCGGGAGGAGTTCGGGGGTGCCTTCTGAAAGGATTTCATCGATTCCAGCTCGGCAATTCCCCGGACTATGCTCCTGGGGTCGCGCAGCCAGTTGCGCAGCTTGTCCAATCCGGGCAGCCGTTTTGTAGGAAGCCCTCCGAAAGGAGGGCTTTTCTTTTTTGGATCAGGCAAAAGACTGTGCTTTGGCATTATGCCTATTATAAGCTCATTGCTTCAGGTTGGGGACTCTCTCCCAAGGTCATGGAAGACGCGCCGGAGGACGAATGCGCCGCGCACGGAACGGATTGCGACCGATCGGCTGGTGGATGCTGCTGATGTTGGCGCTGGGCCCCGTGTCGGGCGGGGCCCAGGCGAATGCGCCGGTGCCGGAACGCGCGATCGATGACGGCGATATCTCCAAGGTGAAGGCCTGGCTCGACAAGGGCGGCAAGGTGAATGAGCGCGGCCTGTTCAATCAGACCGCGCTCATGTATGCGGCCGGACATGGGCGCCTCGAGATCGTGAAGCTCCTTCTTTCACGCCGCGCCGATCCCAATCTTCGCAAGGAAGAGTCGGGGCCCGGCATCACCGTCCTGTGGCAGGTGAATGGAAGCGAGAAGCTCGCCAATCTTACCGGAGAACGGCAGGCCGCGATGATATCGGCGCTGATAGACGCGGGGGCTGATCCGCTGGTCGTGGCCGAGGGGCATGGCTCGCCGACCCCGCTTTTCGAGGCTGTCCAGAACCAGGCGGGCCGGGTGGACGGGAACCTGGAGGCAGTGAGGGCGCTGCTCGCGCGGGGAGCCGGCCAGAACGTGAACGCCCGGGGCTATGAGGGGCGCACCGCGCTTTACCACGCGGTCAAGGGACTCAACCGCGAGATGGTGGCGCTCATCTTGACGGCGAAGCCCGACCTCGGCGTGCGCTACTCCCTGGCGAACGGGAACATCCTGTATTTCGCGACCCAGGTGGCCAGCGCGGAGATCGTGAAGCTCCTGGTCGACGCGGGCGCGGATGTGAACGCGGCCGACAAGGATGGATTCACCCCGCTGATGTCCGCCGCGGGGAGGATGGACGCGGATATCGTCAATTGCCTTCTTGAACACGGCGCCGATTTCCGTCTGAAGTCCCGCGCCGGATTTACCGCCCTCGGTTTGGCGAACAGGCGGGGCAGATCCAATCGGCTGGTGATCGAACTCCTCACCAAAGCGGGCGCGGCCGAGTGAGAAGATAATGGCCGCGGGGATCGGCGAACGCCCGAAGGCGGCCATCGACTTCCGGCGTTTCTTGTCGGCATTCCTGCCATCGCTGCTCCTCGGGACGCTCTTGTGCTCGATGCCCGGCCTCGTCCGGGCGCAACCCTCCAGATCCAGGTTCGACGAGGCCATGGAGGGGCTGGACCGCGAGGAAGCAAATCACGCCAAGGACCGCGAGCCGGCCAAGAGCGCGCCCGTGCCGGCCCCTCGGCCGGCCGCCCCGCTTGCTCCGCCGCGCCCCTCCCGGCAGATCGTCCCGGATGCCCCTCTGCCGGCCGCCGTGCCCCTGGAACTGCGGCAGCCGCTGGACATCCGCCGTTTGACCGCGTCCGACTACCACGCGGTGGTCATCGCGGCCCGCGAGGTCATGCGCCTGGTCTACGGCCGAATGACTCCCGACCAGAATATTAGATTCGAGAAGAAGTGGACGCCGCACTTTGAGTTCCCGACCGCCGAGGCGGTGGCCTACTTCAATAAGCTCAACCCGCTCCTGGCCGAGTTCCTCTCCCTGCGCGAGGCCATCTATCGCGCCAGCCAGGAGTTCGAGGCCGCCTGGATGCAAGCCATGGTGGCGGCCGCTCAGGAACTGCCCGCCGGCGCCCAAGAGGTCCTGGCCGTGGCTCAGCACCAAAAGAGCGTCCTGGACGGCCTCAACGGCAGGCTCGCACAGGTCACGGCCGCCATCGAGGCCTTGGGCGACCCGCCCGAGCCCGCCGCCGCCCGCAAGCGGGGCAGGAAAAAGCACGACGACGCCGTGGCCGTCATGCGCAAGCTGGTCCCGAAGGAAGAGGTCGAGAAGGGCGATGGGGTGTGGGTCCTGCAGGAAGTGCGAAAAAAAATTTTCCAGCCGGAAAGAATATTCACCTTCGAGACCCCAAACCGCCGCCCGGAAATGTACAGGGGCGCAAAATTCATATCCACGGGGAAGGTCGAGATGCGTCATGGCGACGACTCCTTCAGTTCGACCTACGCCGAGTATTCTGCGATGAATACGCCGAGTACCGTCGTCCGGACCGCTGACCTGACCTGGAGCCCGCCTCCCAAGACCGTGAAGTGGGATGGGAGCTTTACGCTGTCTTGCGCCTCCCAAATATCCCGACTTCCGTGTCCGGTCGCCCAGGTCCGGGTCCTGGGCAGGGTCGAATTCGCGGATCACTACAATTGGACAACGGAGGATTGCGAGTGCTCGGCTTGCGAGGAGGCCGGCGCAGGGAACCCGATGGCGGGAGAGGAGGAGAAGCTCAGTCAATCCTGCAGCAAGACCGTCAACCTCCAGGACTCTCACTGGGCCGAGCGCATGTTCGGAAAAGACCCGGCGGCGGCCGCGCGGTACGCCGAGCACTACCGCGCTCAAGGAGGGCGCGCCATCACAGTGGGGGTCCGGGTTGGCCCGGGCGCATCGTCCGATGGGCTCACGCGGGGCTGGGGAGGCTTGGAATACACCTATTTCTACCGCCTGGCCAGGAACGCCGATGAGGCTCAGGCCATGGCTGAGGCGCGGGACCAGGCGACCGGGGACCAATCCGACGATCAGCGCTTTGTCTGCGACCCGGAGGCGGCCAGGCGGGAAGCGGTCCATTTCCACGAGATGAACATCCAGATCATCAAGCGCAACATCGCCGCCGAGTTGGAGGCCCTGGCGGGGGAGAGAGACGACACGCGGCGCGGCGACTTGGAGTTTCGCATCCGAAACCTCCGCTCCAACGCGCAGGCGGAGGGGGACCTCATCGCGTCCATCCAGACCGGGCAATACGTCCACACCCGCACCGAGGCGGACGACTACATCCAGAGGCAGTTCGTCTCCAACATCTACGCGGGCCAGGAGCGAATGCTCCAGGCCCAGCACCAGGTGGCGGAACTTGAGCGGCTGGCCGCGTTCTTGCCCGAGGGCGAGGCGGAGAAGGCGCGGGCCCTGATCGCCAAGAAAATCAACGCCGGCGATGTAGTCAAAGGGGACACGACCAATGTCGGACCCCTCCGGGAAGCCCTGCTCAACAAGGTGGAAGGCTACATCGAGGGGGCGCGGGCCCGGCAGGAGATTCAGGCGGCGGACCGCGCCCTCTTCTACCTGCAGGCGGCAAAAACCGGCGGGAACATGGCGACCATGGTGGTCTTCGGCAATTCAGCGGCCTCGATCTACGCGGGAGTCACCAACTACGTCACCGACGGACCCGTGGAGGCGGTCAAGCAGGCCGCGTCCTGGTACTCCTTGGGAGGCTACTATGCCGCGGAGGCCTACGACGGCTATGAGAAGGGTGGGCTGTTGAGCCAGGGCGGAGTGACCGGGGCCGGGGAGCGAGTCGGCACGGCGCTGGCCCTCAATACGCTTGTCGAGTGGGGCGTGCCTAGGATCGGCTCGCTGCTGCGAGGCATGGAGAAAGCGGCGACGCAGACCGCCGGAAGCGCCGCCCGCGCGGCGCTGAGCGCGGGCGAGGCCGTTACCGTGGCTGAGTTTCGCAAGAGCGCGGAGGAGGGCCGCAGGCTCGCGGCGCAAGTGCGGCAGGCGGAGCACGAGTTGATCCAGGCCCGCGCTTCCGGTCTTCCCCAGGAGGCGATCGCGGAGTTCGAGCGCAAGGCGATCGCCAAGGCGGCCGCGGTTAACGAGAATTACGCGGCCAAGAGCTTCCTAAAACACGGCGGCGACCCGCTGGCCGCGCAGGCCCAGGAGCGGCTGATGGGGCAGACTTACGAGAAGACCCACAAAATAGCCCTGGAGAAGCTCCGCGCCAAAGGCTACAACGTCGATGAGCTGAAGTTCCAGGAGTTCCGCAACGCCAGCAGCAAGGGGAGCTTCGGCATGGACCATGACTGGGGCGTCGTGAGCAAGGCGGCGCTTGTGGAGAGCATGGGCGCGGATGGCGTCAAGACCGTCAAGCGCAACGCCTGGCTCACCCGGAACGGCCAGGCAGTCGGCGAGGGCGCCCTTCAAAAGGATGGGAAGGAAGCTTTCGAGGCGGCCTACCATGAGGCCACCAACGGCCGCAGCGCCACCAGCTCCTTCGCCGAGTTCACGACCAAGGCGCACCCCGAGGCTTTCGTCGACCTCAATGTCCTCTCGAACCTCAAGGACCCGGATAACGTCAGGCGGCTCAACGCGATGTGGGGCGAGCAGACGGCGCGCACCATCGAGTACAAGGGCCTGGAGATGCTCAACCGCGCGGACCTCAAGTCCTTCCAGGGCTTTCAGGAGGCCAGCCGCGGCCTGGCCAAGGAGCTCGACAAGAAGGTCATCCCGCTCATCAGTTCCGCGCAGGCCGGCAAGGGGCTCTCCGCGGAGGGCTTAAAGCGCACCGCCGCGCAGTTCGAGGAGCTCAAGCAGGTTCTCAGCGCCTTCGGCGAGAGCAAGATGGACCCGGTCACCGCCGGCCGGCGCATCCGCGAGATCACGGGCGGCCGCGACCTGCCCGAAATCCTCGACCAGGTCCGCAACGTCACCGAGGCGGTGTACAAGATGGGCAACCTCAAAGCGCCGCGGCCCGGCGTGCTGGACATCCGCGTCCTGGGAAGGCTGAGGCTCGACGAGGATAAGAAACAATAATCAGTATTCAATCGTATTCAGGGGAGTGAATCTCCATTCCCCGCCCGCCTCCGCGCGGGCCTACGAGCCCCGCCGGGCGCGGTGGGAAAAAGGGGGGTTGGTGATCGCGGGGCGCTTTTTGGGGAGCTTGACGGGAAAGGGGAAACGGGGGTTTCACTGGCGGAATGGGGGTCGGACTTCCGAAAAGCGGGCTA
>CAYHPY010000126.1:0-9912 GCA_964358485.1 uncultured Elusimicrobia bacterium
CCCCAAAACAAGAGGGACCCGACCCCCGCCCCGCTCCCTCCGCCGCCCCCGACCCCTGCGCCGGCACCCGTCCCCGCCCCCCCCCCGCCCCCTCCGGCGGCGGTCCCCGCCGCCGTGCCGGCCCAGGCCCGGCCGCCCCGTCCCCTGTGGGGCTTGGAGATTCCATTGGATCCCAAGCGGGATTTCGAGTCCCTCCAGGTCGGGGCCTTCAACCGTTTCGCCCACGCCGCGTCCACTTCCGCGATCGGCTCGCCCGGGAGCATGTACAATCCTCTCTTTCTGTACGGCCCCGCGGGCGTGGGAAAATCCCACATGATCGCGGCGATCGGCGCCGGTCTCAAGAAGGCCCTCGCGGACGCCCGCGTGATCCTGACCTCGGGGACCCGCTTGGCCGGAGCCGCCACCTTGGCCGCCGCCGACAACAAGCTTCCCGAACTGGAAGCCGAACTCAAGGCGGCCAAGGCCCTCCTTGTCGATGATCTTCATTTGCTGGCCGTCAACGATAAAAACCAGGCGTTCCTGGGCCAGATCTTCGCCCATTATTTCAAGAGCGGCCTCCAGGTGGTGTTCACCTCGCTTTATCCCGCGCGGTCGTTGGCCTCGATGGAGGAGGCGCTCAAAATATCGCTCGCCAAGGGCTGGTCGGTGGATCTCAAGGCCCCCGCCGCGGAGCCGCGGCGGGACATGATGACCTCCGCTTTCAGCCGCGCCGGGGTGGAGTTCACCCAGGACGAAGTTAGCGTGTTCATGGATAAAATCGCGGACAAGCAGGCCGATTGCAAGCGGTGGGCCAAGCGGCTTTTGACCATCAAAGCGCTCCGGGAGGCCGTCGGGGAGCCCACGCCGATGGACAAGATCCTTTCCGAGATTTTCACCAGCGACGCCGGGCCGGAAGGCCAGGAGCTTCCGACGGCGCCCGAGATCGACGCGGCCGCGAAATTCGCGCCCCCGCCGCCCGGGAAAACGGCCAAGAACCTGGCCATATTCCTCCCCAAGGCCCACGAGGCCTTGATGACCTGGGTGGTGTCCCGCTTTCACGAGACCCGGCCTCCCTACGACAAGGAACTGTCCTACCGGCATGTCCTGCTCCAGACCTACGACGCGGACCAGCCTTTCGGGATTCCGTTCCAGATCGGGGAAGCCGCCCGGCTTTGCGGGGCGGACGCCGTCCTCCTGGTGGGGCCGCCCCTGGCGGCGGCGCTCGCGGCCAAGGCCGGGGATTTCGCGCACGCCGTCGGACACATCGTGGAGAGCCAGGACGTCGCCTTCTCATGGATTCCCCCCGGGGGTTTGCTGTCCAAGGCCAATTTCTTCCGGGCCCATTTGGATTTTCAGGCGGGAAAAACGGAATGATCGAGCTCCAGCCCGTCGAATTCGGAGCCTGCCTCGGCCTGACCGCGGCGGTGTTCGGCTTCGCCGCCTACTGGTACATGCGGTTCTGGCGCATTCTGCCGGTCGAGCGCCAGCTGGCCTCGGACCTGGCCAAAGCCGCCGACGTCAAAGACTTCGTCATGGAGGTCGTGGATTTCTCCCTGGAAGGAAGCTCCGGCTCCGCCGTCGCCGAGACGGGCCAGCGCGCCGTCGGGGCCCTTCATCGGCGCCTGCCCGGCCTGCGCCTCTGGTGGCTGGTCCAGCAGGAAAGCGGCGGCTACGCTGCGCTGGCGCACCGGGGCGGGGACGCGGCCTCTCCGGCGTTGGCGGCCTGCGACGATTCCCGGATTTTGCGCGAGGCGTTGTCCCGGGGGGAAGTCCGGCAGGCCAGGGCCGGAGACGACGACTCTCTGGCGGAGGCGGCCCGGCTCCAGGGCTTGGGGAGGGTGTTGGTGGTGCCCTGGGGCAAGCCCGGAGGGACCCAGGGCCTGCTCGTGGCGGCCGGTCCCCAATCAGCGGGGCCGGACCTGGACGCCATGGCTCCATATTGGGAAGTCCTGCGCCATTGCGCCGGCGCCGTGGCGGCCGGCGTCGACGAGCGGACCCGTCTTTCCAACGCCAGCGAATCCCTGAAGGGAGGGCTTTCCGCGGCCTTGGAGGATCTCAACCAGACCCACTCCCGCCTGATCCAGAAATCCCGGGAGATGCGCGCGCTCCAGGACGTGGCCACGACCCTTTCCTCCAGCACGGCCCAGACCCAATCCGCCCTCAGCGCCATCGTGGCCATCGTGGCCAAGGCGGTGGACGCCGACATGGCCGCCTTCCTTTTGGCGGACGAATCCACCGGGGAGTTGGTCACCCAGTCCGGGGCCTACGGCATCGAAACGGAGGACCTCCTTTACCGGGTATCCTTGAACGACGCGACCTCCTCCTCGGTGCGGGTGTTCCGCAGCGGCGAGGCCTTTTTGAGCGGGGACGCCCAAAGCGACCCGTTGGTCAACCCCATGTATCCGCGCCTGCTGAAAATCCATTCCCTGATCGTGGCGCCCCTGGGGCTGGAGGGCCGGTCCATTGGCGTGATCCGGGTCGGCAGCCGCCGCAAGGATTTGTTCCGGCGCGAGCATTTGGACCTGGTCCGGGCCATCGCCGACGAGGCCGCCGTCCTCATCCAAACCGCCATGCTCAACCGGCGCCTTTCGGACACGGCCGACCAGCTCACCTCCCTCAATCACATGAAGGACGATTTCGTCTCCACGGTCAGCCATGAGTTCAAGACCCCGCTGACCACCATCATGGGTTTTTTGACCGTGATGCTGGAGGGCGAGACCGGCAAGCTCTCCGAACAGCAGGCCAAATTCCTGAACATCGCCAAGGCGGCCGCCAAGCGCTTGGCCGGCCTGGTGGCCGACCTCCTGGACATTTCCCGGCTCGAAGGCGGGGTCAAGATGGATCTTCAGCCTCAGACTCTCGAGCCCCTGCTCCGGGCGAGCGTGGACAACCACCTTCCCGCCGCCGAGGAGGGGGGCAAGACGGTCACCTGCGAGCTGGGCAAACTGCCGCCCATCGTGTGCGACGAGCGCTGGCTGACCCTGTGCGTGGACAACCTGCTCTCCAACGCCATCAAGTTCACTCGTCCCTCGGGAAAGGTCCGGCTCACGGCCCTGGATAAGGGCGAGTTCGTGATGGTGACGGTGGCCGACGACGGGATCGGCATTCCCGTGGAGGACCGGGAGCGGATCTTCGAGAAGTTCTACCGCGCCCGCAACCGGACGGAGGTGGCCGCCCCCGGGACCGGCTTGGGCCTGGCCATCGCCCGGGAGATCATCACCAAGCACGGGGGCAAGATCTGGTTCGAGTGCGACCCCGGGCAGACCCGCTTCATCTTCATCGTCCCGGCGGCCGGGCGGGCCGACCGAATCATGAGCCCCGGGAAGTAGGGCCCCGCTTCGTCTCGGGCGGGAACAAAACAACGGCCCCTTGAAAATCCTCCGGGCGGATCTTCCCTCGGCCTTCTGGGCGGCGGCGGTGTTTTTCGCCGCCGTTTGGATTCTTGATCCCATTCGGGATTTTCCCCTGCAGGATGACTGGGCTTACTTTCTTTCCGTCAAGCACCTGGTCGACGACGCTTCGTTGAGGGTCTTGGATTACACGAGCGCCAGTTTGATTTTTCAGAGTCTTTGGGGCGCCATGTTTTCGATGGTTCTGGGGCTGAGCCATTCGACTTTGCGGCTATCAACCCTTTTCCTGGCTTTTCTCGCTATGTTCCTGATGGGGGAATTTTTTCCGGATGAGCCCCGAAAAATCCATCCCATCCTGAGCCCGCCCTTCCTTTTGACGGCCAACCCGCTTTTTTTCCTTCTTTCCTTCACTTTTCTGACGGACGTTCCTCATCTGGCCTTGACGCTCGCCGCGTTGGCCCTGGGCCGCCGGGCCGAAAAGACGGATCGCCCCGTTTGGTGGGCCGCCTGTTCGGCCGCGGCCAGCCTGGCTTACCTGGTTCGGCAGATCGGCGTCCTCATCCCGGTGGGGCTGGCGCTTCATCTCCTGCTCCGGGGGAAATTAACCCCAAAGCGCGGGGTCCTGCTCCTCGCGCTTCCGGCGGCGACGCTGGCCGTTCACCAATATTGGTTCCACTTCATCCACGGCAGCACTTTGACTTTCGAAATCTACCGCCAAGCCACTTCGGCCGGGCTGGCGGAGCCTCTGAAATTGGCCTGGAACCTTTATTTTAGGAGCGGCGCCGGGGTTCTCTATTGCGCCCTGTTTTCCGTGCCGCAACTGCTCGCCCTCAACGCGGATGGATTCAGGGCGCCGTCCCGAGGGGCCGCTTTGGGCGCGGCGGGTTTGCTGGCGCCCCTTCTGCTCGGTTCGGAGCCGCTATTCAACATGGGCATCATT
Source organism: uncultured Elusimicrobia bacterium (assembly GCA_964358485.1). Lineage (GTDB taxonomy): Bacteria > Elusimicrobiota > Elusimicrobia > UBA1565 > UBA9628 > CAYHPY01. The sequence continues at coordinate 4,270 of CAYHPY010000126.1, forward strand.
TATCCGGGAGGCTTGGGATCTCCGGACATTTCCGCCATGAGCGCCAAGGCGGGCGGCGTGCTTGCGGCGGCCTGGTTTCGTCCCGCCCTGGTCGCCGCGGCGGCGGCGGCGATTTTCGGCTGGTTGGGGCGCTGGCCCGAGCTCAAGGCCGCGTGGAAGGACGAAGGCGTCGCGGTCATGCGCCTTCCCTGCCTCCTGCAATTTGCCGCGATGCTTCCGGGAGCCATTTACACCGACCGCTACATGCTCCCCATTGTCCCTTTGGCCGTCGTGTGGGGATGTCAGGCTTTGCGCCATTCTCGCGCGGGGGGGAGCGCCTCGTCCTTGGCCGCCTTGCTGGCGGGGGCGGCAATGTTTGCCTGGTCTCTGGCCGGGACTTGGGACTACCTGAACTGGAACGACGCCAAGTGGGCCGCCGGGAGGGCCGCGGTCCGATTGGGAATTCCCGCCGAACGGATCTTCAACGGTTTGGATTGGTGCGGTTTTCACGTTTACGAGGCCAACATGCGCCGGCTAAAGGCGGCCAAGCCCCTGGAGCGGATCGGGTATTGGGAATGGCTGACCAGCCAGCGTTTCGACTACGCCGTCTCGTTTTCGGATTCCAGGACGGCGGGCCCCGAGGTGCTGGGCGTTTCCTACTGGACCCCCCTTAGTCGGGCGCCCGGAAGGATCTCCGTCAAGCGCCTGGCTCCGGGCGCCGTCCTTCCTTAGTGACCGCATCCAATCCTCCGCCCCCCCCTACCGACGATCTTTCGGAACAAAACCACGCCCTCGCTCGTATATAAGGGTATGGACGCCCCGACCCTGGATCATCGCCCGCCCAATCCCGCCCAGATCGCCACCATGGCTTTGCGGGGCTTGGTGGGCTTTCCGGTCCTGGTCGAATTGGACCTGGCCAACGGCCTTCCGGCGTTCAATATGGTGGGCCTGCCCGACGGGGCGGTCAAGGAATCCCGGGAGCGGGTTTTCGCCGCCCTGCGCAATTCGGGCTTCGCCTTTCCTCAGCGCAAGGTGACGGTGAACCTGGCTCCGGCTCAGGAGCGCAAGGAGGGAACCCATTTCGACCTCCCCATCGCGGTGGCGTTTCTGGCCGCGACGGGGCAGACCCCTCCCGGGGACTGGGCCCGGCGGACCGCCTTCATCGGCGAGCTGGCCTTGGACGGAAGCCTGCGCCCGGTCCGGGGGATGCTGGCCATGGCGGCCCGGGCGCGGGCGCAGGGGTGGGGGCGGCTGATCGTGCCGGCGGCCAACGCCGCCGAGGCCCGGGCCTCTGGTTGCGCCACGGAGGCGGCCGCAAGCCTCCGTGAGGTTCTTTTAATTCTTGCCCGGCCCCCGGCCGGGCAAGAATCCCCAATTTTTTCCATTGCCCTAAATTCCGTTCCTTCACCCGTTGCCGTTGGTTCCGTTCTGGACCTTTCCGACGTCAAAGGCCAAGCCCTCGCCAAGCGCGCCTTGGAAGTGGCCGTCGCCGGGGGCCACAACATCCTTATGGTCGGCCCGCCCGGCGCCGGAAAATCCATGCTGGCCCGGCGCCTGCCGTCCCTGCTTCCGAGCCTCTCCCGTGAAGCCTCCCTGGAGGTGACCCAAGTTCACGCTCTCCTGGGGGGGGCCGGGGGAACCCTCATGAAGGAAGCTCCCTTCCGGGCGCCTCACCATTCGGCGACCTCGGTCTCCTTGGTGGGGGGAGGCCCCGCTTCCCGCCCGGGTGAGGTTTCCTTGGCCCATGGGGGGATCTTATTCCTGGACGAGCTCGGCCTTTTCGCCCGGCACGCGCTCGAAGCTCTCCGTCAGCCGATGGAGGACCGGTTGGTCCGGATCGCCAGGGCCCGAACCAGCGTGGAATATCCCGCCTGTTTTCTCCTGGCCGCCGCCACCAATCCCTGCCCGTGCGGCTGGCGCGGTCACTCCCGCCGCTGGTGCCGGTGCACGCCGCCCGAGGTGAGGAAATATCTTTCCCGCCTGTCGGGGCCGCTTTTGGACCGGATCGACATCCAGGTGGAGTTGGAGCCCCTGGAATTCTCGGTCTGGTCGAAATTGGAGGGGGGGCGGCCGTCTTCCGCGGAGGTCCGCGGGCGCGTGGAGCGCGCACGCCGCAGGCAGCGGGCCCGGCAAAAAAACGGAGCGTTCGCCCTCAACGCCCTCCTGGGGGCCCGCGAATTGGCGGTTTGTTGCTCCTTGGACGCCGAAGCTTTAAAGGTGTTGGGCGCGGCGGCCGAGCGGTTCTCATTATCGGCGCGGAGCCTGGACCGGGTCCTGCGCGTGGCCCGGACCATCGCGGACCTGGAGGAGTCCCCCGGGGTTGATTCCGGACATCTGGCCGAGGCTCTCCTCTTTCGGTGCGTGGACCGCCTGCTCGGGACCTTGGAGGGATCGTGAATTGCGCCCGGGGGAATAATTGCTAGAATGAAAATCATGATCCTGGCGTCGGTGGCGGCGTTTTTCCTTGCGGTCGGCTCGGCCTCGGCGGTCCACCCGGTAGGGGAGCCGTCCCGGCCGCCCTCCGCCTTGGCGTCGGCGGCCGGGGCGGCGGCGCCCCGGACCCACACGGTGGTCGTCGGCGAGCACCTTTGGGCCCTGGCGGGCCGTTATTATTCCAACCATTTCCTCTGGCGCCGTCTGGAGGAAGCCAACCGGGCGATCATCAAGGATCCCCATTGGATTTACCCCGGGCAGGTCCTGATCATCCCGGACGAGGACCAGTTGCCTCCGGAGCCCGAACCGGAGGCCTCATCCTTCCTGCCCCCGGCGCCCGCTCCCGTCGAAACGGCGGCGCCGGTGCCCGCGACGGCGCCCGAGCCCCCGCCCGCGCCTCCGCCGCCTCCGGCCCCGAAACCCCGCCCGCGGCCCCATTCCGTGAAATTCGCCGAGGAGATGCCCGAGTCCCTCGATGAGACCACGCTTTCCTCGGAGATTCCCGGAGGCATGACCAGTTCTCCGGGCGATCAGCCCCGGGTCGCCTACCCCAAGGGCTGGCAGCCCCAAGGGGAGGTGCTCGACACCGATGGGATGGACACCTTCGCGATTGCCGGCCAGGTTTTCGAGGCGCAGTTGTCGCCGAGCCTGCCCGTGTCGCAGGGAGATCGTTTTGTGATCCTGCGCCGGTCCGCCCGTCCGGAAAGAGTTGCCGACACGGGGCGCGTGTACCTGCAAAGAGTCGGCGAGGCCTCGGCCCGGGAGGCCCTCGGCAAGGGCAAGCGCCGCTTCATCGTCCTGCGGGCGGCCGGGGTGGTGCAGAGCTCGGACCTGCTCCAAAGGGCGGGGGAGCCCGGGGGGGATAACCGGTGAAAATCTACCTGACGGTCGTCATCGTCATTTGCGCCGTCTATTACGGCTACGGCAGATACGTCGGGGGGAAGGATTATCTTCAAACCACCCTCGAGTATACGAAGAAGCATCCGGACCCCAAGTGGTCCCCGATGATCGATTATTACGTGGGCTTCACCTATTACCAGCAGGGAGAATACACCAAGGCCAAGGGGGCCTTCCAACAGCAATTGGCGGACTACCCGACCGCGCAATACGCGCCGGAGGGCCTGGTCAAACTTTGCCTGACCGCCCAGGAACTGCGCGAATGGGGCACGGCCAAGGAAGCCGCCGCCCGCTACATCGAGGAATATCCGGACGGCAAGGACATCAAGCTCATGAAGTCGAACCTGGACAGCCTCAACTACAACCACCCGTAATTTGACCTCCGCCCCTCCCTTCCCTTTTTCCGCGATCGTCGCGCGCGCCATGGCCGAGCGCGGCCTGTCCCTGCGCGGCCTCTGCCGGGAGGCCGGTTTGGACCCTTCCTTTTTCTCGAAAGTCCTGGCGGGCAAGCGCAGCCCCCCTTCCGAGGAAGGTACTCTTCGGCGGCTGGCCAAGGCGTTGGAATTGGACCCCGCCGAGTTGATCGTCTCCGCGGGCCGAATCCCCGAGGAATGGGGGGCTCTCTGGAAGGACCCGGCCGTTTTCCGGGAGGTGCGCAGGCTCGTCGGGCTCGCGCCGGCCCCGTCCGCCAACGCCAAACCTGAAGGCGTCCGGGGCGGCTCCCCTCCCGGGTCGACCGCCGCCCCGCCGGCTCGAACCTCGGCCGCCCTTCGCCGCGGATCAGCCTTCCAGCCCTCCTCCCTGCGTCCCGGGGGGCTTGCCGAGGAATTGCTTTGAGCTCCCTTTCCCCCGAAAAAGCGCGCCGCCTGATCCGCAACGCCCATCCCGGCCCCTTCGATTTGGAGGCCGAGGTCCTAGCTTTGGACCGCGCCGGCGCGAGGCTCCTCTTCCGGGGGGACCCGGAATACCCCGTCCTGCTGGAGAAGGTCGCCGACGCTCCGGATGTGCTCTACGCCCTTGGCCCCCTGGCCCCGGCCGCCCCTTTGGCCGTCGTCGGTTCCCGGCGTCCCACCCCGTACGGCCTGAGGATGGCCCGGACCTTGGCGCGCGGAGCGGTCAAGGCGGGCTTGGCCGTCGTCAGCGGTTTGGCGCGGGGCATCGACGCGGCGGCCCATCAAGGCGCCCTGGAAGGCGGGGGCGCGACCTGGGCGGTGCTCGGCTCGGGTTTGGCCCGGATCTATCCCCCGGAGAACGAACCCCTGGCTCGCCGCATCGTGGACGCGGGGGGCTGCCTGCTCAGCGAATATCCCATGAATTCCTCGCCCGAAACCTGGCATTTTCCCCGGCGCAACCGGATCGTCTCCGGCCTTTCCTGGGCGACGGTCGTGGTGGAGGGGGAGGTCCGTTCCGGTTCCCTGGGCACGGCCATGCACGCGGTCGGACAGGGGCGGGGAATCTTCGCCGTTCCCGGCCCGGCGGATTCTCCTTTGAGCGCCGCCCCCCACCAATTGCTCCGCGATGGGGCGGTCCTCACGTGCTCCATCGACGACGTTTTGCAGGAGCTTCCCGCGTCCTGCGGCGTCCGGCCGGGCCCCGGGGGGAGCGCCGCCCCGCTTCGGCTCGATGGGGAGCGTGGAAAAATTCTAGAATCCTTGGGCTCGGACTCCCAGACGGTGGAAAGCCTGAGCCGGGGGACGGGGCTTGACTTGCCCCGCCTTTCCCGTATACTCTTCGCTATGGAAATGGAAGGCTTGATCTCTCCCTTTCCCGGACAACGATATGGCAGACGATAAAAAGGTTTCGGGCCGGAAAAAATCCAAACCGAAGGAGGCCCGAAACCCTTCTTCCGTTCCTGATTCCGTTTCCAGTTCCGTTCCCGATGCCGTCCCCGGTTCCGTTCCCGATGCCGTTGCCGGTTCCGTTCCCAAATCCGTTCCGTCCAAAAAGCGTTCCGTTCCCAAGGCCGTCAAGCCCTCCAAAAAAACCGAGGCCGACGGCGCCCCCCTCCTCATCGTCGAGTCCCCCGCCAAGGAAAAGACCATCGCCCGCTTTTTGAAGGGCAAGTTCGCCGTTCGCAGTTCCTTCGGCCACGTCCGGGACCTCCCGCCCAAGAAAATCGGCGTCGAGGTGGACAACGATTTCGCCCCGCAATACGTGGTCCTTCCCCGGGCCAAGAAGATCCTGGATGATTTTAAGCACATCGCGGCCAAGTGCTCCACCGTTTATCTGGCCACCGACCATGACCGGGAGGGGGAGTCCATCGCCTGGCACATCGTGGACATCCTGAAACTGCCGCTCGAAAAAGTCCGCCGGATCACCTTCCACGAAATCACC
>CAYHPY010000127.1:0-9774 GCA_964358485.1 uncultured Elusimicrobia bacterium
ACCACCTGGCCGCGGGCCATCATTGAACCCAAGGAGAGCCCCATGGATTACGAGCTGACCGACACCCAAAAGGACATAATTCAATTGGCGGGGGAGATCGCCCTAACCAAGGTCAAGCCGGTCCGGGATCATTACGATCGAACCGAGGAATTTCCCTGGCCCGTCGTCGAAGACATCCGCAAGGCGGACCTTTTCGGAGTGTACCTTCCCGAGGCCTACGGGGGGCTGGGCGGGGGGAACCTGGAATTGGTCCTGGTCGTCGAGCAGTTGTCCCGGGCCTGCGGCGGGATCGCCCTCTGCATCTCGGCCTCCGGACTTTGCGGCACGCCGATCCTGCTTTTTGGAAACGCCGACCAGCGCAAAAAATTTCTCCCCGACCTCGGGTCGGGCAAGCGCCTAGGGGCCTTCGCCATCACCGAGCCCGGCGCCGGCTCCGACGCCACCGGGACCAAAGCCCTCGCCAAGCTCGACGGGGACCACTACGTCCTCAACGGACTCAAGAACTTTTGCTCCGGCGGAGAAGCCGCCGAAGTCTACGTCGTCTTCGCCTCCACCAACCCGGCCAAGGGCCCGCGGGGAATCACGGCCTTCATCGTGGAAAAAGGCACCCCGGGATTTACCTTCGGAAAAAAAGAGGAGAAGATGGGAATCCGCGCCAGCCCGACCTATGAGCTGGTTTTCAAGGACTGCCGCATCCCCAAGGCCAACGTCCTCTATAAGGAAGGCCACGGCCTGCGGGTCGCCCAGACGACCTTCGACTTTTCCCGGCCCGGCGTGGCCGCGCAGGCCTTGGGCATCGCCCAGGGGGCGCTCGACGAAACCCTCGGCTACGTCCGGGTCCGCAAGCAATTCGGCGTTCCGGTTTCGAGTTTTCAGGCCATCCAGCACATGCTGGCCGACAGCGCGACCCAGATCGAGGCCTCCCGCGCCTTGCTCTACGCAACGACCCGCGCCATGGACAAGGCCCTCAAGCCCGCCGTCGACCGGGCGGTCGAACGGGGCACCATCGTGTACGACGAGATGGTCTCCCTGGACTCCCAACGCTGGACCAAGGAGTCGGCGATGTGCAAAGTCCTGTGCTCGGACACCGCCATGAAGGTCACCACCGACTGCGTCCAGATGTGCGGCGGGATCGGCTACATGCGGGATTTCCCGATCGAGAAATACATGCGGGACGCCAAGATCACCCAGATCTACGAGGGGACCAACCAGATCCAGCGCAACGAGATCGCGATGATGATCATCAAAGAGGCGGCGTCCAAGCAGAAACAGGGGGCTTGAACTCGGCCTCCGGCCGAGCTGCCTTCCGTTCCCGGAATTTCTTTCTTCTCCCGAGCGCCGTTATCGGCCATTAGGCATCCCGAACCCAAAATTCCTATCATGTACTCCTAGGAGAAAACCCCCATGCCCCGCGAAGAATTCCTGTCCTGCGGCCGATCCCTGCATCTTTCCGGCGCCGCCCACGACGGCCCAAATCTCAAGACCGCTCTCCTGGGTAAGACCGCCCGCTACGCCCCCGACCGCTCCGTGGACACCCTTCATGTCCGGCTGGAGCTGTCCGTCGATTTCAAAGCCCGCTCCGTCGCCGGCTCCTGCGAGACCACCGTTCGGGCCTTCCGCGACGGCGTCCGCAAGGTCGAATTCGACGCGGTCGGACTCAAGGTCTCGGCGGCGCTGGTGGACGGGAAGAAAGCCCCGTTCCGGCTCGCCGGCGAAAAGCTCACCGTGACCTTGCCCTCCGCGCTCGCCTCCTCCGAGGAGTGCCGGATTCTCGTGCGGTATCGCGCCGTGCGTCCCCCGTCGGGCCTGCATTTCGTCTATCCCGGCCCCCACAATCCGTCCAATCCCGTCCAGGTCTGGAGCCAAAGCCAACCCGAGGACGCGCGCTATTGGTTCCCCTGCCACGACAGCCCCCACGAGAAATGCACCAGCGAGCTGCGGATCACGGTCCCCAAGGGATTTATGGCCGTCTCCAACGGCAATCTCATCGAGACCGTCCACCGAGGAAGCCGGAGCACCTATCATTGGCGCCTGGGCCAGCCGCACAGCATCTATCTCATCAGCCTGGCGGCCGGGAAGTTCTCCGAAATCAAGGACTCCTGGGACGGCATCCCGGTTCTTTACTACTGCGAAAAGGGCCGGGAGAGCGCGGCCCGGATTGGATTCGCCAAGACGCCCAAAGCCCTGGAATACTTCTCCAAAAAAACCGGGGTCCGCTACCCCTACGAGAAATACGCCCAGGTCGCGGTCGCCGAGTATCCGGGGGGCATGGAGCACACCACCTGCACCACCCAGACCGACGCGGTCCTCATCGACCGAAAAGCCGCCCTCGACAACGATTTGGACCTGCTCGTGGCCCATGAGCTGGCCCACCAATGGTTCGGGGACCTGGTCACCTGCCGGGATTGGTCGCACGCCTGGCTCAACGAGGGATTCGCCACCTATTTCGAGGTGCTTTTCACCGGCCACGACAAGGGCTCCGACGAGGCCGATTATGAGCTTTTCCAGAACGCCCGGGTGTATTTCGACGAGGACTCGCGGCGCTACCGGCGCCCGATCGTCTGCAACACCTTCAAGGCCCCCTGGACCATCTTCGACCGGCACACCTACGAAAAAGGCGCTTGGGTGCTCCACATGCTCCGCCACGAGCTGGGCGACGAGCTTTGGTGGAAGTCCATTCGGCATTACGTCCGCAAGCACTCCAATCAGAGCGTCGAGACCGTGGACCTGGTGGAGGCCATCGAAGAAGCCACCGGCAGGAACCTGCGCTCCTTCTTCGACCAATGGGTCTTCCGGGGAGGCTATCCGTCCCTGCGGGCCCGCTACCGCTGGGACCCGGCCGCCAAACGGGCCCATCTGTGGCTCATGCAGACCCAGGACGTCTCCGATTCCAACCCGGCCTACTCGCTTCCCTTGAAAATCCGCCTGGCGGGGCGCGGCTGGACACGGGAATTCAAGGAGACGTTCTCCGATCGGGAGAAACGCTTCTCCTGGCGCCTGCCTTCGGAGCCGGAAGCGCTGGAGCTCGACCCGAAGCACGTTTTGCTCAAGCGCCTGGACTTGCGCCTGCCGCACCGGATGTGGCGGCGGCAACTGCTCAAAGGGGCCTCGGCCTGGAGCCGCCACGCGGCCGCCGCCCAGGTGGCCCGGTGGGGAGATCCCGAGGCGGCGACCCTGATCTCGGCCGCCGCGCGCAAGGAAAAATTCTGGGGAGCGGCCTGCGAGATGGTCCGCTCGCTCGGCTCGATCCGCACCGAGGCGGGCTACCGGGCCCTTCGCTCCCTCCTCAAGACCTCCCACCCCCGGGTGAGAAAGGTCGTCGCCGAAGAGCTGGCCGGGCAAGGCCGCCCGGAGTGCGCCCCCGCGCTGGCGGACCTGGCCCGGCGCGACCCCAGCTACCATGTGCGGGCCGCCGCTTGCCGGGGTTTGGGTTCTCTCCAATTGGAGCGGTACCGGCCCCTGCTCGCCAAGACCTTGGGAGAGCCCTCCTACCGGGACATCCTGCGCTCGGGCGCCATCGGGGGCCTCTCCGCCGGAAGGGACCCGAAGGTCCTGGAGATCCTCAAGAAAGCCTCGCGTCCGCCCCACGCCTATTACTCCCGGGTGGCCGCCATCCGCTCCTTGGCCGATTTTGCCCCGGTCTGGGACGGCGCGGTGGGCTGGCTCTGCGGCCTGGCCAAGGATCCCGACGAAAGGGTCAACCTGGCCGTCATTTCCTCCTTGGGACAATTGGAGGACGAACGCGCCCTTCCCACTTTGGAGGAGGCCGTGAAATCCCCCAACAGCCGGGTTCGGACTTTCGCCGAGGAAGCCCTGACGCGCATCCGCGCCGGAGGAAAAGCTACCAGCGGTAAGAAAGACTGAGGCGGTAGGCCTCGCCGAGCTGGGCCAGGGGCTGGAATCCGACGTCGAAGGATAGGGCCCGGTGCTGGATCCCCACCCCGGCGGTCAGACCGCTCATGGGCTGAAGGTCTCGGACCGTCATGGACTTAAAACCCGTTCTCACCGCCACCCGCGTGAGCCGGGCCAGGGGCAGGGAATATTCCAACCCGAGCTTTCCATGCCCCATCCCGTGATAGGGGACCACGGCGGAGATCGTGCTGAGAAGGCGATGGCGCTTCCAACGCTTGTCGTAGGCGGCTCCCGCTTCGATTTCGACCGGCAGGACTTCATGCTCCCGGATGAAATGAACCCGGCTTCCGGCGTTTCGAAAAACGAAGGAAAGCGCCAGCCGATCCATCCCGGACGGGCGATAAAGCACGCCTCCGTCCAGGGCGAACGCCGTCGCCGCCCGGTTGTAGAGGGTCTCTCGGATGACCTTGAAGGCGAGGCCCGCCGACAGGCGGCCCGTCCAAGGTTCGGCCGCGCGGCGCAGCGGACGATTGACGCCGGGAATGTTCCATTTCTCCTGGAAATACTCCCGGTCCCGGTCGGGATGGAAGGCGTCCAGGTTGAAGGACTGGGCGTAAGCGATCGTCGCGACTTCGGCGTGGGGGCTGAATTTTCCCACGGTGGCGTTGGCGTTGGTGATGACCGGAAGGGAATCCTGAAGAACGTAAGCCAACGAGCCGGCCACGGTCCCGCCCCATTTCGGGATGGGATGGGCGTAGGCGGCAAAATCGTGGTGCATGAAGCGCATGGTCTCGGCCCGGCTGTAATGAAATTGCGGCTTGGAAAGCCGGGCCAGGCCCGCGGGGTTCCAGTAGATGCTCTCGGCGCCCTCGCCCACCGCGGAATACGCCTCCCCCATCCCAAGGGGGCGGGCGCCCGCCCCCATGAGCAGAAAATGGGCCGCTCCGGCCCCGATGTCCTCCACGATGGCGTACGCCGGCCGCGCCAGGAAAAGCGTCCCGGCCAAGGCCGCCGCCCACGACCGTTTCACATTCATCGGATGAGCACGAACCTCCGGACCGCCCGTTGGCCGCCGTATTCGATCAGGACCATATAGGTCCCAGACCCGACCTTGCGCCCATAGCGGTTGGTGCCTTCCCAGGCGAGCACCCCGTTGGGGGGCGCGGTGACCTCGTCGACGAGCTCTCCGGTGATATTGTAAATCCGCACCCTGGCTTCGGCCGGAAGCTTGGTGAAGGTCAAAACGGGGGAGTTGTGCAGCGCGTCGTTGGAGCCCGGCTCCCAGGGAATCGGGAAGATGTTCACGTCCAGAACGTTGGATCCGGGGTCCACCAGGAACGGGGCGAAAAACGAGAAATGGTTGGTCCAGCCCGTGAGGATGGCGTTGCCGACGTCCACCTGGGATTTGAGAAGAGTCCACTGACCCGCGGCTTCGTCATAGCGCGCCAAGGCCAGACGCCGCGGGTTGGTCCCGAGGGGAAGATTGAGCTTCATGACGATGGCCACCGGGCTCAACGGCTGCGCGTTGGAGGTGATTTTGAGTCCCACCCCGTCGCCCAGGGAAGTCATGGCGGCCTGATTGCTTTTAAGGGCGGGAAGCTCGAATTCGACGTTGGCGTTGAGCTCCAGGGAGGTCCCCGGAGGAAGCGCGCCCGCCGGCACATCCAACTGCAGGGTGGAGGCCTGGGCGTAGGGGGGAATGACCGTGAGGGTCGCCGCCCCGTTTACGGTCGTGGAGGAAAGCTGGGGGATCAGCGTCATGGTGGAGCCGAAGTTGGCGAAGGTTTGGGCCCCTTCCCAATTGAGCGCGCCGATGCGCAGGTAATAGGTGGTCGAGTGGCGCAGACCCGTGATCCCGGCCTGACCCACGGATCCGCCCCAGACCGTCGTCCGGAACAGGTCCCCGCCGAAATTTGAAGCCGTCGAAAGGGTGAGAAGATAACCTTCCGCCGCGGCCGATTGCGGCGCCGCCGCCAACGGGGTCCAAACCACGGTCGCGCTGGTGTAGGTCACCGAAAGGAAAGGACTCGCGGCGGTGGGGGCGGACCCGACCAGGGTCGAGCGGGGAGACAGATCCAGCCAGGCGCTGGGGGGGTTGCCCGCCTCCAAGGTCAGGGCGCGCACCTGGGTGTAATGCGTGGTATTGGCCGAGAGCGGGGTCGGACTGCCGGTCAGCCCCGCGGTGGTCTCCGAGAAGGAAAGGGTTCCGAAGGCCGGATCGGTCGCGGTCCGGACCTCGAAGGTGGTCCCGGTCTTGTTCGGACCCAAGGTCCAGCCGCGCGTCACGCTGGAGATGAAAATTTGATCGGAGGACGGCGCCGCGGAAGGGGGGGCGGGGAAGGTGGCGGTGCTCAGGCCCGAGGCCACCCAGGCCGTGGGGATGGAGTTGCGGTTGACCGCCCGGACCCGGGAGTAGAACTTCCAGTTGGAATCCAGCCCCGCGATGGAGGCCGTCGCCGTGGCCCCGGTAAAAATTCCGGAAACTTCGCCGGTGAGGGTCGTAAAACCGGCCGCGCTGGAAAGTTGGAGGTTGAAGGCGGTCCCCGAGGGATTGGACCCGGCCGAGAGAATGACCGACAGCCCCGCGCTGGAGACGGAAGACCAATACGGGGCCGAGTGTGCGGGATCGACGGCGAGGGTGGCCGTCGAGCCCAAGGCCAAGAACTCGATTGGGGAGGCCGCCCCGCCGTGCCCGATGGCCCGCACGCGGGCGTAATACGAGGTATTGGGCGCCAGGCCGACGAAACCCGCCGAGACCGCCGTCGTCCCCGCGCTGGAAACCACGACCCCGAGGAAATCGGAAGCCGAGGAGAGCTGGATCTCGTAGCGAGTGCCGGCGGGATTTCCCCCGGAGGTCCAATTGGCCGTCAGGCTCGTCACGAAAACCCCGGAGAACACCGGGGTGGCGGTCGAAGGGCTCAGGCCCAAGGTCGCGACGGGCCCGGTGCTGACGGCGGGTCCGGTCTGCCCCCAGACCCGGAAGTAATAGCTGGCGTTCGGGGCAAGGCCTCCGAACAAAGCCGTGAAAATGTCCGTCCCGGTTTGGCTGGAAACCCCCGTGACGAAGGTCGGATCCTGGGAGGCCTCTGCCCGGTAGGCCAGGTTCGAGGGGTTGGCGCCTTGGGACCAATTCATGCGGATCTCGCTTTTAGTGACGCCGCCGAACGCCGCGATCGTCGGGGCCGTCACGTTGGTGTTGGTGAAGATCGGCGACGGCAGGCCCGCGGCGCTCATGGTGGCCCCCCCGAGTTTATTGACCGAACCCAGCCGCAGGTAATAGCTGGTGCTGGCCGAAAGGCCCGAAACCTGAAGGACGGCCGTGGCCCCGTTGTTGGTGGCGCTGGAGACGATGGCCCCCGTGAAATTGGAGGCCGTGGAGGCCATGAGGATATAGCCCGAGGCCGAGGCCGACGGAGTGAAGGAGACGGTCGCGCTTGTCGTGTGGATCGAAGTGGTCCCCGGGGAGGGCAGGCCCGCCAGCGTCGCTGTCGTCGGCGACACCGCCCCGGGGCCGTTGACCCCGTCGTCGCGGACCCCGTACACGACCATGCTGAAAGTGGAGTTGGCCTGCAGGCCCGTGAAGTTGTAGGAGTTCCCGGCCGGGTTGGCGATTTGATACCCGGGGTTGGTCGAGAAAAACAATTTATAGGACGCCGCCCCGCTCACGGCCGACCAGGACCAGGCGATCGAGCTGATCCCCTGGGTCACGGCCGAAACCGAGGCGGGAGCCAGAATATTGACGGTGACGGTGGAGTAATCCACCCCGGTCAGTCCCACATCGTCGGTGACCGTCAATTGGAAGACGAAGACCCCGGATTTATCGGCGGTGAAGGAGGCTACGGAAGTTCCCGCCCCGCTCAAGGTGACGGCCGGACCCTGAGTCTTGGTCCAGGCGTAGGAAGCGATGCTGCCGTCGTCGGTGCTGGCCGTTCCGTCCAGAGTCACGGCTTGGTTGAACACGACCACCTGATCGACCCCGGCGGAGGCGGTGGGACGGGTTCCGGCCGCCAGGACCGCGGCATGGGCGTTGATGATGCCGGAGCCGCAGATGCTGGTGGTGCAGTCGGTGCCCGTTCCGGTTGGAAAGGCCCGGGCGCTCGACTGCATTTTTGAGGCGACCTGGGCCGGGGTCAGATTGGCGTTGACCGACAGCATGAGGCTGGCGATGCCGGCGACGTGGGGAGCGGCCATGCTGGTGCCCTGGTAATAAACATAGTCGTCGCCGCCCGGAGTGGCGGTCGGCCCCTGGGTGCCGGTGTTCAGGGTGGAACCGACCCCGTTGGCCGCCAACGACGCCATGTTGCCGCCCGGGGCGGCGATCTCGATGCCGGAACCGAAATTGCTGTAGGGCGCGCGCTCTCCGTTGCGGCCGACGGCCGCGACGGTGATGACTCCGGAGCAGTTTCCGGGGCGGACCAAGGACGTGTCCTTGTTGTCGTTGCCCGCGGAAATCACCACCGTGGCGAAATACGGAGAGCCCGTCACCTCGTTGACGGCGTTTTGATAGGTGGCGCCGCAGGCCCCGTCGCCCCCCAGGCTCAGGTTGATCACCTTGGCGGGATTGGCGTTGACCGGAACGCCGCCGCCGATGTCGACGCCCGCGGCCCACCGGATTCCGTCGGCGATGTCCGAAAGGTTTCCCCCGCATTTTCCCAGGACCCGGACGGGAACGATCTTGGAGTTCCAATTGACCCCCGCGACCCCGATCGAGTTGTTGGTCATGGCCCCGATCGTCCCTCCCACGTGCGTGCCGTGCCACGAACTGTTGGAGGCGCCGCAGCCCCCGTACCAGCCGCCGTTGGTCGTTCCCGCGTCCTCGGCCGCGGTGATCCAGTCCCCCGGATCGTGGGCGTCCGCGTCGCGGCCGCCCCCGTCATTGGCGGTGCAGTCGGCCGCGGGCTTGTCGCAGGAATTTGGTCCGGCCCCGGCGGGGTCCAGGGAAACCAGATCGTAGCCGCCCACGATTCGCGGGCTGAGATCCCCGTGGTCCACGTAACCGGTGTCCAGGACCGCGATCGACAGGGCGGCGTTTCCCTTGGTCACGTCCCAGGCCGCCTCGACGTTGGCGCCTCCCGGAGCGATCTGGGCGGAGCCGTAATGCCATTGCAGGGAATAGAGCGTGTCGTCGGGCACCACCATGGGAAACATCCGAGCGTCGGGCTCGGCGTACTCCACCGACGGGTCGGAGGCCACCGCCGCAGCCGCGTCCAAGGCCTCCTCGCCGCTCATGGGGCGGGGGAGGGCGAGCAGGTGGGCATTGCCGGACATCTTGCGGTGAAACTTGAGGGCGACCCCGGCCCGCCCGCTGAAAGCCTTCATTTTTCCGCTAGGGATGGTCGGCGCCTTGGCCTGCGCCTGATCCTTGAACTTGACGATCAGGCGGGTGACCGGGCCCCGGGTCAACCGGGGGGCCGGACGCCCGGCGCCGGCGCGGATGGAGGCCGGGGCGGCCGAGAGGAGGGGGGAAAAAAGCAGGCCCCAGGAAAAAATAAAAAGCGCAAGGGCCGGGGCTCGTCGCATATATGGAAGGCTGACCCTAGTGTAGCCCCGGACTAGGGGGAAGTCAATAACCTAATTGTTTCGAAGAAACAATTGAATTATTGTTTGTTTATAAGAACTTCTTAATCCGACTTTTCCGCCGAAATGAGCCCCAGATCGATCCCCTTGACCACGGCTTCGGTCCGGTTGGAAACCCCCAATTTTTGGAACATGCTGTTGAGGTGGTTTTTGATCGTTTTAACGCTGCATTCCAGAGTGCCGGCGATTTCCTTGTTCGCGTTGCCCCTTCCCAGGAGAGCCAAAACCTTGATCTCGGTTTTGGTCAACGCGACCAGGGACGCCTCGGCGGACACGCTTCCCATTTGCCGCAGGCCCTCGATGAGCTTGTTAATGACCGGCTGGGGGATCATCACGCCATGATTG
>CAYHPY010000128.1:0-9764 GCA_964358485.1 uncultured Elusimicrobia bacterium
TCAACCGGTCTCCCAACTAATAGATACTGCCGATGCCATCATTTTCATTTGCGGAGAGGTCATGCCTGCGATCCAAAATGTATATGGCATGACACTCGTGGAGATGGAACTGCAGTATGCAATTGACAGCGGAAAGCCCATACTCCCCATCTTGTCGGATGTGCGGAGCGAGACCGATCTGCCTCCGAAGATTAGAGCCCTGCGCACTTTGATAAGTCGTTGTTTCGGCAGCTCCTTGGTGCACTTGAAGAAATTTTATGATCTCCCAAGCGAGGAGGCATATTCGGACGGTGACCATCGGAGGATTATCGAGACTCTCACCGAATACTTCCGGCATTTTTGGCAGACCAAGTGGGCGACTGCTTTAAGTGCCCTGAAAGAGCCCGAGGAATACGAAGCGACTGTCATCATCAAATCAGTCCACCGGGCTCTTATTGAGAAAATAGTTGATGATGCAAGATTTCTCGCCGGAATTGACTGGCTTTCATTTGAGAGGTTAATGGCCGAGGTTTTTCACGGCATCGGGTTCGAGGTGACTCTAACACCACCTAGCAAGGACGGCGGGAAGGACCTTGTTTTGCGTTGCCAGTCTAATGGCACAAAGAAGACTTATTTCGTCGAGTTGAAGCACTGGATCTCTGGGGAGAAGGTCTCAAGAGGTTTTGTTCGGAAATTTGAGATTATAGTCAGAAAGCACGCAGATGACGGGCTACTTATATCAACATCTGGATTTACGAAATCCCTAACAAAAATTAAGAGGACCAATGTGCATTTGGGCAACAAAGAGTTGGTCATAGCATTGTGCGAAACATATCTAAGCGGAGACCACGGCCTCATGATCTCTGCTCAAGATCTAAACCTTTCAAAAATAATTGACATACATAAGAAACAACTACAGCAATGATTTCCTGGCCAGCGCGTACGCAGCGATCTTCTTTTCCTCTCGCACAAAGCAATGGATGACATACCTAATGTGAGGGTCAGGATGCTTATTGCCATCTTTCTTGTACAACATTGGACCAACTGTATTTTCCAGCCCGTCGGTCGGCAACCCGAAGGACGATAGCTTCTTTCTCAGAGACTCGTATTCGTCGCACAGGTAGTCAGATATTTCGGCGCGATGCTTGTTCGCAGTGACCATATAAACGCACTGGCTGGTGGTATTCTTAAATGTTGTGGCGATGCGAAGCCTTTGGCCGCGCCGCAAAGCAATTGGAAAGGGGGCCGAAGCAGTAGTATCAGCCTATCAACAAAGTGAAAACCACCAAGCGGCACACTTGTTGATGTGCCCATGAATCACGGCGGCGTGGATGTTACGCAATGTTTTGTATCATACCCACCCGGCACAGGAAACATAGCTCTTCAATAGGAAATTCTATGGATCAAATTTCAATTGAACTTGCCCAGTTGGAAAACTGGAACTTCGGCTCCACAAAACCAGAACGCGTAGGCGAATACCAGATTTCCATTGACGGCCTTGAAGAGGCTGACTTCTATAATCTAGCCAGAGAAGTTGAGGAACTCCTTGCCAAAGAGAAAGGAGACGGGTGGGAATCGCAGGTCAGCAAGAATCGTTTTGAACACGGTGCGAGTTCTGAAAATGGCCTCATCAACATCATTCTCCATGACCCAATTCTAACGGCAACCGGACTCCTAATTGGGAAATTGCTAACCATTCAAATTCAACGCCTTGTACACAAATATTGCCCGGAACCGTCCGCAGAATTAGGTGAAATCAAGATCGAAGATGCCCTTAAGCTGGCTCAGGACAAGCTTGTCAAAACATTCACAATCCCAGCGCAAGCTCTCCGAGGCGGCAAAATGAAGCTTGAGCCGGAATTGCTCACCGTGGAGTTTGAATCAGATAAAAAATACGTGTATACTCGCACCAGAAAAGGTATCGAGGCCTGCTATTGGCTCATCGAACGTAAATAGAAACGGCAATCACATCCAGTGAGAATTATTGACCCCGCCCGGAAAAAACCAGGATTAAAGCTGTCCTTGGCAGTATTCGCACTATGAAGATGGGACAGCAATTGCCCAAAGGATTGACGCCAGCCGACCCCGCCGGATGCCCCCCAAAGGATACCTATAGCAATGAATGACCACTTTCTTGTCCTAATTTTTACTGCGGTGGCACTATTACTGCTAAAGCTCCAGAATCGCTTCAAGTACTCTCATTACTTTTGGTACGGGAGATTGCTTGATGGATATGATTCAGATATCAGCCTGTTTGGAATCTTATATCGGACATTGATTCCAGCGGTGTGCGGAATCTTCGTAGGCGCATTTAGCATCTATCTAGGTTACAATAGGACTCCCGAATTTTATGGATGTGCCACAGGAGCTTTAACAGCATTCCTCGTAGTATGGCCTTCGATTTACTGCCCAGACCAGACAAATCAAATTCTATATAGCCGTCTAAAAATGCTGTATTTAATGCGGGCGATGTTCTTCGCCCTTTATGTTTCACTTGGACACCTGGGCGGGAACATCGCCGGCCTATTTGCCCATTTGGCCATCAAATTTGGGCATCTTCAAGCACCCACCTGGTGGGATGGGAAAGGAATCGTCACCAATTTAATTTCCGCAGCATTTTGGACCATTGGCGCATATGTCATATATCTAATCCACAGCAAACTTCAAAAGCTACTGCAGTAAGGCCGCAAGAAGTTCAGCCCACAGAGGCACTGCGAATCGGCTCGCCGAGGCCTCTTTCTCATCCAAGGCTTGAATCTTTCGGCCGTCTTTATACCCCATCCAAACTAATCCATATCGGTCCGCATCGATAGCCCCCAAAAACCAAAAATCCCGACCACCCTCACTCGTGCCGGTTTTGCCGCCGAGACCGGGATTTTGAAGAGTAGCCAAGTAACTTGCAGTTCCGCTCGCAATTGTTGACTTAAGCAAACCCCGCATTATTCGGAATGTTCGAATGGAGAGAACTCGTTCTCCATCATTTGGGGGCGGAACATCAGCTTCTTCTTTAAATGTATTGGGCCAAGAAAGTAACCCATCACTCAAGATAGGACTAAGGGTCGCCAGCAATTCAACCCCGGTCATGCCGACCGGACCAAGCGCAATGAGTGGAGTATGGGGTAATGGGCGACGAATACCACATCTTTGGAGGTAGCGAACAAAGGCCTCGATTCCCAAAGTCTGAACCATCTGGAGGGCCGGAATATTTATTGAATTGGCAAAGGCGTATTCTAGCGTGACTTTGCCACGGAACTTTCGATCCGAATTTCTGGGGCGAATCTCTTCACCCCGCCATTCAATTTGCATTGGGCAATCATCGACCAGCATACTGGCATCAGCATTGAGCTTTTCGATAAAGGCCGAATATAGAGCAACCTTGATTTCGGATCCAACAGGCCTGGGCGAATCCAACACAGGCAATCTCCCCTCCGCGCCGCCGTAATACTTGGCATACAAAACCTGGCTTGTCGAAACGCTGGCCAGCATTACAACTGCATCAAGATCAGAGCCCGATTTAATAAGAATACGGATTCGATCAAGGCGCGAATTAATTCGGCGATCGATTTCTGAAAAAATCTCATTGGGCACTACCGTTCTATTTAAAATCCGATTGATTCGCGAAACCAGTATCGACAGAATTTCCAAATACATAAAAGTCTTTTGCTGTGGCCTTCCTCGTCCATTATAAAATTTGGAGAATTGCTCTAGGCAGTTTGGTGCGCCGTCCCTAGCACCCGACCTTCGAATTGCGATTCGAAACATTCTGGCCGAGCCCCTATCAGTTCCCAAGAGAATAAGACGCCAGAAATAACTCCACGGTCCCACCCGACTACGAGTCCAATTCAAAGATGTAACGATACCGATCTGGAAAACACCAACCGTGAAGTTCCTTGGGCGAGAGGAAGTAATGATTGATTTCAAGAATGCAATGAATGCGGCAGCATACTCAAATACACGCACTTCAAGGGGGCGCGCAGTACATTCAATTTGCATTACCGCTTTGGCCAAAACTTGCTCGAAGGGCGCATACTCCAACTCTAAAAATATTTTTTCAAAACGCCTTGGAATTTCAAACGAAGCGAATTCTGCGACAAGAGCTCGCCGCGCTTGATCTTCGGCCTCCTCACTCAACACAGATATCTCCATTAATGAAAACTGCTGGGCAAGAATGATTTGCGCAACCAATGAATTTCAATGTGTCCAACACGCCAAATCCTAGTTATTTGAATTATCAGATTACAATTTTCTCGATATCGGAACCTGCACACTTCATTCCCTGAAATCACAGCGTGCTTCTAAATGGAAATGGGGTGGGTTCCCCAACGAGCCTTCTTCCCGGCCAATTTCATCAGTCTCTACCAGCACGGGCGCCGATTGACTGCAACGATCCGGTGAAACGACTTTCAATTCGGTCCCTGCTTTAGGTGTCCACCTGGGTGTCCAGTGGACACCCGAAATGAACAAAGTCGGGCAATGGCGGTCACACTGCCTTGGGCGGGTTTCTCGTTGAGGAACGGGCTCAGACCGACATCATCAAGCTTCCGCAAAATCGCTCTGGAGCGAATGCCATGCAGGCGCTCTCCCAGCTGAGCTATAGGCCCGTGCGCTGATTTTAGCAGATTCCAAGGGCCCGCCTCAAGGAGCGGGAAGGTTCGCCAACTCCGGCGGCAAGGGATAGGACAGGGCCTTCAGCCGCGCCGCCAAGGGCGCCGCCCCCTTGCGGTCCTTGGCCAGGTAATGCAGGACGGCCAAATTGTAGAGCGCCTCCCGATGATCGGGATTGAGTTCCAAGGCCCGCTCCCAGGCCCGCACCGCGTCGGGAACGCGATTCTGACGGTGATAGAGCAGGCCCAAATTGTAATGGGCGTTGTCATAGGCGGGATTGATCACCAGCTCCCGACGATAATGGGCTTCGGCTTCCTGGAAACGGCCCGCGTTCATGTAGATCAAGCCGAGATTGTTGTTGGCCATGGGCTCGGCCGGATTGAGCTCCAGGGACTTGGCGAACTCCGCGGCCGCCTCCGGATAGCGGCCGTCCAGGAAATGCATGGCGCCCAGGTTTCGGTGGGCGATGGGCAAATGGGGCGAGGTCAAAACCGCGTTCTTCCAGAACGGCAGGCGGTCCCGGAAATGGGCGGCGTGGCCAAACGAGAGAAAACCCAGAACCGATAGAACGGCGGCGGCCAGGCCGCGGGCACGGGCAGACTGGGCGGCGAAGCCCCGAAGGGGTTCCAGCTCCAACGCCAGAAATAAAAATCCCGCCAAGGGGACATAGACCCGCTGTTCCATCATGATGTCGGCCAGGATGGTGGAGTGGAGGATGAAGGACGGAATCAAAAAAAGGATAAAAACCGCCGCCCCGAAGGCCAGGCGGCGCCAATTGGGGTTCGGGGTGCGCCAGAGGGCCGCAGCCAATAGGGCGACCGCGGTCCAGCCGGGCCAGGACGGGGTGTCCTGAAGCAAGGGCAAAACCGAGAGCCTGAGCGGCACGAGGATTTTCCCCAAAAATTGGAGCAAAGCGGGCAGGTTGAGCCAGAGGGAATGAAGCATCTCCCCGAATGGGATGTGAAGCGGGTTTTGCAGGGCGGCCGTGCGCATGAGCAGCCAAACGGTCCCGAGCGCCGCCCATCCGGCCAGCCAGGCCACGGCCGCCCCGGCGGGGCGGGGAGCGCTCTCGTCCCTCAACAGCAAAACCATCAAAATCCCGATGGGAACCAGAACCACGGCGGTTTCCTTGGTGAAAAGCGCCAAGGCCGCAAACGCCAAATGGGCGGCCAGCCCCCCCCACGCGCCGGAGGTTTGGAACCGCCGTAGGCCCAGCAGGGACGCGAACACGAAGGCCCCCAGCATCGAGTCGTTGCGGGCCGGAATCCAGGCCACGGCCTGGGTTTGGACGGGGTGGATGGAAAAGACCAGGGCCGCCAGCAGCGCTCCGCCGGAGGGCGCGCCCAGGGCGACCAACAAACGGAAGAACAGGCCCGCCGCCACGGTGTGAATCAGGAGGTTGCTCAAGTGATAGGCGATCGGGGAGGCGCCGCCCCAGGCCGCGTCGGCCATCAACGACAGCGTGAAGACGGGGCGGTAATAGGCCCCGGAGCCGCGGAGAACGTGAAAAACGTCTTGCCGAAAAACTTCAAAGAAGTTGGAAAGGTTCTTCAGGAAGGGCAGGTTGTCCAGGATCAGGACGTTGTCGTCGAGGTAGGTGAAACCGAAAAAAAGGACGCGGAAATGAACCAATAGAACAACGGAGGCAAGGAGAAGATACGGAAAAAATGGGAACGGAACAATTGAGGTCTTATCGCCCCCTCCGTTCGGCGGGGGCGGGTTACCGGGGCGATAAGATTGTCGGGAGGACTTTCGCGAACTCAAGGTCGGAGGGAAACATCTCCTCGGTCGGGATGCGGTCGAGGTCGGCCCAGAACAGGTCCAGGACGTCGTCGCCGTTGCCGCCGGAGCGCAGGGTGCCGCCGGCGGCCGCCACTTCCCAGTAAACGCTCACGATCTGCATGGGAACCTGGGTGGAAAGGTGCAGGCCCTCGCTGGCGTACAGCACGCGCAGGGGCTTGGGGGTCAGGCCCGTCTCCTCGTGGTACTCCCGGATGAGGGCCTGGCTGGGGGATTCCCCGAGTTCCACGCCCCCGCCGGGAAAATTGACGAAGGGGCGTCCCAGGAAGGTGCTTCGGGTGAGCAGAACTTGGGGGCCGCTCCGCAGGACGCCGTAGATCCGGCAGGAGAACTTCTGGGGCTTCAAGGGAAAAATGCGCGGGGGGAGACTTGAACTCCCACGGGTTGCCCCATACGCACCTCAAGCGTACGCGTCTGCCAGTTCCGCCACCCGCGCGATGTGATTTCCCGCCTCAGCGATTCCCCGGGACCGCGGGAGCGGCCGGGGCGGCGGGAGCCGTCGGAGCCGCCGGAGGAGCGGAAAGCCCCTTGGTGGTCACGGTTCCCATCCCGGAGCGGGCCGAGAGCAAGGTGAGAAAAAGGGAGGTCACGGCGAAGATTCCCGCCAGGGACGCGGTGAACTTCTTCATGAAGGTCGAGCCGGACGGGGTGGTGATCAGGGAGTCGCCGGAGCCGCCGAAAACGGTCAGCCCGGCGCCACGCCCGCTCTGCAGAAGGACCACGAGGATCATCAGCAGGCAGGTCGCGATGTGAAGGGCCATCAAAAACTTGTAAGCCATGATTGAGGGATTCTACTATTTTTTTTGTTCGGCCGCCAGCGCAGGGAGGCCCCTCAGGCCGAAAGCGCCGCCAGCCCCGGGAGGATCTTTCCCTCCAAGAGCTCCAGGCTGGCCCCGCCGCCGGTCGAGCAATGGGACATGGCGTCCTCCAGGCCCGCCGCGCCCAGCACCGCCAGGGAGTCCCCCCCGCCGATGATGGTGACGGTCCCCTTGCGGGTGGCCTCGGCCATGGCGCGGGCCACGGCAAAACTGCCCTTGGAGAAAGGTTCCAGCTCGAAGATGCCCATGGGGCCGTTCCAGAAGATGGTTTTGGCCGCGGCGATCTTTTCGGTAAAGAATTCGATCGAATGCGGCCCGATGTCGACCCCGATCAGGTCCGGGGGCAGGGCCATGCCCTGGGTGACGGTGACCTCTGCGTCGGCGCGGATTTCCTTGACGGCGGCGTGGTCGGCGGGAAGCAGGCAGTCCACCTTCCGGGAGTAGGCCTTTTCGACGATGGCCTGGGCGTCGCCGACCTTGTCCTTCTCCAAAAGGGATTTGCCGACCGAAATGCCCTGGGCGCTGAGGAAGGTGTAGGCCATCCCGCCCCCGATGACGAGGGCGTCCACCCGGTCGAGCAGCTTCATCATCACCCCGATCTTGTCGGACACCTTGGCGCCGCCGATGATGGCCAGAAACGGCCGCTCGGGATTGCCCATGACGCGGTCCAGGAACTCAAGCTCCCGCTGGACCAACAGGCCGATGCCGCCCGGAAGCAGGCGCGGCAGGCCCTCGGTGGAGGCGTGGGCGCGGTGCAGGGCCCCGAAGGCGTCCTGAATGAAAACGTCCCCGAGCCGGGAAAGCGCCTTAGCGAATTCGGGGTCGTTGGCCTCCTCCCCGGCGTGAAAGCGAAGATTCTCCAGGAGGGCCACCCCGCCGGGCTTGAGGCCCGCGACCACTTTCTCGGCCTCGGCCCCCACGCAATCGTCGCTGAAAGCGATGGGCACGCCCAAAAAGGCGGCAAGCTCGGCCACCACCGGTTTGAGGCTGTACTTGGCCTCGGGCTTGCCCTTGGGGCGGCCCAAATGGGAGATCAGCACAAGCTTGGCCCCGGCGTCGATGAGATGCTTGAGCGTGGGAAGGGTTTCCCGGATGCGCCGGCTGTCGGCCACTTTTGCGCCCTTCATCGGAACGTTGAAATCGACGCGGACCAGGGCGCGCTTGCCTTTCACGGGCAGGTCCTGCATGCGCTTGAGCTTCAGGGCGGGGACCTTCGGGGTGGGAGTGTCCATTAGTATATGCTCTTTCCCAGCGCGGAGCTGATGAGCTCGACGGCCAGCTCCGCGGTGGCGTTGTGGGTGTCTTCGAGGGGGTTGACCTCGACCATGTCCAATCCCAGGAGCCGTTCGGAATCGGCCGCCAGCTCCATGAGGAGGTGCGATTCGCGGTAGGTCAGCCCGCCGCGCTTGGGAACGCCGGTCCCCGGGGCGTTGCCCGGGTCCACGACGTCGATGTCGAAGCTCAGATGAAAGCCCGCCGTGTCCTCGGAGGCGATGTCGATGGCCTGTTCGATGATGGCGCCCATCCCGAACCGGTCGATCTCCATCATGCTAAAGACCCGGATGCCGGAGCGCCGCAGGTTGGCGGCCTCGGTCTTGTCCACGTCGCGCACCCCGAGCAGGCAGACGTTGCGGGCCTCCGCCTTCGGGGAGAAACCCCCGATCCGGCAGAACCGGGGCTCGCCCAAGCCGAGCAGATGGGCCAAGGGCATCCCGTGGAGATTTCCGGACTTGGAAGTCTCCGGCGTGTTGATGTCGGCGTGGGCGTCCACATAGATCAGCCCGATCTTCTTGCCTTCCTCGCGGTAGGCCCGCGCGGTGCCGGAGACCGACCCCATGGCCAGGCTGTGGTCTCCCCCCAGGACGATGGGCAGGCTCGAATCGGCCGCGATGTCATGGACCTTTTTCTCGAGCTGGCGGCACACCGCCTCGATGGCCGCGGCGTGGCGAAGGCGGGCGCCCTTGATCGGCCGGGAAACGGGAACCGGGACGTCCCCGGCGTCCTCCACGGAAATGCCCAAAGATTCAAGCACGGGGACGACGTTGGCCCGGCGCAGGGCCGCGGGGCCCCCGGAGGCGCCCCGTTTGGAGGCTCCCCAGTCCAGGGGGACTCCAAGGACCGTCGCCCGACGTTTGGGCATGACTTTGGCTCGGCCTTAGGCCGCGACCCCGATCTTCTTGGAGATGAAGGCCGCCAAGTCGATGACCCGGTTGGAGTAGCCCCACTCGTTGTCGTACCAGGCGAAAACCTTGATCATCGGGCCGGAGGCGTCGGTGAGCGTGGCGTCGAAGACCGAGGAGGCGGGACAGCCCTTGTAGTCCATCGAGACCAGCTCCAGCTCGTTGTAGAGCAGGATGCCCTTCAGGCGCGCGGACTCGGAGGCTTTCTTGAAGACCGCGTTGATCTCTTCCCGGGTCGCCGGCTTTTCCGTCACGACGGCCAGGTCCACGACGGAGACGTCCGGGGTGGGGACCCGCATGGAGATGCCGGTGAGCTTGCCTTTGAGCTGGGGCAGGACCAGGCCGATGGCCTTGGCCGCGCGCGTCGAGGACGGGATCATGG
>CAYHPY010000129.1:0-9615 GCA_964358485.1 uncultured Elusimicrobia bacterium
ATCGTCTTGGCCTTGAGGCTGGCGATGCCGTATTCCGTGACCACGAAGTCCACGTCGGCCCGCGTGGTGACGACCCCGGTCCCCTCGGACAGGCAGGCCACGATCCGCGAGGCCGCCCCCTTCTTGGCCGTGGCGGGCATGGCGATGATGGACTTGCCGCCGTGGGAAAGAGCGGCGCCCCGGACGAAGTCCAATTGTCCCCCGAACCCGCTGAAGAAGTTTTTCCCGATCGAGTCGGCCGCGACCTGGCCGGTGAGGTCCACCTGCAGGGCGGAATTGACGCAGACCATGTGGTCATTTCGCCCGATCACCGAGGGGCTGTTGACGTAGTCGCTCGGATAGAACTCGAAGAGCGGATTGCGGCTGAGTTGCTTGTAGAGCCGCTCGCTGCCCATGGCGAAGGAGGCCACGATCTTGCCGGGATGCAGGGTTTTCCGGCTCCCCGTGAGCGCCCCGCATTCCAACAGGGGCAGGATTCCGTCGGAAATCATCTCGGAGTGGATCCCCAGGTCTTTTTTTCCCGTCAGCGCCGCCAGGATGGCGTTGGGCACCGAGCCGATTCCGATCTGGAGCGTGGCGCCGTCCTCGATCAGGGCCGAGGCGTAGCGGCCGATGCAGATGGCCGCGGCGGTTTGCTCGGGCTCGGGAAGGGAGAAGATGGGATGGTCCCCCATCACGAAGGCGTCCACGTCGTCGACCTTGATGAAGCTGTCCCCCAAAGTCCAGGGCATGCGGGGATTGACCTGGGCGACGACGTACTCGGCGGTCTCCACCGCGGCCTTGACGATGTCCACCGCTACGCCCAGGGAGCAGAAGCCGTCCTCGGGGGGAGGCGTGTGGATCAGGGCCACGTCCACCGGCAGGCGGCCGGAGCGGATCAGGCCGGGGATTTCGGAGAGCAGGCAGGGGGTGTAGTCGGCCAGGCCTTTTTTGACCGCCTCGCGCACGTTGGACCCGATGAACAGGGCGTTGTGGCGCAGGCGCCCCTCAAAGCGCTTTTCGGCATAGGGGGCCGACCCCAGGGTCAGCAGGTGGATGACTTCCGCGTCGGCCAAGTTTTCCCCGCGGGCGGCGAGGGCGTCGACCAGGACCTGAGGCTCGGCCGCCCCGGAGGCGATCAAAATGTGGCGGCCGCTTTTTACCTTGGACAGCGCGTCCTGGGCGCTGGTGAGTTTCCCGTGAAAAATGTCGTCCATGGCGTCCTCCCGGACGGGCCGAAGGGCCCCGCGGCTAAAAAAGCCGCTCCACCGAAAGAAAGTGCAACGAAGCGGCCCTTTATCGTCGGAGTTGGGACGCGCCTTCCGGCCGAGCCGTTGCGAGAAAGGCGGACTCCAGGTCCTTGAGGATGTCCATCGGGCTCTCCAGGCCGATGGACAGGCGCAGGCCCCCGGGCTCGCGCATCGGCCCGGAAGCCTCGTAGGCCGAGTGGGTCATTTGAGAGGGCATTTCGATGAGGGTTTTGACGTGCCCCAGGCTGACCGCCAAGGTGACGGAATAGGCGTTGGCGGCCAAATTATCCAGGAAGGCGACGGGATCGACCGCCTCCTCCTTGACCCGGAAATAGATCATGTTGCCGGGCGCGAATTCCCCGTCGAAATCCCGGAGTTGGGTGCGGGCCAGGGAGTAGTTCGGAAAGCTCGGAAGGCCCGGATAGCGGACCTCCTTGACCAACGGGTTTTTCTCCAGGGAGCGGGCCACGATCATGGCGGAGTACTGCTGGCGTTTGATGCGCAGAGGCAAGGTGGGCACCCCGTAGACCAGGATGGCCCAGGCGGATTTGGGGCCCAGGATGCCGCCGAAATCCTTGCGGTAGCTCATCACCTCGGGATAGAGCTCCTTGGAGCAAAGGACCGCCCCGCCCACCTCGGTCCCGAAGCCTCCGATGTTCTTGGTCAGGCTGTAGACCACCATGTCGGCGCCCATTTCCAAGGGGCGTTGGCAGAAGGGGGTCGCGAAGGTGTTGTCGATGATCGAGTAGAGCTTCTTGCCGTTTTTTCGCGAACGATTGGCGGCCGCGCAAAGCGCGGAGACGGCCCGAACATCGATGAGGTCCAAGGTCGGGTTGACCGGGGATTCGTAGTAGAGCACCCGGGTTTTCGAGTTGACGGCGGCGGCCAGGGCCCGGGCGTCGGTGAAGTCCACGCGGGTGACCTTGATCCCCAGCCTCGGAAACCAGCGGGTGAACAGGGAGTGGGTGCAGCCGTAGAGCAAGGTGTGGGCCACGATCTCGTCGCCCGAGCGCAGAACCGCCCCCAAGCCCGCGGCGATGGCGGCCATACCCGAGGCGAAGGTCGCGCAGGCCTCGGCGCCTTCCATGTCGGCCAGCTCGGACTCCAAGAGTCCCCGGGTGGGCTCGCCCAGGCGGTCGTAAATGTAGACCGGCGGCTCGGACGGGTCCTCGGGCAACTGCCCGTACTCGGCGAATCCCCGGGCCCCGCGCCGGACGGACTCCAGGCGATAGGTTGTGGAAGAGGTTAAAGGGGGGACCACATGATGGGCGAAATCCCACTTCGCGCTGCGCGCGGCTCCGTGGATGATGCGGGTGGTTTTGCGATATCCTTCGCCGATTTTTTTCATGGAAAGTCCTCCGTTTTCCGCCTAGCAACGGAGCGGCCAAGTCCCGGGGCCGTTAGGTCCCTCGGGAGGTGGGTCCATTACCCGCCCATAAACGCCCCGAAGGACCCATCGGGGGGCGGGGGAGGCCGCGCTATAATGGAGACGATGCTTCGAAGGCTTTCCGCCGCGCTTCTGCTTGTCTCGGCGCTCACTCCGCTTTGCCGCGCCCAGCGCGTGCGCGCGGTCCCCGTCAATTCCGGCGCAACCGGCGCGCGCGGGACGATGATCGCGGCGCCGCTCGGGGGTTCGTTCTCGAGTTTCCGCGGCGGAGCGCCCTCCTTGGGAGGGCTGACCTCCGTCCTGCCGTCGGCGCCGGGCTTGAGGCCCGCGGCCGGTTCCCGGGCCGCTTCCGCCGAAACCTCCCTTTCGCCGTCCATTCTCCCCGCCGCCGCGGGAAGCGAAGCGTCCGAAAAACCTTCCGCCAAGGCTCCCCGGAGCGTGGAAGCCGAGGTCGGAGTTTTGTCCGGGGACTTCTCCCGCCTTTCCGAGGATGCCCCCGCGGCTTCGGAGGCTCCGGGCGAATCGGACCATTCCTTCGGGCGGCGAACCGAGGATTTGATTTTGGGATCCCGCGCGATCCTGCCGAACGGCGTTCTGGGAACTGACGACCAGGCTCAATGGGGAAAACCCGCCGGGGACTCGATCAGCAAGGCCGCCCGCGCGGAATTCGGCGAGGCCCCGCCGGCCGGGGTGCCCGCGCCGCCCGTTCCGCCCTCCGGCCCGGCCGGTTCCCCAACCTCCTCCGGTGCCTCCGCGGTTTTCCTTAAACTTCTGGCCTCCGCCATCTCCCTGGCGCCGGCGGCCCTGGCTTTGCCGGCGGTGCTGACCGGACCCATCTGGGCCCCGATCATGATGGGCGCGGCGGCCGGGCTCTTGGCCGTCTCTCCTTGGTTTCCCGCCGCGACTCCGAGGTTCATCCGCGACCTTCCCGGGCTAGCCCTCCTGCTCCTGGGAGCCGCGGCTTTCCTGACCGGCGTCAGCCTCTTGATCGGACCCGTGGCGATGCTGGGCGGCTGGGGGTTGTCGCGCCTGGCGCTGAAGGCCTCGGCCTTTCCCGTCTGGTACACCCCGGGCAGCCGCCCGATCCTGAGTTCCTTCGTCGCCGCCTCCACCGCCGTCGCCGCCCTGGGCTTGGCGTTGGGCGGGGTTTTCGGGACCCTGCCTTGGGCCATGAGCCTGTTGTCGGGCGTTTTCAGCGTCTTTCTACTCATCCACCTGCCCCTGCCGATGATCGGGGCTGCCGGAAACGTGACGGCCAAGTTGTTCTTGGCCGCGGCGTGGCTGGCGGGCTTGGGCCGCCTGGCCATCTGGCTTGCCTTGTCGCCCGTGCGCCGGCTTCGCGGGCGCTAGCCGTTTAGTGCCGGGCATGGAGCAGTCGGTCCGGACCGAGACCTGCATGCCTGACACCAGGGATGAAAATTTTTACTAAGGAACTAAGCGCGTTTTCGGAACGGCCGGGACGGCAACAACGGCGGCGTCGAACCACGGGATTCTCCGGCCGCCCGCGGAATGGCCTGATAGCGGGCGCCGGAGTTCCTTTTCGTTATGCAGACAGGTAGAGAATGGAACCATTGACTGGTAGCCGGCGCCTCTGGACGGTCTGGCTGCGGGTCAGGGTCCTAGGTAAAATCTACGCTCTGGCCATGTTCGCCTTGAGCCTGCTGTTTATCTACGGGCCCCAATCTATCCAGCCTGTTTCGGGCTTGAGTTTCCTCAGTCTGCTGGCTCTGACCTGTTTGGCCGTCGGATCCATGATTGGGTTGGAAATCCTCTCTCACATCCTGGGGGCGAACTGGAGCCAGGTGGAGGCTGATGTTCTGGAGGTGAAAGAGCAGGGCTTCGAATTCGGCACAAGCATCATCATCCGCTATCGATATCAGTGGCAGGGACACCTCTATGAGGGAATCCGTTCTCTTGAAGTAGAAACCGCTTCCTTTCAGGAAGTAGAGATGCTCTTGGCCCGCTATTCGGCAGGCAGTCGCGCTGGAATCCGGGTTTGCACCGCGCTGCCTTGGCTCTCGGTTCTGGAGCCGCGGTTTCGTTATAGTTTTGGTTTTGCCGCGATGATATTCCTCTTTTCGAGCTCAACCGGTCTGCTTCTCGCGCTCTTCCTCATCAGAGAGGTACTGCACGGGTCCTGGCGCGAGACCCTGGGATGATATTCTGGGCGAACGACTATAAACCGAAACCATGTGTCCTGCATAACACAGAATTGGGCCGACCGCCGCGGCGGCGCATTCGGGCGTTGAGGCCTATGGCCATCATTAAATAAACAATGGGCGAGGCGGAGTCGTGGCCGTCAATTCCCGCCTTTTTTGCTATGATGGCGCCATGAATAAACTTTCACTTTTCGCCGCCGCGCTCGTCCTGTCGGTCGCCGCCGCCTCGGCCCTGGAAGGACCCGAGGCCGCCCGGTTCGGGGCCGAAGCCTCGTTCCGCGGCCTTTCGGGTTTCAAGGCCGCCATGCCGCCGAAGTTGATCCTTAAACAGGCCGACGAAGCCGCCGCCGCCCTCAAAACCGGAACCCGCGTGGTGCGGCTCTCCGGCCATCTGAGCTTGAGCGGCAACGCCCACATTCCGCAGGGTTCCTCCTTCGCCCACGTCACGATGTCGGGCTGGACGAGCCTGACCGATCAGGACGGCCGCCGGGTGGACGGCTCGATCCACTTCTCCGAGACCGGGATGTACCACGCCTCCGGTTCGCACGTCTCCGGGTGGGCCCGGCCCTCGGCCTACGTCTCCCTGTACCAAAACGGGAAACTGCTCGGCTCCGGGCGAGTGGACGGCAGCATTTACGTCTCCGGGTGGAACTCCAACGGCTGGGTGAATCTTTCCGGCTCGGGCACCGTCTCGGGTACTATCTACGTTCAGGAATAGGAGGCCGCATGGCTAAGGCAAAGGAAATGATGGTCATCGCCAGCAAGGCGAAGGCGATTCTCAAAAAGTCAGGCTGCAATACCGCCGGCGACGGCCTGGAAGGGCTCAACGGCTGGGTGTATTGGCTTCTGGACCAGGCCGCCAAGCGAGCCAAGGCCAACGGCCGTAAAACCGTCCGCGCCCACGACTTCATCAACATGTAATCGGGCTCCCCGGTTTCGGGGAGTTTTTTGATGCGAACGATCCTGTGGACCGCTTCGGTGGCGGCGGCGCTGTTGCTTCACGGGGCGCTTTCTCCGGCCGTCGGGCAGCCGCCCCCGCCCGGCGGCGGAGGTGGGGGCGCCCCGCCTTCGCCTTCCGGCGGCGGAGGCTCGTCAGGGGGTTCGCCGCAAAGCGTACCCGGTCCCTCCGGGGGGTCCGGAAAAGCTCCGGAGGCCCCTTATGTCGGGGAAGCGGGGGGTTCCTGGGGTTCTCTCCGCTCGCAAGGCGCCCAAGGGGACTCTTCACGCCGGGAGGATGCTTCCGGCGTGGGAGGGGACACCTACCAGCCCCCGCCTGCGCCGCAGGTTCCCCGCGAGGACGAGAGCCAATCGGATGAGGCGCGACCGACCACGGACGCCGACGCTTCCGGCAGCTACCGGAGTCTCCGCTATCAGGAAAAAAAGGCTTCCACCAAAAAAGCCATCGAGCGCAAGCCGCTCCCCGAGCTCGAGGATGAAGAACCGGTTCCCATGTCCTTGGCCGACGCCAAGCTCAATTTCGAGACCGTGGTTCAAATTTATCTCGCCCAAAAATCCGTTGACGGAATCCTGAAGGTGCCGGCCGGAACCACGGGCCGGCTGATCCCGGTTAAAACCGGGGCCGTGGATTCCAATTCCGTGGCGTTCTCGGGCCAGGGACGCTACACGGGACTGGTCACGGGGACCGACCTCCGTTCCGGCCGCCCGGTCCTGCTGGAGGCCACCGCGAACATGGCCTCCACCTCCTGGAACGTCGAGGAAATCCGCCTGCTCCCCGGCGCGGCGGCGCCTTCGGCTCAAACGATCCGCGCTCGAAGCCTCTACGCTTTGGCCGTCCGCCGCCATGTCCGAGGGATCGTCGCCGCCAGCAAGGGAGTCTTTTCGCTCAAGGACGACGTCCTTAAGAAGCGCTGGGTCTTGAAGCTCAAGCGCATCCACCAAAACCGCCTGGTGTCCCTGGGCCAAGGGCGTTATTTCACCTGCGTCGAATTCTCGGAAACGGAAGGCGACGAGGTCGTCGACGCGGACATCTACGCGGCCGAGGGCAAGGACGGCTGGAAGGTGGAGCGGACCCTCATCCACGCCGTCGACGGGGTCGCGCGCTTCGCCTACGACGAAAACTACAAGATCGTTCCCGTCTCCAAGAGGAAGTAGGGAGGGGGCGGTTCGGGGTACTCGGGGTCGAACCGAGAACCTCCTGGTCCCAAACCAGGCGCTCTGCCAATTGAGCTATACCCCGTAAACCAAGAATACCTTATTCAGGAGGGACGGGTGGGAAGCCGGCGGCGGTTGGAATAGCCGTCCTCGATGCCGTGGTAGTGGGTGATCTTCTTTTCTCCCAACCGCCAGCAGAGGTAGACTTCCTTTTCCCCCAGCCGGTACGGAAAATCCACCAGGGCCGGGTCCAAACCCTTGGGAAACGCGCCCAGGTTCATGATTTTTTGGAACCACTCGTTGATTCCGCCGGCCAGAAAATCCAGCTGGCCCTTTTCCAGGGCGATGCGGGCGGTGTCGTCGGAGCCTTCGTTCTCCAACTGTTGAAGGAGCCGGGCCTTGGCCTCGGCCTTGGGGCGGATTTCCAGGATCGCCGCGAAGATTTTTTCGAGCTCGGGGATGAGCTCTTCGGCCTGGGCCACGCTGAAGTATCTCATGAGGGGGCCGTGGGGGCGGCCGCCGCGGCGGCTTTGCTTCTCTTGCGCGCCTTGCGGCGGCGCTCGGCCTCCCACTCCTGGAGTCGCTTGGAGGTTTCGGGGGAAAGGCGGATTTCGGCCTGGTCCACCAGTTCCCGGAGGGCCAAAAAGCGGTTGACGGTCCGGCGCCGGTCGGTCTGGCAGCGGACCGTGAGCTCCAGCGGCGGATAGGTCAGGCGCACGCAGTTGGCGGTCTTATTGATCTTCTGGCCTCCCTTTCCCCCGCCGCGCAGAAATTCCTCGGTGATGGCCGCGGGATTAAGCCCCAGGCGCTTGAGGCGGGCCAGGACCTCGGCGACCTTCCCGGGGGAAACGTCGAATCTTTCGGAGAGGTTCACTCGTCCGAAAGGATCACGGCCCGGACGAACTCCCGGTTGAGGCGCGCGATGACGGAGAGTTTGATCTCCTTGGGGCAGGCGGCCTCGCACTCGGCCTCGTTGGAGCAGTTGCCGAAACCCTCTTCGTCCATGACCTTGCGCATCTGGAGCACGCGGCGCTCCCGCTCGGGCTGGCCTTGGGGGAGCAGGGCGTACTGGGAGACCTTGGCGCCCACGAAGAGCATGGCCGCCGCGTTGGGGCAGGCCGCCACGCAGGCGCCGCAGCCGATGCAGGCCGCCGCGTCCATGGCGGCCTCGGCCTTGGGCTTGGAAACGGGAAGGGCGTTGCCGTCGGGCCCGCAGCCGGTGCCGACGGACACGTAGCCGCCGGCCGCGATCACCCGATCGAAGGCGGAGCGGTCCACCACCAGGTCCTTGACGGGGGGGAAGGCCTTGGCCCGGAAAGGTTCCACGGTGATGACGTCCCCGTGGGAGAAGGTCCGCATGTGGAGCTGGCAGGTGGCCGCTCCGCGGTCCGGGCCGTGGGCCTGGCCGTTGATCACCAGGCTGCACATGCCGCAGATGCCCTCCCGGCAGTCGGAGTCGAAGGAGATCGGGTCCCGTCCCTCGCGCATGAGCCCCTCGTTGACCACGTCGAGCATCTCCAGGAAGGACATGTCCGTGGAAATGCCCTTGGCCTCGTAGGTCTCGAAGCGCCCGGGGGCGGAGGCGTTTTTCTGGCGCCAAACCTTGAGGGTGACGGAAATGGTTTGGCTCACTGGTAGCTCCTCACCGCGGGCTTGACGACCTCGAAGGCCAGGGGTTCCTTGTGGCGGACAGCCGGCTTGCCGGCCCCGGCGTGCTGCCAGGCCGCGACATGGGCGAAATTGGCGTCGTCGCGCTGGGCCTCGTTGTCGGGGGTCTGGTATTCCTCCCGGAAATGGCCGCCGCAGGACTCCCGGCGCTCCAGGGCGTCGCGGACCATGAGCTCGCCGAACTCCAGGTAGTCGGCCACCCGGCCGGCCTTCTCCAGGGCCATGTTGAGCTCCCCGCCGTCGCCGGTGACGTTGACGTTCTCCCAGAATTCGGCGCGCAAGGCGGGGATCTTCTCCAGGGCCTCGGTGAGGCCCTTTTCGTTGCGGCCCATGCCGCATTTTTCCCAAAGGAGCTTGCCGAGCTGTTTGTGGAAATCGTTGACGGTGCGCTTTCCTTTGATGGAGAGCAGGCGCTTCAAGGTCGAATCCACCTGGGCCTCGGCTTCCTTAAAGGCGGGGTGGCTCGTGTCCACCTTGCCCAGCTTTTGGGAGGCGATGTAGCCCCCCAGGGTGTAGGGGGCCACGAAGTAGCCGTCGGCCAAGCCCTGCATCAGGGCGCTGGCGCCCAGGCGGTTGGCGCCGTGGTCGGAGAAATTGGCCTCGCCCAGGCAGAAGAGGCCGGGGACGGTGGTCATGAGGTCATAGTCCACCCACAGGCCGCCCATGGTGTAATGGACCGCGGGGTAGATCCGCATCGGCGCCTGGTAGGGGTTTTCCGCGGTGATGTGGTGGTACATGTCGAAGAGGTTGCCGTACTTCTCGCGGATGACGGGCTCGCCCTGGCGCTTGATGGCGTCGGCGAAGTCCAAATAGACCGCCAGCCCCGAGGAGCCCACGCCCTTGCCCTCGTCGCAGACCATTTTGGCGTTGCGGGAAGCCACGTCCCGTGGGACCAGATTTCCGAAGGAAGGGTATCTTCGTTCCAGAAAATAATCCCGATCCGTTTCCGGAATCTGTTCGGCGGTTCTTTTGTCCCCTTTTGTTTTAGGAACCCAAACCCTTCCATCGTTGCGCAGGCTTTCGCTCATCAAGGTGAGCTTGGACTGGTGGTCCCCGGACA
>CAYHPY010000130.1:0-9520 GCA_964358485.1 uncultured Elusimicrobia bacterium
TGGCGTTTTCGAGCTATACCTATGACGCGGCGGGCAACCGGACGAGCATGACGGACCTGTCGGGGACGCACAATTGCGGTTATGACGACCTTCACCGGCTGATGAGCGCGGCGCATCCTGCGGCGAGCTTCGTGCCGACCAAGAACGAGGTATTTACCTACGACGCTTTCGGGCACGTTTCCCAAAGCCGGGACCCCTTGGGGGCGCCGACGGACTTCACCTATAAGCCCGCCAATGGGGCCTTGGCCTCGTTGAGCGATCCCTTGAGCCGGACCACGAATCTCGAGACGGACGCCCTGAGCAACGTGACCCGCAATGCCGATCCAGCCGGCAAAGCCGCAACCGTCCGGCCATGTACCAAAGAGGAGTCTTCATGATAGATAGACTTGGCTGTGGGCTCGTCCTTTTATTGGTTTCGGTCTTTTTTTCTCCCCCAGCCGCTGCTAAGACGCGAGCGGACGAGGCAATCGAGCGACATCTTGCAAAAATTGACTCGGGCTCCAAGAGGGACCAAAAAGAAGTTCTCTCCATGTTAAAGCGCGAATTAGGCCTGATGGAATCGGACCGGAAAGACCCCGCAAAGCCGGGCCTGGACACGCGAGAGAAATTGTCCGCGAGTTTAATTACCGCATTCCGCAGGCTAGATCCCTCTGACTTGGAGCAGAAGGGCAAAATCGCAGAGTTGTTGGCCGCATACGGCTGGGGGACATCGGCCAAGGCGCTGCTATACGAGATTATAGAGAAAGAGCCCAAGGCAACACGCGAGCGCGTGTTTTCCCGCCTGGGCAGAAAGGATGGGCCCATTGACCCTGAGGAGCTTCTCCTCAAGGTGAACAAGTGGGCAAGCGCGGGCCTGATCGAAAAGAAACAGCGCCCAGGGTTTCTGGCATTGTTCGGAAGGGAGCGAGCGATCCCTGAAATCGTGGAGATCGTAGATCGCACGAATGACCGAGAAGAGTTCTTCTATGCGGCTTGGGCTCTTCAGGACGCAGGGGCAGTAAAGGAATTGTCCAGAGTATTTAAGCGCCTGAGAGAACTTCGACTGGATTCCAAATTCAAGGATTCACCTGATGGCCTATATTGGCTGCGGCCCGAGACCCTGGAAAAATTCCTGCGGCAGGCACAAGGCGAGGATCTAATCCTCGGCCTGGACATGGCTTCCATTGTTCCCTCCGCAGTCACGAAATCCGCCGTTGATATCTTTCTTGAAAATCTCACGAATCGAGACAAAAGAATTAGGCTGCTAGCGGCCCAGCGGCTTTCGCGAGCTGCGGAAAACCCCCGGCTGGATTTTGTTCGACTGGTTTCAGTCGTCGATGCAGCTTCTAAATTTGAAGTTGATGGGGAAGTAAAAAAGGGGCTAGAGAATTGCCGAGAGACATTGCTTAGACGAGAAAAATGGGCCAGGGAATTTCTTAAACGCGAGCAGGAATGGTCCAAGGGGGGCAATCGGTGAAACGGGCCCTGGTTGCCGCCGGCTTTCTTCTGCTTCCCGGACTATTTCTTGGGCAGAGCTTCGCTGCCCAGGAAAAGGGGGACGTACAGTTCCGGACGCTCGGATTCCCATTGCAGCCTGATGATCACTCGGCGGTGTATTGGGAATACACCACAAATGATCCTACGAATCTAATAAATCACCTTGTAATTGAGATGCTTGGTCCATCAAGCCTGCTCCCAGGGTTCGGCCCGAATCGCATCGTGGCCAACACGCTGAGGACCTTCGTTGATGCGAGCCCAACATATTATGGTGCCTTCACCCTTCCGAATCAGATATTGACTCGAGACGAGCGTGACGGAATTGTCCGTGCAGCTCGGCGCCTTCGCGATCAGACCGTTCCAGTAACGATAGTTTACGTTGATAGCCCCGTGTTTTACTATCTCGATTTCGAGGACCTGAACGGAGACTTAAAGTTGCAGGAAAACGAAATCAGGCAAATGCGAAGCGACGCCTTTGTCGAGTATTGCTATGCTGCAAGCGTAGCTCCAATCGTGGTGATCCAGGGTCAGACAATTCTTACCGACCCCGGCCTTTTCAGGTTCGAGGCGGCGGCGGAGCGATTGTATCCCAGCAGCCAGCTTTCGCAACTCCGCGCCGCGCCGATTGACCACCCCGCAATAGAACTCCGAGTTGCGGCCGGGTTGACGATTCACGTCCAAGATGACTCCTCCGGGCCAGGGCGCCTGGAAATCTGGAAGGCCGCAATTGGCTCGGGCGGGACGCTGATTGGCGCCAATGATGAGGATTTCCCTTCTACCGAGCATGCCTATACATCCAACGACCAGGGCCTCTCGGTACTCGCCAATCTGCCCGAGGGCGCGTTCTTTGTTCGGGCGATCGACCAGGCAGGCAACTACACAGTGACTCAATATTCCGTAACCGGCGTGCCCCCCTTGGTGAGTTGGGACCTCCGCCGGGCCCCCCTGCCCCCCAGGATAAAACAATTCCAAGGCCTCGACTTGAGCGATCAGACGACCGTGGCCGATGACGCCTTCGTGAACGTAACCGCCCTCGGGGGCTTGGCCGATCTGCGCATCCAAAAAGACGGGGAGACGATCCATCACTTCGCCGCCTTCTCGGCGACGTCCGCCCCGGCGCTCTATGGCCCGATTTCCATTCGCGACACATTTACTCCGCCGCCTGCGAAACTCCCGGACGGCGTTTACACCTTCACCGCGGTCGACGCCAACAATCGAACGACCATCGGAAGTCTCCGGCACTTCACCTTTGATCTGTCCGTGGCCAGGGAGCTTTCCCGTGCGACTTATGATGAGACCGGAAATAAATTCATCAGCCGGGTGGCTCTGGAGGCGCGGAGCAATAGCGGTTACGGGGTAAAAGAGATCGAGGTCTATCCGGTCCGGCGTGATTTAGCCTCCGATGAGGTGGTTTATCTTCCGAAAGTGGCAGGCGCGGTCTTCAACGGCGAGGCCTACCGCCTCTTTAATGCCGACGACCTGGCCTCGGGGGACTACGCCGCATTTCTTTATGACGATCGAAGCAATGTCATCGAGACTGACTTCACCTTGTTTACCGCCCTGGAAGGCGGGCTCTTCGCCGATTTCCTGATCAGCACCGCCGCCTATGAAAATACGGAAAGATTCGGGGGCGGCAGCACGGGGACGATTTCCCTTAAAATAAATCAATCTTTGGGAAATTTGTTCGAGCCGAGCGGGAGCGTCACTTCGCAGATGTTCGATCTCATGACCCCGCTCGATCCCGGGGTGGAGAGTTATGAGCCGACCGTCAAGGTTTCCACCATGGCGATCGGCTTGGCGCTTTCTTCCCCGCCTCGCGGTGATTTCGCCGTCCGGGTCAGCTCCTGGAATCCTGAAAACCCGACCAAAGAGCCGCCCGGGGCGGACACGGGCATGACCATGACTTTCGCGGTCAGGAGCGGCCGGACCGCCGAGGAGGCCGCGTTGGGCCTTTTCCGTCCGATCCTGTCGCAGAGAGCCTTCACCCGGGCCTCCCCGGGGCCGCCCTTGCTCTTCGAGAACTTGCGCGACGAGCCCCTGCCCATAGAGCGGTTCGTGCAATATCAGGTCAGCATGACAAGAAGCGCGGTGCCTCTCTTTCTTGAGGGAATCACGGACGTCCCCGCCGGAGGGGAGAGTCCCACGGTTTTTGACAGTCACTGGGGCGTTTCCACGGCCATGGTGGAGGAGCTGCGACAGGGTCCGGGAGGGACCTTCCGCGTGGCAAGTCTTGAGACCGTGGACGGCTCCCCCGCGCTGGTGCTGCGCTTTGCGGCCACGACGCGGCCGATCACCCCCATCACGGTCAAAAACGAACAGCCCTCGGCTTATCCGAGTTTGTTCCAATATCCGGGCCTTCAGGATTTTGGCGCCTTGTCCGGCTTATTCAACATCGACCCGGATACGATCACCTTCGAGGGCGGTGGGGTGGTGACCATGAAAATTCGCCCCCAGGACGCGGAGGCGGCCGGGATCGATCCCCAAACCCTGGCGATTTGGCGGGCGGAGCCCGGCGAGGAGTTCAAGCCGCTTTCGGTCTCGGTCCTGGACTTGGCCGGGGGCAAAATCGAGGCTAGGATCGAGCATCTTCAACTGACCAGCCTCTACATGGTGTTCGGCCGAAAAGTGACTCCTCCCGGCGGCGGCGGCGGCGGGGGCGGCGGAGGAGGAGGAGGGGAGCCCGCTCCTGGCCGGGGTTTGGCGATCTCCACCGATTCGCAAGGCGGGCTTTGGATGGTCCTCCAGGATACCTCCTCCGTCATCAGTGTGGCGAAATTCAACTCAACGGGGGTCTTCGAGGGCGGATTGCCCTTGCCCGGAGCCAATGACTTCGGTTCTTGGCGGATCGGTTTCGACGAACAGGGCAACGCCGTCGCCGTCGGCTCCTCCATGGGCGAGACCACGGGGCCGGACGTGGCGGTCTACCGCGTCGGCCCCGAGGGGGCATTGCTATCCACCGCCGCCTTCGACGCGGGTCTGGGCGGGGCCGACATCGCCATGGACGCTTCCGGGGATCTTTGGATCGCGGGGGCGGTTCAAACCGGCGGGCCGGAAGCCGACATCCAAGCGCAAATGGCCCTTTGGCGCTACACTCCGCAAGATGGGCTCAAGCTCAAATCCCTTTACGCCGGACCCGGCGGCCTGGACGCGGGTTTCGGGGTGCGGAAGGATGCCTCGGGGAATGTTTGGATAGTGGGCTTCTCCTCCAACCCAGCCACCCCCGGGCCCAATAAGCTGGACCTGGCCCTTTGGAAATACGAGACCGCCGGCTCAAGCCTGACGGCGGGCCCTTTCCTTAAGCCCGGCTATGCCCGCGGGATTGGGGAAACGACCAATGCCAAGCTTTCGATCCATAACGGCGCCATATACCTGGCCGCCGGCAAGCTCAATGGCGCCGGAAACATGGACTTGGCCGTTTCGAAACATGATCTTTTGGGCGCCGAAATCTGGAGCCGTTCCTGGCACTCTGATCCCGTCGGGGATGAAGTTCCGGCGACGATCCTGTCTTCCGCCCAAGGCCTCTCCATTGCTGGCGGCGTCTTCCGCGGCCAAGACCGTCCTTTGGCCGTCTGGCGTTATTCCCTTGACGGAATCCTCTATTCCGCCGAAACTTCCTCCGGCGTGGGCAAGGCCAACGACGCGGCCGAAAATTCCGAAGGGACCTGGCTGGCGGTGGAAAACCAAGGAACGCCCTACAAGTTCACCGGCGGAACCGCCCTGCCCGGCTCCGGCGACGGGCAGGCCCCTCAAGACGCCTTGCCGCCCCGGACCACCTTGGTCGTGGGCGAGCCAAAATCCGGGACGGACCCGGTCGTCATTTCCACCTTCACGGGCTTGAGCTTCACCGCGGTGG
Source organism: uncultured Elusimicrobia bacterium (assembly GCA_964358485.1). Lineage (GTDB taxonomy): Bacteria > Elusimicrobiota > Elusimicrobia > UBA1565 > UBA9628 > CAYHPY01. Next base: position 5,330 of record CAYHPY010000130.1, read on the forward strand.
ATGATTTGGCCGAGGTGGGCGACGGGACGGGCTCGGGCGTTCGCGAGACGCTTTACCTTGTAGACGTTGACCCCCAATCCTGCGACGGCGTTGTTTCGGTCAGCACCGCCCCGCGCGGAACCTGCGCAAACCCGGTCTATTCCTCAACATTCACTCTTTCCGCCGGAACGCACACCATCGCCTATCTCTCCCGGGACAACTCGGGAAATGAAGAGGCTCCGCGGCAGGCCAATTTCACGGTCAATCTGACCTTCTCGGCTCCGGCCGACAACAAGCCGCCTAGAACCACCTTGACGATCGGCGCTCCGCAATTCGGGACCGCGCCGCTTTTTATCGCCACCCATACTCCCTTGAGCCTCTCGGCGGTGGACGACCTCGCCGAAGTCGGCGATGGGGTTGGTTCCGGCGTCAGCCAAACGCTCTTCCTTATTGACGTTTTCCCCGAGTCCTGCGAAGGGGTCCCGCAAAGCACCTCCGCTCCCCGCGGCACCTGCGCCAATTCGGTTTACGGCTCCGCCTTTACCTTGATCGCGGACACACATACGATCACCTTCCTGTCCCGGGATTTCATCGGCAATGAAGAAGCGGCCCAGATACGCAGTTTGACCGTCGATGGAGCGCCGCCGGTCACGACCGTCCTGGTCAACGGACTGCCGGCGGCGTCGGAAATATTGACCTCAACGGATTCCATTTCTTTTTTGGCGATTGATGCCGGTTCCGGGGTTCGAGAGTCTTTTTACAGGCTGGACGAGGGAGCGGCTTCCAGTTCAACCCAGGCGTTTTCCCTGGCGGTGGGCACTCATTCCCTGGTGTTCTTCAGCATAGACAATGTTGACAACCTGGAAGCTCCCCGGTCCGTAAACCTGACGGTCGTGCCCATGGACGAAACGGCGCCGGTCTTGGATTTGGCCCCGCAAGACGGAAGCACGGTGACGACCAACCGCACGCAGATTCTTGCGAATTACTCGGATCTGGGACGCGGGATAGACCCCGCCTCGATCCGTTTGGAATTGGATGGGGTGGATATCACCACCCAGGCCGCGGTGACGGCGTCCTCGGCCGCCTTCACGCCTTCCGCCGATCTAAGCCAAGGAACCCACACGGCGACGGCCCGGGTTCGGGATTTGGCGGGCAACACCGCCGGCGCCTCGTCGCGGTTCTTCGTAGATAGCGTGGCGCCGGCGACTTCTCTGCATGTAAATGGCGTCGGACATGGAAGCGCCCTGTTGATTCTAAAAACTACGGACGCGATTGCATTCTCGGCCCAAGATATTGGCACCGGGGTCCGGGAGACCAAATACTCCTTGGACGGCGCCCCGGAGCAGGTCTTTACGGCGGCCTTCACTTTGGAGGCTGGAACCCACACCCTGAGCTACCGGAGTCAGGATAACGCCGGGAACCTGGAAACCGCGAAGACGGTCAATGCGAGCGTTTCCGGGCCGGATACCACCGAGCCAACCCTCGCGTTGACTCCTCCAAGCGGAAGCACGGTGACGGCGGCGCGGCCCCTGATTTGGGCGGACTACTCCGACTCCGGTTCCGGAGTCGATTTAAGTTCCGTCCGGCTCTTTCTGGACGGAACGGATGTAAGCGGCCAGGCCGTTGTAACCGCCTCCTCGGCGGTTTTTACGCCCGTGGCCGACCTGGCCCAGGGAAGCCATGTCGCCTCGGCCCGGTTGGCGGACTTGAACGGCAATGCGGCCGCTTCGACCTCGACTTTCTTCATCGACAGCATCGCGCCGCTGACGCGGCTTTTGGTCAACGCCCAGGATGCCGGGGCAGGGAACTTGGTCCTGATCACCAGCGACACGATCTCCTTCGCCGCCTCTGATGGCGGGACGGGCGTCCGGGAAACCCGCTATTCCCTGGATGGAGGCTCGGAGCAAGTCTTCACGACTGCTCTGTCCTTGGCCGCCGGGGCGCACACCCTGAGCTTCCGGAGCCAGGATAACGCCGACAACCTGGAGTCTTCCCGGTCCGTCAACCTGACCGTCTTCGCGCCGGATACCGGCCAGCCCACTTTGGCCCTGTCGATCCCAAGCGGCAGCACGATCACTTCCGCCCGGCCGGGGATTGTGGCCGATTATTCGGATTTGGGCCGAGGGATAGACCTGTCCACGGTCCGCCTTGAGTTGGACGGCGTGAATGTCACCACGCAGGCCGTGGTGACGGCTTCTTCGGCGTCATTCACCCCTTCTGCCGATCTGAGCCAAGGCTATCATTTCCTGACCGTGACGGTCGGAGATTTTGCGGGAAACGCCGCGTTCGCCTCGACGCGGTTCTTCGTAGACAGCCTGGCGCCGATTACACGGATTTTAATTAACGAAATTGAAAACGGAACCGGGAACTTGGTCCTAAAAACCACCGATACGATTTCGTTCTCGGCCCTGGATTCCGGCACGGGGGTCCGGGAGACTAGGTACTCCCTCGACGGCGCTTTGGAGCAGGTCTACTCGACGCCCTTCAACTTGGCGGCAGGGACGCACACCTTGGTTTTCCGAAGCCAAGACATCGCCGGAAACCTAGAAACGGCGAAACTGGTCAACGCGAGCGTCACCGGGCTGGACACGACCGCCCCCACTTCGTTCCTGGAAATCGGCCAGCCCAAATTCGGGACGACCCCGCTATTTGTTTCCACGGCAACGCGCTTCGGGCTCACCGCCTCGGAGCCGGCGACAATCTTTTACACCATCGACGCCGGAACCTTTCAGGTTTTCACCGCCTCCTTCACTTTGGCTCAAGAAGGGGAAAGGGCAATTTCCTGGAGGGCCACGGATGCGGCTGGGAACATGGAGGCGTTGCGAACAATTTCGGTCTATGTGGACTCAACGCCTCCCATCACTTCGTTGTTCGTCAACGGAGCCTTGGCCGCCGGCGCTTCTTTGAATCTCGCCCCGGGCGATCAACTGGCCCTTTCGGCCGCTGATGGGGCTTCGGGGCTAAAAGAAGTCCGCTATTCCCTGGACGGAGGGGCCTTTGGGGTATACGCCGGAAGCTTTTCTTTAGCCTCCGGCCTTCATGCCTTGAAATTCCGGAGCCAGGACAACGTCCTAAATCAGGAACAAGAACGGTTGATCCCGATCATGGTTTCCTCCCCGGGAGGAGATACCACGGCTCCGAGCTTGAGCCTTTCTTGCCCTGGAACGGAAAGCGGGGTTTGTTCGGTGTTTAGAGAGAAGTTCTTGGTTCGGGGGAGAGTTTTTGACGAGAACTTGGCCTGGCACCGGCTGGAGTCCGGAACGGCGCTGATCAGTTCGGGAACGGCAAATCGGGACGGAACTTTGGGGGTTTGGGATGTGTCCGGGTTGGCCGGGGTTCAGGAATTAAAACTAACGGGAGAGGACCTGGCGGGCAATGCCGCGACGCTCACGCGCCAGGTCTTCATCGGGGAGCCCGCCAGGTTATTGGTCATCACCTCCAAAAAAGACATGGGCCAGCCCCAGGGCGTGGCCGTGGACAACGCCCGCGGGGTGGTTTATGTGGCCAACACCAACAAAGGCGAGATTCGACTTTACTCCCTGGATGGAGCCTACATCAAGAAATACGAGGACTTCCGCCATCCCCGTGCGGTGGCGGTGGATGAGGGCGGGAATCTTTACATCGCGGAGAGCGGGAAGGACCGGATCGTCAAGCTCGGTCCATCGGGGAATGTTCTGTGGAAGAAAGGCCAGACCGGCCGAGGTCCCCTGGAGTTCCGGGATCCCTCGGGCATCGCCGCCCTGGGGGGCAAGGTGGCCGTCGCGGATACTAGAAACCGAAGGGTGCAGATTTTGGATGGAGATGGAAACTTCCAGCAAGAGTTTCCGATCCCGGAGGGCTCGGAAACTCTTGTTCAAGATGACGGCGATGGGGATGACGAACCCGAGAACAAAAAAGGAGTCCCCGTGGGGATAGCCTTGGACGGCCACGGGAAGATATATGTGGCCGATGCCAAAAACCGGAAGGGCCTGGCGTTCAGCCCTTCGGGCGAGAAATTGTTGGAGTTCGGCGGCCCCGAGATTTTCATGCGGCCCGAGGGCATCGCGGTTTCGACCTCGGGGGAGTGCGTGTTCATTTCTGACCGGATTCGGGACAAAATAACGAAATTCAACGGAGTTGGGGAACGGAACCTGACATTCGGGAGTCAGGGGAATATTAAGAAGGACAGGGGGTTGCCGGTCGAAACCGTGTTCCGGCGGCCGATTGGACTGA
>CAYHPY010000131.1:0-9012 GCA_964358485.1 uncultured Elusimicrobia bacterium
CCTCCAGAGCCTCCCCCCGCTCCGCCTCCGGCCCCCGTCCCCGCCCCGGCTTACCCGCCGGAGGGGATTGAACGCCCCCGTTCCCCGAACGAGCCCGCGCCTTTTTACGAGATTTTCTCGGAGCTGGATTCCTTCGAGTTCCGGGACCTCCTCCCGGCGGAGGATTTCATCCCGCCCGCGGGCTACGAGCGCCGCGAAATCGGTATAATGGCGAAATGACCGAGAAGCTCTCCCAGGAATCCCTCGACGAGATCGACCAGTTCACCCGCGACCGCGTGGGCCTGAGCACCCTGGAGCGCTACACGGGCTCAGAGGCCTCGGAGTTCCAGCCCTACATCCTGCTCACCAACTTCAAGGCCTACGTCTATACCTTCGCCAAGGAGGCCGGCCAGCCGGTCCGCAAGGGCTCGGTGATGCGCGCCTGCCACGACCCCAAGCAGAGGACCTCGATCATCGACTTCAGCGTGGGCTCCCCGACGGCGGCCCTCGTGGTGGAACTGCTCTCCTTCATCAAGCCGAAGGCGGTCCTCATGCTGGGCATGTGCGGGGGCCTGCGCGACAAGTACGAGGTCGGGGATTTCTTCAACCCCGTCGCCGCCGTCCGCGAGGAGGGCACCTCCAACGCCTATATGCCGCCCCAAGTCCCCGCCCTGAGCTCGTTCGTGATCCAGCGCTTCGTCTGCGAGGAATTGGACGACCGGGAAATCCCGTACCACAACGGGGTCATACACACCACCAACGTCCGCTTCTGGGAGTTCAACGAGGATTTCAAGAAGACCTTGGCCGCCGAAAAGGTCCAGGCCATCGACATGGAATGCGCCACCCTCTTCACGGTGGGCTATTCCCGCATGGTGCCCGTGGGCGCCCTGATGCTCATCTCCGACCTTCCCCTGAAAAAGGGCGGGATTAAAACCGCCTCCAGCGCCAAACTGGTGTTCGAAAAGCACACCAGCCGCCACATCACCGTGGGCATGGCGGTCCTCCAGCGGGCCCGGCGCGTGGAATCCGAAGGCGGCCTCCAGTACAAATTCTGATGGATTCCCCGGCGCCCCGGCTCGATTTTTCCCCGTCGCTCCCGCGGCCCGCGGTGTGCTGCACGATCGTCAAGGTGACCGGAAGCCACCCCCAGGAAATCGGCGCCCGCATGTGGGTGACCGCCGGGAATTTTTTAGGGACTTTGGGCGGGGGCGAATTCGAACGGCGCGTCCTGGAGGAGGCCCGCGCCCTGCTGGCCGAGCCCGGGGCCGGCCGCGTCAAGGAATATGTCCTGTGCCGCGCCCTCGGGCAATGCTGCGGGGGCCGGGCCGAGGTCTTCTTCGAAGTGGCCGCCCGCCGCAAGGCCGCGCACCTCTTCGGCGGGGGCCACGTGGGGCGCGCCTTGGCCGAGGTTCTTTCGGGACTTCCCTTCGACGTCCACGTCGTCGATCCCCGCCCGCGCTGGGGCGACCAGGAAGGCCTGCCCGCCGACGCCGTGGCCCACCGGACCGACCCGCTGGCCTACGCCGCGGCCCGTGTGTGGTCGGCCGAGGACGCGGCCTGCGTCTTCACCCACAGCCATGAGCTGGACCTGGAGCTGGTGCGGCGCCTTTTGCCCACCCGCGCGGGTTACTTGGGCCTGATCGGCTCCGAGCACAAGGCCGAGGTGTTCCGGGCGCGGCTCCAGGGCCTTCCCGGGGGCGAGGAATTGGTCCGCCTGTGGGACGAGCGCCTGCATTGCCCGATCGGGGCCGGGGAGCGCTTGCCCGGGAAAAACCCCAAGGCCATCGCCATTTCCATCGCCCAGGAACTGCTCCAGATTTGGGCGTCGGCGCCGGCGGGCTCGGAAAAGGCCCGGGCTTAGCTTTCGACGGCCGCGGGCGCGGCCGGCTTGGCGGCGGGCAGGGAGTCCCCCAAGGCGCGCCGCTTCCACATGTCCAAGACCCTCTGCTCGAAGACCGTGTCGCTCTTGTCATCCCGGAAATTGCGGAGGGTGCGCAGCAGGCGCCAGGGCCGGGAGAGGTAGGTCAGGGCGTAGAACACGCTCATGCCGAACACGCGGTAGAAGTTGAGCTCCCGCGCGCCGACGTTCTCGCAGTAGTCGCTGGTCACGCTCATGTCCATGTAGCAGGCCAGCGAGAAATAGTAGTCCTCGTCCATCTCCCCGATGCGGCCCTTGGCGCGCAGGTTCTTGAAGAGCTCCGAGCCGGGATAAGGCGTGAAAAGGACCAGGGGGCAGTCATCGACGCCCGCCAGCGCCGCCTTCCAGACGAAGAACAGGCTCCGGAACACGTCCATCCGGGTCTCGTCCGGGAAACCGATGATCATGTTGCACTTGACGCTGATGCCCTGCTTCTTGGCCTCGCGCATGGACTTGACCAGGCGCCCGAGCTTGACGCGCTTCTTGACCGCCTGCAAGGTCCGCTCCGAACCCGACTCGGGGGCGTAGGTCAGGTTGACGCAGCCGGTCTCGGAGAGCTCCTTCAAGACCTCCGCGTCCAGGGCCTCCGACCGGGTTCCGGAGGGAAGCTGCCAGGTGAACTTCATGCTCCGGCGCTTGATCTCGCCGGTAAAAGACATGATCCAGTCCTTGCGGACGATGGCGGTCAGGTCGTAAAAGTCGATATTGGTGGCGCCGTAGTCCCGCTGGTAGCGCGCCACCTCGTCCAAGACCTTGGAGGGAGTGCGCATGGCGTAGCGGGTGGTCCACATCTGGGGGCTGGAGCAGAAGGTGCACTGATACGGACAGCCCCGGGAGGCCAAGATCGGCATGCTCCGGCCGTGGTCCACCCCGTAGCCGAAGCCCGCGTCCAGATATTTTTCCATCGGCCAAAGATCCCAGGCCGGAGCCGGGAGGGCGTCCACGTCCCGGATGCGGGGCCGCGGCGCCGTCGTCTTGACCGCGCCGCCGGAGCGGTAGGCCACGGAGGACACGCTCTCCAGGGAACGCCGCCCCTCGAGGTACTCCGCGAAATCGACGATGATCTCGTCGCCCTCCCCGAGGCCGACGCAGGTCACGGGCGGGCAGGTTTTTAAAATGGAATCGTAGGCGGCGGTGGGATGCTCGCCCCCCAGGATGACGGGCAGGCCCGGAAAACGCCGGCCGAGCTCGATGAGCATGCGGTGGTGGTGCGGCCAGCCCAGGGAGAACATGTAGGACAGGCCCACCGCGTCGGTGTCCGGATCGATGCGCTCCAAGACCTCCGGAATGCTCAGGCCCTGATACAGGAGACCCGGATGGGCCGTCGGTCCCATCTGGCCCACATCCTCGGCCAAAGCGTCGATGACCTGGACCCGGTGGCCCGCTTCGCGCAAAGAGGCGGCGACATAGGCCAGGCCGATGGGCGGCACCACGGCGATGGAATAGCCGCGACGCGAGGCCACCGTGGGGGGCCGGATTAAAGTGATTTTCGCCATCGAATCCTTCTTATTTTAACCCGGAAGGTTCCGGGCGTCAAAGGCCCTTTGGCCCACTCAGATATAGGACCCCGAGACAGGCCAGACCGAGGAGGACCCGGTAGACCGCGAAGGGCTGGAGGCTGCGGCGGGCGGTGAAGCGTAAAAGGAAAGCGATGGCGGCGTAGCCCGAAAGCGCCGAGACCGCGATGCCCACCCAAAAGGGCCCCCCGAAAGAGGTCCCGGCCAAGTCCCTTAGTTTCAGGGCCCCGGCCGCGAAGACGATGGGCGTGGAAAGCAGAAACGAAAATCGCGCCGCCTCCTCGCGCTTGAGCCCCAGGAGAAGCCCGGTGGTGATCGTGATGCCCGAGCGGGACACCCCCGGAATCAGGGCCAGAGCCTGGGCGCAGCCGATGAACAGGCAATTTCGCATGGTCAGGCCCTCGCGGCCCAGGGTCTTGGCGCCGGAACGGTCCGCCCAGCCCATCAGCACGCCGAAGACGATCAAGGCCGCCGCGGTGCGGGCCGGAAGGCCGAAGGCCGCCTCGGCGTAATCTTCCAACAACAGGCCGGCGAAACCCGCGGGCGCCGTGGCCCAAAAGATGCGCCAAAACAGGCCCTTGTCCTCCTCGGTCCCCCTCCCGGCCGCGCCCGCTAGGAGGTTGAGCCAATCCTTCCAGAAAAACGCGGCCAGGGCCAGCAAGGTCCCCCAATGCAGGGCGATGTCGTAGGCCAGGCCCTGGTAGTTCCAGCCGGCCAGCCAGGGAACGAGCTTGAGGTGAGCCGAACTCGACACGGGAAGGAACTCCGTCATTCCCTGGACAAAGCCCAGGATGGCCGCCTCGCCGTAGGACATGCGCAGACGATAACAATTCGGCCCCCGGCGCTTCCAACCGGCCGGTGATTTCTAAGGTATAATCCGCAAATCCGATGAGAAACTTTCACTCCCTCCTCCTGGCCGCCGGGAAAGGAACCCGGGCGGGGGGTCCAAAGATCTGGCGCGACCAGGGCGGGCGCACGATGATCGAGCGCCAGCTGGATTTTCTCCTGCATTTGTTCGTCCCCGAGAATGTCGTTGTCTCCGTTCAACAGGACTGGCTCACGCGCTGCCGCCAGGTCAATCCGCATGTTCGTTGGACGGCGGTGGACCCCTCCGCCAGCCCCTTGGCGTCCTTGCAGGAATTACTCAAAGCCCTGCCCCCCGGGCAGGGCTTTTTTCTCCACCACATCGACATGCCGGTCTTCGACCGGGAGGTCTTCGCGGCGCTCGCCCGTGCCGCCTCCCAGGACGCCGCCGCGGGGGCCGCAGTCCCGGTTCATGGAGGACGCCGGGGCCACCCGGTTTTCATCAAGGCGGCGGAGGTTTCCTCCGTCCTGCGGCTCGATCCCGCCAGGGACAGGCTGGACCATTGGTTGCGGACCAGGAAAGCGGTGGAGGTCGAAGTGGCGTTTGCCGGAATTCACGAGAATTTAAATAATGCTGAAAATATATAGATCCGAACTCGCCGCCCGGCGAGTTCACTTGCTGAAAATATCAGCGCTTTTTGGGAATCATGAATAACTGGGTTCTGCGGGGGGAAAAGATATTAATCGAAAACAACTTCCGCGAAGCGGAAGTCTTTATTGTAAACGGAAAAATAAAAGAAATCAGGCAACGGAACGAGAGAGGGTCCCGGCAGACCATCGACGCGGGGAAAGTTCCGGTCTTGCCGGGACTGGTCGACACCCACGTTCACGTCAACGAACCCGGCCGCACCGAGTGGGAGGGCTTTGAAACGGCCACCCAGGCGGCCTTGGCGGGCGGGATCACGACCATCGTGGACATGCCGTTGAATAGCATCCCGGTCACGACAACAAACGACAGTCTCGAACAAAAAAGATTCGCGGCCAGGGGCCGTTGCTATGCCGATTTCGGCTTCTGGGGCGGAGTCATTCCCGGAAACGAAAAAGAACTGGAAAAGATGCTCGACAACGGAATCCTGGGCTTTAAAACATTCCTGGTGCATTCCGGAATCGAGGAATTTCCGAATACTTCGGAAATTGATCTGCGCCGCGCCATGCCGATTTTGGCGGCGGCGGGCGCGCCGCTTTTGGTCCACGCCGAGCTGGCGTGCTGCGCGGCCCCCGATCCGGCCGCGGCCCCACGGAAATTTTCGGCCTATCTGGCCTCCCGCCCGGCCGCTTGGGAAAACGAAGCGGTCCGCATGGTCTGCCGCTTGGCCAAGGAGTTTTCCTGCCGGGTCCACATCGTGCATCTGTCCTCGGCCGGGGCCTTGCCCATCCTGGCCCAAGCCAAGAACGAGGGCGCCCCGGTGACCGCCGAGACCTGCCCCCATTACCTGACCTTCGCCGCGGAGGACGTCCCCGAGGGCGCCACCGAGTTCAAGTGCAGTCCCCCCATCCGGGAGCGGGAAAACAGGGAGAAGCTTTGGAAAGCCCTGGAAAACGGGCTTATCGACTTCGTGGTCTCGGACCATTCGCCGTGCTCGCCGGAGCTCAAGCTCCAGGGGGAAGGGGACTTCGCCCGCGCCTGGGGCGGCATCTCCTCGGTCCAACTCGGCCTGCCCGCGGTCTGGACGGAGGCCTCCCAGCGGGAGATATCGCTGGCCCGCGTGGCGGCCTGGATGTCGGAGAAACCGGCCGCCTTCGCGGGCCTGGCCTCCAAGGGGCTCATCGCCCCGGGCCGGGACGCCGACTTCACCTTGTTCGACCCCGACGGGGTCACCGCCGTCGAGCCGTCCATGCTCCGCCACCGCCACAAGCTCACCCCGTATCTCCGCCGGAAACTGCGCGGCCGGGTCCGCTCGGTCTACCTCCGCGGGGAACGGGCCTATCATGAGGGGGACTATCTCGAAACCCCCTCGGGACTGGAAACCAATGAAATTCAACGAACTCACCGATCTCGCCGCGTCTAGGCTGGGAGGGGAAGTCCTCTTCGCCAACGACGAATTCTTCGCGCCCAAGAGAAACCTCCTCAAGCCCGAGGCCCCCATCTTCATTCCCGACAAGTACACCTCCCGGGGCAAATGGATGGACGGTTGGGAAACCCGCCGCTGCCGCCAGCCGGCCTTCGATTGGTGCGTCATCAAGCTCGGCCTGCGCGGGATCGTCCGGGGCGTGACCGTGGACACCTCCCACTTCACCGGCAACTACCCCGAGCATTGCTCGATCGAAGCCCTGGACCTCCACGGCAACGCCGGCAAGCGCTGGGCGGAAGAAGACGCCCCGTGGACTGAAATCCTCCAAAAATCCCCCCTCCAGGGCGGCTCCCAAAACACCATGCCGGTGCGCAGCGAGCTCCCTTGGAGCCATCTTCGCCTGAAGATCTATCCCGACGGCGGCGTGGCCCGTCTTCGGGTCCACGGCGAGGTGGTCCCGGATTGGGACAGCCTCCGGCGCCGCAAGGGCCTGCTGGATCTGGCCGCGGTCGAAAACGGCGGGATGGCGGTGCTGGGCAGCGACATGTATTTCGGCCACCGCAACAACCTCATCATGCCGGGCCGCTCCAAGAACATGGGCGACGGCTGGGAGACCAAGCGCCGCCGCGGGCCGGGGCACGACTGGGTCATCCTGCGCCTGGGCGCGCCCGGCGCCCTCGAAAAGATCGAGGTGGACACCAGCCACTTCAAGGGCAACTATCCCGATTCCTGTTCCATGGACGGGGCCACGGTCTGGGGCCCGTCCCCGGAGGCCCTGACCTCGGCCCCCGTTCCCATCGAGTGGGAGGAAATCCTGCCCAAGACCAAGCTCAAACCCCACGCCCGGCACCAGTTCACCGACCTCAAGACGACCAAGCCCTTCAATCACGTGCGCTTTCACATCTACCCCGACGGAGGCGTGGCCCGCCTGAGATTATATGGACGCCCTGCTAAAGCTTAACGCCCTTCCCAAGGACCAGTTCCTGGCGGAGATGGAACGCTGCTGCGGCGCCCGCTTGTGGGGAGAGCGCATGGCCGCCGCCCGGCCCATCCGAAACCGGGAGGAACTCTTCAAGCTGGCCGAGCGCGCCTGGTTCGACCTGGGACCGGATGACTGGAAAGAAGCCTTCCGCCACCATCCCAAGATCGGCGACAAAGACGCCCTGCGCGCCAAATTCGCCGCCACCCGCCAATGGGCCGCGGGCGAACAGCAGGGCGCAGCCCTTGCTTCGGAGGCCGTCCTGGACGCCCTGGCCGCCGGCAACCAGGCCTACGACGAGAAGTTCGGCCACATCTTCATCGTCTGCGCCACCGGCAAAAGCGCCGAGGAGATGCTCTCCAACCTCAACGCCCGCCTGGGCAATTCCGCGGCCCTGGAACTGAGAATCGCCGCGGGCGAGCAGAGCAAGATCACCCGCCTGCGCCTGGAAAAGCTGTTGGCGGGCTGAGCTTTTGATCGTCTTACATTTCGGACATTTACTTTCGTTTCGAATGCGATTGTCCGAAATATCGGGCAATTCCTTCCCCTACCCCCCCAGAATCCCCAATTTCTCGGCGAACCGGGCCAAAGCTTTATCCTTGGTCCACAGACGCGCCCCAGCCAGCCGTGCCGCCGCCAATAAATGAGCGTCCACGGCCCCGATCCCCGTGCCGTGCAAACGCTCACTTTCCACGAAATGCAGGAATTCGAAATGGGCGGCCCAAGGAGCCCGGGGCAGGGAATGCAACAGACCCAAAAATTCCCCCCGCCGGGCCAAAGAACCGCAGGCCAATTCCTCAATGACCAAATCGTGGATCAAAACCTCCCCCCTTTCCAGGAAATGAGCCAGCCCCGCCTCCCCGCGGCGCAAGTGGTCCACCCAAACCGACGAATCGACCAGGATCACGAGCGCCGTCGACGCCCCGCCGTCGCCCCGGGATCCGATCCCCCCAGCGCCGCTAAGCGCTCGCGCGATTTCTTCTCGATCAGGGCTTCCAAGCCTTGATGAATCAAGGCGGTTTTTTCCCGCGTCCCGGTCAGTTCCATGGCCCGGCTCACCAATTCGTCCTTAAGCACCAATGTAGTCCTCATGCATATTAGTATGCCTCCCATATATGCCTACGTCAAGACCCCTACCTATATATACGAGTGACCCGCCCACTTTGTTCCATCAAAGGCGATGTGCTAGAGTCTTCGCCGTGAGCCAAATCACCACGCACGTCCTCGATACCTCCAGCGGCCGCCCCGCCCAAGGCGTGCCGGTCCTTTTGGAAGCGGCGGGCGGTCCAGGCGCCTGGAAGGAACTGGCCAAGGGCGTCACCAACGCCGATGGCCGGGTGGCGGATCTGCTGGCCAAGGACAAGGTTCTGGCCCCCTGGACCTACCGGATGACCTTCGACACCGGCGCCTATTTTCGGGCCGGGAAGACCAAGGGGTTTTATCCGGTGGTGAAGGTGGTCTTCGAGCTGGAGAGCGGCCACTACCACATCCCGCTGCTGCTGAGCCCCTTCGGGTACTCGACTTACCGCGGGAGTTAGTTCCTTCCCGGATATTGGGATAGGCCGACCGCGACGCGGCCTAGCTCAATAACTAAGCGCCTGGGCCCCCATTGAAAAACGATGGTTTTCATGCAACACTTTGGTGATTGGCCGATTCCGTGGGCCGGGAAACACGGAACGGTACATTTACAAGTTCGACGCGCGCGGTGGCGGGGGAATCCGGTGGGCTTAAACATGGTAAGAA
>CAYHPY010000132.1:0-9006 GCA_964358485.1 uncultured Elusimicrobia bacterium
CCGAAGGTGTCCATGGCCAGGATGTAGGCCGCGGTCCCGAGCATGCCCATGGTGGCCACGGCGGTCCCGAACAGGCCGCCCATGCCGGCGGTGGCTCCCGCCCCCGCCAAGGCGGCCGCGCCCAGTTTATAGGAAGCCAGGATCGCGACCGAGATCACCAGGACGGGGACGGCCGTGCACTCCAGGCCGACCGAGATGCCGGTGATGATGTTGGTGGCCGGACCGGTTTTGGAGGCCTCGGCGATCTCCTTGACCGGGCGGTACTTGTACTCGGTGTAATACTGGGTGATGTAGACGAAGGCCTGGGCGGTCAGGATGCCGATCAGGCCGCAGGCGGTGTAATACATCCAGGCCGAGGGGGCCAGGGGCGTGGACAACAGCCACCAGGCGGAGAAGGCGAAGCCGCCGGCCGCCAGCAGGGAGGTAAGGTAGTAGCCGCGGTTGAGGGCCTCCATCGGGTCCTCGTCCTCGTCGGCCGAGACGATCATGATCCCGAAGATGGACGCCAGGATGCCGAAGGCGCGGGCCACCAGCGGGAAGAGCACGCCTTTCCAGCCGAAATAGGGGATCAAGGTGACGCCCAGGATCATGGCGCCGATGTTCTCGGCGGCGGTGGACTCGAAGAGGTCCGCCCCGCGGCCCGCGCAGTCTCCGACATTGTCGCCGACCAAGTCCGCGATCACGGCGGGGTTGCGGGGGTCGTCCTCGGGGATGCCCGCCTCGACTTTTCCGACCAGGTCCGCGCCCACGTCGGCGGCTTTGGTGTAGATTCCGCCTCCGAGTTGGGCGAACAGGGCGACGAAGGAGGCCCCGAAACCGTAGCCCACGATCATGAAGGGAATCTTATCGTAGGGAAAGCCGAGGATTTTAAGGAGGGCGAACAGGCCGCCCACGCCCATCAAGGACATCGACGTCACGAACATCCCCGAGACCGCCCCGCCGCGGAGCGCGATCTGGAGGGCGTCGTTGAGGGAAGTGCGGGCCGCCGAGGCGGTGCGGATGTTGGTTCGGATAGAGACCCACATGCCGATGTAGCCGGCGACCACGGAACAGGCCGCCCCGATGATGAAGGACAAGGTCGTCCAAAGCGCCATGGACATGGGATCGGCCGGGTCGTGCTCGGTGGGCTTTCGGGCGAAGGCGTAAAGGAGGAAGATCACCGCCGCCAGGACTCCGGCCAAAGAGATGATCGTATTGTTTTGGCGACGCATGAAGGCCTCGGCTCCGGACTTGATGGCGTCCGAAATTTTCCGCATTTCCGGGGTGCCGGTGTCCTTGGCCATGACCCATTGGATGAGCCAATAGGCGAAGGCGAGGGCCAGCAGGGAAATCCCGAATACGAGGATCAAGGCGGGCTTCATGGATTGCGTCGCGAATGTCATTTATAACCTCCGAGTATCAAAAAGAGCGGCTATTTAACAAATTTTCGGACATTCCGGTCAAATTAAAACGACCAGGCAGGTGCCAGGGTTGTAGAACTCGGTCCAGGACCGAGTTTCCCCGGATTATCGAACTCTGTATACCGCCGAGCCCTCGGCGGCATCGGAGAATAGGCGCTCGAATTCGCGCCTTTCCGGAAGGATGGTCGTCAGGAATTCGGGGGCCAAGCCGCCCCCGGGGAACGGATGATTGATGCGCCCCGCGCCGAAGCCGTGGACATGGGTGATCCCCCCGCGTCTCAAGCCCTCCGCCCACTCTCCCTCGGAGCCGGCGGGGGAGGGAAAGCGCGTTTCCAATCCGGTCCAAAGCGCGATGCTAAAAGGCATGATGCTTTGAATGCGGCTCCCCGGAGGGGCGTTTTCGCGCAGCCAGGCCATCGTGCGCGGCTGAGGTTCGCGGGCCGGGGCGCGCAAGCCGCTCCAGGCCAGGGGCGCCGTTTGAAGGAATGCGCCGAGGGCCAGGGCGGCCAGAACTGGCCTCGAGAGGCGCGACGACGCCGCCTTGAAAGCCGGGAGCAGAAGAAGCGGGGCGATGGGGAGGGCATATCTCAGGAAGACGGGTCCCCAGCTCAGATGCATGGCAAGGACCAGGGCGGCAAACGAGCCCGCCGCCTTTAGCCAGGTTTCTCCGTTTCTCATTCCCGCTCCCGCCAGGGCCAATCCCCCGAGGCCCCAGGCGGCCCCCGCGGCGCCGGGCCAGGGGGAACCGAAACAGCCTTGACCGGTCAGCCGGGAGAGCGCCTCGGCGGCATGGGTCGCCAATCGCCCGATATCCGGCGAGGCCTGCGCGCTCCAGAGTCCGGCGAAGCTATGGGCGGCGGGGGAACCGCCGGCCATCGCCGTCCAAAGCCCCCACGGCAAGAGCGCGGCGGCCAGGAAGGCGGGACCCCGATTTCGCCCCAGGCCCCAGGCCAGGGCCGCCGCCAAAGCGACGCCATGCGGCCGCAGAAGGCAGGCGAAGGCCGTTCCCGCGGCAAGGACCGGCACGGAAATCCCCGCCGCCAGCCCTTCGAACAAGGCCAGCGCCAGGGCGGCGAAGGGGATGTCGGGCAGAACGGCGCCGGCGTGGCCGACGAAGGCGCGGTTGAGCCCTATGATCAAGGCCACGGCGGCGGCTTGGCCGTCGGGAAAGAGGCGGAGGGAAAGGCGCCAGGTAAAAAAAACAAATATAAAAGAAAAAAACAGCATCGGGAAACGGAACCAAGACCAATTAAAAGAAGGTGATGAAACAAGAGAGGCCGGGCCTGCCAACAGCAGGGGCAGGCCCGGGAGTTGGGCCGGGATGTAGGAGACGCCCGCCTCCGGCGCCCCATAGGTTCCGTTGAATATATTTTTCGCCAAGAGGATGAACAGCGCGTCGTCGGACGCCGCCCCGACGGGAACGCGCAAAGCGGCGGCCGCGTGGAACAACCCGAGCCCCAGGCACGCCGCGGCGAGCCACGCCGCCCCGGCCCGGGGCGTTTTCACTTCGGGAGGGAGCGGGGCTGCTGGCGGGCCTGGAACTCGCGCCAGGCGGCGGAGAACCGGCCGGCCAAGATCGCCTCACGGATTTGGGCGCTGATCCGGGCCATGAGATGGAGGTTGTGGAAGCTCAACAACCGGTAGGACGCCAGTTCGGCGGCCCGGAAAATGTGCCGGAGATAGGCCCGGGAGTACCGGCGGCAAACGAAGCAGTCGCAGCCTCCCTCCAGAGGCCCCAGGCTTTCCCGCGAGGCCGCGTTGGTGATGTTGTAGCGCCCGACGGCCGTCATCACCTGCCCGTTGCGGGCCACGCGAGTGGGGAAAACGCAGTCGGTCATGTCCACTCCCCCGGCGGCCGCCTTCCAGAGCTCCTCGGGGGTGCCGACTCCCATCAAATAGCGGGGACGGTCCTCGGGAAGGACGCACGCCGCCGCCTCCAGAGTGGTCCAAGTCAAATCCTTGGGTTCGCCCACCGAAAGGCCCCCGATGGCCACGCCGTCGGCCCCGGAGGCGATCAGGTGTTCGGCAGCGCGCTTGCGCAACTCCGGGAAAAAAGAACCCTGGAGGATGGGGAAGAACAGGGGATTGCAGCCCTCCGCGCGCGCCTTGGCCAGGGCGGGAAGGGAGCGGTCCGTCCAAGCCATGGTCCGCCGCAACGCCTCGGCGGCGGCGGCCTCGGTGCAGGGATAGGGACTGCAGACGTCCAAGGTCGTCCAGCAATCGGAGCCGAGCTCCCGCTGGATCTCGATCACCTTGCCGGGGGTGAGGCGGTGATTGGAGCCGTCGATGTGGGACTTGAAGCTCACCCCGTCGTCGTCGATGCTGCGCAGGTCCGGCTGGCTGAGGACCTGAAAACCTCCGGAATCGGTCAGGATCATCCCGTCATAAGTCATGAATTTGTGCAGGCCGCCCGCCGCCTTGATCAGCGCGGTCCCGGGGCGCAGGTAAAGATGGTAGGCGTTGGCCAGAATGGCGCGCGTGCCCAACAACTCAAGATCTTCCTGGGACAAAGCCTTGACCGAGCCCTGCGTGGCCACGGGCATGAAGACCGGGGTGGGCACGTCGCCCCGGGGGGTGCGCAGGATTCCGGCGCGAGCGCGGGTCTCGGAGTCCTTGGCTTGAAGGGTGAATATCCCGCTCATAGAATCAGCATCGCGTCCCCGTAAGAATAGAGGCGGTAGCGTTCCCGGAAAGCCTCCGCGTAGCACTCCAGCAGCCTTTCCCGTCCCAAAAACGCGGAGGCCAGCAACAAAGGGGTCGAGCGGGGCAAATGGAAATTAGTGATCAAGGCGTCCACGCCCCGGAACCGGTGTCCCGGGCGGATGTAGAGCCGGGTCCAGCCTTCCCCGGCGAGGGTTTCTCCGGATTCCGAGAGGGTTTCCAGCGTCCGCGTGGCCGTGGTCCCGACCGCCACGATCCGGCCGCCCGCCCTCCGGGCCCGGCGGATGCGCTCGGCCGCCTCTTCCTCGAGTCGATACCATTCCAGGCCCATGGGATGCTTTTCGGCGTCTTCGGCGGTGATCGGCCGGAAGGTTCCGCGGCCGACATGCAGGAGAAGTTCAGCGGTTTCGATCCCCGCGTTTTTCAAGCGGGACAAAAGATCGTCCGTAAAGTGAAGGCCCGCGGTGGGCGCGGCGATGGAGCCCGGCTCCCGGGCGTAAATCGTTTGATAGCCGAGTCCGTCGTCTTGAGTGCCCAGAATTTTTTGTCTCTTGAGAATGTACGGGGGCAGGGGAAGCAGGCCGTTTGCCTCCAAGTAGCCGGAAACATCCTCCTTGGAAAAGCTCAGGAGGTATTCCCCGTCCTCGTTGAGTCCCTCGACACAAGCCGCCATCCCTCCTGGAAAGATCAATTTTCCGCCGGCCTTCAGGCCGGAGGAAAGAGCCGCCCACACGCCCGGCTCGATCTCCTTGACAAGAAGAACTTCCGCCTTGCCCCCGGTGGATTTGCGGCCTTGGAGCCGGGCCGGAAGAACCTTGGTCCGATTGAGAACGATCACATCGCCGGCGCGAAGCTGTCCGGGAAGGTCCCGGAAGCTCAAGTGCCGGGGCGCGCCCCCGGCCCGCTCGACGGCCAGCAGGCGCGCCGAATCCCGGGGCTCGGCCGGTTTGTCGGCGACGAGTTCCTCGGGGAAGGCGAAGTCGAAATCCCGGATGGGCAGGCCCGCGGGATGGCTCATTCGGTCACGATCGAAAGGGTCGCGCCGGGAAAGTAATGGCGCAGGATGGACTCATATGACCGGCCTTTCTGGGCGAGCAAGCGCGCGCCCCACTGGCATAGGCCCACCCCGTGCCCGTTGCCCCGCCCGTGGAACTCGATGCCCTTGCTCCGCCGCTTGATCTGAAGAATCCGGGCGCTCTTGAGCTCCGTGCCGCCCAACAGGGAGCGGAGTTGGTTGGCGGGAAGCTTGATTTCCCCGGATTCCAGGAGGATCTTGAACTCCCGGGCATAGCCGGCCTTGTCCCGGGAGGCGATCCGGACGGCCTCCAACGGCCCCGCCACGGAGTGGGAACGGGCCAGGGCCGCCATGATGTCGTCGTCGGCGAAATAGGCGGTCCAGTTATGGTGCGGGGAAAGCGAGCAAAAGCCGTCCTTGACCCCGCGCAGGGGGCGGGGGGTGGGTTGGCCGGATTTCCAAACCTCCTGAGGATCGGTGGTCCGTCCTCCGCAGCATGAATGGTAGTAAACGGTCAACAGCTCTCCGCCGAAACCGAGCACCTCTCCTCGAGTCGAGCGCACCGCCCCCGAGACCGACTCGGCGTTGGCCTTGGGGCGGAGGTAGACCTGGGAGCGCGTGTCGTTGGTCAAGTCAAAGCCCTGGGCGTTGTGCTTGCCCAGGTGGGAATAAGAAAAGGTCCGGGCCACGACGGCCTGGGCCTTAAGCGCCTCGATGGGCCAGTCCGGATCCATTTCGTTGGGCAGCACACCCAGGAGGTACTCTTCGAGGTCGAGCTTCTTGATTTCCTGAATCTTGCCCCGCGCGTCGGCGATCCCGATCCGAATGGTCCGCGATGGGGCCGCCTGTTCGGCGAAAAGCGGACAGGCCAAAGCCGCGGCCAAAAACGCCGCGGTCACAGGAGTTCGAGGTCCCGGGCCGGGGGCTTGAGCCCCAGGTGGGCGTAGGCTTTGCGCGTGACCACCCGGCCCCGCGGGGTGCGGACGATGAAGCCCGACTGGATGAGGAAAGGCTCCGTCACATCGGTGAGAGTGTCGATTTCCTCACTGACGGAGATGGCCAAGGTGTCGATGCCGACCGGCCCGCCGGAGAATTTCTCGATCAGGGTTCTCAAGAGGCGGCGGTCCCCGGCGTCCAGCCCGTCCTGGTCCACCTCGAGACGGTCCAGGGCGAAGCGCGCCAGTTCCCCGTCGATCGCCCCGGAGCCTTTCATCTGCGCGAAATCCCGGACCCGCCGCAGCAGCCGGTTGGCGATGCGCGGCGTGCCCCGGGAGCGGCGCGCGATCTCCGAGATCCCGTCGGCGTCGGCCGCGACTTTCAGGATCGACGCCGAGCGGCGCACGATCGCCTCCAGCTCCGCTCCTTCGTAAAAGGAGAGATTTCCGACGATTCCGAAACGGTCGCGCAGGGGCCCGGTCAAAAGCCCGGCCCGCGTGGTGGCCCCGACCAACGTGAAACGCGGGATGGAAAGTTTCAGGGCCGACGCCCCGGCGCCCTTGCCCGTGGAGATGTAGAAGGTGTAATCCTCCATCACGGGATAGAGGGCCTCCTCCACGAGCCGGTTGAGGCGGTGGATCTCGTCGATGAAAAAAACGTCGCCTTCCCCGAGGTCGGTCAGCACCGCGGCCAGGTCTCCGACCCGGTTGAGGATCGGGCCCGAGGAAGTCCGAAGATTGACGCCCATCTCCCGCGCGAGGATGGTGGCCAAGGTGGTTTTTCCCAGCCCCGGGGGGGAGTAAAACAGGCAGTGGTCCAGAGATTCTTTGCGCGCCCGCGCGGCGTCCAGGAAAACCTGGAGGTTTCCCTTGAGCTTGTCCTGCCCGATGAATTCCGCCAGGCTGCGGGGCCGCAAGGCGCGGTCGAAAACCTCGTCGGCGGGATCGGGCGCCGGAGTCAGGACGGCGTCGGCGGCTTTCTTCTTGGGCATGGTCAGAGCCTCTTGAGGGCCAGACGCAGAATGTCCTCGGCGGTGGCGGCCCGGCCGCCCGTTTCCTCGCGCACGGACGCCAGGGCGGCGCGGGCTTCGGCGGGTTTGTAGCCCAAATTTTCCAAGGCGCTCAGAGCCTGGGAGAGGACTCCGGCGGGTTCATCCACGCGGATCAGCCGGGGGGCGTCCCCGCCCCCGGGAAGTTCCTCGAGCTTGTCCTTGAGCGCCTCGATGATCCGCTCCGCGGTTTTCTTGGTGAACCCGAAGACCCCGGAAAGGACTTTCGCGTCCCGGTCGGACACCGCCCGGTGGAAGTCCCCGAGGGATTTGCCGGCCTTCTCGAGGTGTTCCAGGGCCTTTTTGGCGCCGGTCCCGGGGATGTGTTCCCGGAAAGTCGAGAATAGGCGCTTTTCCTCGGGAGTCCGAAAGCCGTAGAGCGTGGAGCCGCCCCCGTACATGCCGAAGGATTCGCTGATGTGCAGAAGCAATGGAGCGTCAGGCTCGGCCGCGGCGGCGGTCCCGGCGGTGACGAAAACCTCGTAGCCCACCCCGCCGACCTCCAGGACGACGCGGTCCTCGCCGCGCTCCTGGACCACCCCGCGCAAAGTGGCGATCATGCCGGAGTCGCCCGGGCGGCGAAACGGCGGGCGCCCAAATGGCACAACGCGATCGCCGCGGCGTCGGCCACGTCGTCGGGACGAAGTTGGACCCCGCCGAGGCGGCGCTCCACCACCCGTTGGATTTGGGACTTGGCGGCCGCGCCCGAACCCGTCAAGGACAGCTTAACTTGGCGGGGGTTGTACTCCCAGACGCCGAGCCCGGCCTGGGCGGCGGCCAGCAGAATCGCCCCGCGGGCCTGCAAGGTGTGGCGGATGGTGTGTGCCGCCTTGATGAAAAAGAATTCCTCGATGGCCACTTCGCGGGCCGGGTGGGTTTTCAGGACCTCGGCGAGCCTGCCGTGAAGCAAGAGAAGCCTTTCCGGGAGCGTCGAGGTGGGGAAGGTTTCGATCAGGCCGGCGGCGACCAGGCGGGCGGTGGAGGGGGAATCCCCCTCCAGAAACGCCCAACCGGTGCGGTGGATTCCCGGGTCGATGCCGAGGACGCTCACGAAAGCTTGGCGAGCACGGCCTCGGGAATGTCGAAATTGGAGTAGACGTTCTTGACATCGTCGTTCTCCTCGAGGGTTTCGATGAGTTTGAGCACCCGCGCGGCATCGGCCTCCGAGAGGGGGACCCGGTTCTCCGGGACCATGGAGACTTCGGCCGATTCCACCGCGATCTTGCGGGACTCCAGCCCCGCCTTGACCTTTTCCAGATCGGCGGGCTGGGTGGAAATCTCGAAGAAATCCCCCTCGCTTTTAAGGTCCTCGGCGCCCAGGTCCAGGATGACGCCCATCAATTCGTCCTCGGAGGATACGGCCGAGCGCGGCACGCTGATCACACCCTTGGCGTGGAACATCCAGCCCACGCAGCCGGACTCGCCCATGTTGCCGCCGCCTTTCTGGAAGATCGAACGAAGCTCGCTGGAGGTCCGGTTGCGGCTGTCGGTGGTCGCCTCGATGAGGACGGCGACCCCGGCCGGTGCGTAGCCCTCGTAGGTTAACTCCTCGTAGGTCACCCCGGGGAGCTCCCCGGTGCCCCGCTGGATGGCGCGCTTGACGTTGTCGGCGGGCATGTTGGCGGCCTTGGCGTCGTCGATGGCCTTGCGTAGGCGGGGGTTGCTGCCGGCGTCACCGCCACCCAGGCGGACGGCGATGGTGATTTCCCGCACGATCCGGGTCCACACCTTGCCCCGTTTGGAATCGGTGATCGCCTTCTTATGCTTGATGCCCGCCCAGTGAGAGTGGCCGCCCATAGCGGGGATTTTAACAAAAATTTCGGCAACGGATAAAGTAATATATGCGCCGGGAGGACGGCTCCCGGCGCGAAATGGGCCCGTAGCTCAACGGATAGAGTACGTGGCTTCGAACCACGGGATCCAGGTTCGATTCCTGGCGGGCCCAA
>CAYHPY010000133.1:0-2466 GCA_964358485.1 uncultured Elusimicrobia bacterium
GACTGTCCGGCCAGCCAGTCTCCGAGTTCCCGGTGGTAGCGCTCGGAATGCGCGCCCAACTCCTTCATGTCCCCGAGGACAACGACCCGCCCGGAGGCGGGCGCCATTTCCAAAAAAGCCTCCAGGGACGCCCTCATGGACGCCGGATTGGCGTTGTAGGCGTCAAAGATCACGCGGGTTCCGTCGGCCAGTTCCCTTCTTTCCAGGCGCATTTTCGCGGGCGTGAAATGTAAAAGTCCGTTCAGCACTTCATCGGGCCCCGCCCCCAGGACTCGGGCGGCGGCGGCCGCGGCGGCGGCGTTGTAGAGGCTGATTTCGCCGAAGAGATTCGGGAGGTCCAAACGCCGCCCATCCATCTCCAGAATCCCCCGCCCCAGGATCCCAACGGCGGCTCCGGGGGCCTTGCCGAAGACCACGGCGCGCGGTCCGAGCGGGCCGATGAGTCGGGCCAGAAAGGGATCGTCGCCGTTGAGGACCACCGGCGCCCCGGCGGGTAGCCCCTCCACGAGCTCACGCTTGGCCGCGAAGGTGGCTTCCAGGCTGCCGAAAAATTCCAGATGAGCCGGGCCGATATTGGTCAGGACGCCCAGCTCGGGCTCGGCGATCGCGGCCAGGTCGCGGATGTCCCCCGGATGGGAAGCTCCGAACTCGAAGATCCCGAAACGGTGCTCGGGGCCCAATTCCAAGAGCGACAGCGGCAGGCCGAGCTGGTTGTTGAAATTCCCATCGGTGGCGCAGGTCGGGCCCAGGCGCGCGCAAATGGCCCGGAGCATTTCCTTGGTGGTGGTCTTGCCGTTGGAGCCCGTGATGGCCGCGATCTTGGCCCGGGACCGCCGCCGGTGGGCCCGGGCCAGGTTTTGCAGGGCGGTCAGGGTGTCGGGAACCTCCAGGATATGGGCGGGCAGCCGCCCGGAAGCGGCCGGCCGCCCTTGGGCGATGATCCAGCCGGCGGAGCGGCCCGCGAGGCCGTCATCGAGGAATTGATGGGCGTCGAAGCGCTCCCCGCGCAGGGCCCAGAAGGCCTGGCCCGCGTGGACGGTTCGGGAATCGGTGGCCAGTTCCCGGAAGGGCGCCTCGGGCCGGCCCCGGATCAGGCGCCCGCCGGTGGCGGAGGCCACGTCTCCCCAGGTCATTTCCAGTTTCATCCCCCCCGCCCGGCCGACGCCAGCGCCGCGCGCGCGGTCTCCCGGTCATCGAAGGGGACCGTGCCGGTCCTCAAAATCTGGGTCGTTTCGTGTCCTTTGCCCGCGATGAGAATGATATCGCCTTTCCGCGCCAAACTTACCGCATCCCGAATGGCCTCGCCGCGGTCGGGCACGACCTTGTAATTCTTTCTTCCGGCCGCGCGGATGCCGTCCTCGATCTCGGAGATGATGCTCCCCGGGTCTTCGCCCCGGGGGTTGTCGCTGGTCACCACGACCATATCGCTCAGCGCGCAGGCGACGGCCCCCATGGGCCCGCGCTTGCCCCGGTCGCGCTCCCCCCCGCAGCCGAAGACGGTGATGAGGCGGTTGCGCGGGGTCGTTTGCAGGGCCCCCAGCACGGCCTCCAGGGCGCTCTCGGTGTGCGCGAAATCGACGAAGACGTGAAAGTCCTGCCCCGCGTCCACCGGCTCCAGGCGCCCGGGAACGGATTTGAGGTCCGCCACGCCCCGGCGGACGGCGTCCTCCGGGATGCCCAGGCTCAAGGCGGCGGCCGCGGCGGCGGCGGCGTTGGCGGCGTTGTGGAGGCCGACCAGGGAGGTCCGAAGCTTGAGGGCCCCTCCGCGGAATTGAAGATCGAATTGGGTCTGCGAGGCGCTCATGCGGGGATTCTCGATGGAGAAATCGGCCGAAGCGTCCACTCCTTCCCCGGGGCGGCCGAAGCCGAAGGTGACGACGCTCACCCCGGCGCATTCCCGCCGCAGGGCGGCGTGGGCGGGGTCGTCCCGGTTGATGACCGCGGCGCGCGGCTTTTTCGAGGATGACGTCCGGCTTAAAAGCTCGAAGAGGCGGGTTTTGGCGCGGAGGTAGTCCTCGGGGGTTTTGTGAAAATCAAGGTGGTCCCTTCGGATGTTGGTGAAGATCGCCGCGTCGAATTCGACCTCGTCGGCGCGCCGCAGGGCCAGGGCGTGGGAGGAAATCTCCAGCGCGGCGTGCGTGCAGCCGGCGTCCCGGCAGGCTGCCAGCCAACGGAGCAGATCCAGGGAGGCCGGGGTGGTATTGACCGAGGGGGCCTCCCGCCGCGCGCCGTCGCGGCCGAGGTAGCGGTAGTTGACCGTCCCGACCACGGCGGGCCGTCCCCCGGCCGCGGCCGCGATCGATTCCAGGAAATAGGTCACGGTGGTTTTTCCGTTGGTGCCGGTCACCCCGAAGACCGTCATGGAGCGCGTCGGCTCACCGAAAAAACGGTCCGACATCTTCCCCATGGCTTCCACCACGTCGGGGACCTGCACCCAGGTGGCCGGGAAGGAGATCGGGGGCGGGG
>CAYHPY010000133.1:2566-5086 GCA_964358485.1 uncultured Elusimicrobia bacterium
TCCACCACGTCGGGGACCTGCACCCAGGTGGCCGGGAAGGAGATCGGGGGCGGGGGCGCCTTGAGTTCGCTGACGACGGCGGCCGCTCCGAGCTTGGCCGCTTCCTGGATGTGGCGGTTTCCGTCGGTGCGGGTCCCCGGCTGGGCGAAGAATACCTCTCCCGCCCGCAGGCGCCGGGAATCGTGCTCCAGGCCGACGACCGGGATCTCGGCCGCTCCCGCCACGGAAACGGGGTGGATGGTTTTCAGCAGCTCGGAAAGGTTCAGGGCCTCCTCCCGGCGGGGGGCGGCCCGGCCGGGACGCGGGGGGCCGGAGCCCCAACCGCGGCGGTGAGCGGGGGCGACGGGGCGTCCGGCGCGACTCCTTTCAGAGCCAACAGCCGCCGGCCCAAGCCGGAAAAGACCGGGGCCGCCACCTGGGAGCCGTAATAGTTCTGGCCCTTGGGCTCATCGAGGATGACCAGGATGGTGAATTTGGGCGAGCGGGCCGGAACGAACCCGATGAAGGAGGCCGTATAGCGGGAGCTCGAGTATTTCCCGTCGGGGTCCAATTTGCGGGCCGTGCCCGTTTTGCCCGCCACGGTGTAGCCGGGGATCTTGGCCGGGACTCCCGTGCCGCGCTCCACGACTCCTTCCAGGTACCCCCGAAGCGTCGCGATGGATTTCTCGGAGGCCACCCGGCGCACGACCACCGGCGGGGCGCCCGAGGCGATCAGGGAAGGCTCCAACAGCGCGCCCCCGTTGGCGATGGCGCTGTAGGCCGCCAGCATCTGCAAAGCGCTGACTCCCAGCCCGTAGCCGAACGAGGCCGAGAGGTAGCGCAGGTTGCCCCGGTCCCCCGTCGGCAGGACCCCGGCCGTTTCCCCGGGAAGGGGGAGGCCCGTTTTGGTCGAAAGGCCGAAGGCCTGGCAATAGCGGTAGAAACGGGCGGGACCCAGGCGCTGGGCCACCTTGGCGATGCCGATGTTGGAGGAACGCTCCAGGATTTGGGCCAGGGTCAGGTCCCCGGCGGGCTCATGATCGTTGATGCGGACCTTGGGGGCGATCTCGAATTGTCCGTTTTCGCAGAACACCGTCTCGGACTCACCGATGACTTTTTCCTCGATGGCCGCGGCCGCGGCGATGACCTTGATGGTGGAGCCCGGTTCCATGGTGTCCTGGGCGGCGATGTTTTTCATCGGGTTCGGGGGCCAGGAGGCCAAGGCCAAAATTTCCCCGGTCCCGGGGTCCTGCACGGCGACGATGCCCTGGTTTAGGGAATGCTTGGCCACGGCTTCGGAGAGGAATTCCTCCGCGTAAAACTGGGCGGAGCGGTCGATGGTGAGCTTGAGGTCGACCGGGGCCAGCCCTTGCGAGGCGGAACGGCGGTAGATGGTCTGCCCGGTGCCGTCCCGGAAAACCTCCCGTTTGGCCGACTCCCCGGTCAGTTCCCGGTCGAAAGTGAGCTCCAGGCCCGCGGTGCCGCGCTCGGCCTTGTTGACCGCCCCGAGCAAGGAGCGGGCGAGGTCGCCGTTGGGATAGACCCGTTTCTGCTGCTGGACGATCCCGACCTCCCCGATTTTCGCCTTGGCCAGGGCCTCTTTTTGGGAGAAATTCATGTCGGTCCGGATCGTCGGAAACCGCTTGGCGTCCTTCATTTTGGCCAGGATCATGGAATCCGGGATGGCGAGCAGGGGCGACAGGCGGCGCGCCAGGGCCCGGCGGTCCTTGACCATGGACAGGTCCACGAAGGCCGACCAGGAGAGGACGGACCGGGCCAGCGGGTTGCCGAAGCGGTCGAGGATGGACCCCCTAGGGAGAACTTCTTGGGCGGTGCGGTCGTACTCGTCGGAGGCTTTTTCCTTTAGCTCGGCGTGGTCGAGGATCTGCAGCTGGGCCAGGCGCAGGGACAGGGGAATAAGCGGAAAAAGGGCGATCAGCCCGGCCAATTTCAGGCGGAGGCGGAGGTCCACGGGGTTAGGAGGCCGCGGAGAGGGTTTTTTTCAGGCCGAGAAGGCCGCGGACCAGGCTCCAAGTTTGGGAGGGGGCCGTTTCGGAGAGGGGTTGGAGGATCCGGACCGATTCCGGGGACAGGGGAATCATCCCGAGCCGCCCTTTGGCCGCGGCGGCCAGCTGGGCCGGGCTCAAGCGGTTTTCCAGCTCGACTTGTTCGGAGGTCATCTGGGCCCGGCGCATGTGAATGGCGGTGCGGGCCTTTTCCACCGCGTAGCCGAGCTTGGTGGCCTGGACGTGCTGCCAGACCAGAATGGAGACCAGCGCGCCTCCGGCCAGGATTTTTGAGGTTTTCGGCGAGGACACCATCAGTCGCGGCCCGCCGGGTTGACGGCAAATCGGGGCGACCGGGACGCGGCCTCAGCCGGCTCCCGCGAGGGGAGGGGGTCCGGTCGCCCTTTGAAAGCGGCGGTCCCCGCGCCGAGTCGGGGACCGCCAAAGGTGGAAGACACCTCGCCGAGTAGGTGTCTTCCAAAAGCGGCGGTCCCCGCGCCGAGTCGGGGACCGCCAAAGGTGGAAGACACCTCGC
>CAYHPY010000133.1:5186-8781 GCA_964358485.1 uncultured Elusimicrobia bacterium
AAAGCGGCGGTCCCCGCGCCGAGTCGGGGACCGCCAAAGGTGGAAGACACCTCGCCGAGTAGGTGTCTTCCAAAAGCGGCGGTCCCCGCGCCGAGTCGGGGACCGCCAAAGGTGGAGAACACCTCGCCGAGTAGGTGTTCTCCTAAAGCGGCGGTTCCCGCGCCGAGTCGGGAACCGCCAAAGGTGGAAGACACCTCGCCGAGTAGGTGTCTTCCAATATTATTCATCCGCGTTGTCCCCGGCTGCGCAGGAACACCCGTTTCCAGACGTAACCGGCCTGCGAGGCCGGATAGATGGGGACCAAATTGATGCCCCTCTGCCGCTCCGACAGGAAGCTGGCCGAGGCGTCCATCTGGATCATGAAGGCCAACCCTTCGCTGGAGCCGTTGATCATGTCATGATTTTTCATGAATCCCCTCCTTACAGCTTCTCCACGATCCTCAGCTTGGCGCTCCGGCTTCGGGGGTTTTCCTTGACTTCCCGATCGGAGGGCCGCAGAGGAGCGTTCCCATGCTGCCGGGGCAACAGCCGGCAGACGCCCTGGGACACGAACGACGCGAAAAGGTGTTTGACGATCCGGTCTTCCAAGGAGTGGAAGCTGATGACCGCGATGCGTCCGCCCTGGCGGAGGAAAGGCAGGACCCCTTCCAGGCCCCGGGTCAGGTTCTCGAGCTCCGCGTTGACCGCGATGCGCAGGGCCATGAAGGTCCGGGTGGCCGGATGGGTTCCCCCGGTCCGGGGCACGACTTCTTCGATGACGGACGCCAGGCCCGTCGTGGTCAAAATCGGTTTGCGGGCCCGGGCGTGGATGATGGCGCGGGCGATGCGCTGGGCGGCCGGCTCCTCGCCGAACTCCTTGAAGAGCATGGTCAGCTGCTCCTCGGGCCAGCGGTTGACGATGGCTTCCGCCGTCAGGGGATTCTCCGGGGACAGGCGCATGTCCAAGGGCCCTTCTTTGCTGAAGCTGAAACCCCGGGAGGGCTTGTCGAAGTGCAGGGATGAGATGCCCAAGTCAAAAAGAACGCCATTGAGAGGAAAGAACCGCTCCCGCTCCAGGATTTGGCCCAAGGTGCGGAAATTCCCGGAAACGGCACGGAAGGCCGAAGATTCTGATTTCAGGCGGTTGGAGGCCAAGGATAGAGTCTCGGGGTCCAGGTCCACGCCCAGCAGTCGCCCGCCTTGGAGGCGGGCGAGTATCGCCTCCGAATGGCCCCCCAGGCCCAAGGTGGCGTCCACGTATAGGCCGCCCGGGTCGCGGACCAAATTCCGGAGAACCTCGTCCAAAAGGACGGGGACGTGGCCGTAGCTCTCCTGGTTCAGAGCGAGAGGTTCTTGGCCGCGACCGGGTAGGTCGGCGCCACTTTTGATTTGTTGTAGGAGTTCCATTTTTCCGGGTTCCAAATTTCGCCGCGGTTGCCCATGCCCTGCACCAAAACGGTTCCGCCCAAGGCCGCGTGCTTCCTCATATAGGGAGGGACCAAGATCCGCCCCGCGGAGTCCAACTCCACGCTGTCGGTGTTGGAGAAGAACCCCCGCTGAAAGGCGCGCTCCTTTTCCTTGTTGCCCATCGAAAACTTCGCCAAATCGTTTTCCGTCAGCTTCTCGAACTGCGACGGGAGGAAGAGGTAGAGGCACGCGTCCAGGCCGCAGCTGAGATAAAGCTGAGTCCCGTTTTCCTTCAGGAGCGCGTCGCGAAATTTCGGGGGCACGCCCAGACGATTCTTGTCGTCCAGCGTGTATTCGTAGCGGCCGATCAGGAAGCTCATCGGCCTTTCCCCACTTCTTCACACTCGTTCTCACTTTTCTCCCACATTTTCCCACCAGGGGACTAGAGTATAGGGGATCACCCCATTTTTGTCAAGGCCCAATTTTTTTAAAAACGGCGGTTATTTTCGGGGGGTGCGAATCAGCGCCCGGCGGGCTTGGCGGCGGAGGAAACCAGGTCGTAGCGCCACGCGTATTCGAGCGCCTTGAGGCTGGTGTAGGGCGGGCCGTAGGAGCGGTAGAGCGCCTCGGTGACGGGGCGCCCTTCCCGAAGGTAGCGGGAAAAATTGTAGAAGGACGAGCGGTACTGCGAGCGGATCAGAAAGCGCACGGTGCTGTAGGACTGCGTGTACCACAGGCGCACCGTCTCGTCGGCGGCCCCGCTCGTGCTGGAAATGCGCATGAGCTCCGAAAGGGTGTAGCCGCCGTCGCTCCGGAGGATCTCCAGATTTTCCCGCAGCCACGCGGGCGCGGCCAAGCCGCGCTCGATCTGGATCAAGGTCGCCATGCCCTCGCTGAGCCAAAGCGGATTGGATTTCCCCCCCAGGAAAAATCCGTCGTAATAAATGTGGCAGAGTTCGTGGGCGAGTATGCCTGGAAGTTCTTCGCTCTCGTACAAATAAATTCTTTTTTTGGGAACGGAACTGGCGCCGCCCGACCAGGCCGGACGGCCGGTCAGTTTGCGGTAGGCGTCCTGGCTCTTGAACAGGAATAGGCTCACGCGCTGGCTTTCGGTCCATGGGGAAAACGCCGCCAAGTCCAGCATGAGATTGCCGTGCAAGTTCTCCAAGAGCTTGATGAACTCATCGGCGGCGGGCTCCCCCTCCGAGTAGACGTTGAAGTGGCGCGTCATGGTCTTGTGAAAGCCGCGGGGGACCGGCGGGTCGGGCAGGACCTGCGCGCGGTCGTGGCGGAAGACCCGGCCGGGAGGCTGGGTCCTGGGCGCCGGCCGGGGCGTGATTCTTTCGGCGGGCGGCAAGGTCAAATGCCCGTCGACCGCCGGCGGGGCGAGGGTCGCGGCCGGAGGCTCGGGCGCCGGCGGTTGGACCGGCGGCTCGGGGGGCATTTGAAGGGGCGGCTCCAACGGCGTTTGGGGCGCCGTCATCGCGGTCCGCCCGCCGGGCCCGGTCTCCGGTTCGGGCGCGGGAAGCGGCAGGCCCTTGTAGGGATTGGAGACCGGCTGCATGGTGGCGATCTCCTCGTCGTCTCCCATGTACTGATAGACCATGACGCCCCAGAGGCTGAGCAGGGTCAGCCAGATGAGAACCCGGAGGCGGAATGCTATGTCCACGGATCAGGCGGGGCCGGCGTCCCTCAGTCTCAGCGCGGCCTCGGCCAAGGCGTGCACGAACAGGGAAAAGATCACGATGAAGGCGGCGTGGGCCAGGGCCATGCCGAAGGCCGGACCCTCGGGGGCCATGCCGCGGTGGGCGTAGATGCCCAGCATGGTGCCGGCCGAAACCAGGCCGGAAATCCAGGTGGCGCCCTTGCCCAAGGAGAGGGCGGCCGCGACCGGGGCCATGACCAGGAGCAGCCACATCGGCGCCCAGTAGGGGACCAGGAAATAAACCAGCAGGGCCGACCAGAGATAATTGATCCAGACTTGTCCGTGGCGCAGGGCGGTGGCCCAGCGGATGAACCGGTATTTGTTGGCGGAGAGCCACCAGTTGACCAGGACCGAGGCGGCCACGATGGCGATGGAGAGCTTGATGTCCATCGGCAGGCCGGTTTCCCCCTCCTCGGGGACCCGGTAATAGAACGCCAGGGAAATTAAAATGAGCGCGAAAGGCGTGAAATAACGGTTAAGCATCTGCATGCGGATTGTCCCCCT
>CAYHPY010000134.1:0-8623 GCA_964358485.1 uncultured Elusimicrobia bacterium
TTCACCGACGCCTATCTGACCCTTTACGACCCGCTCGGCAAGCTCATCTTCACCGATGACGAGAGCGGCGGCAACCGCAACGCCCGCATCGACGCATTCCTCCTCCCCGCCGACGGGCTCTACACCATAGGAGCGTCGGCTTACGACGCGGGGATCACGGGAAGCTTCAAGTTGAGCTTCTCGGGCTCCTCCGGCCGCCCCGGCTCGATCGCGGGAACGGTCTCCTACACCGGGACCCGGGGCGGTCAATTCGTGGTCGGGATCTTCAAGTCCACCGATTTCTCCCCGACCAGCTACGTCGCCGATCAGGTGCTCGTCGGCACGCGGACTTATTCCTTCGGCGGGCTCATCAGCGAGACCAGCTACTACCTCGGCTCCTTCGTCGACGTGAATTTTAATCACCAGCCTGAGGACGGCGAGGATGGAGGGGTGTTCGGGGGCGGGCTCGAGGCCAGCCCGATCTTCCTGCAGAGCGGGCAGACCTTGACCGGGGTCGACATCGCCATCAATTCCTCCACCCAAGCCCCGGCGAATTTCGGCTTCCTGAACGGCTTGGTTTCCTACGCGGGCGCGCAAGGAGCCGGGAAGAACCTGCGGGTCGAGCTCTGGCCCTCGGCCAACTTCACCGGGGCGCCGGCCGCGATCAAGGAACTCCCGGTTCTCGCGGTCCCGGGGAGCTTTAATTACGACCTGGCGATCCCCGGCGGCGTCGCCTACTACATCCGGGCCTTCCTGGATCTCAACTCCAATTTCCTTCCGGATCCGGACGAGCCGCGCGGCGTTTACGCGCCGAACAACCAGGGCGCCGAGGCGATCTTCATTCCCGAGGGCGGATCGGCAGATGCCGACTTCTCCGTGAGAGACCCCTTCCTGAAGGACAACGGCCAGATCGCCGGCGAGGGCACGGCGGTCCTGAGCGCGTCGTCCTTGGCCGCCGGCGCCCAAAGCGCTCTGCGCCTGACCTTCACGGTCGGCGCCGCCGGAATGGCGGCCGGCGCCAAGCTCGGAATGGCGGTTCCTCCGGGCTTCGGCTTCCCGTTCTCGGTGAGCGCCGCGACGGTGGCGCCTTCGCTCAACGGGCCGGGCGTTTCGTTGACCCTGGGCGCGGGCCTGGCCGCCGGGGCCATGATCAACCTGGACTTCAGCGTCTTCGCGCCCTGCCAGCAAGGGGTCTCCACCTTCACCGTCGTCTCTTCAAGCGGCGCAGGCATCTTCCCCGGCCCCCTGGTGGGGGGCTCTCCTCTCGTCAAAATCACGACGGGAAGCGCGGCCTACTTCCAGCCGCGCAACCCCTATTTCTCGGTCCGGGAAGGGACCTTGTCCGATGAGCAGGCCCTGGAGGCCTACGACTCTTGCGGCAACCGGACCGCGGTCGTCGGCTCGGCCAAGACCGTGGAGTTGCGCTCCAAGAAGTACGACTTCCTGACCGGAGCCTTCGCCGCCGACGCGACGGTCGGCTTCTCGTCGAACCCCGCCCTGTCCACCGGCTCCGCGTTGAGCCTGGCCTTCGCCGTGGGGCAGTCATCGCGGAGTTTCTTCGTCCACGCCGCCTCGACGGGCCCCAAGAGCGTGGAGGTCTTCTTTAATCTCGGATCGCCGACCACCTTCTACTACGGCTTCACGGCTCTGCCCTCCAACGCCTTGTCCGCCGTCTCCGTTGCGACGGCTCCCTTCGGCGTCGTCCGTTCCTCGGTGACCATCTTCCCCGGCGATCCCGCCAAGGCCACCTTGGCCTTCTTCAACTTCCTCGTCGGCGACGCGGGCCTCGGCTGGCGCGTGGTGGTGAGCTCGGTCTCGCTCGACAAGGGCGGACAGGCCCTCTGGGAACGCTACGGCTACGGCACGCCCGCTCCCGGGGCGGTCTCCTGGGACGGCCGCTTCAACCCCTGGATCAACAACGGCGCCCGCGTCCCGACCGGAGTTTACGCCGTCCGCATCGAGGTGGGCTCCGGCATCAAGAACGAAACCCTTCGGGTCAAGGTCGACTCCCCCCAATTGCGCGGCACGGTGTGGGACCGCTCCACCACCCCGCCCTCGCGCCTCTCGGGGGCCTCCCTCGACGCCTTCGGACCTTTCGGCGGCGCCCGGACCGTTTCCGATTCGGACGGGGCCTACATTCTTCCCGGCCTCTCCTCGGCGACCTACACGGTCTTTCTCAACCGGGAGGACTACGTGCCCGGACAGGCGACAATCGGCCTCCAGACCGGCGGGACTGTTTCAACCTGGACCGCCGCCGGAGACGCGATCCTGGTCTCCACCGAGGCCGCCGCCAGCGGCGAGACCTTGGTCAATTTCTACATGAAGAGCCCCGGCAGCCTCCTGGTCACCGCCAGCGGCGTCGGGATCACGACGACGGCCTTCGACCGTTGGGGCGGACTCCAGATCCGAAAATCCACCTCGTGCACGGCCACGGCCCAGGCCGAGGCGCTCTACGGTCCGCTTCGCTTGAGGGCGGGAACGACCGTCTTCGACGACGGCGGGCAATGGGACCCCGCCTCGGGGCAATTTGTCGAGCGCTCCTTCCATAAATTCCTGGTCTCGCCTTCGACCTACGCGGCCGAGGCTTTCCTGGAAGGCTTCCTCCCGGCTTGCACCACGGCCTTCGTCTCGGCCCAGGGCGGGCGCATCGACCTTCCCGCCTTCACCCAGCGCGGGTCGATCTCGGGCACCGTCCAGGTGCCGGCCAACGCGCAGGGGCTCTTCGTCTCGGTGAGCGCCGTCGCCTTCTCGACCCAGACCGCGGCCCAGCCCGGCTTCGGCGGGATCTTCCTTGGGCCCGGGGTGCTGACCGGCACCTACACGGTCAATAACCTGGACGCCGGGACTTTCGTTCTGCGCGCCAACGCCCCGGGCTTCATCTCGATCGCCAGCGGCCCCGTGGTCCTGGCGGCCTCCGAGCAAAAAACGGGCTTCAATTTCCTCGCCTTTGGAATCGGCGCGTCGATCACCGGCACCGCCACGGTCCAGGCCGACACGACCGGCCGCAACCTCCAACTCTTCGTGAGCGCATGGGCCCCGGGGACGCTGAATTTCGGCTCCACCGAGGTCTTCAAGGCGGGCGGAGCTTCGGGCCTGACGGTCGCCTACACCATCAACGGCCTCTCCGCCGGGGCCACCTACCAGATCTACGCCCACCTTGGAGGCGCCGAGGACTTGCGCCTGGACATTCTCGAAGGCTTGCCCCTTTCTCGCCCTGCCCCCGGGACGCAAAACTTCACCTTCAGCCAGAGCTCAGGCGTCATCATCGGCACCATCACCATTTCCAACAACGATTTCCTGAACGTGGACGTCTTTGGCGAAGTCGTGGCCGCGGCCAAGCCCCAACGGGTGGGGGAGACCTTCCAGATTCTTTCCTCGACCAATTTGCCCGGCTTCCTGTGCACCGGCAATAACGCCGCCGCCCCGACCGGCTTCTGCCCGGCCGGCAACTCGTCGGCCACCTTCAAGGTCACCCAGCTCGAGACCGAGACCTTGGATGTCACCTTCCTTTACAAGACCACCGGCCTCAACAAGAAGCACCGGGTCTCGGTGGTCAGCGGCTCGACGGCGACGGTAGGCGTGGACCTGACTCCCCAGGCCTACTCCATCACCGGCCTTATCGACAACCAGATCTCAAACGCTCTGTTCAAATCCAGCGCCTCGGGGGCGGCGGCCAATATTCTGGCCAACGCCGCCTACGTGGACCTCCAGGACCGCCTGGGCAACAAGGTGGGCTTGAATCCCGCCGGAGTGCCCGTTTCGACGGCCTCTTTGGCCCGGATCCTGGCCATCCGCCAGGAGCTCGACCAATATAACCTGGCGGTTTCGACTTCCTTCAACTCCGCCAGCGACCGGGCGGGCTTTTTGACCGCGGCGGGCTCCTACACCATCTCCGGATTGTCTCCCGGCAACTACTTCGTCCGGACGGCCAACCTGCGGACCTGCGCGACCTGCGAAATCCTGGTCCCGGCCGTCGGACAGATCGTCCGCGTTTCCAACGTCAACCGCTCCAGCGTCAATTTCACGCTCAGCGACGGCTTCAGCGTGACCGGGGCCGTCACTCTCTCCGACGGGATTAAAGATTCCCGGGTCTTGGGCATGACGGTCTTCAATAAGCGCCAGGAGGTGGTCCGGTCGACCACGGTCTACCTGGGCGACGCGGCGTTGGGCGTGACCGCCAACTCGGTGTCTTACGAGTTCAAGAACCTCCCCGCCGGGGACTTCTACACCATCTCGGTCCGCGACGAAACCGTGCCCGCCAAGTACGCCGGCAGGCCGATTAAAGTGCCGGACCCGACCTCGGCGGGCGGCCTCCAAAAGGACATGACGGGCCAAAACGTGACCCTGGAGCGGGCGGCCTTCATCGTGGGCCGCCTCAAGGACCAGAATACGGGCGAGCTCATCGGCAAGGCCAACGCCGCCCTCCTGGCCCCGAACTTCCGCATCGCGGCCGTGGCCAATCCCTTCACCGACGGCGGCTTCGTCCTGGCCCGGTCCTCGGTGGCCGGGCGGCCCATCGAGGCCGACGACTACTTCCGGGTCGGGCCTTTGATCCCCAGGCTCAACTATGACCTCAAGCTGGAGCAGACCTCCTGGGATCCCAGCTTCCTGACCCAGGGAAGCCAGAACTACGCCCCCGTGCGCGTCAGCGGCCTGCTGGTGCAGGAAGGCGAGGTCAAGGACGTGGGCTTCATCGGCCTCAATCAAGGCTCCTCGCTCTCCGGGACCATCCAGCAATCCACGACCACCGGGGCTTATCTGGGCAACATCAAGGTCCTCGCCAAGCCCTCCTTCGGGACGGAGACCTTGGTCGTCCAAACCTACACCAACTCCCAGGGGCGCTACACCTTGTGGGTCTCGACCGCGATCTCCAATCAATTCGACGTCACGGCCGCCCCGCGCGGCGGCAACCAGGCCTCCAACGGCTCGTACTACGGGGAGAAAATCCTGCGCAACGTGAGCCTCCTGGCCACGACGACGGCCGACTTCCTCCTCGATCCCTTGACGGCTGCCGTCACCGGCCAGGTGGCGGTGGCCGACGCGGCGACGGGCGGCGAACTTTCTTACCCGTTCGGCGACAAGAAGGGCTTCCCGGCGGCGGCGATCAATCTCCAGCCCTTCGGCGTGGTCCCGATCAAGAACCCTCTGGGCGACATCGAGGGCATCACGGACGCGGCCGGGCGCTTCGAGGTCCCCGGCCTCTCGACGGGCAATTACGCCATGCGGGTCACCAGCCTGGGGTATGGGGTCTTCAAGGCCACCGTCTCGGTCACCACGAGCACCGTCGTCATTTCCACCTTGCCCTCGGGCGCTCCCTTGGCCGGCAACCTGATCACCTTGGAGCTCGGGGGCTCGGTTTCCGGAAAGATCGTCAAGCGTGACGGCTCCCCTCCCAGCGAAGAGGAAGTCGCCGGGGTCGCGGCCGCCAACTTCTCCCAAAACGAGTTCGTGGTGGGCTCGATCGAGTTCGACCCCACGGCCCGCACCGTCTCGGCCTACCATCTCTCCGGCTTCAAGCCCGGGGTGGCCTACGATCTCATCCTGCTCCCCAAGGACAAATCCTCCAGGCCGGTCCTTCCTCCGGAAGGGGTCGGTTTCAGCGTCACCTCCGCCACGACCAGCCTGACGGATTACACCCTGTCCTATCCCACGGATAAGCCGGACTGCACCGCCGACGCCAAGGCGCTCGGCAACTCCCAGTTCCAGGTCAGGATCGAGTGCACGGGGGCGCTGCGCAAGACGAGCGACGCCGACGATGACGCCGCCCAGATCGTTTACGTTTCGAGCCGGACCGGCCCTGACGCGACCTCGCCGCTATCGGCCAATACCGGGCACGCCGCCCCCAATTCCACGGGCAAGCTCCTGGGCCCCGGCGGGGAGACTTATCCCTCGGGGCGGGAGATTGCCGGCACCCGCAAAAAGATCACGGTCATTTATCGCGCCACGAGCACCGCCGAGACCGCCTTCAGCGTCCATTTCACCGCCTACTTCGCGGACAAGGACCAGACCACCGGCCAGCATTTCCTGGTGGACAAGATCTTCGACTTCTTCACCGGCCTGGATTCCGACGTGGACGCCGACATCTCCAACATCCAGGGCGGCGAGGCCGAGCTCGAGCCCTCCGGCGACGACGAGACCAACTCCAAGGCGGAGCGCTCGAAGCTCGCCATGTCCCCCGGAACGTTTTCTCAGAACGACGGCTCCGTCTGCGCCTCCTGCACGGTGACCTTGGGCATCAGCAAGCACACCGATCAAAGCCTGGCCAAAACCCTGGCGGTGCTCAACGGGGGCATCATGCCCCAGGGGATCGGCGCCGGAGTTCTCCCGCGGTCCCTGCCGGGAGAAATGGAAGCCGCCCTGGGCGCCTACCGCGCCCTGGCGACCACCATGACGGTCAGCGGAACCCAGGCCTTGTCTTCCTTCTACTCGATCTTCCTGCCGGCCACCATCCGCCATCAGCTCAGCCAGCCGGCCGACCTGACGCTCTCCTACGCGGCCTCGGCCGCGACCGACACCTCCAAGGTCAATGTTTGGTTCTACAACGCCACGACCGGCAAGTACCAGAAGGAAGATACCAATCGGCGCGTCGATTCCGACAACCAGACCATCACGGTCAAGATCGACCACTTGTCCACCTTCGTGGTTCTGGAAGGGACCCCGGTGGAGAACGTGGCCCGGACCTTCGGCGGTTCGGGGATTCAGGTCGCGCCCTTCCCCAACCCCGCGGACTGCATCACCCACTCCGGCATCGCGCGCAACAACCTCCTGGGCGCGGGCGGCAACCACAACGCCTTCGTCGGCCCCATGATCCGCTACAGCCTGCCCGATTCCGGCCGGGGCGACTACCGGGGGACCAAGATCGTCATCTACAACGTGGCCGGGGAGCGGGTCCGTGTGATCGACCAGGGGTCCTTGGAAGGCGGAAAAACCTATTATATGCCGTGGGATTGCCGCAACGAGACGGGACGGGTGATCACCTCGGGCGTCTACATCGGAGAGGTCGTCTGGGGCAAGGATCGCAAGCTCTTCAAGATTGCGATCATCAAGGGTAGCGGCTTATGATGAACAGATCGACGAAGCTCGGCGTCCTGGCGATTCTCTTGGCCGTGGCCCCCGCCGCCCGGGCCGCCCAGATCAACGCCGACGCCGGCACCTCCGGCGCGTCTTTCCTCAAGCTCGGGGCGGGCGCCCGGGCCGGAGCCATGGCCGACGCCAACGCCGCCCTGGCCGACGACGTCTACGCCCTGTACTACAACCCCGCGGGCCTGACCCAGCTGACCGGCCCGCAGATCGCCGGCGCGCACACGGCCCTTTTCGGCGGGATGAATTACGAGGTCTTCCAGTTCGCCTATCCCTTCGGGCGGGAGAAGGAATACTCCCGCCATGTCCTGGGGGTCGGCGTCTACTACCTCTCCGTCGACGACTTGGAGCGCCGGGTCTCAGACACCACCGACGCCATCGGCCAATTCGGCGCGTCCGACGCCGCCTACGCGGCCACCTACGCCTTCGCCGTGGACCGGCGCCTGAGCCTGGGCGCCAGCGTCAAGCTCATCACCCAGGATCTGGACACCTATCACGCCAACGCCTTCGGATCCGACGCCGGGGTCCTCTACCGCTTGAATCCGGACGGCGAGCGCCCCATGTCCGTGGCGGCCACCGTCCGCAACCTGGGATCGCGCCCGGGGTTTGCCAAGGGGGACAAGGACCCCTTGCCCCTCTCCTTCACGGCGGCCGTGGGGGGACACGTGATCAAGGACCGGCTCAAGCTCGACATTGAAATGACCAAGTACCGCGACCAGGACGCCTTCGCCGCGGTCGGCGGCGAGTTCATCCAGGCCATTCAGGAAAACATGACCGGCGCCTTGCGCGCGGGCTACACCTCCGCCCGCCGGGACGGAGAAGGCCTCAACGGGGTCACCTTGGGGGCGGGATTGGGCTTCCACAAGGCCAAGTTCGACTTCGCCTGGCTTCCCTTCGGAACCCTCGGAAACACCTTCCGCTATTCCCTCCTGGTCAAATTTTAATTAGGGACACCCACCATTTTTACCATTCGTTGGTAAAAATGGTGGGTGTCCCGATTTTTAACATGTGGAACATTGACAGCCCCCGGGCGCTCTGTTACACTTC
Source organism: uncultured Elusimicrobia bacterium (assembly GCA_964358485.1). Classification (GTDB taxonomy): domain Bacteria; phylum Elusimicrobiota; class Elusimicrobia; order UBA1565; family UBA9628; genus CAYHPY01. Next base: position 8,107 of record CAYHPY010000134.1, read on the forward strand.
GGTTCGATGAGAATCGCGCTGGCGGGCTTTGTTCTGGCGGCGTCCGTTTCCGGGGTCCGCGCCGCCGACGAGCCTCGGGGCCAGTTGGTCAATTACGCCGCCGCCTCCATCCCCAACCGGAACCTGAACACCGGGTCCTATGTGGAGGCCGATTACTTCTACCGCTTGTCCCGGTATTGGCACGTGGGCGGCTGCGCGGGGGTTCAGTATTCGACCACCAAGGTCAACGACCTCTCCAAGGGGCGCGTGGTCCTGGTCCCGGTGCTGGCCAAGGTTCGCGCGCAAATCCCGGGCCGCTATTCGGCCTACGCGGAGGCCGGCCTCGGGGTGGCGTTGGCGTCCCACAGATTGAGCGTGGACGTGGGCCGGTTCTGCGCGGATCGGGGCCTGAGATGCGAGGAGTCCTTGGACAACGTCGTCGCGGGTTACCTGGGCGGGGGGGTGACCGGCCGGGTGGGCGACACGAAGGCGTTGGGCGTCAACATCGCCTATCTCTTCGTGGAACAGCGGGCGACGG
>CAYHPY010000135.1:0-8617 GCA_964358485.1 uncultured Elusimicrobia bacterium
CCTCCAACCCCGCCGCGGTCGGGATCATGCAGATCGAGCACGTGCATACGGCCGCCTACGCGGGGCCGACGAACGTCGCCAACGACACGATCACCAACATCGTCTACGGGGTGCTCCTCCGGGCGCAAACGGACCGGACGATGGCCAAGCGTTTCACGGAAGCCGGAATCGAGCCGCCGAGCAACCCGCGGGTCGTCGAGTTCCTGGGGGACCTCGCCTACAACCGCGGTCCCGGCCTGCTCAAGCACGTCGCCCGCCACGCGGCCGAGCAGAGGATCAACGTCGATAGTTTCGGCGAGTACGTCGGCGGGCGCGGAGGCTCCTATGCCCTCACCCCCGACGGAAAAAACGTGGTCGTTCGGCCCGGACCGGGCACGGGCATCGACAAGACCGGCAGGGGCTCCGTGCTCGAACTCTCCTCGGAGGCCGTGGGCCGGGTCAAGTTCAGCAAGAAGCTGATGGAGGGCCTGGGCGATCGCAACGGCGACGGGCGGATCGACCATCTCGACATCTGGCTGACCCGCGGGCTCAAGTATCTCCGCGAGCCCGCGCTCAAGCTCCCGTAAGGCGGTTTTCCACCCGGGTCCGCCCCGGCCGCCGACGCTCCCCTGCGCCGGCTGCGCGTTCGGCCTGGGCTGAGGCTTGCTTTCGAAGGCTTTCCCTACCGCCCCAGCAAAGCGGCGGTGATAAAGGCGCGCATCTTCGCGGGATTCTTGCGCCGGGTGGATTTTTCGATGCTTGAGGTCACGTCCAGGGCGAAGGGGCGCCCCTTGAGCGTTGCCTCGCCCAGATTCTCCGCCGTGAGTCCTCCTCCCAGGAAGACCGGCTTGCCGTGCGCCGCCGCCGCGGCCCCGAGGGACCAATCGAACGGGCGCGGGGCGGCCCCGGGCTTGGTTTCCTCGGGATCGTGGAGCAGGACATAGTCGACCGCCTTCCCCCACAAGGGGATGTCCTCGATCGTCTCTGGCCCGGGAACGGCGATGGCCTTGATGATGAAGGGGGGGCACTCCGCGGCGGTCAGGGCGCGGCGCAGGTCCTTGAGCCTTTCGGGCGTTTGGGGGCCGTGGAGCTGGACGCCCTTGAGGTTGAGCTCGGCGGCCAACCGCGCGATTTCCTCCGGGCTTTCGTCCTCGAAGATCCCGACCGCGGCGGCGAAGGTGGGCAGGGCGGGGACCCACCCTTTTGCTTCGGCCTCCGGGACGCGGCGGGGGCTCCGCTTGCGCAAGTCGATCCCGATGTAATGCGCCCCGTCGTTGAGGGCCCAGACGGCGTCCTCCCGGTTGGTGATTCCGCAGATTTTAAGTTTGACCGCCATCCCCCGGATTTTATCATTTCCGGCCGGGTCCCTCGAAGGGAGGAAAATTCGCTAGAATCGCCGCGATGGGTTCTCTCCCGAAGGTCGCGACGCTCGAGTTTTCCGGAGCCGGCGGCAAGCGCCTTTCCCCGGCGGCCTTGCGGACCGTGGTCGCGGGAATGGAGCGCGACGGGGTCGCGGCGTTCGGCGGCCTCTTTCCCCTGACTTTGCTGCGTGAAATGCGGGCCGAAGTTTTGCGCCGGCACGAGAGCGGGGGGTTGCTCCGGCGCGGCCTGGTGCGGGACATCGGCGGGCGCTACGCCGCGGTCCTTCCCTTCGAGGGGCCTTTTTTAACGCCGGGATTTTACGCCGAGCCAAGGCTTCTGGCGATGCTCGATGCGTTGCTTGGAACTTCCTACTGCATCGGAAGCCTGGAGGCCGTCATCTCTCGGCCCGGGGCGAGCCGTCAGCACCAGCACATCGACGGCCCCATCCGTTTCGACCGGAAGATGGGAAAGAGGACGGTCGCCTTTCCGGGGGACTTGTCCGCGCTCCCGCCCTACGCGGTCACCCTGTGCGTTCCCCTCTGCGATGTGGATGAGGAGAACGGTCCCACCGCCGTATGGAAGGGCTCTCACCGGGTCTCTCTCGGCGCCCGGCCTCCGAGCGAGGCCGCGATCGGCCGCAAGTTCCCGGAAGCGCGCATGGCCGGGCCCTTTGGGCGCTCGTTTCTGTTCGATTACCGGGTTTTCCATGGGGGGATGCCGAATCATTCCCGGGAGCCCCGCGCTTTGCTGATGTTCGTGTTCACCCGGACCTGGTTTCGGGATCCGAACCTGGCCGAGGTCTTTCCCGGCGTCGTCATTTCCAAGCGGGAGCTGGAGCGGGTGCCCGAGCGGCATAAATTCCTTTTCGCCCGCGCCCCGCAAGCCCGCCGTTTTTTGTGGGAAACCCGCCGATAAATCTCCCTCGGATCGGCCCCGTATTTGGTACAATGGGGCGCCGATGCCGACACTTGACGCCGATCGAGTGACGAAGCTGGAAGTGACCGCCGTCAGCCCCGCCAGCGGTCAAACCAAGCTCCTGGATCACGACGAGCTCGACCACCTCTTCACCGTCCTGACGGGCTACGAACACGCCCTGTATCGGGAGCGCGGCCCCGAGGTCGACGGCTGGGACGCGACCGCGGCCAAGCTGAAGTTCACGGGCAAATTCAGGGATTTGGGCCTCAACATCGACTGGTTTTCCGAGAGGCCGCGGGAGGACCGTCCTCTATTCTTCGCCAAGTGCGGCCCGGTCGAGAAGACCGGCTACCGGCTCAAGGACCTGCTCTCGGTGGCCCGGGAAACCGGCGTCCTCGACGCCCCGCCCCGATCGTCCGAAGGTTCGACGGTCTCGGCCGACGGGCCCCAATTCAAGCGGGTTTGGGTCGTCGATGACGAAGAGACCGTCCGGGACATGCTTTCCTTCGCGCTTCGCCATGACGGTTTCCGGGTTTCCCCGTTCGTCAACGGCGCGGAAATGATGCGGACGCTCGAGGACTCGGGCGCCCCGCTCCCGGATTTGATCCTGCTCGATCTCATGATGCCGTTTCAGAGCGGCTACGAGATCCTGCGGCGTTTGCAGGAGGGCTCGACCAAGGACATCCCCGTCATCGTGATTACCGGGCGCATGATCGACCGGGACATGTCCCGGATCATGCTCCAGGAAACCAACGTCGCCGAGTTCCTCCAGAAGCCGATCCATCCCAAGACGCTTCTCCTTCGGATCCACCGCCTCCTCAAGACCTCTCCCCGGGTCAAAGCCGCGGTTTAACGGCCGTTATTTCAAGGCGGCGCCGATGGCCGAGAAAATCTCGTCCAACATGCCGACCGCGTTCATGCCTACGGCGGCTAGAAGAGTGAAGGGATAGGCGCAGACGGCCGCGACCCGCGCCGCTTTCGCCCAAAATCCTTTGCCCTCTCCGATCGCGTTCCAATGAAGTTTGGCCGCGCCGATCGGGGCGGTGAGCAAATTCACCCCGTGCCCCAGGGCGCCGGGTTTTTCGATGAGGCTGACCGAGTCGCAGTCCTTGGAGCCGCGGGGGCCGTGCAAGCCCAAATGCTTCCACGGGCTATCCCGCGGCGCGACGACCGGGGGCGCCGAGAGGGGCGCGGCTTGTCCGCTGGTTCCGCCCAAGGCCTTGCCGACCTCGGCTTCGGCCTCCAGGGAGGAGCGGTCCCAGGCTTGTTGGGAGGATTCTTGTCCGAGAGCCGGCGATGCTCCGGAGAATAACACCGCCACCGCCGCCAAGAGGAATGGTTTCATTGTTTTAGTATAGCCGCGGCTGGGGACCTCCGCCTGAGCCTTTGAGCCCGGCGCCGCCGGGCGGACGGTCCAGACCGGGGCCTTTGCCAAAATGGGGGTTTTGGTAAACGGTCGGGGAATCAACTATAATGAGCACCCTTCCGGCGCGAGGGGCCAACGATGAAGATCACCTACCGCTTCGGCCTGGAATCCGGGGAAACCAAGGAGTTCGAGCTCAATCTCGACCCCGCGACGCTCGCCCTGACCGGGCCGTTCCAGGATCCTCCTCCGGAATGGACCCGCCTGGACAACCAGAAGTGCCCTAATTGCCCGCTCTCCTCCGATAAATCCCCTCATTGCCCCGCTGCCCGGGGCATGGCCGACGTCATCGAGGTTTTCAAGGACAGCGTGTCGTTCCACGAGGCGGACGTTTCCGTCACGACCCCCGGGCGGGAGTACCGCAAGCGGGTCCCCCTGCAGAACGGGATCAGCAGCCTGATCGGCCTGGTGATGGTCACCAGCGGGTGCCCCGTGCTGGAATATCTTCGTCCGATGGCCGCCACCCATCTTCCGTTTTCCAACCTCGCGGAAACGATGTACCGGGCGATCTCCATGTACCTCTTCGCCCAGTATTTCCGCCGCAAGCGGGGCGCCCAATCGGATTGGGACCTTAAGGACCTGGTCAAAATCTACGATGAGGTCAGCGAGGTCAACCGGGCCCTGGTCGGCCGCCTGCGGAAAATCCGCCTGCAGGACGCCAGCTTGAACGCCTTGGTCAGCCTGGATTGCTTCGCCACGGTGTCGGTCATGTCGATCATGGACGACGCCCTGCAGGAAACCGAAGCCCTCTTCACGGCGTATCTGAAAACGCCCTAGGCGCCGGGGCTCCCGCCGCGCTCGTTTGGAGCATTCGTTGCAAGACGCGGGTTCATGAAAACCTATTTTATCTCCGCCCGCGCCGCCGTTTTTTTGGCGTTGATCGGCTGCGCCGTCCCGATGCCGCCTTCCATGCCCGCCCGCCAGGACCCTTTCGCCGACCTCGGAATCGGCGCCGCGGGAGAAGGCTTCCCGGACTTGAGCATCGCCCTGGTCTCCTCGGCCAACACCAAGGAGACCGTCAATTACTCCCAAAAGGCCTGGACGGTCGAGGATACCCGAAAATGGCTGGAGCAGGAGATGGCCGTCTTCAAGCGGAATTTCGGCAGGGTGATTTCGGCCGAATCGTCGGGCGCCGCTTGGGCCGAAGGGGTGGATCTTGTCGCCGTTTACGACGTCTATGAGCAGAGCGGCGCGTCGTGCAAATATGAGGAGACGGTGATCTTCCTGGGTCCCGGCGGCGTGGAGGTGGACCGCGTCAAGGGGGCGACGGACATTCCGATGCTCAATCCCTTCACCATCCAAAAGGTGATCAAGCAGTGCATCGCCGACGTCCAGGGCCAGATCGAGCGGGGAATCCGGGGCTCCAGGGGTCTGCGGGAGTTCTCCCGCTTGAAAAAGCAGGGGCCGGCCTTGGCCGTCAAGCCGGCCGAGCCGGCGGGGCCGAAACTGCCCGACATTCTGCGCCCGGGGTTTTCCCGGCCGGCGGATCCGTCGGCTTTCGCGGTGGTCGTGGGGGTCGAGCGCTACTCCCGCATCCCCCAGGCCGATTTCGCCGAAAGGGACGCCCAGGCCGTGGCGGCGCACCTCCTGGCCGCCGGGGTTCCCCGGCGCAACCTCATCCATCTTTCCGGGTCCGAGGCCAGCTACTCCGCCCTTAAGAAATACGTCGAGACCTGGCTTGCGAAAAACGTCCCGGCGGGGGGGCGCGTGTTCTTTTATTTCTCGGGGCACGGCGCGCCGGACGCCCGAACGGGAGAGGCCTACCTCATGCCGTGGGACGGAGATCCGGCTTTTCTCCAGGACACGGCTTATCCGACCAAGCGGCTCTTCGAACAGCTGGCGGCCCTGCCGGCCCGGGAGGTCATCGTCGCCACCGACGCCTGCTTCTCCGGGGGCGGAGGGCGATCCGTCCTGGCCAAGGGGGCGCGCCCGCTGGTGTTGAAGGTGGAGACCGGGATCGTTTCCTCGGAGAATCTCACGGTCTTTTCCGCCTCCGCGGCGGATCAGATCACGAGCACGCTGGAGGAGAAGGGCCACGGCATGTTCACCTATTTTTTCCTGAAGGGCCTGGGAGGGGAAGCGCGGGACGCCGTCGGCCGGGTGACGGCCCAGGGCCTCCATGATTATTTGAGGCCGCGGGTGCAGGACGAAGCCCGGCGGCAGAACCGGGATCAGGATCCGGTCTTCCAGGGCAAGCAGGACCGGGAATTGGTGCGCCTCGAGTAGGGCCCGAGTTCCAGAAGGCTCGGCTAGTCCTTGGAGTCGAGGCGCTTCTTGGCGAGGGCGTGGCCCTGGGCGGCGGCCTTGCCGAGCCACTTCTTCGCCTCGCCTTTGTCGGCCGCGGCGCCTTGGCCCTTCTCGTACATGAGGCCGAGGTTGAACTGGGCGTTGGCGTTGCCTTTCTCGGCGGCTTGCTTGTACCAATTGAGCGATTGGGCGTAATCCCGCGCAACGCCTCGGCCCGCGAAGTAAACCACGCCCAGCATGTTCATCGCCCGGTCGTTGCCCTGCGCGGCGGCTTTCCGGTACCAGGCCAAAGCCTCCTCGGGGTCGACCTCGACCCCCAAGCCCTTGTCGAACTTGAGGCCCATCTCGACCTGGGCGTCGGACGCTCCGTCATCGGCCAGGCGGCGGGTCACGATGCCTTCGATCGAGACGACCTCCATCGTAATCGTGCCCGCGCCGCCGGGATTGTCGGCGTTGACGGTCTTGACCGTCTTGACGACGAGGCCCAGGCCGGGAACGAACCAATCGGTCTGTTTGATGAGATCCGACATCATGCCTTCCACCCAGTCGATCGCGCCGTCCCTGCGAATCTTCAACGCTTTGAAGGTCCCGGCCGGCACGGTCACATCTTCCAAACCTTCCACCTGAAAAGGGACCCGCATCGGCCCGGCCCGCTCCCCTTTGACCGGATCTATCACCGCCATGATGTGGATCCATTTTTTTCCCGCCCAAAGCGGCGGGGAGAAGGAGCCGTAATGGGGAGAAAAGCGGAGTTCCTCTTTGCCGGCCGCGCCGAGCCAGACCAGGCTCCGGCTGTCATGGTTGAATGCCATGACCGTTTTCTCCGAAGAAGCCCGGTACACGGGCTTTCCCTTGTCCACGCCGTCCTTCATCGCCGTAAAGGTTCGGGAATTCGACTTGCCGTCCTGGAAAACGGTCCGTTCGGCCCAGGACGAGCCGGGCGGGGGAAATGAGACTTCGAAGGTCCGCGCCCCTTCGGGGGGGCCCTTTTCTTTTTTGGCGAAGGCCGGGGCGGCGGCCAGGAGAAGCGCGGCGGGGATTGCCGCCAGGAGGATCTTGTTCATTTGCAGATGATGCAATTCTTGGGGAAACCGGTCAATTGACGGCGTGATATAATCGAGGAGCCATGAAAGAGACGAAGGTTTCGGCCGCGGGGCTCGACGGCTTGCCGGGATGATCGCCCTCGGCGCGTCGGCGGTTTGGGCGATTATCCTGGGTTTTTTGAATTATTCATTCCTGGCCTGGGTCTTGGGGCCGCCGCCGGACTACGGACCGTCGCACTGGCTGGTCAAAGTGGTCCCGGCATTCTTTCTCTATCTCGGAGATTGGTTTACCCTTGTGCTTTGGCGGGAAGAACTCGAAAAGTGGTGGAAGGGGGCCGGGTTTGAATCCATTTTGGAATCAGGGATCAATCCCACCGCATACCCGGGAAAATCCGGAACGGTCCGGCCCCCCGCCCCCCATCCGCCGCCGGTCGGACTCGTGGCGGCCGGCTCCATTGAGGTGGATCGAAGCCGCGCGCTTGAGGTGCTTGCGCGCTCCCAATTCCGGGACCCCCGGGACTGCCTCCTCGCCTGGGTGCGGGCCGCGGTCCTCTCGGGCGCCAAGAATATCGACTTCGAGGCGGTCCCCGGCGGTTTTGAAATGCGCTTCGACGGAGAGGCCGTTTCCTCCGGACAAATCCAAGACCCCCTCGGCCCCCTCTTCGCCGACGATTTTCCCGGCGGGGAGGCGGGGCGCCTTCTGGCCTACGGCCTGCTCGCGGCCAGGAGGCTTAGGGCGAGCGGGTTGAGTTTGACATCCGGGGGGGAAGGGACGGTTTTGCGCGTCACCTGGGGATTTAGGCCCTTGGGAGCCCTGATGCGCCGCCGGTGCATGAACCACTTGCGCGAGAACTGCGGCATGGTGACGGCCGAACTCCGGGTGCCGGGAAAACCCGTTCCCCGGGCCCCGCTCCACGACCGCCTCGCCTTCCCTTTCGAGAGAGACGGGGTGCGGCTGGTGCTGGCCGTCCCCGGCTACCCTCGCGGCATTCGGCAGTTGAGGCTTTACCGCCAGGGAGTCCTGGTGGAAAATTCGATCGAAGGACTGGAGATCGCCCAAGCGGACACCGATTTGAACGACGACACGCTCAATCTTGACGCCTCTCACTCCGCCGTGACCCGCGATGAGCGCCGCGCCCGGGCCGTGGCCATCCTGAACTCCTTGATCCCGCGCTTCATCGAGGAGGTTTCGCGGGTTCAAGCCGAGCGCTACCAAGCTATGGCCCCGGCTGGAGTGCAATGGGGTGGCGATGGGCCATTCTGGGATTGGGAAATTACGGTCACGAATTGGTTGCGGGATGCCGCCGATCGCCTCCTCACCGCTTACCAGGCCGATTCCAAGACGCCCCACCTCAAGGCCCTTTGGGAGACTCCCCTATTTCTGAGCGACGCGAGAACCGCCCTCAGCCGCCTGGACCTGGACCGCCTCCGGCTACGCGACGGCAAAATCCTCATGAGCCGGTGGAATAGCGTCCCCACGGGCCGCGCCGAGGTCGTTTGGTGTACCGCCCCGGATCATGAAAAGCTCCTGAGGGCTTGGTTTCAAGCCGAGTTCCTGCCGGAGGATAAACCCGAGTCGACGCGATAGGCGCCCTCCCAGTTCCCGGGGTTTTCGTTCCAAGCGCCCGACATCCGGGGTGGCGCTGAT
>CAYHPY010000136.1:0-8612 GCA_964358485.1 uncultured Elusimicrobia bacterium
AGGGTCGTGCGCGAGCGGGCGATGGAGGCAGTCAGCTTGCGCAGGGCCTGGCTCATGAGCCGGGCCTGCAGGCCCATGTGGCTGTCGCCCATCTCGCCCTCGATTTCGGCCTTGGGCACGAGAGCCGCCACCGAGTCCACGACGATCACGTCCAGGGCGCTGGAGCGCACCAGCTTCTCGGTGATCTCCAGGGCTTCCTCGCCCGAGTCGGGCTGGGAGATCAGGAGGTTGTCGATGTCGACGCCCAGCTTGGTCGCGTACTCCGGGTCCATGGCGTGCTCGGCGTCGATGTAGGCGGCCGCACCCCCCGTCTTCTGGGCCTGAGAGACGACCTGCAGGGCCAAAGTGGTCTTACCCGAGGATTCCGGGCCGTAGATCTCGATGATGCGGCCCCGCGGCACGCCGCCCACGCCGATGGCCAAGTCGAGCGACAGGATCCCGGTGGGGATCACGTCCACGCGGATTTTGGACGCGCGGTCTCCCAGCTTCATGATGGCCTCGCGGCCGTAGGACTTCTCGATCTGCGCCAACGCCAGTTCCAGCGCCTTCCCCTTCCCGTTTTCGCCTGCTTTCTCGCCTGATGCCATGTCTCTCTCCTCCGCGTTTCCCCGTCCGCTTCGGCGGTCGGGCATTTTATCAAATTGCCGCTCAGTCCCTGCGTCGAAACAGGGCCCGTTCCATCAACTGGATGGTGGTCCTCATCTCCACGACCCGCCGCCCCGCCCGGATCATCGGGACCTGGGTGTAGAAGACCCTCAGAACCGTCGCGTCGTCCATCCACCAAAACTTGTCCTCCGTCCGGCTGGCCTCTCCGTAGATGAGGGCCAAGTCCCCGGCCAGGTCCTCCACCGTTTTCTGGGCGGTGTACTCTTCATCATAGATCAACTGAATCTCAACCAGGCTCCCGCCCTTGAACCCCAGCCAGATCGTGTCCACCTTTTGAGGGAACTTTTTGGCGAAGTAGCTCTCTACTTTAATACGAGTGACATGCCCTCTTGGTTCCACATAGGAAGGCCAATCCCGGGCCGGCGGATAAATTTTTTGGACCGTTTCCAGCGAATCTCCGAGGTGAAGATAGGCCAGGTGCCTTTGGATGGGCGGAGAATCTTCGGCCCGCGCCGGGAGGGGGGGGGTGGTCAAAAATAGGGCCAGCGCCCAAAAAATCATCATCGAATGGTTCCGTTCGAAAACGAGCGCACCAGGCCCAGGACCCGGCCCACGACCACGAAGGCTCGTCCCCGGATCGGCTGATAGCGCGTATTGAGCGCCTCCAGCCAAACTTCATTGCCCTGGCGCCGGAACAACTTTACGGTGGCTTCTTCTTCCTCGACGAGCGCGATCACCGTTTCGCCGCTGGACGCCTGGGAGGTCTTCTGCACCAGCGCCAGGTCGCCGTCGCGCATGTCCGGCTCCATGCTGTCGCCCCGCACGCGGAGGGCGAAATCGGCCTTCCCGGCCACGGCGGGGTCGAAAACCAGGTGGCTCTCGACGCTTTCAAAAGCCTCCACCGGCACCCCCGCGCGGACGGTCCCAACCAGAGGAAGCCGGACCTGGGAGGAATGTCCCCCCGTCCCGACGACTCGAAGGCCCCGCGCGGCCCTGTCGGCCGGCAGACGCAGGGCTCCCTTGGTTTCCAGGGCCTTGATCTGCTTCTGAAGCCCGCCCGCCGTGATGCCGAAGTGCGCGGCGATTTCGCGCCGGGAAGGAGGCGCCCCGTTGTCCCGGGTGGCGGAGCCGATGAACTCGAGGATGGAGACCTGGCGGGGGGTCAGGGAGCGAGCCATGGGTATAGGATTACAGATGTAATCCTATTTGTCAATACCCCAACACACGGATCGCCATATTTTAAATTACTCATCCGTTGCGTTAAAAGTAAATTTTCGCCGCCCAAAACGGATATGACTGATATAATCGAAGACGGCGGAACTTCCCCCCATATGGCCGCGCGAATGGTAGTCCAGCTCGACATAGACAACACCATCGACCAAGCCCTGGATTTTTTCCGCTGGCTGGCCAAGAGCCTGCGCCGGGACGGCCACACCGTGCTGATCGTCAGCTCGCGCACGCGTTCTCCCGAAAACCTGAAACACACGGCCCGGGAGCTTAAGGACTGGGGAATCGAGTTCGACAAGCTCGTGCTGCATCCCGCCCCCGCCGAACTCGACCCCAAGCGGCTTCCCCCCGGGCTTCCTCCGGCCCACAAAATCTACGTTTACAAGCTGATCGCGGCCCAGGACCTCGGAACCCAAATCCTCTTTGACGACTGCGGCATCACCACGGACCTGTTTCGCTGGCACCTCCCCGGCGTCAAGGTGTTCCGGCTTCTTCGATAATTAGTAAGAGATATGAACACCGCCAATCGAGGCTACAAATTTTCCTAGCTGAGCAGTGACGCGATCCGGGGGCGAAGTTCCTCGATAACCGTCTTGTATGGCGGCAACTTCGGCGCCAACGGGCCGAGCCACTGCTTCCAAGTCTTCTCAACGGTGGATAGCAGCGCCTCCGGGAAGAAGCTCTCCGGGCCCGAGAACGTTACGTCCTTAAGCGCGCACTTTTCGCGCAGGAAGGCCGGAAAGTCCCGCGTGTCGAGACGGTCCCGGCAAGCTCCGAGAATGCGCCACAGGTCGTAGTAATCCCGGGCGCGGGAGCGGACCCAGCCGCGGCGCTCGAGCGCGCGCATGTGCTGCAAGATCGCGCGCAGCTTCTCGGCCACGATCTCCTCCAGCGCGTAGACCGGAATTTGAACCTCGAAGGGCTCGCCGTAGTCGTGAAGCACCGGGCGCGGGGGCGCGGGACGCATCAGTTTCTCATCCAGCGCGGTTTCGACCATGACGGTCGTCTGGAGCCGGCGGTGCCAGGGAAATCGCGCACGGATGTCGAAAGCTTCCTGGCCGGCGGGATGAGGTTCGCGCTCCACGTGGCGCTCGCACACGATCTCCACGGGCGCGTAGGGATCGAGGAGCTTCACGGCCGCGGCGCAAGCTTCGCGCATCGCGGCCTCCATTTCGGGGCCGGTCGGGACGGAGCCGACGGCGGTAAAATCCAGGTCCTCGGAAAAACGGTAGTCGCCGAAGTAGCACTTCTTGAGCGCCGTCCCGCCCTTGAACACGAGCGTCCCGCGCAGCGCACCCACCTCGCTGATGCCGGCCAGAATCCACGAGAGGAGATAATCGCGCTCAAGCGCCTCCCAGGGCAGGCCGTGCCGCTGGCGAGCTTCCTGCAGCCGCGCCCTCAGCGGCTTCATGAGAGCGCCAGTCCCGGCGGGTTTTCCTGGATCATCCAACCCGAATCGCAGCGCCCTTGCTTGGGCCCGCTGGGATCGAGGACGCGGTAGCCCTTGATGGGGAGCTTGCGCAACGGCTCAAGCTTCGCCGGGTCGACCTTCTGCTTTTCCAATATCCAGCCGAGCCGCTTGGCCGTGGCCGCTGGAAGCTTGAGGGCGTAGTTAACGATGCGCTCGACGTCGAGCTTGGGGGCGCGCGCCTCGAAAGCGTGGAGCACCTCGGAGAAGTCCCCGCAGTATTGCGGAGCCATCAAGCCGTCCAGAAGCGTGCGCTCCGGGTCCGTCACCTTGACCCGGGCTTCGCTCACCCAGACGTCCTCAATTCCAAAAAATCGCTCGGGCTTGACTTGCACGAAGCGGTAACGGGTGCCGCCCACGGGATAGCCATCCTCATCGCCGCCGCCGCGGCGCACGCGGGGTACAGAGACCGCGGTCGTGAGCACGAACACGTTTCGCGGCAACTGCTCGGTCAGGCCGTGGTGACTCATAGCCGACCAGTGGCTGACGGCCGCGGGAGCGACAAGCGACATCGCGATCTCGAACTCATGCGCCGGCGGCACTCCTGGAACGGTGTGAGAAAGGGCGTAGAGCCCCCGGCGCAGGGGTATGATCCAATCGCCGCGCCGAAGATGATAGAGCGCCTCCAGGAGATAGGCTTCCTTGAGCCCCACCCGCGGGGCAAGTTCCCGGGCGCGTTCGGTGGAGAAAACTCGGTCACCCTCGGAGGCCAGGAGCCTGACCAATTCGATGCCTGCCTGGGACCTCTTTATCTTTATCATTGTGTTAATTTGACTACATCAAATCTAAGACAGTTATAAACTAATAATTGCTTTAATATTAGCTATTATATGGCATAGATTTGATTTTGTCAAATCTTCGGCAGGGCCAAGACACTGTGATAGCGGCGGAGCGCCATGCAGCCTTATGCCATTTATCATGATATTTGGAAACTACAGTGCGGATTATCATTACGCACCCAAATCCAACCCCGCGCTACCATGGAAGCGCGGTCGGTCAGAGAGCTAATCTTCGGGATGCCTAATGAAGGCAATCTTGATTCAAACTTTGGATTCCTGGAATATTTAATTGCCGATTGGGAATGGCTGCACAATCCGGAATATCGCGCGGCCCACCCCTGGAACCGCTCCATGCACAACTTATCCCTTAGGGAATCACAAAGCTACCGTGACGATATCCAATGGGCGGGCCCGATTCCCCGAAACGATCAAGTTTTGGAATTTTGGAACGATTGGCGCAGATAAAGTTTCCGACGGCCAACGGCCATAACGGGCTTTAAAATTATTTGCCTCAAGGCAAAATTTTGCATGTAAAGTTTTTCTTTGAGGCAAATATTTACATGCCTTATTCCCGTGATCTAAATATCCTTCCCGCGCGCCAGGAGCTCGCGGGCCTTCTCCAGGCAAGCCTTCGCCTCCTCGTAGCCGGAGGCCGTGCCGTACTCGCCGGGGTTGGCGTCCATCGAGCGCCGCAAATACGAGATGCTCTCCTGCGTCCTGCCGGCTTGGAGCAGGCGCTTGCCCTCCGCCAGGGCCTGCTGCCAGTCCATGTCGGAGCCGGGGCCGGGCCGGCGCCAGCGGGGCAGCGAGACGGCGAGGGTGTGGACGCCGAAAACGGCTCCGAGGATGAGCAGGAGGATCGCCTGCCAGCACGTCCCGAAGGCCAGCCGCCAGAACGCCCCCCCGGCTAGGAGCGAAACCGAAAGCCAGGCGCCCCAGCGCAGGTCCCGCTCCGCGATGCCCTCGAACTCCCGGCGCGCCCGCAGGAGCAGGTCCTGGAGCCCCGCTTCTTCCAGACCGAGCTGCGCGCGCAGCCAGTCCAGCCCCTCTTCGGCGAGATTGGCGTCTTCCCAGCGGCCGCCGTGGAGCAGCATGCAGTCGACCAGGGCTTTCACCGCCAGCCGGGCGCGCTTTTCGGCCGAAGCGCCCTGCCAATAGGGGACGCCCCGAAAGCCCAGCTTCCACAGGACCATGGCGCAAATCAGATGCGGCTTGGCGACCCAGACGGTGTAGAGATTGTCCCCGGCGGGGACCGGCTCCAGCTCGCCGTACGCGTCGATGCCGACGGCGCGCATGCGCCGCGTCTGCCACCGCGCGACCCATCCGACCGTTCCGAACTGGAAACGCGCGTAGCCCGAACCTTCCGCGGCGGGAGGGGGAGAGAAGTCCATGCCGGGGGTCATCTCAGCGTTTGACCTCCGAGCCCGCGAACGCCGCGCGCCAAGCTCCGTCCTCGTAACGGAGCTCCCAGCGGTCCCCAACGGCCGGCTTTCCCCTGTAAGTGATCATCCGGCGACCGCCCTCCTCCGGGGAGAACTCCGCCTGCTCGGCGTAATCGTCGGCGAAGGCGGAGACGAGCTCCGGATCGATCGCCTCGCGCGGGAGGCCCTTCTCCGCGAGCTTCTGATGATGCGCCATCCCCACCCGGGTCTCGGGCTCCAACCGCCTTTTGAGCGCGCTCATCTCCAGGAGGAAGCGTCTCCCGTCGGGGACGAGGCGCTCCATCTTCCTTCCGAAGGCCACATCCCCGTCGGTCACGCCCCATGGCTCCAGAGCCCGATCGATGGCCCGGCCGATCCGCTCCCCCTCCTCCTCGGTCCGGGACCTTTCGGCGGCCGAGGCGCCGCCGCCGCGAATGCCCTTGAGTTCCTGCCCGATCGCCAGAAACGCCGTCCCCGCCCGGAGAAACTGGACCGCCCCGGCGCCCAGGCTCACCGCGGTCCCGCGGTCCAGGCACTCGGCTCCCGCGTCGAGGTAGTCGTACCCCCCGAAAGTCGTTGCCGCCAGACGAGCGCGCAGGGCGCAGCGCAGAAGCTCCCGGGGCTCCGTGGGCGCCGCCGGCGCCGCGCGCGGCGGGGAGGGCTCTTCGCGCGGAACCGATCGCGGACCCGTCACCTGGCGCACGGCCCAGCCCCCGCGTCGGCCCGCGACGTCCGAGAACACGGACCGCGTGGAGGCGCCGAAAATGCCGATCCAGCAGAGGTTCCACAGCAGGACCGCCGAGGCGGCCCAAGCCCCGGCGGAGGAGGACTGCCGGCGCCGCGTCCAGGACAACGAGGCGGCGGCCGGCGGCAGGACCGCGAAGGCGGCCAGGGCGGCCAGGAAAATCCAACCCGCCTCGCGCCCGCGCGGGCCGGTGAACTCGGGGCCGGAGAGAGCTCCCAGGAGCACCACCGTCGCGCAAGCGCTGGCCGACGCGGCCGCCCACAGGAGCAGGGCCGGGGCACCCCGGAGGCCGCGGCCGGCGTGCGGGCGCTCATTCATAGGCTGAGCCGTGGACGGACTGCTTAGCGAACGACCATCTGCCCGCGCCGTCCGGAGTTCTTGGCCAGGTAGCGGGGCGCGTCGTAGTGCTCGAAGGTGACCCGGCCCAGGCGGCTGATGAAGTCCTTGGCCCGCCGGTAATTGTTGTTCTGGCCGGTGAGCACCGTCATCAGATAATCCCCATGGGGCGTAAGAAAGATGGCCGAGTCGTGGCACGCTTGGCGCAGCAGGCCCGTCTTGTGGGCGATCTCCCAGCCGCGGGGCAGATTCTTGGCCAGGCGCGAGCGCGAGGGCTTGCGGTGCTTGAGGATGTCGAGCATCATGACGCTGGAGCTCTTGTCCACGAGCTCCCCTTTGTAGATTTTCTCCAGGAGCATGGCCATTTCCTTGGCGGTGGTGTAGTTCTCATGAGCCACGCGCCCGCCGCGGATGCTCATGCCCTCGGCGAAGATCTCGGTGTAGAACAGGCCGAAGTTGGGGAATTGCGCCTGAATGTAGCCCAGGCCCACCTCGTCGATGAGCATGGCCGTGGCGGTGTTGTCGGACTCGCCGATCATCTTGTACAGAAGCTCGCGGACGGTCAGCTTGGTGCCGTCGGGGCGCCACTTGATGCTCCCGGAGCCGCCCACCCGGTGGGGGCGGCGCAGGCGCAGGCCGTCGTTGAGGGAGAGCTTGCCGTCGCGGATCTTCTGGAAAACGCTGGCCATGACCGGCACCTTGATGAGGCTGGCCGAGGGGAAAAGGTCGTCCTGGTGGTGGGACCAGGTGCGGCCCGACTTCAAGTCTTTTAGCACGACGGCCACCCGGCCCTTGTGCTGGGCGGCCACGCGCGACAATTCGGCGGTCAGGTTGTCCCAGGCGGCCTGGCTGGGGTCGGGCGCCCAGGCCTGGCCCTGCGCCTCCCGGGGAGTGGGCGCGCGGAGCACGGGCTTGGCCGGGGTCGGCCGGACGACGGGAGCCGCCGGGGCGGGCGCGGCGGGAAGGAGGTTTTCATCCGGAGCGATGGCGGCGGCGTCGTCATCGGAGGCGTCGGCGCTTTCCGCGGATTCGCCCGCGTTCTCCTCCAGATAGGCCAGGTCCGAATATTCCCCGTGGGCCCATTCTAGGCGGTAGCCCAGGGCGTAGGAGAAGGCGACGGCGAACAACGCCGCCGCCACCGTCGCGTCCCCGCGCGTAAACGCCCAGCCGCGGTTTTGGAATATTCGTTTCATTGGAGATAGGCGAAGCCGCCCGCGAGGGTGGCTTCGGGACCCGCTACCTTATTAAGGTTAACAGGAGATCGCGGTTTTCGCAAGCCCCCCGGGTCAGGATTTATTCTCCACCTTGGCCGCCTGCGCGGTGAAGGTGATTTTATCCCCCGCGGGATCGAGCTCGGCGTGGATGCCGGCACCCGCGTCGAACTTCTTCATCAGCATGTCCTCGGCCAAGGGATCCTCGATGGCCCGCTGAATGGTCCGGCTCAAGGGCCGCGCCCCGTAGTTGGCGTCGAAACCCGTCTTGATGAGGTATTTCTCGGCCTCCTCGGAGATGGTGAATTTGAAGCCCTGGGCCTCGACTTTCACCGCGACACGCTTGAGCATGAGCTTGAGAATCTGGGCCATCTCCTCCTCGGAGAGGGGGTGGAAGACCAGGATCTCGTTGATGCGGTTGATGAACTCGGGGTTGAAGACCCGCTTGACCTCGTCCATCACCGTCTCTTTCATCTTCTTATAGTCCTTCTCGGTGCTATCTGCGGCGGGGGCAAACCCGAGGGACTTGCCCTTGGAGATCAGCCGCGCGCCGACGTTGGAGGTCATCAAAAACACCGTGTTCTTGAAGCTGACCTTGTGCCCCAGGTTGTCGTTTAGGATTCCGTCGTCCATGACCTGGAGCAGGATGTTGAAGATGTCGGGGTGGGCCTTCTCGATCTCATCGAACAGGACGACCGAATACGGCCGGCGTCGGATCGACTCGGTCAGCGACCCGCCCTCGTCGTAGCCCACGTAACCGGGTGGGGCGCCGATCAAGCGCGAGACCGAGTGACGCTCCATGAACTCCGACATGTCCAC
>CAYHPY010000137.1:0-8418 GCA_964358485.1 uncultured Elusimicrobia bacterium
CGCAAGCCCGCAGCTGGACCCTCCTCAGGCCCGGGACGAGGCCAAGACCGGCCCCATCGAGAGCCTCCTTTTGTCCGGACGCGCCCACTTCGGCCCGCCCTCCCGGGCCCGGCGGATCTGGACCGCGGCCGCGCGTTGGACCGGGGCGTACGCCCTCTGGACCGTCTACCGCGACGGCCTGCTCACGCACAAATACGCCGCCCAGCTCGCCGACAAGAATCTGCCGCCGTCCCGCCGCGCGGTCGCCGCGCGCCTGCTGGCCGCCGTGGGCCGGGCGGACGCCGTCCCGGCCCTGGGCTTTTCCGCCGCCCACGATCCGGTCGCCTCCGTCCGCCGCGCGGCCGAGGAAGGGATTCTGGGCGTCGCGGAAAAATCCCGGGAGCGCCTGCTCCGGGACCTCAAAACCGGCCGCCTCGGAGGCCGGAGGGAGAACGCCGCGCGGGTTCTGGGTTGGATCGCGCGCTTCTCGGAGGAACCCGCCGCCATCCGGGCTCTCGCCGACGCCGCCTGGCTGGACCGCCGGGAGGACGTCCGCCTGACCGCCATCGAGGCGCTGTCCACCGCCCGCAGCCCCGAGTCCCTGGCCGCGCTGGAGTCCATGCGCGCCCGGGAGACCTCCCCCCATGGGCATTCCGCCCTGGAAGTGGCGTACTCCAAAGCCCTGCGCGCCCAACAGGCCCGGGCCGGGGCCTCCTTCGCCCACGAGCCCCCTGCCGGGGAATTGGAGGCGTCGAAGCAACCGCTTTACAACACCGCCCTCAAGCGCGTCTTGGCGGTCGGCGTGGTGTTCTTGGCCGTCGAACTGGTCGGCAGTATGCTGACGGGAAGCCTTTCCCTCAAGGCCGACGCGACGCACATGGCCGCGGATCTCTCCATCACCGCCGGGGCCCTATTCTCCGGTTGGATGGCGCGCCGCCCGCCCAGCTCACGCAAAACTTTCGGCTATCTCAAGATCGAGGCCGTCACGGGCCTACTGAGCGCGCTGGCCATCGCCGGGATGGGCGTCCACATGCTCCTGGAGGCCTTCCCGCGCCTCTGGGCGCCCGTGGCCGTGCCGGGCCTGACCACGATCCTGCTGGCCCTGGCGGGCCTGGCCTCCAACGCGATCTCCACGATGATCCTATACCGTTACCGGGGCGAGAGCCTGAGCCTCAAGGGCGCCTTCCTGCATTCGATGATCGACGCCATCGGCTCGATCGGCATCATCGTCGCGGGCCTGCTGATGATCTACGGGGGCTGGTTTATCGCCGACCCCCTGATCAGCTTCGTGATCGTCGGCTTGATCTTCCACACCACCTGGGACCTGGCCAAGCGCTCCTGGAACGTGCTCATCGACGCCGTGCCCGAAGGGCTGGACCGGGACGCCCTGGAGGGCGACCTCCTGGCGGTGGAGGGCGTGGCCGGCGTGCACAACCTCCATGTCTGGTCCCTGAACTCGACGGAGACCATCGCCACGGCCTCGCTCCATGTCAGGCCGGGAACCGACGCTGAAAAAACATTGAAAGCCGCCCAGGCGGTCCTGCGCGACAAATACAAGATCCGCCGCTCCACCGTCCAGATAGAAATTTTGGGCAAATAAAGCCGGCCGCGGGATAAATGTTATGATCCCGGCGCTGTCCATTAAATTCCCGGCCGCCTTGCTGGTCCTCGCTCTCGCCGCTCCCTCGGCCCGCGCGGCCGCTTGGAGATTCGAGGGCGCCGGCGGCTCCGCGCATAGCTTCTCGACTCCCCTCAAGATCCGCCAGGACGGCCGACCCGACATTTCCCTGCGCGCCAACTACGACACCAACGCTTTCGGCGGGGACGCCCCCTATTACGCCTGGCGCGTCGGACGCTGGACGGAGGAAGGCGGTTGGGAGTTCGAGCACCTGCACACCAAGCTCATCCTGGCCAACAAGCCCGCGGACGTCCAAAAGTTCGAGGTGGCCAGCTACAACTATCTTTTCCTAAACCGCGCCTTCGAAAACGAGGCGATGGTGACCCATTTCGGGATCGGCCCGGTGCTGGCCCGTCCCGAGAGCGTCATCCGCGGCAGGACCTACGCCGGTTCCGCCCTCCGCCTGGCGGGGGTCGGGGCGCAATTGGCCGTGGGCCGGCGCGCCAAGCTGGCGGGCGGCCTGACCGCGGTGATGGAGACCAAGCTCACCTATGCCCGCACGACCGTCCCCGTGGACGGGGGCACCGCCGACGCCCCGCACTTCGCGGTCCACTACGTATTCGGGCTCAGCTTCGGGTATTGATTATTCCACCCAGTCGTAGGCGTACTGAAACACCAGCTGCCCGGCGCTGCCGGCGCTGACGAAGACCTCGTAGACCGCCTTGTCCCCCTTGCGGCCGGGGATGGTCTTGTGCCCTCCGTTGGCTCGGCGCGAAACGGAGCCGGAGGACTGGCCGTTGTTGACGGCGACCATCTCCTCCCAGCCCCCGTGGCCCGCGGTGCCGGGTGCGAAGCGCTGGGCCAAATAGACGGACATGCCCCCGGGGCCGACCCGGCTTTCCACGACCTCGGCGTTGAATTCCACCGGCAAGACCGTGTCGGGGGACAAGCTCTCGGGCGGCTTGGTCCACCGGAACCGGGCGCGCAGGTGGGTCTGGCCCCGGAAGGTCTGGGTGGCCTCGCACGAATTTTCAGAGGTGCACGGAAAGGAAAGGGCGGTCTCGCCGCCGGGCTCCGACAGGGCGCGGGTGAGCCGGGAACGATCGATGGTCACCCCCGACAATTTCCAGTAGCGGGAGGCCGGCGCGGCGCCGTCGCTGAATTCGATCCCCTTGAGCTCGGAGCTCTTCACGGGCAAAGTCAGGCGCCTGCCGTCATGGGTGGTGACGATCATCTCGGCGAAGCACGCCGAGGCGACCAGGGACACGGCCAGCGTGAACACGGCGTCGACGGTGCGGCCGAATGACTTGGGCATGATGCCTCCTATGATTTTAAGGCCGTCTGATTTGCGGTCAATTCCGGCAGAACGAGCCGCATGGACTCCAGCGCGGCCTGGATGTTCTCCACCGAGTTGGCGTAGGAGAAGCGCAGATAGCCCTCCCCCTCGGCCCCGAAAGCCGTGCCCGCCAGGCAGGCCACCCCGGCGCGGTCGAGCAGGGTGTCGGCCAGGACCTTGGACTTGAGGCCCGTCCCGCGGACATTAGGGAAGGCGTAGAACGCCCCCTTCGGGTTGCGGCAGGTGAATCCCGGCAATTGGTTCAGCCCGGCCACGATCGCGTCCCGGCGCCGCCGGAATTCGGCGACCATGGTCTTGACCGCGTCCTGCGGCCCGGTCAGGGCCTCGATGGCGGCGATTTGGGCGAAGGAGGGCGTGCAGGAATAGCAATTGGTGGCGAGCTTGGCCATGGCGTCGATCAATTCCCGGCGCGCCACGCCGTAGCCCAGCCGCCAGCCCGTCATCGCGAAGGTCTTGGAAAAACCGTCCAGGATGATGCACCGTTCCTTCATCCCGGGCCAGGAGGCCAGGGACAGGTGCTCGCCTTCGTAAAGAATCCGGGAGTAGATCTCGTCGGTCAGGACCATCGCGTCCGGAAACCTCGCCAAGGCCCGGACGACCCGCTCCAGGGAGTCGCGCCCCATCACGCCGCCGGTCGGATTGGCCGGAGAGTTGAGGATGACCAGGCGGGTCTTGGGCGTGAGCAGGGCCTCGAACTCCGCGGGATCGAAATTGAAATCGTTCTCCTCCCGGATCGGCAGGGGCACGGCTTTGGCCCCGCAGAAATTGATCATGGACTCGTAGATCGGAAAGCCCGGGTTGGGATAAAGGACCTCGTCGCCGGGCCCAGCCAGGGCCAGAAGCGCCAAAAACATGACCGGCTTGCCGCCCGGGGTCACGATCACTTCCTCGGGGGCCACCTTGATCCCGCGGGTCCGGGAAACTTCCTCCGCGACAGCGGCCCGGGCCTGGGGCAGGCCCGCCGAGGGACCGTAATGGGTCCAGCCCTCGTTGAGCGCTTTTTGAGCGGCCCGGCGCACGTTTTCCGGCGTTTCGAAATCCGGCTCCCCGATCTCCAGATGGACGATCTTGCGGCCCTTGGCCTCCAGGGCCCGGGCCCGAACCAGGACCTCGAAGGCCGTCTCCGTTCCCAAGCGGGCCATCGCCGGCGCGAACTTAACAATTGACATAGTTGGCTTCCTTCCCCGCGCAGACCGCGCGCCTGAGGCAATCCATGATGTGATAGTAGGTCAAATCCACCTCGCCCTCCGCCGTGCCGCGGACGCTGTCCGGGATGTCGGCGGGGTTAAAACGCAGGCGGAACCCCGGCCCCGAATATTCCACGCCGTCCTTGCCCACGGCCAGGCGGAACTCCTTTTTCTCGAACCGCCCGTGCAAGGTGTCCGGGTCCTCCAGGAAAAAACCGTCGCGGTCCGGGGCCTCCCTCCAGGCCTCGGCGCTTCCGAAAAAGCGCGGCTTGAGCCGGTAGGGCCCCCCGTGCTCCGGGCAGAAAATGTCGCAGTTGCCGCACTCGTTGCAGAAGTCGGCGTAGTTGGCGATCTGCTGTTTGCGCTCGAATTTGACGCTGCCCGCGCTCCGCCGGATCCAGCCGGAGCCGGAGCGGGACAACCGCTCCATGGGCACCGAAACCTCGGGCAAGGTCACGGTGAAATTGGCCCCGTTGGGGCAGACACCGACGCATTTGTCGCAGGCCAGGCAGTCGAAGAGCTTGAGCCGGGATTCGACCTTGCGCGGGGATTTAAAGTGCTGTCCCAGAGCATAGCGCGGGTCGGCCGCGGCCGCCGCGGCGTAGGCCTGGGTGTTGAGCAGTTTGGCCTTTTCCAAACCCTCGGCCCGGCGGCCCTGGGCTTTGAGGATGAAGTCGGCGATCGTGGCGGCCCCCGCCTTGTCCATGCGGGTTCCCAATTCCTCGAAATAGCCCTTCAGGCGGCCGTAGCCGCCCGGCCCCAGGAGGTCGCTGCACACCGTGACCGGGACCAGGCCCAGGGACACGGCGTCCGGGAAATTGCGCCGGTCGATTCCCCCGGAGAAGGACACGGGGACGCTGTCTCCGAAAACTTTCCGGAACCGGTCCACCAATTGCATGGCCAGCACATGCAGGGGAGCGCCGGACAGGTAGCGGGTCTTTTCCGACGCGGGGAGAAAATCCCCCGGATTTTCCGTGACCAAGGTGTTGGAGAATTTCACGCCGAAGCCGGTCCCCAGCGCCCGGGCGCGCTCCTTCAAACGCCCGACGAAATCCACGACCTCCTCCCAGCGGGCGTCCTTTTCAAATGCCTCGTCCGGAATTCGAATGTCGGCGTAGCCCAGGACCTCGCCCAGCAGGCGACGCGTCTCCTCGGGGCCCAGCAAGGTGGGGTTGAGCTTGATGACGGTCGACAGGCCCATCTCCTCCATCAAAAACAACGCGATGCGCTCGATCTCCTCCGGGGGACAGCCGTGGAAGGTGCTCAAGGTGACGCTGCCGGAGAGCCGGGTGGAAAAATCCAGGTCCCGCCAGCGCGAAAGGGAGGCCGGGATCTCCCCGCGCAGGCGGGCCACCACGGCGGAGGCGTCCTTCATCCCCTTGATGAATCCCCGCACCCCGGCCCCCCGCACCCCGGCCAAGTCATAACCCACGCTCATGTCGAAGATCGTGTCCCCGAAGCCCGGGGCCAGCGGCAGGGCCCCCCGGCGCAGGATGTCGATGAGCATGGAGGCCTTGGCGTATTCTTCCAGAGACTGCCCCAGGCGCAGTTCCTGGGACCATTCCACGTTGAACCCCACGGTGCGCATGTCGATGCAGGGGCGGGGGATGTTCAATTGATCCAGCGCCTGGACCGTCTTGAGCTCCATGATTCGACAGCCCCCCAGCCAGGAGAGGACGATGTTTTGGGCCAGTTGGGTATGGGGCCCGGCGGCCGGGCCCAGGGGCGTGGAGGCGCGGCGGCCGTGAAAGTCGACCGAAAGGTCTTTGCCGGGGGCGCCCAATATCCAGAGACGCTTGGGCAGGCCCAGGAGGGATTGCCCGGATTCCAGGTCCCGGCTCAGCCGGGAAAGGAGCCGGGGAAAGGGGTAGGGTCGAAGTTCGGCCATGGGTCTGAGGCCGAATTGGAACGCAACGCCTCGGCCATGGCCGGGCCGTGTTCCCCTTCGTGGCGCCAGGCCCCATCATGTCAATTATACTTGACATAATTGATTTCCCAGGCTATACTTAAGGCGTGACCGCCCTCGGCATCCTCGCCCTCCAAAAACTCCGCTCCCTCAACCAAAGCGACCTTGCCCGACTGGCGGGGGTCAGCCGGCAAGCGGTCTCCCTTTGGTTTAAGGATGGCGATTGCGGACAGGTCCGAATGAGCGCGGACCACCTCCTAAGCCTTTGCCGGGGCCTCCAGGTGACGGCGGAGGACCTGGCCTCGGAATTTCCGACCTTCGATCCCTCCCTCAGGGCCGGGCTTGAAGGGGCGCTGTTGTGGGACCGGCTTTATCCAAGCCTGGAGGACCTGGCCGTCGCGGCCTGCGCCGGAGAATCAAAAGCTTTGGCCCGCCTGGTCGAGACCTACGGCCTTTATTCGACCGCCGGAATGCTGGGAGACTCGGTGTGGGAAGCCTTTCCGCGCTATAGCGCCCACATCCACCCCGCCCGCCGGGAGGGCCTGGAGAGAATATGGCGCCTAAAGACCGGCCCGACCCCAAGTTAGCCGCCAAGACGCTGGCCGCGCCCCTGCGGGCGGCCTTGGAGCATGTCTTCAAGCAGGGGATCTCCGGCTGCATGCTGGTCGGGGGAACGGCGCTGGCGGGCTATTACGCCGCCCACCGCCGTTCCGATGACATCGACCTGTTCACGGACGGTCCCGCCGGCCAGGAGGCGGCGGTCTTGGCCGCCGAGTCCTTATCGGGTCAAGGCGCCCAACTGGAAAGACTCCAGCGCTCGGCGCAATTTTACCGGGCGGTTTGCCGATGGCGGGGCGCGACCTTCACCATCGACGTCGCGCAGCATCCGGGCCTTTTCAAACCGGGCGCCTCGTTTCGTTTGAAAAATGGGGTCACCGTGGCCGCTCTGGAAACCCTCCTGGCGATGAAGACGGCGGCCCTGCTCAGCCGCTGCGGGGAGAAGGATCTTTACGACATGCTGTGGCTTCTGGGGCGCTACAAAGATTTGACGTTGTCGAAGGTCCTGGAGATCGGAGCCGCGGTGGACGCGGGGGTCAGCCCGGAAGGCCTCCTGATCGCGCTGACCGGCTCGTCCCCCTCATTGGAGAGCTGCGGCTTCTCCAAAGAGATCGGCGTCCCGAGCGCCCAAGTCCATCAGGAAATCACTTCCCTGCGGCGGATGCTGTTAAAAGAACTCGCCGGGCTGGCGGAGAAACAAAAAGCCCCGCCCATCGGAGAATTGTTGGGAAGAATCCGCCGGTTGGCGGACTAGTCAAGTCGGCGCTATCAGCGGGGACGCCGGCCGGAGCTAGGACCACCCGTCGTCGTAGGTGGGGTTGCGGGCCACGCCCGCTTCTCCGGCCGCCACGGGAACCGGGGCCGGCGCCGCGGGCTTGACCGTGACGGGCTCGGTTTCGAACGCCCAGACCTTGGCCGAAGCCGCTTCCGGGGCCGGCGCGACTTCCACCGGGGCATGCAGGCGGTGCTCCACGGCGTCCATCTCCCGGAGCGCCTCCCGGCGCTTGTCGATCATGCGGGTGGTGAGCTCGGTGGGGCGGGCCTTCTCCTTTTCCATCAGAATGTCCTCGGTCAGGTGCACATGGT
This sequence comes from uncultured Elusimicrobia bacterium, assembly GCA_964358485.1. GTDB lineage: Bacteria > Elusimicrobiota > Elusimicrobia > UBA1565 > UBA9628 > CAYHPY01. Next base: position 7,692 of record CAYHPY010000137.1, read on the forward strand.
TCATGCGCCGGCCGCGGTAGGCGTCCTTGACGTAGGTCTCGAGATCCTCGACGGCGTCCCAGTCCACGAAAAGGCGGTCGAGCAGAACTTTCATAAGGAGCCCGATGCCGAGCATCCCGAGAGCCATCGTGCCCACGAACTTGAGGTACATTGTCATCGTATCCATTTTATCTACCCTCACCATTAGTGTAGACTCCGAACCGGTTTTTAGGGGGGGTCCCCAGGCCCAGACGGAAAAAACAGGGGACCCATACAAAAATAGGCCCTTTGGCCTATATAGAACCGGTAACAGGATGCAGATTGGCCGCGGGCTGGGCCCGGGTCAACACTCCGGGAAGTCGCTTTAAATGCAGCAAACCCGCAAACACGCAAATAACGGCCTCTACTATAACGGTCCATCTGGGGCCGATCCGGGAGGCCATGGCCCCCACCAGGAAGGCCCCGACCGGGGAAATACCCAGGAAAAGCATGGAATAAAAGCTCATGACCCGCCCCCGGTAGGCGTCGCTGGAAAGCTCCTGAAGCAAGGTATTGACCCCCGCCAGGACCTGGATGGCGGCCAGGCCCATGACCCAGAGGCAGACGCAGGAAACCCAGAAAATCGTGGAAATGGCCAAGCCGATCAGCCCAAAACCGAATAAAGCCACCCCGCCCGCGATCATGCACCCCCAACCCCCCGGAAGCCCCCCGCCGGCCAAAAACCAGGCCCCCCCCCGGGGCCCCCCCC
>CAYHPY010000138.1:0-8340 GCA_964358485.1 uncultured Elusimicrobia bacterium
AAGAAGGACAGGGGGTTGCCGGTCGAAACCGTGTTCCGGCGGCCGATTGGACTGAGTCTGGACCCCGCCGGAACTTTATGGATCGCAGACCGCAACAACGAGGCGATTCAGCGCTTCGGCCTGCCGGGGACCCTGACGGCGGGCACGGCGGGGGCTTTCCGGGTGACGGAAGAAGAAGAGGAGGATCAAAGCGAGGAGCCGGGCCAAGCCGCCCCGGCGCCCTCCGTGACGGAATTCTTCCTGAGGGAGGCCTACGCGATCCCCAACCCCTGCAAGGGCTGCGGCTCGCAGGGCTTCGTGGTCCAGGTGGGGCCGGCGGATTCGGTCAATCTGGAGTGCCGCAATGCGATGGGCCGGGTGGTCTACCAAAACGCCTTCCCAAGCCCGACCCTCAAGGACATCGGCAACGGACGGGGCCCGCAATACACCTACGAACAGCATTGGCCCTTGTCGGGGATTGGAACGGGGGTCTACGCCTGCACGATGACGGCCCGCAAGGCCGGAAAACCGGAGATTCGCAAGGTCATTCGAACGGCGATCATCCGCTGACCGCAGGCCCCGCGCAGGAACGCCTTGCGCGAACCCGATTGAGAGGCTATCATCCCTAGTATGAGAGCGCTCCTGGCCCTGGCCCTTTGGGCCGCACTCCCCCTCGGAGCGTCGGCGGCGCGCAAGGAGAAGCTCGTGAGCCAAGACCTGCAATGGAAGGGACAGTTCTGCGGGGTCTCCGTGCCCGGAACCCGGCTGGCCAAGACCCCCGCCGAATGGGAGGCCCTCTGGAAGGAAATCGGCAGGCCCGCCCCCGCCCAGGACCTCAAGGGCCAAATGGCCGTCGCGGTCTTTCTGGGTGAGCGGCCCACGGGGGGCTTCCGGGTTCAATTTCTGGAGCCCAAAACCGCCAAGGAGCGCGTCACGGTGGGCTACCGGGTCCTGCCCCCCAAGGGCATGGCCATTCAGGCCTTCACCCAGCCCTACGCCGTGCGCTTGCTCCCCCTCCCCAAGCTCCCGGTCGAGCTCATCGAGGAAAAATGATCCCGGCCGCCCTTCTGCTGGCCGGCCTGTGCGCGGCGCAGGACCCCACTCCCGAAGAGGAACCCGCCCCCATCCCTGTCCAAACCTCCACCGCCCCCGTCGGCTCCACGGGCGCGGCCGAGCGCTGGGTCCGCCAAGCCTCCTCCTTGCTCCGCTATGACGCGGCCGGGGACTTGGCCGAGGAAGTGGGCCTGGGGCGCTGGGAAGAGGTCGGAGCCTCCGGCCCGGTGACGCGCCAATTGCGGGGCGACGCCTCTCCGGGCGGGTCCTTCGCCTGGACCTTCGAGAAAAAAACTTTCTGGAACGCGTCCAAGACCAAAATCCTCACCACGGAACGCCACCTCCGCTTTTTGGGACGAGGCGCTTCCGAGCTCTGGTCGGCCCCCGAGGCGGACGCGCCCTCCTCCGGGGAGCCGGTGGTCTTTAGCGCCGATGGCGAGACCGTCCTGGCCGCCCTGCGCCGCCCGGAGGGCTGGTGGGTCTCGATGAGAACCTACATCGGCAATGTTTTGATGGAGGCGGGACCTTTTCCCAGCCTGACCTCAACCGCGCTTGCCCCGGGCGGGCGTTTCGCCCTGGCGCGATGGACGGAAGTGGATAAAAGCGCGACTCATTCTTTTTTAAGCGCCGTCTCGAAGAAACGAGTCGATGTTCCGTCCGATTCTTTTCTGTTGGGCCCGGCTGAGCTCCGCGACGACGGAAAGGTCTATTCCGGAACGAAATTAATCCTCGACCTGGCCGCCCCGGCGCCCCCCGCCCCATGAAAACGATCCTATTCCTATTTCTCGCGCTCGCCGCACCCGCCCGCGGCCAGGAGTTGATCCACGGCGACGGCGTGGAGGGACGAGCGGCCGATCAAGAGGCGGAAGACGCCATCGTCCGCGTCCAAGCGGGCCTCTCCGAGGATCCGGCGGCCGCGGACGCCTTGGCCCGGAGGATGTTGGACTCAAAGCTGGCCGCGCGCTTTGAGGGCGAGGAACCCGGCCAGAAGCTGGCCGCCATCCGCGCCTGGATCGACTCCGACCCGCGCTCAGCCGCCGAGATCGCCGTGGGCTTGGCGCGCGACGACGCCTCCGGGACCCATGAGTTCGAGGACTTACTGAGCTTTCGCGCGGCTCGGACCCTGCAATACAATCCCGATTCCAAGAAGGGCCTCCTCGGCCGTCTGAAAAAGACGAACAAAGACTCCAAGCTGATGAAAAAAGACGAGGAGATGCAGGACGAGGAAAAAGCCGAGATCATCAAGACCCTCTTCGAGGGGCAGGGCGGCCAAAGCAACCAAATCCTGACCCAGACCAAGAGCGAGGGCGACAAGGGCTCGGTCGGCGGGGGCCCGAGATTTTCCGATTCGTCCTATTACGACCGCCTGGGCCAGGGCAACCTCGGCGGCTACTCCCCCCAGCTTCTGGCCATCCAAAGCGCCCTCAACGCCCGGCGCGCGCCCGGCGCGCCCAAGCTCATCGAGACCGGCAAGCTGGACTATCCCACCTTGAGCTATCCGGCCCACGGGATGCGCTTTGATCTCAAGACCTTGGGAAACCGCCTGACCTACGAGCGCAACTTCGCCCTGGCGCGCCTCCTGGGAGAGACCCTCACCGAGGCCGAGCTCCTGGACCCGCGCACCTCCGAACGCCTCAAGGCCAAGCTCAAGGCGGGCAAGGCCCTGTCCCCGCGCTTTGAGCGCCGCGCCCGCGCCCTCCAGAAAGCCCAGGAAGTCCTCTCCGATTTCGAGAAGACGGCCTTGGTCAGCGCCGATCCTTCGAAGATTTCCCGCTCTCTCCTGTCCGCCCTCGGCAGCCGTCAAAAAGACGCCGCCCGCTGGATCACCTTGGCCTCGCTTGAGGAAGAGCTCATGCGCATCGAGGCCGAGGAGGGTTTTTGGTCCGCGGAACTCGAAGCCGCCATCGCGGCGGCGCCCTTGGCCGCCGACGCGCGCGCGGCCTACTCCCGGCGGGGACAGGATTTTCGGGCCCGGCTGGAACGCCTGAAATCCAATGCCCAGGCGGCCATCGCCTCCCTGGAGGGCCCGGAGTGGCAGAAGGCCATTCCCCAGGTGGAGGCCCTCATGGGGGAAAGCGCCCGCCTGCGCGGGAACTTGAGCCGCGACATCCGAAATTTCGTCAACACCCCTTTCCGTTTGGGAGAAAGCGGCGGGGCCAAGCCGCACTGGCGCGCCTTGCTCGAGGACCTGGTCCGGCGCTATCTTCCCTCCACCTCCTACGGCAAGGAACTGGTCGCCGCCGAGCGACGCTCGGCATTGCTCAAGGACGTCTTCCTTAAGATCGCCGCGGGGGACCTGGAAGCGGCCCACCGGATTCTGGGCTCCTTCGAGCCCGCGCGCGCCGCCCGGCCTTGAACCGACAAACGCCCCGTCCTCCAGCAGAACTCTCCTGGGCGCTGGGCCCATTGGGATTGGACGAAGGCGGCGTCAACGCCGGGGTCGAGATTTTAATCCGCTCCCGGACCTGGCCCATCCGGGTGGCCGTGGCGCGGGCGCCGGGGTCGCTTTCCGGGATAAACGGCCAATACTTGAAAAAAATTCTAGCCAGCCTTCGGCTGAAAAAATCAGCCGAAGGCTGGGGTCTGGCCCTCCGTGGGCGCGGGCGGTTTTACCTGCGCGATCCGCGGGCCGAGGACGACCTGCGCAGGGCGGCGGAAAGCGGACCGGCGGCCGCCCACGCCCGGCTTTGGCTGGCCGAACTGGAAATGAGCCGCGCCCCGGGGAGCGCCCCGGCCGCCATAAAAATTCTGGAGCGAATCTCGGGTCCGGCCCCGCTCCGGGCCTGGGCGCTGGCGGTGCGCGCCGCGTGCCGGTTCAAGGGCGGGGAAACGGGTCCCGCGCTCGAGGACGCCGACGCGGCGGTAAAGCTGGACCCTCGGCGGCCGTGGCTGAGGACTTTGCGCAGCGAGTTTCTCAGCGAGGCCGTCCGCTACCGGGAGTCCATCGCCGACGCCGTCCTGGCCGCAAAAAATCTTCCAAAGGAACCTTGGGCGCATCTGCTCCTGGCCCGCGCGCATTTCAACTGCAACGGCGACCGCAAGGCCGCCGCCGCGGCTCTGGAGCATGCGCTCCGCCTGGACCCACGCTCGGCGGAGGGCAAGGTCATGAAGGCCGAGGCCTTGCGCCGGACCGGGCGCTTCGGACCGGCCCTGAAAGTCTACCGCTCCGTTGGGGACCTCGGGGACCGTTATCCGCGCCTGTACGCCTGGCGCGGCTCGCTTCTGCGCCAGTTGGGCAAAAACCGGGAGGCGCTCAAGGATCTGGACCTGGCCTGCCGCTTGAGCCCGGAATATCCCCTGGTATTCCTGGAGCGGGCGCACGCGCGGCTGTCCTTAGGATCGTTTGCCGTGGCCTTCGAAGACATGCGCCGCGCGGCGCGCCTGGATTCCAAGCACGGGTGGGCGCACGGACGGCCCGGCGAATCGGGGGAATTCGAGCGGATCACGCGGCTATTGGAGCAAGCCGCCAGCGCTCTGCCCAAAAATCCCTGGGGCCCGGCCTGGCTCGGGGAATGCCTGCTCAAGGCGGGGCGCTTTGACGAAGCCTTGGCCCGGCTGGACCGGGCGCTTGAAATCGACCCGGCTTGCGCCTGGGTTTTGACCTGGCGCGGGGAAACTCTTTTGGCCCTGGGCCGGGCGCCGGAAGCCGTGGCCGATCTTAAGAAAGCCGCAGCTCTCGACGGCGGCTACGCCCGCGCGGTGGGAAGGCTGGGCGCGGCCTTGTCCTTGACCGGCCGCCCCCGAGAGGCTTTGGCCAAGCTCCACAAAGCCGCCCAACTCGACTCGCGCTGCGCCTGGATTTACGGCCACCGGGGCGAAGCGAACCTCCTCCTCGGCCGTCCCGCCGCGGCCGTCGCGGACCTGGAGCGCGCCCTGCAGTTGGATCAGGGCTATCCGGACGCCTATTTATGGCGGGGCATGGCGCGCAAGCTCCTGGGCGATCCTCGGGGCGACTCGGACATGCGCCGGGCCCTGGAACTTCGCCCGGACCCCGCCTGGGTCCGGGAGTGGCTCGAAAGGCTGCGGAAAAAGCCCTGAATTCGCGCGCCTGATTATGTCGCCGACGACAAAATCACTTTCACCGGTGAAGGTGATTTTATCGTCGAGAACAAATTGGCGGAATCCCGCAAGCAGGCCGCTGAAAATTCCCCGGCGCCACGGCGGTTCGAGGTCTGAGGCGAAATAACATAGCGGACTCGCCGGCCCGGCCAATGCCGGTCAGTTAAGCTGTTCCTCGTCGAGGACTGTCATCGGCAGCCTGCGCGCGAAAGCGCTATACCGGCCTAATCCTGAGCATCTCGCCGGAGTGAATTGAACGTCAGACTTGAAGTGCTCGGTCCAGGACCGAGTTCTACAAGCCTGGCACCGCAACATCATCTCAGAGAAACTCCAAGAGAAAGCAAGACTTTTCGCTCCGGGATCGCGAGCTTCGCGCTTAAGTGACCGGCATTGGCCGGGCCGGCGAGTTCACTTTCTTTTTTTTCAGCATTTTTCATCATTGGCCGGCTGACCGAAAAACTCCTTGAGCCGGTCTTGCCGCCTGGCGACGATGGGCGCCCATGGCAGGAGCGCCGGAATTCCCCTAGAGCACGACCCCGTGCGGGGACAGGCGCCCGTCCAGGACCGCCCGCTCGTCGGAAGACAACAGGTCCTCCCGCTTGAGCCCCAAGAGCCGCCCGGCCGCGTCCACCGCGTGCGCCCAGGACTGCTTATTGACGAAGAGCATCCCGCCCTCATCGAGCGTTCCCCCCTCGTTGCGGTATCCCAGGGCCAAAGTCCCGGGCCCGGTGTCGATGGACTGAAGCAGGCCTTGGATGCGGCCGGAGCGGGTGTGGGTCACGAAGAGCCGCGCGCGGGCCGACTCCGGATAAAATTTATCCCGGACGGCCCTGGAGTGGCAGAAGGCCTCCTCCACCGGGCCGCGCGGCTCGGCGAATCGCCGGGGCTCGAACAGACAGACCACGGAGTGCTTGACCCCCCGCTCGGCCAGCCGCTCGGAGGCGCGCAGAACCTCTCCCAGTTGATAGGCTCCCAAAGCGGTCAGCACCAATTGCGGCGCGGGGTCGGCGCGCAGGATCAAGGCCCCTTCGCGGACCAGCCGCCGGGCTTGGGGACCGTCCAAACGGACCGGCACCGCGCGCTTTGGCACCACCAAGGTCCAGATCTGGCCCCGCGTTTGATAGACCGCCTGCAGGGCCGCCGCCGCCGAGTTGGCGTCGACCGGAAACACCACCCGGGACACGTCGGCCGGCTCGCCCATGAGCAGTTCGCAAAGGCTCGGATCCTGATGGGATTGCTCGTTCTTGCCGTTCTCGTAGGTGTGGGAGGTCATCACCACGCCCTGGGACGTCCAGCCCTGGGGGCGGCCGTGGCGGTTGCAGTGGTCGGCGAAGATGATCTCCTGGCGCAGGGCCCCGTGCATCTTGGTCCCGAAGGCTTCATAGGTGACGGTGAGCCCCAGGCCGCCCTTGTTGGCCAGGGCGGCCGACACCACCGCCTCCTCGTTGAGGGCCGTGATGACGCCCCCGGTGACCGATTCCGCCGCGCCCTTCTCCGGTTCGGTGACCCGGTGCTTGAGAAAATCCAGGGTCTTGTTCATGCGGTTGGAGCGCATCTCGTCGGGGTTGCCCACCCTGGGGCGCAGGCGGGGATTGTCCCGGCAGAGGGCAACGAAGGCCTCGTCCAAAGCGTCCATGGGGGAGGCCTTGGCCCCGACGGCGGCCCAAGCCGGCTCGCTTGATTTCGGCGGAGCGCAGTCGCGCACGGCCAGGGCGTGGTCGCGCTCCCGCGGGCGCCCCCGGTGCCGTTGGAAAAGGGAGGCGGCCGCGGCCAATTCCTGCGGCGGAACATGCAGGCCCCGCGCCCCGCGGTTGAATAACTCCAACAGTTCGGGCCCGACCGTCGAGCCGATCGGGAGGTTGTGGGCGGCGTTGGTGCCCGAGCCCGGAAAGCCGTAGCCCTTGACCGTCACCGCCATCCCGTAGGGAAACGGGACCGGATAGCGCCGGGGGGAGGACTCCAGGCGGCGCTCCATTTCCAGAATCGCCCAAACGAACGCCGCCGGGTCCCGGCCGTCGAACTCGATGGGATCGAAGCCGTTGAGCTTGAGGTGTTTCTTAAACCAGGAGGTCCCGCCGGACATGCCCATGGTCGTGCGTTGGTCGATGCGGCGGCCGTTCAAGATCATGATGGGGGAGGGCAGCCCGCAGTCGTCGTGGCGCCACCAGCGCGGCGCCCAATCGGTGCCGCGCTGTTCCTCGAAAGCGCCGTCGCTCAAGAAGGCCACCAGGCGCTCGCCCTTGAGGGGAAGGTGGACGTACTGCAGGCCCGCGAACCCCAGATAGCCCCCCTCGGCGATGCCTCCGGCGGTGTTGGCGCCGATGTGCGAGCCCCGGGGAGAGGACGCGCGGCCGTCCGGCCCAAGGCGGTAGGCGTAGAAATCCCGGACGAACTCGGTCAGGCCCGCGTCGCTGACGGAGTAGCGCTCCGCGTGGGCCTTGACCGTGTTTCCGATCAAAAGATTGACGCTGTCGATGCCCGAGACCGCGTGGCCCTGCTCGGCGGTCCAGGCCCGGGTGTGCCCCGTGATCGCGTTGGCGGCCAGATAGCCGACGTAGGCGGGAACGATGTTGAGCGCGCTGCCGGTGTGCCCCTCCGGGACGGGCTTGAGCTCCTCCAAGGTCAAGGGACCCCCGTCCAGGCGCACCCGCCGGGCGTAGGTGTCGTGGACGGTCAGCCACATCCCGGCGCTGGCCAGGCGGTCGGCCGCGGCCAGGAGTTCAAAGAACGCGGCGCCGTCGGAGGTCTTTTTAAACCGGCGGGACAGCGCCCGGACCCGCGCGCGAGTGGCCGGGGAATGGCCGATGACGCCGTAGCCCTTGGCCCAGACCCAGAAAGGATCGGAGGTTTTTTTCATGCTCCCCGCGCGCCCCCTTCCGCCATTTAGGCGACGGTGACCTTTTTGTCCAGGTACACGTCCTGGATGGCGTTGAGCAGGCCGATGCCTTCCTTGAGCGGGCGCTGGAACGCCTTGCGCCCGGAGATCAGGCCCATGCCGCCGGCGCGCTTGTTGATGACGGCGGTCTTGACGGCCTCGGCCAGATCGGTCTCGCCCGAGGAAGCGCCGCCCGAGTTGATCAGGCCCGCGCGGCCCATGTAGCAGTTGGCCACCTGGTAGCGGGCCAGGTCGATGGGGTTGTCCGAGGAGAGCTTCTCGTAGACCAGCTTATGGGTCTTCCCGAAGTTGACCGCGGTGTAGCCGCCGTTGTTCTCGGGGAGCTTCTGCTTGATGATGTCGGCCTGGATGGT
>CAYHPY010000139.1:0-8232 GCA_964358485.1 uncultured Elusimicrobia bacterium
CCAATGGAGCGGGCAATACGAAAACCTGGTCCGTGTGCGCGAACGCATGGCCCTGCTGCTCCCGCTCACCTTGGTCATCATCGTGCTCCTCATGTACATGAACACCAAGTCATGGGCTAAAACCGGAATCGTGATGCTCGCGGTTCCTTTTTCACTCATCGGGGCGTTTTGGGGTTTCTACATATTGGACTACAATCTTTCCGTGGCGGCCTGGGTGGGGATGATCGCCCTGATGGGCCTGGACGCGGAAACCGGGACCTTCATGCTCCTCTACCTGGACCTGGCTTATGCCGACGCCGTGCGGGGGGGGCGCATGCGCACGCTCCAGGATCTCAAGGAGGCGGTGGTCCATGGCGCGGTCAAGCGCATCCGCCCGAAGATGATGACGGTGTTCACCGACTTCTTCGGGCTGATGCCGGTGATGTGGGCGCTCGGCACCGGGGCCGACCTGATGAAACGCATCGCGGCCCCCATCATCTTCGGCCTATTCACGAGCTTTGCGATGGAGCTGGTCGTCTACCCCGCCATCTTCTTGATTTGGAAATGGCATGGCGACATGAAGAAGGGGACGGTCGCGCCCAGCCCGAATGATTTGTCGGTCATGGAGGATTAAAATGGAGGTCATCGACATGAGGAAACCGATCAAATACGCGATGTGGGCCTTGGCCGCGGCGCCGCTCCTCTCGGGCTGCATGATGATGCACGGCCATCACGGCCGTCCGTCAAAGGCGATCTGCCCCGTCTCGGGCAAAACGGTCAAGATCAAAGCCGACACCCCCAGCATGACCTGGAAGGGAAGGCAGTTGTACTTCTGCGGCGAAGAGGACTTGAGAAGATTCGCCTCGGCGCCGGATTCCTTCAATACCTCCCCGCCGGCCCCGGCCTCCGGCGGGCACGAGGGGCACTGACATGGGCTCGCTACTGGTCATGGGCATCATGATGGGGGCCATGGGCGCGGTGGGCCTCGTGGGCCTGATTAAAACCCGAAAAGCGCCGGCGGAACCCCCGGCTTTCGCCGTTTCGCCGGTGGGAGGCCGGCGCTTGGCGGTGACCCCGGACACCCCGCGCGCCGTCATAGGGGGAAAGACCTTCTTTTTTGAAAACGAAGAGCAGCAGCGGTCCTTTATCTTGGACCCGCAAAACAATACGCTCCCGCCGGACGGCGGGAAGGAGAACTAGAATGAAAAAGCTGATCAGCGCCGTGTTTATCGCGGCGGCCGTCGCCGGAGGCGTCATGGCCGCCGGAGGCCACCTGGACCCCTCCGGAAAAGCCGAGACGATCTCGGGGGAAATGTTGGACATGGCCTGCTACATGGCCCATGAAGGAAAGGGCAAGAAGCACGCCAAATGCGCGGCGAGCTGCGTGGTGGGAGGCGCCCCGCTGGGCCTTTTGACCAAGGACGGAAAGGTCTACCTGGTCGTGGGCGATCACGAGAGCGAGAAGCCGTATCTCGCGGCCAAGGCCCTGGCGGGCGCCAACGCCAAGCTCACCGGAACGGTCTTCACCCGCGGGGGCCTCACGGCGATCATCGTGAGCAAGGCCGAGAAACTCTAGGTGGAGTTCAGGCTCTTCCATCTGCACCCGGCGGCCGTCCATTTCCCGATCGCCTTGCTGGCGCTCGGGGCGGCGGCCGCCGGATTGCGGCTGCGCCGGGGGGCCCCGGATTGGCTTTCCAAAGCCGAATCCTGGCTGCTTTGGCTTGGAACTCTTTCGGCCTGGGCGGCGCTCGGCCTGGGCCTGCTCGCCGAGGAGACCGCGCCTCATGTCCCGCTGGCCTGGGAAGTCCTGGCCGAGCACGAAGAATTGGCGTGGTGGACCTGCGGGGTCTTGAGCGCCCTGTCGGGCCTCCGGTTTTACGCGGGCCGGACCGGGCGGGACTCCGGCAAATTCCGCACCGCGCAGATTCTGCTCTGGGCGCTCGGCCTGGGCCTGCTCGTGGCGACGGGCATGCACGGCGCGGAATTGGTCTACGGGTTCGGCGTCGGGGTCAAATCCGGCTGAATTGATGGGGGGTGGCGGAATGGGAAATCGATATCGGTTGATCGGGGCGGCGGCGGTGTTTCTCTCCATGGCTGCGTGGGCCGCCTCCTCCGAGGAGGAGGCGGTGAGAAAGGTTCTCGACGCCTATCGGGCGGCGATGGAGCACCGGAGCGTCTCGGAGCTGGCCGCGGTCGTTTCGGAGGACCTGCTGGTCCTGGAGGGCGTCCATAAAAACGACGGCTGGGCCGATTATCGGGACAACCACATCGGCCCCGAAATGGCCGAGTGGAAGGAATTTCGGACCGCAGGTTCCCGGCTTTCCAAACTCGAAGTCGGCTCGGATTTGGCTTACGCGGTCCAGGAAGCGACCTTCACCATCGTCGACGGCAAGGGCCCGGTGGTCCTCTTGGGGGCGGAAACCATCGTCCTCGGCAAGGAGCCCAAAGGCTGGAAGATCCGCCACCTCCACCTCTCCGTCAAGCGGGTTTCACCGGCCAAGAAGCCATGAGCTGGAAGACGAAAATCTGGCGGCTTCTTTGGCCCTTCCGCGCGTGGGCCCGCAAGGGCTTGGAGGTCGGCGACCGGTTCCCGGACTTCTCGCTCCTTGACCCGGACGGCCGCCGCTACTCGCTTTCCGACAACCCGGACGGGCGGCGGACTGTCCTCTGGCTCACCAATCTCTGCGAGGATTGCCGGGCCAAGGCGCCGTTGTTGGAAGAACTGGGACGGGAGGCCCCCGACCGTTTTCGCATCTTGGCCGTGAGCCTCCTGGGGGAGGACGCGGCCCTGCCCCGTCAAGTCTCGGCGGCCGGGGGATTTCCCATCCTCATCGATCCCGAGGACATCGTGGCCCACCGGCTGGGCCTGGCCCATCCTCCCGGGACCTGTCCCCTGCACAACCTCTTCTTCCTGGATGAAAGCCTCCGGATCACATTCCGTCATCACCTCTCGGCCCTGAAACCGGAAGCCTTCCGGGCGGTCTGGCGGGGACACATTTCCAAAGGCGGCGAGCCGAAATGACTACAATGGAAGGGAAAATGAACTGCCCCGCCTTCGGCTCCCCCGCCGCGCGCCATGCCCGCCTCTACGGAATCGGGACGGCCCTGCCCCCGCATCGGGCGGGGCAACCGGAGGTCCAGAAGTTCATGGCGGCCATGGCCCGAGCCACGCTCACGGGGCGGAGGCGAGCTGCCACCCTGGGATTGATCTCCAAGCTTTACGCCTCATCGGGGATCGCGGGGCGTCACAGCGTGTTGGGCGACTACACCCGGGGCGATCCCGCCGACTTCGAATTTTTCCCCGCCAATTGGTCCCTGGAACCCTTTCCCAGCACGGCGGTCCGCATGGGGTTGTACGAAAAATGGAGCGTCGAGCTGGGGGAGCGGGCCTGCCGGAAAGCCCTGCGGGAGGCGGGCGCCCGCCCCGCCGAGGTGACCCACCTCATCTTCACGACCTGCACGGGTCTTTACGCGCCCGGCCCCGACATCCACCTGATCGGCCGCCTCGGGCTGAGCCCGCTGGTCCAACGAACCGTGCTCGGCTTCATGGGCTGCTACGCGGGCTTCAACGGCATTCGCATGGCGGGCCAGATCCTGGCCGGCGAACCCGAGGCCGTGGTCCTTCAGGTCTGCGTCGAGCTCTGCACCCTCCACCTTCAGAAAATTCCACTTCCCGATTTCATCGTGGCCGGGAGCATCTTCGGCGACGGCGCCGCCGCCGCGGTCTTCGCCCGCCCCGGGCGGTATAAAAAAGGCCTGGGAGACCTGGTCGCGACCCACAGCCGCGTTGAAACCGGCAGTCTCGCGGAAATGTCCTGGCGCATCGGGCCGACCGGCTTTGAAATGCGCCTGAGCCGGGAGGTCCCGGCGCGGCTCAAGGCCGCCGCCCCGCGCTTCGTCTCGGAGCTCCTTTCGAAAGCGGGGCTCGAGCGCCGGGAGAGCTCCTGGGCCATCCACCCCGGAGGCCGAAAGATCGTCGATGAGGTCCAGTCCGCCCTCGGCCTGTCGGACTCCCGAGTCCGGTCTTCCAGGGAAGTCTTGAATTCCTTCGGCAACATGTCGAGCGCGACCATCCTCTTCGTCCTGGACCGGGAATTGCGGAGAAAGTCCGGCCGGGCCGTCACGGCCCTGGGATTCGGGCCGGGGCTCACCATGGAGGGAGCGGTCCTCTCCCGGCCATGAACGCGCCCGGCGCCCCGCGTTTCGATTCGCGCAGCGGCGACGCCGAGTTGATGGATGTTCCCGGCCTCGACCCGCTGGAACTGGCCGAGACCTTGGGCCAACTGGCCGTCATCAACCGGTTCCTGGGCGGCCATGCCGCGACCCTGCACGGCCTGTCCCGCCTGCTCCCGGCGGGCCGCCGTGAAATCGAGGTCCTGGACGTGGGCTCGGGTGGGGGCGACTCGGCGCGGCGCGTCGTGGAGTGGGCGGGCCGGCGGGGGATCGCGGCCCGCGTCCACGGCATCGATCTCTCCGCGGAGTCCGTCGCCTTCGCGCGCCGAACCGGAGCCGGCTCGCCGGGTCTGGAATTCACGACCTCCGACCTATTCGACCTGCCGATGACGCGCAAGTACGATGTCGTGCACGCGGCGCTGGTCCTCCACCATCTTTCCGATGAGATGGCGGCCGCGGCCCTGGCAAAGATGTTCGCGCTCAGCCGGTTCGGGGTCGTCATCAACGATCTCCACCGGCACCCGGCGGCCTACGAAGCGATCAAATGGCTCACCGCGCTTCTCTCCAAAAACCGGCTGATCCGCCATGACGCCCCTCTTTCGGTCCTGAGGGCCTTTCGCCGGGCCGACCTCCAGGACCTCGCCCGGCGCGCCGGCCTCTCCGCCGTGGAAATTTCCTGGCGCTGGCCCTTTCGCTGGGTCATGGTGGCGCGCAAATGACCGCCCCCATGAATCCGCGCGAGATCGCGGTGATCGGGGGAGGCATCGCCGGAAGCGCCTTGGCGGCCCTGCTGGCCGGGGCCGGCCGGGACGTCCTGCTCCTGGAAAAAGACGCCTTCCCGCGGGACAAACTCTGCGGAGAGTTTCTGTCCGCGGAATCCTCGAAGCTCCTGGACCGGGTCGGATGCCTGCAAGAGGTCCTCGCCTTGGGTCCCGCCCGCATCACTCAAGCCCGCTTCTTTTCGGCCTCGGGCCGGGACGCCGTCTTGGACCTCCAAGGGGAGGCCCTGGGGCTCAGCCGGCGGTCCCTGGACGAGGCGCTCTTTGGCCACGCCGCCCGGCGCGGGGCCTGCGCCCGCCAAAGGGCCCGGGTCTGCCGGATCGAGAAGATTCAGGATGGATCGCGGCTCGAAGTCGAATGGGAGGACGGGGGGCGGACCTCCGTCGACGCGAGATTGGTCGTCGCGGCCTACGGCAGGCGCTCGCCGTTGGACGCCCGCCTGGCGCGTCCTTTTCTCCAAGAAGCGGCGTCCACGCTCGGCCTCAAGCGCCATCATCGCCCCGTGGACACCGAGTCCGGACGCCGTCTGCTCCGCGAGTTGACGGGGCGCGTCGAGATTCATCTTTTCGAGGGGGGATATTGCGGCCTGAGCCTCGTCGAAGGGGGAATCGTCAATGTCTGCCTGCTCCTGACCAACCGGCTTCTGCGGGGCCTGGCCGTCCCGCGCTGGGACGAGGTTTGCGCGGCCGTGCGCGGGCGCAGCGCCAGCCTGGGCGGCCGCCTCGCGGCGCTGATTCCCGCCGAAACCGGCTTTCACTCCGTGGCCGGGCTCGGCTTTTCACCCAAGGGGACCAGCCTGGGGGAAGTGCTTTTCGTCGGCGACGCCGCGGGCATGATCGCCCCCCTCTGTGGCGACGGCCAGGCAATGGCCCTGGAGTCGGCGGTCCTGCTCGCCGATGCGGTCAAATCCCTCCCGCGCCCCGTCGGCGAAGGGGACATCGCGGCGCTAAGCCAAGAATGGGACCGGACCTGGAGGAAGCGCTTCGCCGACCGCCTGCGGCTCGGTCGATTCCTCCAATTCGCTCTGCTGCGGGCGGCGGCGGGGGAAACGGCGGTGCGCCTGATCTCCCGGGTTCCCCGCCTCGGGACCGCTCTCGTGCGGGCCACCCGGAGCCCGGCCTGACGGCCCCTGGCGGGGTTGTGGAAAAATATAAATTGGAGGCTGACCACCATCTGGATCGACAAGGGCGAGCCCAAAACCCCCGTGAAGGCTGGTCGCCGCGATTTCTTCCCGTGGGCCGAAAATCCGGGCCTACAAATAGCCCGCGGCGGAATTGGTCTACGGGTTCGGGATAGGCGTCTCCCGATGATCAGGCCCTGGGGAAACCGCGATGGGCCTGATCATATTCCGCCATCACCTCTCCGCCCTCAAACCCGATGCCTTCCGGGCGCTCAGCAAACCGTGAAACGACGCGGATTGGAGGACGCCATGACCCCGTCCGCCAACCGGGAACGGGCTTCGGCGACATGCTCGCCGGGCTCGTAGCCGGCCCAGTCGAACCACCACATCCCCACGGCCTCGCGGCAGGCCAGCCAATCGCCTTGGTCGATGCGGACTTCCACCGCCGTCGCCTCCGGGATCGTCCCGACTCGGAAGGTATAACAGGGCCGACCCAAGGCCTCGCCTTCCTGGGGATATTCCACCCGGACCGCGGGGCCGCTGGGAATGACCCGCTTCAGGGTTTGCATCTTCAAATGGTCGCCGCGTTTTGCCATGGCCTTTCTCCTCCTTTCCGACTCGGCCAAAAAGGCCGCAATGAAATGGCCAACCGCGTTTTCCCGGGGGGGTCAAATCCCCACAAGCACCGCCGCCCCGGCCGCCAAGGCTGCGCCCAAAATTCCCGCGCAGGCCCAACCCAGGCGGCCCCCGGAGATGGCGGCGGCCATGACCGCCTTGGATACGGTGTTGACGCCTGCGGCCACCAGAATGCCCCGCGACGCGACTTCCGGGTCCATCCCCTCCCCGGCCAATCGCGCCAGGGAGAGAGTCGTGGCGTCGACGTCCATGAGGCCCGCGGCGGCCGAGGTCAAATACACCCCGGCGTCGCCCAGCCAATGGCGCAAGGCGACCGCGGCCAGGGTCACCACGGCGAGCAACGCTCCGAAAAACAGGGCCGCGCCCAACTCCATCGGATTTTTCAATGAGGAGGGAGAGGCGGGATGCTCTCCGGGAAACCGCAGGAGCAGCCAAGCCCCCAGGAAAGCGATCAGCGCCGCCGCCGTCAGGGAGGGGACCAGCCCGCCGAGCAAATCGTGGTTGACCACGGAAACTTCCAGGAGAATCCTGGGAAACATCACCGCCGAGGCGATCACGACCCCCGCCGCGTGCAGGCGCCAGCCCTTGGGGTTGACCTGGTCCAGGCGAGCCATGGACAAGGTCACCGCCGTCGAGGAAACCAGGCCTCCCAGGAGGCTCGTGGCGGCGATTCCTCCCCGGGGCCCAAGAACCTTCCCGGAGACGTAACCCGCGAAGGAGATTCCGGCGATGAGGGCCACCATCCACCAAATGTGGCGGGGATTGAGCGCCTCCCAGGGGCCGAAGCCGCGGTCCGGAAGATTGGGCAGGACCACGATGGAAATAAGCAGAAGTTGGATCGCGGCGAGCAATTCGGATTCGTTGAGGTGCCCGAGCCAGCGGTGGAGCAACGGTTTGAGGCTCAATAACCCCGTCATCACCACTCCCCCGGCGGCGGCCTCCAAGGTATGGCCCCGCACCGCCAAAGCGCCCAGGGCGAAGACCGCCAGGGCGGCCACTTCCGTCGTGAGGCCCAAGTCCCCTCGGGCGTCGGCCCCCGCCCGGTAGCCGGCGGCCAACAGCAAGGCCAAGGCTATGCCCCCCATAGCCAGGACCCATGTCTGGGAGCCGGCCAACAAAGCCCAAAGCCCTCCGAGAAGACCGATCAATCCGAAGGTCCGGAAACCGGCCACCCGGGAACCCTCCGGCTCGTTGCGTTTTTGCCAGCCCCGCTCCAGGCCCGCCAACAAGCCGATGGCCAAGGCCAGGGCCAACCGAGATAAATTGCCCGCGTCCATGAGGGTCTGGGGACACTCCCGAAAATTCAATTGCAACGCTCCGGCCAGGGCTTGTACCCCGGCGAAGCCGGGGAGGAAATTTTTCCATGGCCCGAGCCTCTTCGGCGGCCAAAGCGGGCCATGGTTAAAGGTGTATCATGTACCCCCCATGACCAATGTCCTGTCCATCCTGGCCTTCGGATTCTGGCTTGGCATGCGCCACGCCACCGACGGCGACCATGTGGCCGCGGTTTCCGCCTTGGTCTCCCGGAACAAAAAGACCGGGAC
>CAYHPY010000140.1:0-7965 GCA_964358485.1 uncultured Elusimicrobia bacterium
GTCATGGCCTCGGCGAAGCGCTTGGCCTCGTCGTAGACGCCGCGCGGGCCGATGGGATTGACGTTGCCCCAGTAGGTTTCGGGCTGGGGGCTGACCAGCGGATCGCCGTAGGTCTCGGAGGTGGAGGCCAGCATGAAGACGGCCTTCTTGTCCTTGGCCAGGCCCAAGGCCTTGTGCGTGCCCAGCGCTCCGACCTTGAGCGTCGGGATGGGGTACATGGCGTAATCGATGGGGCTGGCGGGGCTGGCGAAATGCAGGACCGCGTCCAGTTTTCCGGAGACATGGACGTAATCGGTGACGTCCTGCTTGATGAAGGTGAAGCGCGGATTTTCAAAAAGGTGGGAGACGTTCTCCATCCGGCCGGTGATGAGGTTGTCGAAGACCACCACCGAGTCGCCCCGGGCGAGGAAATGGTCCGCCAGGTGGCTTCCGAGAAAGCCCGCTCCGCCCGTAATCAGCAGGCGCATCAGCGCCCGACCCCGCAGTAGGTAAAGCCCGCGTCGCGGGCGGCCTTGGGGTCGAACAGGTTGCGGCCGTCCAGGAGAATAGGGCTGCGCAGGAGCTTGGCCAGACGCGGCAGGCTTAGGGCCTTGAACTCGGGCCATTCCGTCACGATCACCAGGGCGTCGGCGCCCTTGGCGGTGGTGTAGGCGTCCTTGCAGAACTCGACGCCCTTGAGCTCCGGCATCATCCGAGCCTTGGCCATGGCCACGGGGTCGAAGGCGCGGATGTTGACCTTCCGCTCCCGCAGGGCGGTCACGATTTCCACGCTGGGCGCGAAGCGCATGTCGTCGGTGTGCGGCTTGAAGGCCAAGCCCAGGAGCGCGACGGTTTTGCCCTCAAGGTTCCAGAGATTCTCCCCGATCTTGCGCGAGACCCAGGCCTTCTGGTGCTCGTTGATCTCCTTGACCGCCTTGAGCAGGGAGAATTCGTAGCCCTTCTGCTTGCTGATCCAGTAGAAGGCCTCCAGGTCCTTGGGAAAACAGAAGCCGCCGAAGCCGATCCCGGCCCGCAAAAATTGCGGGCCGATCCTCCGGTCCAGGCCCATGCCGAGCGCCACCTTGGTCACGTCGGCGCCCACCTTCTCGCAGAGGGCCGAAACCGCGTTGATGAAGGAGATCTTGGTGGCCAAAAACGAATTGGAGGCGTGTTTTATGAGCTCGGCGCTCTTGACGTCGGTGACCAGGACGGTGGATTTGATCGGGGCGTAGACGGCGCGCATGACGGCCTCGGCGCGCTTGGACGCGACCCCCAGGACGATCCGGTCCGGGTGGAGGAAATCGTTGACCGCGGAGCCCTCGCTCAGAAACTCCGGGTTGGAGACGACGTCGTAGGGGACGCCGCTTTTGTTGAAACGGGCGATGGTGCGGGCCACCCATTCCCCGGTTTCGACCGGGACCGTGGATTTGTCCACCACCACGGTGTAGTCCTTCATGGATTTGGCCACGGTCTCGGCCACCGCCTCGACCGCGGAGAGGTCGGCCGATCCATCCGCCCGGGGCGGCGTGCCGACCGCGATGAAGACCACCTTGGCCCGCCGCTTGCCCTGGTTCATCCCTTCCTGAACGCTCCCGGCGAAGGAGAGGCGTTTTTCCTTGATGTTTTTGTGGAAGAGCTTTTCGATCCCGGGCTCGTAGATCGGTATTTTCCCGGCTTTGAGGCTGGACAGCTTCTTCTTGTCGGAATCCACGCAGACGACGCGATGCCCCAGCTCCGCCAGGCAGGTGCCGGTCACCAGCCCGACATAGCCCGTTCCGACCACGCAAATCTCCAATTTCTCCATGCCGTTCCGTTGATTTTCCCAAATCGGGGACCGCGATGCAATATGACGGGCGGGGGGTGGACTGTTTGCAGCATTCCTTAATGATATAATCGCCCCTATGGTTTTGGATGATCGTCTCAAGGACAAATCCGCCCGGATCGGCGTCATGGGTTTGGGCTATGTCGGGCTTCCCCTGGCCATGGAGTTCTGCCGGAAGGGCTTTCGAGTCATGGGCTTTGACGTCAGCACGGACCGGGTGGCCGATCTTCGCCGCGGGCGCTCCTACGTTTTGGACGTTCCGTCCGAGGAGCTTCGGCGCTTCAAGGCCGCCGGTTTATTCGAGGCCTCCTGTCGTTTCGACAAAATCAACGAGCAGGACGTCCTCCTGGTCTGCGTTCAGACGCCCCTGCGCAAGACCAAGGAGCCGGACATCGGAAACATCATCCGGGCCATCGAGGAGATTTCCCGCCGCCCGCGCCAGGGCCGGCTGATCGCCCTGGAGTCAACCACCTACCCCGGCACCACCGAGGAGATCGTGCTTCCGATCCTTCAGCGGACGGGCAAACTGGGCAAGGATTTCTTCCTGGCGTTTTCCCCCGAACGCGTGGATCCCGGCAATCACCGTTACGGGATCGCCAACACCCCGAAGGTGGTGGGCGGCGCCGACGCCGCCTCGACGCGCCTTGCGGTGTCCCTGTACTCACAGATCGTGGACACCGTGGTCCCCGTTTCCAATCCCCGGGCGGCCGAGGTCGTCAAGCTTCTGGAGAACTCTTTCCGCGCCGTCAACATCGCCCTGGTCAACGAGATGGCGCAAGTCTGCCATCGCCTGGGAATCAACGTTTGGGAAGTTATCGGCGCGGCGGCCACCAAGCCGTTCGGCTTCATGCCTTTTTATCCGGGCCCGGGCATCGGGGGTCATTGCATCCCCAAGGATCCCCAGCTTCTCAGCTGGAAGATGAAGACCTTGAACTTCGAGCCGCGCTTCATTCAATTGGCAACGACCATCAATGGTTCGATGCCGGAGTATACGGTCCGGCGCATCGCCGACACCCTCAACCGTGACCGCAAGGCCCTGAGCGCCAGCCGGATCATGGTTCTGGGCGTGGCCTACAAGCCGAACATCTCCGATTTCCGGGAGTCTCCGGCCCTGGACGTGATCGATCTTCTTTTGGAGGCTCGGACCAGGGTGTCCTATCACGATCCGTTCGTGCCGGAAATCATGAGCCGCGGCAAGCGGCTGAAGTCTTCTCCTCTCAGCGATGGGGCCCTGCGCGGGGCCGACTGCGTCGCGATCCTGACCGCCCACAAGGACATTGACTACTCCCGGGTCCTGCGTCTTTCCCGGCGGGTGTTCGACGCGCGGGACGCGACCAAGGGCCTGCCCCAGGGGAAGGTGGACAGGCTTTAATGACCGAAAGCGCTACGGAATTCGACCGGCAGTGCCTGGAGGCGCTCAAAACCCTGGGAAAGACCCTCGGGCAGATGGCGCTTTACAAGCCGGGCCATCCGGCCGTGGCCGAGACCTTGCGGGCCGCCCGGGAGCATCTGTCCGGGGCCATGGCGGGAACCGGGACCGGGGAGCTCGTTCTTTCCCTGGACCACGACAAGTGGATCGGCAATGGGCGGATCGTCGGGGCGGCGGGCCAGGTTCCCGGCGCCTTGACCTCCGCCATGAACCGCTTTAAGCTCAACAGCATCACCTTCAGCGACGGCCTGACGCTCGAGGAGCTCGTCTCCTTCTGCGAACTCTCGGCCCTGCGCCCGGAGGACGCCAAGAAAACCGACGTCAAGGATTTCTTCGCCAAGCGCGGCGTCACCCACATCCAGCTCAACGAGGCGGTGTACACCAAGCTCGATGAAAAACCGGAGACGACCGCCCCGGCCCCCAAGGCCGCCCCCGAGGGTGCCCTTTCGGAGGTTTTGCGGGACAAGACGCTCGAGGATTCCCTGCGGATGCTCATCGAGCGGGCGATCCCGGATCCGGTCGAGCGGGCCAAGGTCTTCGAGCTGGTCATGCGGCAGTTGCGCGAGGACTTGGAGCGCCGCGTGGCCGACGCCACGCATTCCCTGAGAAAGGAAAAGAACGTTCTGCACAACGAAGCGGTCCGGACCCAGACCGTCCTGCAGAACATGTTCGAAGGCGTCGTCGTCGTCGACGAGCAGGGAAAGATCCTGATGATGAACCCCGCCGCCGAGGAAATGGTGGGCCTGACCTTGGCCCAGGCGGCCGGTTCCCCGCTGGCCGAGAAGGCGGGGGAGGGAGCGGTGGTGACCATGGCCGCGGAGATCTCCACCCCCGAGGATCGGCCGGTCCAAGGGGGCGTCAACGTCCGCGGCGGAGAGGACACCCTGCGCACCATCAAGTCCGCCTCCACCTTGGTCCAGAACGAGGCCGGCAAGGTCGTCGGCATGGTTTCCTCCCTCACGGACATGGCCAAGCAGAAACAGCTTCAGCGCATGGAGCGGGAATTCGTGGCCCACGTGACCCATGAACTTCGGGCTCCGCTGGCCTCCATCCGCGCCGCTCTCGACATTCTTCAAGAGGAGTTTCAGGGCCGGCTTCAGGAATCCGAAGGAAGGATTTTGAACGCCGCCGTAACCAACTCCGACCGCCTGGAGAAACTCATCAACAGCATCCTGGACTTCTCAAAGCTGGAGGCCGGCCAAATGACGGTCCACCCCAAACCGGTGGACTCGGAGCTCATCCTGCGCGAGGCCCAAGCCGGGATGTCTCCGTGGGCCCAGAAAAAGGGGCTCTCGTTGACGATGCGCCTGGAGCCGGGGCTCATCCCCGTCATGGCCGATCATTCCCGGACGGTGCAGGTGATGGTCAATTTGATCTCCAATGCCGTGAAATTCACTCCCGTGGGGGGCAAGGTGGTCCTGGCGGCCGGTCCCTGGCCGGATGATCCGACGAATTTCGCCTTGTTCGCGGTGTCCGACACCGGCCCGGGAATTCCAAAGGATCAATTCAAGAAAATTTTCGAGAAGTTCATTCAAATTTCATCGGGCGAAACCGCCAGCCCCGGGACGGGCCTGGGCCTTTCGATCGCCAAATCCCTGGTGAACCTTCAGGGCGGCAGAATCTGGCTTGAAAGCGAGGCCGGCAAGGGGACCATCTTCTACTTCACCTTGCCCGTGGCGGCCGGGTCCAAGCCGGAAACGGGTCCGGTCGAATCACCCTTGTCCCGGCGTCCTTGGTGGAAAAAGCTGTTGGGCCTGCGTTAGGCCTCGGCCCCGGATTTGCGCCTCCTCCTTTCCACCCTCCTGCTCGCCTCCGCGGGCTCCGCCCGCGCCGGACTGACGGAATTTTCGAACCTCGCCAACTTTGATCTTGGAATCGTGATTCCCACGATCTCCCAGGAGAGCGGCTATGGAAGCGTTCCCCTGGGCAAGGCCAGCCCCGCGGTCGGCGCGAGTTTCCTGCGCCAAACCTCGACCCCGCTGGCCTGGGGGGGGAGAATTTCCTACTCCAATTTCGGAAAGGTCGAAAAAAGCGGGGGGTCGACGTCCGCGCCGGTGAAGCTGGTCGGAAGCTCCACCCAATTGCTGCTCCAAGCCCTGGGACGCTGGCAGTTCCGGGAGGAGGAGTCGTGGTCCCCTTATTTGATCGCGGGGTTGGGAATCAGCCAGTTCCAAACCGACATCCGAGGAATGCCGGGAAGCGGCTTTCGGTGGTCCGACACGGGGAGCAACGAGGACCGGACGCTGATTCGCGAGAATTACACCGGTTTTGCCATCTCCTTCGGCATCGGGGCGGATTTTCCCATGGGTGAAAATCTTCAAGGCGCGGCGGATTTGACCTGGAACGACGCCCAAGTGGAGGCCGTCGGCGACCGCAAGGGCTACACCATCGGCCTGGGCTTTCACATCGGCTGGAAACTCGACTGATCTTCGGTGCCAGGGTCCACTTTCTTCACTTTCTCCGGGTGTCTGGAACCGGAGGCCCCTGATTGGCTAGAATGGACGCCGTGAAATCAAAACCCTCTAAGAAACCCGCGAAACCGGCCAAGGCCGCGGAGGCCAAGCCGGCCGTCGCCGCTCCCGCCGCGCCCAAACCTGCCCGCAAGGCCGGGGCGACCGCCGATGAGATGGGGCGCCAGCAGAGGGAAATCTCGGTCTCGGAGTTTTTCACCAAGAACCGCCACCTCCTCGGCTTCGACAACCCCCGCAAGGCCCTTTTGACGGCCGTCAAGGAAGCCGTCGACAACGCCATGGACGCCTCCGAGGAGGCGGGCATCCTGCCTGAGATCGTGGTTCGCCTGGAGCCCGTCGGGGACGGCCCGACGCCGCCGGCCGCCTCCCAGGCCACGCGTTTTCGCGTCACGGTGATCGATTACGGTCCCGGGATCGTGCGCCAGCAGATCCCGCGCATCTTCGCCAAGCTTCTTTACGGCTCCAAGTTCCACCGCCTGCGCATGAGCCGAGGCCAACAGGGCATCGGCATCTCGGCGGCGGGCATGTACGGCCAACTGACCACCGGCAAGCCGGTCAAGATCATCTCCCGCACCGGGAAAGACTCTCCGGCCCATTATTTCGAGGTTCAGATCGACACCAAGAAAAACGAGCCTCTCATTCTTGAGAAGAAGGAGATCGAGTGGGAGAACCACCGGGGGACCCAGGTCACCATCGAGCTGGAGGGCCGCTACCAGAAGGGCCGGGCCTCCGTTGACGAGTACATGGAGTTGACCTCCATCGCCAACCCCCACGCGAAGCTGACCTATATGGCTCCCGACGGGGAGACCAAGGTCTTTCAGCGCGCCATCCAAACCCTGCCCGAGCCTCCGCGCGAGATCAAACCCCATCCCTACGGCATCGAACTGGGCATGCTGCTCAAGATGCTTCAGGACACCAAGAGCCATTGGCTTTCGGGCTTTCTTTCCACGGACTTCAGCCGGGTTTCGGCCCAGACCGCCGAGGAAATGTGCAAAGCCGCCGGCCTCAACCCCCACAAGCGTCCCCGGGACGTGGTCGGCCACGATGCCGAGCGCCTCTATAAAGTCATTCAAGGCACCAAGCTCATGGCGCCGCCGACCAACTGTCTCTCTCCTATCGGGGAGAAGGCGATCCTCGCGGGCCTCTACAAGCAGATCAAGGGTGAGTTTTACACCGCGGTATCCCGTCCGCCCGCCGTTTACCGGGGAAATCCGTTCGTCATCGAGGCCGCCCTGGCTTTCGGAAACCGTCCGGAGCCGGGCGCCGCCGCCCAGCCGCAGAAGAAGGCGCCTTTGGCCGAGGGAGAATCCCACGACGCCGACGACAACGAGCTGGCGCGGGTCATTCGCTTCGCCAACCGCGTTCCCCTGGTCTATCAGCAGTCGGCCTGCGCCACCTTCAAGGCGGTGCTCGACACCACTTGGCGCAATTACGGGGTGTCCCAATCCCGCGGCGCGCCCCCCGCCGGGCCCATGGCGCTTTTTGTCCACATGGCCTCGGTCTGGGTTCCTTTCACCAGCGAATCCAAGGAAGCCATCGCCGATTACGACGAGATCCGCAAGGAAATCACCTTGGCCCTGCGGGAATGCGGCCGCCGCCTTGGAGTCTTCCTGAAGCGCCGGGACCGCGCCCATCATGAGCACCGCCGGCGCAACATCTTCGAGCTCTACATCGACGAGGTCGTGGGCGCTTGCGAACGCCTCAAGGGAGGCAAGATCGCGGCCGTCAAACTCAAGAACCAGCTCATCGAAATCGCCAAGAAGAAGACCGGCGGCGCCAAAACCGACGAATTGGTCGGGGGCAACTCCGGGCCGGAAGGGTTGCCGCACTCGATTATTGTAACCCCGGAGGGGATCGAAGGAGAGGTTCCGTTGGAACTTGAAGTTCCCCCGGCGGCTCCGTCCGAGCCGGCGGCGGACTCTCCTTCCGTTGTCGTCCCTTCCGTTCCCGAGCCCGTTAAAAAATCCGCATCCAAAAGATCCGTCCCCAAAAAATCCGTATCCAAAAAAACCAAGGGTCGCAAGAGATAACCATGGCCAAAAACGGCGGCAACGTCCACAAAAAGCTCGTCGGCCTGGCCGATATGGTCATTTCCTCCGCCGACCGCAAGCGCGACCCCACCATCAAGATTCCGGTGCGCTCTCTCTCCAATGTCCGCTTCAACGAGAAGAAGGGCATCATCGAAATGGGCTCCAACACCCAGGACCGGACCTTCTTCAACGTGGGCATGGCCAAGAAGTTCATGCAGACCATGCTGGTGGCCG
>CAYHPY010000141.1:0-7882 GCA_964358485.1 uncultured Elusimicrobia bacterium
TTGAGCGCCGCGCGGTCCTTGATGAGCTCGACCATCTCCCAGGCCTCGCGCTTGGCCTCGATGAGGCCGATCACGTCCGAGAATTTCACGCTGACCGCCGCCGCGTCGATATTGGCCTTCTTGAAGCGGGTGAAGCCCCCGCCGTACTGGAGCAGGTAAAGGAAGCCGACAAAGACCAAGGTCTGAAGGATGCCCCAGGGCATGGACGCCACGTTGATGCCGATGATGTAGCGCCGCACGCTCTCCTCCATCCCCGACATGTACCAGATCGGGATGATGATGGAGACGGTGACCAGGGCCGCGATGGCGACCCAGAGCCACTGGCGCTGCATGAAGAGGCGGAATTTGGCCCAAAGCATGGAGGAGCTCCTTTATGACGACAAAAATTATGATAACAAATTAAACAACGGAAACAAGGGCGTTCGAAGGCTTTGCCTTCGAACGCAAGTTATTGAACCCCGGGAAGTTCGAAAGCGATCGGGCGATCGCGGTTGGGCACGTATTTCGTGACGTAAAAGGTGAAGCCGGGGGACTTGTAAAACGGCAGGTCCAGGGGCTTGGTCTTGACCGTCAGGGTCACCACCTGCCAGACCTGGGTCCGGCTGATGTCCAATTGGGCGCTGCCCCCGTCCAGGTCCAGGGCGCGGCCGGCGGGGTTGTCGGCCCCGAAGCCGATGAACTCGTTGACCTTGCCCAGGATGTCGGTGCGCAGGGCGCCTTCGTCGTCGCCGGCGTAGTCGGCGTTGCGATGGGATTCCAACTGCCACCGCCGGGCGGCATAATAGGAAGCGATCTCCATTTTCTGGACCAGGATCAGCAAAACATACACCTTGGCGAAGGCCCAAAGAAAGAAGAGAAACAACGGAAACAACAGCACGACCTCGGTCGTCGCCTGCCCCCGCTTGCGGCGGAATACGCCCAATAACCCGATCGGCTCCCTGGGTGTCAAGGACGTCGCGGCGGCAGCCGCGTCGCCCTGACGCCCATCAGGAAATCCGTTGGGCGTCATGGGTAGGTGCGGACCTGGAATTTGGGCGTCGGATTGGGCCAGACGGCGGCGTTGGGGTTGTTCACCCCGACGGAAACCGTGCTGCGGACGTAAGGCTTGCGGTTGTTGAGCTCAGGGGCCCCGTTGAAGTTTTGGTTGAAATAGTTCGGAGGCGCCGTCCAGGTGTGCTCGACCAGGTAGCCCGGATAATCGTTGCCGGAGTTCTTGGTGCGCATCTTGTCGAGCTCGGACTTCGGAATCCAGGCCACCTGGAAAATGCCCGGGCCGCCTTCGCATCTTTGGAGGTAATTCATCGGGATCGGGTTTTCGGGCGCCCATTCCTGCCAAGGTTGGAAGGTGGAATTGGTCGCCTTGTTCCCGTAAAAAGTCAATTTGTGGTGGCAATAAAACTTCACGCTCGGAGTGAATCCCGCGGCGTTGCTGCGGAATGAGACCTTGCCGCTTTCGGCCTCGGTGATGTCGTCGCCGGTGTTGAGCCAATAGGATTTCTTGTAGAAGTTGTGGTCGGACGTCAGCCGCGTGAGCACGGAAAACTGCGCCTCCTCGACCGAGCCCAAGAGGGCGTAAACCTGGACGTAAATTTTATAGGTGTGATTGGAGTCGTCCCAGTTGATCCACCAGTCGTGCACGTCGTCCTGGGAGATCACGGGAAAGATGCCGTTGATTTCGGAACCCGGCATGTCCGGGGGCTGGGTCGCAGACCCGTTCTTGCGCTGGCCGCGGGGCCCCCCGTACTGAATGCGCCACTGCGTGGCGCTTCCCCGCAATTCCGACTCGGATTGGCTGGTGCGGGGATAGACCCCGCTGGCATACATGATCTCCGAAAGCGCGCGGTCCCCGGAGCAGTTCTTCTTCTTCTCGCAGGGAATCATGACATCCTTGAAGCCTTCCTCGAAGATGCGCATGGGGAAGGCCCCGTTGACGTAGGCCGTGCGGTTGAGGAAGTCCGAGTAATTGGTCATCTCCACGAAGGCCGCCGCGTCCACCGCGAACTGATGGCGAATCTTCTCCCGGGAGAGTTTGGCGGTCTCGTAGATCAGGAAAACGAACAAAACGAGGGACGGGAAAATGAATATGGCCGGAATGATGATCTGACCACGGCGGGAGGCCATACCAATATATACCCCCCCGGACCGGCAAACGCAAGACCCATTATGTTAACGGGAAGGGTAAAAAAACAGTAAGAAAAGGGCCTTCTATTGACAAACCCCGGGACCACCGTTAAACTGGTGGAAAGGGCCGAATAAGCCCAGACGCACGGAAGCGACGGGGAGAATGTCCATGGACACTAAACCGCAGGTTTCGACCCAAACCAAACCCGAAATCCCCAATTTCAAGCTCGCCAAGGTCGGCGACAAAAAGGAGCGCAAGAAGGGAGGGCTTCCCTGGCTCCCCGCCATGGGAACCGGTAGCAAGTTGACCTTCGCCTCGGTGATGGGCTGCAAAGCCGCTCTTCTGGGCTTGGTGGGAGTCTTGTCGGCCACTGCCATTTCCTATAACAACGACAAAGTTGCCGCGGCCAACGCCGCCCGGGGAGCCAGCAATTCCAAGGTCGCCTCAATCCATAGGCCCCGAGCAGACTACGAAGGAGACCTTTCCAATCTCCCTAAAGACCCCAACGCCCGTTCCCGCGGCGACGGAATGTCCATGGTTTCCGGGAGCCTTGACGGGAAAACTCCGGAGCAACGGGCCGCGGAAGCCGCGGCCGCCGCCGAGGCCGCCGAAAAGTCCCGCCTCGCGGAAGAAGAAAAGGCCAAGGCCGAGGCCGAAGCCCAGGCCAAAGCGGACGCGGAAGCCGCCGACGCCCAGGCAAAAGCCGATGCCGCGGCTGCGGCCGCGGGCGGACAGGCGGACGCATCCGCCGCGGCTCCCGGCAGCGGTTCCACCGGGATGGGCGGAAGCCGGCCGGGGTCTTTGAGTTCAGGCGGAGGCGGGGGAGGGGGCCTTTCGGGCGGATCCGGGCTTTCCGGCGGCATCACCAAGGGTTTTGACTCGGCCAAGTTCGGCGGCGGCTCCGGCCGCGCCGGGGATTTCAAAGGCTCCAACAAAGCCGGCCGGACCTCGGCCACTCCCGGACGGGGAGGACGGGCGCAAGGCCTTGGGCGAGTCCGCGGCCGCGGCATCAGCGACCGGGGACTCAACCGCGTCGCGGGCCTTTCCAGGCAGGCGCAGGCGGGCAACGGGGAGACCTCGGCGGCCGCCTCCCAATCGGCTTTCGACGGCATGCGCGGGGGCGGCTCGGCCATCACCGGGGCCGGCGCCGGCGCGGGCGGAAATCCCAACGGAGGATCCACCAGCGGCGGACCCGGAGGCGGAAGCGGCGGCGGCGGCGGCACCAATAGCCAGCCCACCCCCTTCACCCCCCCGGACACCACCTCGAACGTCCCGCAGACGACCTGCGGCGCCGGAACCCACATTGAGAACGGCGTCTGCATGCCGGACGGGGGCAAGAGCGTCACCCCCTGGGACGAGTTGGTCAAGACCGCCGAGATGCTGATGAAGATCGCCGGGATCATGACGCTGGCTGCCATGCTCCTGGGGATGCTCGCCAAAAAGCTGATGACCGTCCTCCCTTGGGGACCCGCCGTCGCGGCGAACTTGTACATGGCCGCGAAGTGGCTCTCCTACGGCGCGGCCGCATTGTTCGGAGCCGCCGCCGTCCTGGGGCTCGTCATCGCCATCCAGCACGGTCAATGGATGCAGGGGCTCATCATCACCGGTATTTCGGGGATCATGTGCTACTTCGCGATCAGGGCCGCCGACTCCTTCGAGGCGGACCGGGCCGCCGCCGAGGCGAAAGCCGAGACGATCAAGGACCAAGCGGCCAAGGACCTTCAGCGCCAGTTCACCGGCAGGGATGGCGGGGTGTTCAGGAACGCCGACGGCAGCGTTGCCGGCCCGGGAGAGGGAGGGACCTGGACGCCCGACCCCGCTCCGGCCGCCCCGGCGCCTGCTCCGGCGCCCGCTCCGGGGTCGGGGCCTGCTCCCGCGCCTGCACCGGCGCCCGCACCGGCGCCCGCTCCGGCTCCCGCGCCTGCACCGGCGCCCGCTCCGGCTCCCGCTCCAGCGCCCGCTCCGAGTTGGCAGCCTCCCGCCAACTCGCAATGGCCGGGCGAAGCGGCGGGTTGGCATCCCCCCTACCAGTCCGGATATCCGGGACCCTTCGGCTGAGGCAGGGGCGTCGGCTAGGCCTTCTTCTTGGAGGGCGGCCGGGTCGCGAGGAATTCGGCGGAGTTTTCGAAACGAAGGCTCGAGGTCAGCGAGATCTGGTCGAATCTGTAGAGGGCCTGCTCGAGCATCATCCCCGAGTTCATGCGATGCGCGGTCAACTGGACCGTGGAGGAGTACATCTCGCCCCGGACGGGCTCCACCTCCAGCCACAAGCCCCGGTCCTCCCAAGGGGCGAGGAGCGCGGCGACCTTCTCTTTTAGCTTTCCGTAGTCGGCTTCGTTCATCCTGTTGGAATGAAAAGCGGTATAGAGCAAGAGCCCCACATCCGGGTCGCCGGCGGGGACGTTGGCGTTCACGAAATCCAGATAGGAGGCCTTCGGGCATTCCACGAGCTGGACAAAATTCGAGTCCTCGCGCTTGAAGGAGAGCAGGCACTCGATGCTCTTGTCCAAGGACTCGATCATCGCCATTTCCTCGGGCTTGATGCCGGCCGTCATCCAGCGGCGGTGGGCGATATCCTCCACCAGCAGGGGGGACGGATCCAGTCCGATGCGCGCCGCCACCAGGTCCGGGGCGTGATATCGCTCGCCGACCGAGGTCGCGAAGTCGGCGACCAGATCAAGCCCGCCGCAGGCGTCCAGCTGGACCAGGTAATACGGCAGGCCCCGGCGGGCGAAGAAATGATAGGCGGGAGTGATCCACAAGTTTGAGAAAATGAAGTAATAATTTCGCGGATGCCCCTTCTCGAGATTATCAAAGAAAGTCTCGGGGGGCTTGGATAGGAAAAGCTCCAAGGGCTTCGACGGATCCGCCTCGGCCGTCCCCCCGCAGGAGGGGAAATACGGGATCAAGGGGTTCTTCTCGTCGTTGAGGGCCTCGAAGTGGATCGCGGTGCGGAAAACATCCCAAGGATCCTGCCAGGAGGCGAAAATCCGTTTGGAAAAGGCCTTCTCCACGCCCTTCCACCAGGACGGCTCCCCTTTCTTCAGGGTCTCAAGACAATACCGGAGGACGGAGGAGGTGACGGGGTAGGGATCATTTTCCGCCGCCAAATGGCCGAGGATGACGGCGAACTGCTCCCTGGTAACCCCGGTGATCGCCACGGCGGAGACCCAACTCCAGCCTAGGCTTCCTCGGGGGAGATGAGGCCCATCTCGATGCCCTTGACCACCGCTTCAGTGCGGTTTGAGACCCCGAGCTTCTGGAAGACCGCGTTCAAGTGGTTTTTGATGGTCTTGACCGAGCACTCCATCTTGGCCGCGATCTCCTTGTTGGAGAGGCCGCTGCCCAGAAGGACCAGGACGCGGATCTCGGTTTTGGTCAAGGCGACGGGCGAGGAGGAGTCCGAGGAGGACATCTGCCGCAGGCCCGCCAGGAGTTTGCCCATGACGGGCTGGGGGATCATGACGCCGTCGTTGGCGAAGGTCTTGAGTGCGTTGACGAGCTCGGTGGCCGGGAGCATCTTCGAGAGATAGCCGTTGGCGCCGGCCTGAATGGATTCCATGACGTGCGCCTCGTCCTCGTAGCCGGAGAGGATGAGGACGTTGGTGGACGGGCACTCCTTGCGGATGATCCGCGTGGCGGCGACGCCGTCCAGGTGCGGGAGCTTGATGTCCATGAGGATGACGTCGGGCTTGAGCTTCTTGGCCATACGGATGACTTCCTGGCCGTCGGCGGCCTCGCCCACCACCTCGATGAGCTTTTCGTTCTCGAGGAGGTCTTTGATGCCCTCGCGGAACAAAGTCTGGTCGTCGGCGATGATCACCCGGACTTTCTTTTTGCTCGCTGCCATGGAAGCTCCTTTTCTCTTTATAAAACGAAGATAGAACCAACGGAACGGGCGCCGGCCGGTGAACGACCGGCCGGGTTATATATACTACTTTTCCTTGGAATTTGCCAGGGGGAGGGTAAACAGGAAGGTGGCGCCCTTCCCCAGGCCCGGGCTTTCCACCCAGATCCGCCCGCCGTGGCTTTCCACGATCTCGCGCGCGATGGTGAGCCCCAAGCCGAGCCGCCCCTGGTCCTTTTGTCCCGACGCCTGGTAAAAGCTTTGGAAAATCTTTTCGACGTCCCCCGGGGCGATGCCTTCCCCCGTGTCCTGGACGGAGAAAACCACGGAACCGGCCTCGCCTTCGGCCCTGCGGCGGACATGGACGGTGATCTTGCCCCCCTTGGTGGAATGCCGGATGGCGTTTTCCAGGAGATTATTGAGCACCTGGGTCAGCCGACGCTTGTCGGCTTTGACCATGGGGATGGCGGGATCGATTTCGGTCCCCAAAGCGATTCCGCGCGCCTGGGCCCGGCCCTGAGGACCGACGATCAGTTCCTCGACCAGCCCCCCAGGCGAGAAAAAATTCTGTTCCAGCCGGAATTTGCCCTGCTCGATGGAGGCCCAGTCCACCAGATCCTCGATCAGGCGCGAAATCTGGCTGATGCCGGCGGAAATGTAGGTCATGCGCTTCTTTTGATCCTCGTTGGGCGTGATGGTGGAGGAAAGCATCTCGAAGCTGACCTGCAGGGTCATCAAGGAATTGGAAAGATCGTGGGAGGACATGGACAGGAACTTCGATTTCATGTTGCTCAGATGGGAGAGCTCCACGTTGACCTTCCGAAGGTCCTCGATCAGCCGCTTATTCTCCTGCTGAAGGCGCAGTTTCTCCAGGGCCTTGGAGATGGAGCGCTTAAGATGGGTGAAATCCACCGGCTTGATCAGGAAGTCGTACACCGACTCCTGGATGGCCTTGAGCGCCGTGTCCAGCGAGGCGTGGGCCGTGAGCATCAGGATCTGGCTCTCGGTGTTGACCCCCCGGATCTGCTTGATGACGTCGATGCCCGTGGAGTCGGTGAGGTTGTAGTCCATCAGGATCACGTCGAAGAAGCGCCGGCGGACGGCTTCCATGGCGTCCTTGCCGCTGGGAGCGGTCTCCACCTCGTAGCCGTCGGCGTCCAGGTTGTCCTGGATGCTTTCGCGCATGTTTGCGTCGTCGTCGACGACGAGAATCGAGCCTTGGGAGGAGGGCATCTTCGCCCCAGGTTATAACATATTCACGGCCCGCGCAACGATCAGACTTGGGCGCGAGGCGGGCCGCCGACTTGAACCAGGGGCAGGTAGAGCCGGAACACCGTGCCCTGGCCGGGCGGCGTGTCCAGCAAGTCCACCCAGCCCCCCGCCCGTTCCATGGATTTCTTCACGACGGCCAAACCCAGCCCGGTGCCGCGGGCCTTGGTGGTGAAAAAGGGAGTGAACAGCCGGTGGCGGACTTCCGCGGGGATGCCGGGGCCGGAATCGGCGATTTCCAAAACCGCCTTGTCCCCGTCGATTCCCGTGCGCAGGCGCACGGTCCCCGCGGTGGGCATGACCTCGATCCCGTTGCCGATCAGGTTGCGGACGGCCTGGCGCATCTCCGTGGGATCGATGGAAACCCAAGGCTGGGCGGGGTCGAAGATCTTGTCGATCTTGATGTGGGCCGGGATGGGATAGGCGCCCAAGATGTCCTCGATGAAGGCGTTGAGGCTCAGGCGCTCGGGCTTGGGGTCCCGGGTGCGGGCGAAATCCAGGATCTCGGAGATGATGCCGTTGGCCTGCTGGATCTCGGACTCGATGATCTTGATGTGCTTGGAGATCTTCGGGTCCAGCTCCGCCCCGGCCGAGAGCTTGGTCTTGATGAAATAAATCGAGTTGTTGATCACGGCCAGCGGGTT
>CAYHPY010000142.1:0-7714 GCA_964358485.1 uncultured Elusimicrobia bacterium
GTCTGGGCGGGGCCGACATCGCCATGGACGCTTCCGGGG
This sequence comes from uncultured Elusimicrobia bacterium, assembly GCA_964358485.1. Taxonomy (GTDB): domain Bacteria; phylum Elusimicrobiota; class Elusimicrobia; order UBA1565; family UBA9628; genus CAYHPY01. The sequence goes on from CAYHPY010000142.1 coordinate 40, forward strand.
ATCTTTGGATCGCGGGCGCGGTTCAAACCGGCGGGACGGAGATCGACATCCAAGCGCAAATGGCCCTTTGGCGCTACACCCCGCAAGATGGGCTCAAGCTCAAATCCCTCTACGCCGGACCCGGCGGCCTGGACGCGGGTTTCGGGGTGCGGCTGGACTCCGGGGGCAATGTTTGGATCGTGGGGTTCTCATCCAATCCCGCCACTCCGGGGCCCAATAAGCTGGACTTGGCCCTTTGGAAGTACGAGGCCACCGGCTCAAGCTTGATGGCGGGCCCTTTCCTTAAGCCCGGCTATGCCCGTGGGATCGGGGAAACGACCAACGCCAAGTTGGTGATCGAAAACGGCGCCGTATATCTGACCGCCGGAAAGCTCAACGGCGCCGGAAATATGGACTTGGCCGTTTCCAAACACGATCTTTCGGGCGCCGAAATCTGGACCCGTTCCTGGCATTCCGATCCGGCCGGCGATGAAGTTCCGGCGTCGATCCTGTCCTCCGCCCAAGGCCTCTCCATTTCCGGCGGGGTCTTCCGCGGCCAAGACCGGTCTTTGGCCGTCTGGCGGTACTCCAAAGATGGAACCCTCTATTCCGCCGAAACCTCCTCCGGGGTGGGCAAGGCCAACGATGCGGCCGAAAATTCCGAAGGGACCTGGCTGGCCGTGGAGGGCCGTGGAGCGCCGTTTAAGTTCACCGGCGGAACCGCCCTGCCGGGCTCGGGCGAGGGGCAAGCCCCGCAGGATACCCAGCCGCCCCGGACCACCTTGGTCGTGGGCGAGCCGAAATCCGGAACGGACCCGGTCGTCATTTCCACCTTCACGGGCCTGAGCTTCACCGCGGTGGATGATTTGGCCGAGGTGGGCGATGGGACGGGCGCGGGGGTTCGCGAGACGCTTTACCTTGTGGACGTTGACCCCCAATCCTGCGACGGCGTTGTTTCGGTCAGCACCGCGCCGCGCGGAACCTGCGCCAACCCGGTCTATTCTTCAACCTTCACTCTTTCCGCCGGGACGCACACCATCGCTTATCTCTCCCGGGATAATGCGGGAAATGAAGAGGCTCCGCGGCAGGCCAATTTTACGGTCAATCTGACCTTCTCGGCACCGGCTGACAACAAGCCGCCCAGAACCACCTTGACGATCGGCGCCCCGCAATTCGGGACCGCGCCGCTATTTATCGCCACCCATACACCCTTGAGCCTTTCGGCGGTGGACGACCTCGCCGAAGTCGGCGATGGGGTTGGTTCCGGCGTCAGCCAAACGCTCTTCCTTATTGACGTTTTCCCCGAGTCCTGCGAAGGGGTCCCGCAAAGCACCTCCGCTCCCCGCGGCACCTGCGCCAATTCGGTTTACGGCTCCACCTTTACCTTGGGCGCGGGCACCCATACGATCACCTTCCTGTCCCGGGATTTCATCGGCAATGAAGAGGCGGCCCAGGTCCGGACCTTGACGGCTGATGGAACGCCGCCGGTCACAACGGCCCTGGTCAACGGGTTACCGGCGGCCTCGGAAATTTTGACCTCGACGGATTCAATCTCTTTCATGGCCGTGGATGCAGGTTCCGGGGTTCGTGAGACTTTATTCGAGTTGGACGGCGCCCCGCCGTCCAGCTCGACAGAACCGTATTCCCTGGCCTCCGGAACCCATTCCCTGGTCTTCTTCAGCGTTGACAACCTGGACAATCGGGAAGCCGATCAATCCGTAAACCTGACGGTTGTCGCCTTTGACGCAACGCCTCCATCCCTGGCCATTTCTCCGCCCGACGCAAGCACCGTGACAACGGTCCGTCCCCTGATCCGGGCGGACTACTCGGACGCGGGAAGAGGAATAGATCCGGCCTCCCTCCGGCTTGAGCTCGACGGGGTGGATGTCACGACCATGGCAGCGGTGACGGCTTCTTCGGCGGCTTTTGTTCCGGCAACGGATTTGGGGCAAGGAACCCATGCGATCTCGGCCAGGGTCTTGGATTTGGCGGGCAACGTCTCCATGGCCTCGGCGCAATTCTTCCTGGACAGCATCGCGCCGGTCACGAGCCTGCAGGTCAACGGTCAAACGGCTTTGGGAGGGTCTTTGGTCCTGATTACCACGGACTCGGTCTCTTTCCTGGCGACGGATTCCGGGACCGGGGTCTTGGAGACCCGGTATTCCTTGGATGGAGCGCCGGAGGCTATCTCGACCGGGTCCTTCACCTTAGCGGCAGGAACCCATACCCTGGCCTTCCGGAGCCAGGACAATGTTTTGAACCTGGAAACCCCGGCAGTTGTGAGCTTGACGGTTCTGGCGGAGGATTCGACCGCCCCGACCTTGGCGGTTTCCCCGGTTGAAGGCAGCACGGTCACAACCGCCCGGCCGGCTATCTCCGCGGCGTACTTCGATGCCGGGCGGGGAATTGATCTATCCTCCGTCCGGCTCTTCCTGGACGGATCGGACGTTTCCGGGCAGTCGGTCGTGACGGCCTCTTCCGCGGTCTATAACCCCCCGGCCGACCTGGCCCAGGGCTACCATGTCGTCGCGGCGAGCGTGACGGACCTGGCGGGCAATCGCTCCGTTGCCTCGACCCGGTTCTTCATCGACAGCATCGCGCCCGTGACCAGCTTGCAGGTCGGAGAACCCAAAGCCGGGAGCGAACCGACCTATGTCGCCTCCACGACGGCCTTCGGCTTGCAGTCCTCCGAGCCCGCCCAAACCTTCTACGCGGTCGATGCCGGAGGTTTCGTCCTGTTCGCTTCTTCCTTTACCATCGCCTCCGAAGGCGCTCATGAGCTGACCTATTACAGCGAAGACCCCTACGGCAATCGGGAAGCCGTTCGGACCGCTTCGGTCTTCACGGACGCCACGGCCCCCGTCACCACGTTGCTGGTCAATGGCCAACCGGTCTCCGGGACCAGTCTGGTGGCGATCTCGACCGACGTCTTCGGCTTCGCGACCGCGGACGCGGGCTCCGGGACCGCCGAGATTCGGTTCTCCCTGGACGCCGGGACCGAGCAGGTCTTCGCCTCGACTTTCTCGCTGTCGGCGGGAACGCGCGAGCTCCGCTTCTTCGCGCTGGACCGCCTCGGCAACCGGGAAGCCGCGCGGCTGGTCACGGTCGAGGTGTCGGGTCCCGACACCCAAGCCCCGACGGTCAACTTCGCCTTGGCCGCGGGCTCGACGATCACGGCTTCGTTTCCCACGCTGAGCGTTTCCTTCTTCGACGCCTCGGGGGTTGATCCCGCCTCGGTTCGGTTCTTTCTGGACTCGGTGGACGTGACCAGCCAGGCCGTGGTGACGGCTTCTTCCGCCTCTTTCACCCCTGCGGCGGGGCTGAGCCAGGGTTATCACTTGGCCGAGGTCACTGCCCGGGACTATTACGGCAATTTGGCGCAGGCGAGCGTGAGCTTTTACATCGACTCAATCCCGCCGGCCACCCAACTCGTGGCTTTGGGGACCTACACCGTCCAAGGCAGTCTGATCATCTCGCAGGCGGGGTCAAGCCTGACCTTGACGGCCCAGGACCCGGTGGTGGACGGCTATTCGACCGGGGTTTCGAATACTTATTACTTGGTGGACCTCAACCCCGGGGCTTGCCCCGGGGGAATTATTTCCGCCTGCCCCGGTTCCGTCTTTGCCATGCCGTTTGTTTTGGCCCCAGGGACCCATACCGTTTATTATGCCTCGCGCGATCAGGCAGGGAACTTGGAAGCCGTCCAGCTCGCGACCGCCGCGGCCGATGGCGCCGCCCCGATGATCTCGATCCAATCGCCTTCATCCGGCGAAACCTATCGCGCTTTGACGAGCACCGTGGCCATCCGCTTCACCGTGGCCGACGCCTTCGACCCCGCTCCTTCGGTCGCCGCATTCTTGGTGCAGGTCGAGGACCGGGGAACATCGCGCGGGGTCCGGCCTGCATTGGTCGCGGTCATTAACGGCCAGGACTTCTCCGCCGAGAACTTGGACGACGGGCTCTGGGAGCTTAGGGTCTCGGCCACGGACTTCGTTCTCAACCCGGCGACCTCGGTGTCGGGGGTCTTTGAAATCGTCCACGATGTTCTTCCGCCCCGGACCTCCCTTTCCGTCGGGGCTCCCCAGTTCGGCCCGGAACCGGTGTTCGTGGCGACAACAACGCCCATGGCCTTCACGGTCTCGGACGACCTAATGGCCATGGGCGACGCGGCAGGTTTGGGAGCGGCAAATTCATTTTATTCCGTTGACGGATCTTCGTTCGTTGTATTTGCCGGTTCGTTCACCCTTTCGGTTGACGGCCCTCGAGCGGTTAGGTTCTTCAGCGTGGATCTAGCCTCCAACACCGAAGCGGTCCGAACGAGCACGGTTGGCGTCGACGGAACGGCACCGGTCACCAGGCTTCTAGTCAACGGAACCCCGGCGACCTCCGGAAGCCTGGTCCTAGTCTCGACCGACGCCCTTTCCTTCGCCGCGGTGGACGCGGGCTCCGGCGTCCGGGAAACTCGGTACTCCCTGGACGGTGCTTCGGAGGCTGTTTCGACCGGGGCATTGAATCTGGCGCCAGGAATCCATACTTTGGCCTTCCGGAGCCAGGACAATGTCTTTAACCTGGAATCCCCGGCAACCGTGAGCTTGACGGTTCAGGGGGAGGATTCGACCGCCCCGACCTTGGCGGTCTCCCCGGTTGAAGGCAGCACGCTCACAACCGCCCGGCCGGCAATCACCGCGGCGTACTCGGATGCCGGGCGGGGGATTGATCAGGCCTCGATCCGGCTCTTCTTGGACGGATCGGACGTTACCGGGCAGGCCGTCGTGACGGCCTCTTCCGCGGTCTATAACCCGCCGGCCGATCTGACCCAGGGCTACCATGTCGTCGCGGCGAGCGCCGCCGATTCGGCGGGCAATCGAACCGCGACCTTGGCTAGGTTCTTCATCGATAGCATCGCCCCCGCCACGCGGCTCATGGTTAATGGGCAAGACGGCGGAACCGGAAGCTTGGTCTTGATCACGACCGACACGATCACTTTTGCCGCCGAGGACTCCGGCACGGGGGTCCGGGAGACCCGTTACTCAATGGATTCTGCCCCGGAGCAGGTCTTCACCGCGCCTTTTACCATGGCGGCCGGGACCCATACCATAAGCTACCGGAGCCAGGACAACGCCGGGAACTTGGAGACGGCGCGGTTGGCCGCCGCCGGCGTCACCGGGCTCGACACAGCCGCCCCGACTTCGTTCTTGGACGTCGGCCAGCCCAAATTCGGGGCGGTCCCGCTCTTCGTTTCCACGGCCACGCGCTTCGGCTTGGCCGCCTCGGAGCCCGCGACGATTTCTTACGCCGTCGACGCCGAAGCCTTCCAGGTCTTCACCGCCTCCTTCACCTTGGCCCAGGGCGGGGAGCGGACTATCTCTTGGCGCGCCACGGACGCGGCGGGAAATGTGGAAGCGTTGAGGACGGCTTCCGTCTTCGTGGACTCGACGCCTCCCGTCACCGCATTATTCGTCAACGGCGCCTTGGAGAACTCAGCCTCGTTGAACATTCTTCCGGGCGACCAATTGGCGCTGGCCGCCGTCGACGCCGCCTCGGGCTTGCGGGAACTGGGCACCTCGGTGGACGGCGGGGCCTTCGCGCTTTACGCGGGGAGCTTCACGCTGCCCTCGGGACTTCACACTTTGAGATACCGGGGACAGGACAATGTCCTGAACCTGGAACAGGAACGGCTGGTCTCGATCACCGTTTCCTCGCCGGGAGGCGATACCACGCCTCCGAGTCTGAGCCTCTCCTGCCCCGGGTCGGAAAGCGGGGTTTGCTCGGTTTTCAATCAAAGGTTCCCGGTTCGAGGGACCGTCTTTGACGCGAACTTGGCTTCGTACAGGCTGGAGTCGGGGACGGTCTTTATCAGCTCCGGAACGGGAAATATCAACGGAACTCTGGGAATTTGGGACTTGACGGCCCTGGCTGGAGCGCAGACGCTGACTTTGACGGGAGTGGACCTGGCGGGCAATGCCGCGACCTTGACCCGCCAAATCTTCGTCGGCGAGCCCGCCCGGTTGTTGGTCTTCGGCTCCAAGAAGGACATGGGGCACCCCCAAGGCGTGGCGGTCGATCTGACCCGCGGGGTGGCTTATGTGGCCAACGCCGACAAAGGCGAGATTCGCCTTTACGGCCTGGACGGGGCCTTCATCAAGCGGTACAAGGACTACCGCCACCCCAGGGCGGTGGCCGTGGACGAAAGCGGCAATCTCTACATCGCCGAGAGCGGCAAGGACCGGATCGTGAAGCTAGGCCCCACCGGAAACCTGCTTTGGAAAAAGGGCCGGACCGGACGGGACCCTCTGGAATTCCGCGATCCTTCCGGCGTCGCGGCCTTGGGGGGCACGGTGGCTGTTTCCGATACGCGCAACCGGAGGGTCCAAGTTTTAGACGGCGACGGAAACTTCGTCCGGGAGTTCCCGATCCCGGAGGGAACCGGAGGGGCGCTGGAACCCGACGATGGGGATGAGGACGACGAGCCGGGCAACCGCCGGGGCGTGCCTGTCGGGATCGCCTTGGACGGCCAAGGCCGGATTTACGTGGCCGACGCCAAGAACAAGCGGGGCTTGGCCTATGACCCCCAGGGAGTCCTGCTTCGGGAGTTCGGCGGGCCGGAGATTTTCAGGAGGCCGGAGGGCATCGCGGTCTCGACCTCGGGGGACTGCGTGTTCCTGTCGGACCGGATACGGGACAAAATAACGAAATTTAACGGAGTCGGGGAACGGAACTTGACCTTTGGGAGCCAAGGCAATATAAAGAAGGACAAGCCTTTGCCCGTCGAAACCGTGTTCCGGCGCCCTATCGGCTTGGCCCTGGACGCCGCCGGAACGCTGTGGGTCGCGGACCGCAACAACGAGGTCATCCAGCGCTTCGGTTTGCCGGGAACCTTGACGGCCGCGGCCGGGGCGTTTCGGGTGACCGAGGAGGAAGGGGACGACGGGGAGGAGACCGGCGCTCCCGCGCCGGCGCCGTCTTTGACGGAGTTCTATCTGCGGGGGGCCTACGCCGTGCCCAACCCATGCAAGGGCTGCGGCTCCCAAGGGTTCGTGGTGCAGGTTGGGCTGGCGGACTCGGTGAATTTGGAGTGCCGCAACATCATGGGCCGGGTGGTCTATCAAAACGCCTTCGGCGCCCCCGTGGTCAAGGACACCGGCAACGGGTCGGGTCCGCAGTACACCTACGAACTGGATTGGCCTCTGCGGGCCGTGGGGAGAGGGGTCTATCCCTGCGTGGTCACGGCCCGCAAGGCGGGAAAACCGGAGATTCGAAAATTGATCCGCAGCGCGGTGATCAAATGAAATTGACAATTGGAAAAAGCATTGATCGGGATTCCCCGAAGACGAAACCTGCGCGGTTGCCGCCAGGGGGAGGGGAAGACACGCAGGTGGACCCTGCCGTGGAGGCGTGGGAAAGGGGAAAGAGCGGCGGGTTATTGGGAGCTTGGCGGTGAGCACTCTCAGTGATGTTGAATATACGTGGGGTGTCCATTGTGGGCTTGCCCGATGATCCTTCTCAACTGTCCGGCCAAGTACAAAGGCAAGGAGACCAGTTCAAAATTATTTTCACGCAGGATGCTCGGCGGCTCGGCGTTGAAACGCACGGCGCGACCAACCTTCTTTTCGTCTACGAACAGGCGCAGGGATTTGAGCGTTCCCGCCTTGCCGGCCTTGACCTCGATCGGGATGATCTCCGCGCCCTTGCTGAT
>CAYHPY010000143.1:0-4680 GCA_964358485.1 uncultured Elusimicrobia bacterium
CAGGACCGCCGCCAGCAGGACGCTGACCGCGGTGGGCGCCTCGACGTGGGCCAGGGGCAGCCAGGTGTGGAACGGGAAGGCCGGCACCTTGACCGCGAAACCCAGGTAGAAGGCCAAAAAGACCCACATTTGAAAGCGCGGGTCCCAGCCGGTATGCATGGTGGCCAGCACCTGCATGTCGAAGGTGTGGGGGGTGGGGCCCTGGAAGTACATGGCCAGTATTCCCAGGAGCATGAACACCGAGCCGGTCAGAGTGTACAGGAAGAATTTGATGGCGGCGTATTCCTTCGAGGGGCCGCCCCAGATTCCGATGAGGAAGTACATCGGGACCAAGGTAAGCTCCCAGAAGATGTAGAAGAGGAAGAAATCGAGGGATTCGAAGACGCCGAGCATGCCCACCTCGAGCACGAGGAACCAGAAGGCGTACTCCTTGAACCGCTCCTTGATTCCCAGCGAGCCGATCACCGCGATCAGGCACATGAAGGTGGTCAACAGGACCAGGGGATAAGAGAGGCCGTCGACGCCCATGGCGTATTGGACTCCAAGGGAAGGGATCCAGGAGTAACGCTCCACGAACTGCATGTCGGACAGGGACCGGTCGAACATGGCCAGCAGGCAGAGGGACATGGCGAAGGAAGTTCCGGCCGCGGCCAGGGCGACCATTTTGATCTTCTCGACGTCTTCCTTTCGCAGGCAGAGGATGACGAGGGCTCCGATCAAAGGGATGAAGGTGATCCAGCTGAGCATGTTCATTTCCGGTCTCCCGAGAGTTTCATCAGCGCCCCAGGGCCAGCGATGCGAATAGGCTGACGGTGATGGCGATGTACATCAAATATTCCTGGACCTGCCCCCGCGTCACCAGGGAGCGCAGGGCGCCGCCGAGATCGAGGGTCAAATCCCCGAACCCGTCCACGGAGCGGTCGATGAAAAGAGCGTCGAACAGGTGGCTGATCTCCGCGGCGATCCGGGTCAAAAGGCCCCAGCCGTCGACGAAAATCGCGTCCACGATTTCCTTGTCCACCCAGAAGCAGGCCGAGGCCACCTTGTCGCAGACGGCCACCAGCCAGAGAAAGACCGCGTCAAATCCGTAGCGGTTTTCCAGGGCGGCGAAGACCCAGGAGCAACGGGCCTTGACGGCGTCGGCGACCGAGAACGCCGGCCCCTTGTAGAGCCAGACCGCCAGGCCCATGGAGAGGCCGGCCATCAGGGTCATGCCGCGGGCCAAAAGCTTCGGGTCGGCGTGGTTGCCGTCCGAGTAGAGCAGTCCCCCCTCGGGGAGCTTGTAATGGACCAGATGCTGGAAGAAGTGCCCGTGTTCCAAGAGGGCCCCGGAGACCAGGGAGAGGGCTCCCAGGATGAACAACGGGACGAGCATCGGGGCCGTCGATTCATGCGCCCGGCGGTGGCGTTCGGAATCCCGGGCGTCTCCGATGAAGGTGAGCATCATCAGGCGGGTCATGTAGAAGGCCGTCAAGGAGGCCGCGAACACCAACAAGGCGAACATCGGCTTGGAATGCTCGAACACCACCTCGAGAATGAGGTCCTTGGAGTAATAGCCCGAGGTTCCCGGGATGCCGGAGATGGCCAAGGTGGCCGTCAGCATGGTCCAGAAGGTCCACGGCATCTGGCGGCTGAGTCCCCCCATCTGGCGCATGTCGTTGGTATGCACCGCGTGGATGACCGAACCCGCGCCCAGGAAGAGCAGGGCCTTGAAGAAGGCGTGGGTGGTGAGATGGAAGAGGCCGGCGGTGTAGCCTCCGACGCCCAGGGCGCAGAGCATGAAGCCCAATTGGCTGACGGTGGAGAACGCCAGCACGCGCTTGATGTCGTAGGCGACCAGGGCCATGGTCGCGGCCAGGACCGCGGTGATCAAGCCGATCCAGGCCACGGCCTCCATGGCCATGGGGGCGGCCACGAAAACGCAGTAGCAGCGGGCGACCAGGTAGATGCCCGCCGCGACCATGGTGGCGGCGTGGATGAGGGCGGAAACCGGGGTCGGTCCCTCCATGGCGTCGGGCAGCCAGATGAAGAGCGGCCACTGGGCGGATTTTCCGGCGGCGCCGGCCAGCAGGCCCAGGCCGATCCAGGTGGCGGTCGTCGCCGGCATATAGCCTCGGGCGACGAAGTCCTCGAGGCGCGTGATCTGGAAGCTTCCGACGGTGGCAAAGATCAGCAGCAGGGCGATGTAAAAGCCGCTGTCGCCGAGCTTGGTGGTCATGAAGGCTTTTTTACAGGCGTAGGCGGGACCTGGTTTCTCGAACCAGAAGCCGATCAGGAGATACGAGGAGACGCCCACCAGTTCCCAGCAGGCGAAGGTGATCAGGAGGTTGGAACTGACGATCAGCCCCAGCATGGAGGCCGTGAAGAAGGAGAGGTAGGCGTAATAGCGCTTGAAGCGGGAGTCGTCGTGCATGTAGGCCGTGGAGTAGACCTGGACCAGGAGGCTGACCAAGGTCACGACCACCAGCATGATGGCGGCGGGGCCGTCGATGTGCACCCCCGCGAGCATGTCCAGGGAGAAGGATTTTCCGCCCATGTCGGCGGCGAAGGAGAACCAGGTCCAATCCTTGGTGTAGGGGTGGCCGCCCAGGTGATGCAGGCCGTAGAGGGCCCCGATCGACTGGAGCAGGCACCAGGCCATGGCGGCGATGCCCACGAAAGGCATCTTGGAATGGGGGCCTTCCTTGCCCCCGAAGAGGATGACCAGCGAGGCGGCCAGGGGAATCAGCGGGATCAGGTAGACGTGCTCTAGCATTAGCCCCTCAGGAGATTGAAATCCTCGACGTAGACGCTGTCCTTGTTGCGGAAGATCGCCAGGACCAGGGCCAGGCCGACCACGACCTCGGCCGCGGCCACGGTGATGGTGAAGAGGGCGACGGCCTGGCCCATGACTCCCTCGGGGTGCAGGAAGCGGTTGAAGGCGGCCAGATTGAGGTTGGCCGCGTTGAACATCAGTTCCACCGACATCAGGATCCCGACGATGTTGCGGCGGGTCAGGGCCCCGAAGATGCCGATCACGAACAAGAGGGCGCTCACGCCCAGATAATGGGCCAGGGTCACGCTTTGTCCTCCCCTTTCAGCGAGAAAAAGACCGCGCCCAACAGCGAGGCCATCAGCACCAGCGAGATCAGTTCGAAGGGCACGCCGTAGTCTCCCATGAGCAGGCGGCCGAGGGCGCGGGTGGTCGGGACGGCTTCTCCCGGGGCCCGAACTCCCAGGTAGTTTCGCACGACCCGGGACAGGCCGGTCAGGGTGATGGCGCCGATGAGGATGCCGGCCATCCATTGGCTGTTGACCTGCCGAAGATGGAGGTCCGAGGCCCGGCCCAGAAGCATGACGGCGAACATGATCAAAACCGCGATGCCGCCGACGTAGACCAGAATTTGGGCGCCGAACAGGAAGTCCTGGCCGAGGGAGGCGAAGAGCCCCGCCACCCCCGCCAGGGCCAAGCCCAAAAACAGGGCGCAGTGGACGGTGTTGCGGGCGGTGACTACCAGAAGGGCCGAAATCACGACGACCGCGGCCAGGGACCAGAAGACGACGCACTCGATCATTTGGGGGCCTCCGGCTTGGGCGCGGGAGCGGCGGCCGCCGCCGCCGCTTTGGCCGCCGCCGCCGCGGCGGCTTTGTCGGCCAGCATCTTGTCGGTGACCAGGTTCAGGCCCTTGTCGTGCCGGGGCTGGACCTCGTGAATGGAAATCTGCCCGGTGGGATCGCGGAACTCCTTGGCCAGGCGGTCGAAAAATTTCCCGATGTAGCCGAACCCGGCCTTCCAGCAGCGGACCATCTCGTCGCGGGTGTAGAACACCAATTCGTAGTCCAGGGAGTGCCAGACGCTCTTGGGCTCGGTAGGGCAGGACTCCTCGCAGAGGCGGCAGAAATTGCATTTGCCGAAATCGATCGAGTACCAATCCACCTTGGCGACCTTCTTCTTGGTTTCGGGGTTGGTCGCGTTCTCCAGGGCGATGCAGTTGGAGGGGCAGGCTTTCACGCATTTGTTGCAGGCGATGCAGTACTCGGGGTCAAACAACAGCGCCCCCCGGAATCGTTCGTAGGGGACCAGCTTCTGGGTCGGATACTGCACCACGCAGGACGGCTTCCACATGGTCTTGAAGGTGATCGCCATGCCCTGGGCGATGGCCCAGGCGCCCTGGAAAATTCCGCCGGAGGTCTGGCTCATGGCTTGGGCGCTCCCGGCCCCATGAACGCGAGGAAGGCCCCCGCCAGGGCGATGTTGGCGAAACACCAGGGCAGCAGGCGTTTCCAGTTGAAATCCATCAGCTGGTCGGCCCGCATTCGGGGAAAGGTCCAACGGATCCAGAGAAAGACGAACATCATGGCCATGGCCTTGGCCAGCATCCAGATCCAGCTCGGAACGATGGAAAGAAACGGGAGCGGGGCGGCGCCTCCGCCCAGGAAGAAGACCGCCAGCAGATAGCAGGAGAGCAGGACGTAGGCGTATTCGGCCAAAAAGAATATGGACCACTTCATGCCCGAGTATTCGGTGTGAAAGCCCGAGACCAACTCGGACTCGGCTTCCGGGATGTCGAAGGGAGTGCGGTTGGTTTCCGCCACCGAGGCGATGAGAAAGATCAGGAAGGCCAGCGGCCCGACCGGGAAGTAGAAGATGTACCATTTGGGCAGGAAATTCGCCCAGTAGCCGCTTTGCCCGGCCGCGAT
>CAYHPY010000143.1:4690-7692 GCA_964358485.1 uncultured Elusimicrobia bacterium
GGCCGCGATGGTGCCCAGGTGCAGGGAGCCGGCGAACATGATCACCGGCACCACGGAGAAGGCGCGGGGGAGCTCGTAGCTCACGACCTGGGCGGCGGCGCGCAGGCCGCCGAGCAGGGAATACTTGTTGCCGGAGGCCCAGCCCGCCATGACCACGCCGATGACCGAGATGCCGGCGACCGCGAAGATGTAGAGGACGCCGGTGTCGATGTCCGCGGCGGCCAATCCGTCGCCGAAAAGAATCGGGGCGAAGGAGATGATCGCCGGAGCCACGACGATGGCCGGCGAGAGGGTGTGCACCCACTGATCGGCCGCGGCGGGCGTCACGTCTTCCTTGAACATGAGCTTGATGCCGTCGAAAATGGTCTGCGCCCAACCGTGAAAGCCGCCGGCGTACATGGGCCCCAGCCGGGACTGCATGTGGGCCGAGATCTTGCGCTCCCACCAGATGGCCCAGAGGCCGTTGAGCAGGACGATGTGCAGGACGATCAAAACCTTGATGGCGAGCCAGACCCCGTCGACCACGAGCGGAGGCACGCCGCGGGCCGCGGCCTGGGCGCCCATCAAGCCGAAGAGGAGCCCCCCCCATTTCGACAATTCTCCAACCAAGACGCTCCCGGCGAATATGGCGCCGAGAATTCCGGCGAGCAGGGCCGCGGCCTTGACGTAGCCCGGGTCGCCCCACGGATTGGGCCAACGGTCGGTGGGCGACATCCGGGTTCCGATCAGGAGGGCGCCGTTCTTGTTGTTGAAAACGGGTTCGGGGCAGGGAGGGACGTATTTTTTGGGGGGCGGGGCGGCGGGCTTGGGGGCCGGGCGCGCGTGGGTGTTTTTTGTGGGGGGGGGGGGGGGCCGCCCCCGGGGGGGCCGGGTCCGTCATCGGGCGACCTCTCCCAGAACGATGTCGATGGAGCCCAGGATCGCGATCACGTCGGAGACCTTGTTGCCGACCAGCATCTCCTGAAGGATGGCGAGGTTGACGAAGGAGGGTGCCCGGACCTGCAGGCGGAAGGGGCTCACACCCCCGTCGGAAACCAGGTGGATCCCCAAATCGCCGCGGGACGCTTCGACGTGGGCGTAGGCCTCTCCGGCCGGGGGTTTGGGCACGGTGGCCACGCCCGGGGCGGAGATTTCTCCGGCCGGCAGGGAGGCCAGGGCCTGCTCGATGATCCGGATCGACTGGCGCATCTCCCGGACGCGGCAGAAATAGCGGTCCCAACAGGAGCCTTCCTCCCCCAGGGGAATTTCGAACTCGAATTGGGCGTAGGCGGAATAAGGGTCGGATTTCCGGACATCGTATTCGACGCCCGAGCCCCGGAGGTTGGGGCCGGAGAGGCCCCAGGCCACGGCATCCTCCTTGGAAATGACGCCGACGCCCTGGGTGCGGGCCATGAAAATCGGATTGAAGGAAAGGAGGGTGTCGTACTCGTCCAGGCGGGGCTTGAAATGCTCCAAAAACTCCCGGGTTTTGGCGATCCAGTCCGCGGGCACGTCGGCCATCACGCCGCCCAGACGGATGTAGTTGTAGGTGAGGCGGGCCCCGCAGAGGGACTCGAATAGGTCCAGGATCATTTCCCGCTCCCGGAAAGCGTAAAGGAACGGGGTGAAGGCGCCGATGTCGATGCCGTAGGTCCCGAAGAAAAGCAGGTGGCTGGCCAGGCGGTTGAGCTCGCACATCGCCACGCGCAGGTGCTCGGCCCGCGGCGGGACTTTCAGTCCCATGATCTTTTCCGCGGCCAGGCAGAAGACGAGATTGTTGGGCATCGCCGAGACGTAGTCCCAGCGGTCGGTCAGGACCACGCAATGGTGATATCCCCGGACCTCGGCGAGCTTGGAGGTTCCCCGGTGAAGGTAGCCGATGTCGGGGACGGCCTTGGTGATCAATTCCCCCTCGATGGTCAGCCCCACCCGGAGCACCCCGTGCGTGGACGGATGCTGGGGGCCGAGGTTGATGAACAGGGAGTCGGACTTGACCGCGGGGCCGTCGCCGAGGCCGACGGGGGCTTTAGAGGTCATACTTGTCCTTGACATGGACATAGTCCTTGCGCAGGGGATGTCCCTGGATGAAATCGGGGGTCAGGATCTTGGTCAGGTTGGGATGGCCGTCGAAGAGGACGCCGAGCATGTCGAAGGTTTCGCGTTCCTGCCAATCGGCGGCCTTGAAGAGGCCGGTCAAGGAGGGCACCCTGGGATTTTCCCGGGAGATGTCGAGCCGGAGGAAGAGCTTGAGCTTCTCCCGGAGGTTTCCGAAGAGCCAAACCATATCAAAAGCGGGCCGGTACGGGGCGCCGGGGGGGGGGCCGGCCTGGTGCTGGGGGGTCGCGCCTGCGGGGAGAAAGGGGTTGGGGTTGGGCTCGCGGATAAAGCCTTCGGGCTTCACGGGGCCGAGCCAATCCACCGCGCTGACGATCTCCAGGTAATTGAAGCCCAGTTCGTCCTTGAGAAATTCCGAGACGGGGAGAAGGTCCTCCGCCGAGGAGAGGCGCAAGGTGAGGTAGTCCTTGATCGGAACCGCGGCTTTCTCGATTTTCGGGAAGCGCTCCTGGAGCTTGGCGCCGGCCTCTTCGATCGTCACGCGGCCTCTCCGGGGGCGGCGGCGATGTCCCGGCTGCCTTTCTCCTGCTGGAGCGTGGCGCCGGCTCCGCGGGACACCTTCATGCGGGCGATCTTTTCCTGGAGTTTGATGACGGCGTACTGCAGGGATTCGGGCCGCGGCGGACAGCCGGCGATGTAGACGTCCACGGGGATGATCTTGTCGACGCCCTTGAGGACGGAGTAGGAGTCGTAGTAGGGGCCGCCGCAGTTGGCGCAGGAGCCCATCGAGATGACGAATCGGGGCTCGGGCATCTGGTGGTAGATTTCGAGGATCGGCTCGGCCATCTTTTTGACGACGGTGCCGGCGACGATCATGACGTCGGCCTGCCGGGGGCTGGCCCGCGGGATGACGCCCATGCGGTCGAAGTCGAATCGGGAGGCGTAGGAGCCCATCATTTCGATGGCGC
>CAYHPY010000144.1:0-7443 GCA_964358485.1 uncultured Elusimicrobia bacterium
TTGAGGTGCAGCAGATCCGAGCCCGCCGCGGCTTCGGTCGCGCCGTAGGCCACCAGGCAGCCGGTCTCGACGATCTTCTTGATCCACTTCTCCTTCTGCTCATCGGTGCCTCCGACGAAGATCGGGTCCATGCCCAGGAAGGTGGCGAAGATCGAGGTGCAGATGCCCAGGTCGTAGCGGGACAGGAGCTCGCAGGCGCGGTAGATGTCGAAGGAGTTGCCGCCCAGGCCGCCGTATTTCTCGGGGATCATCATGAGGTTGATGGCGACTTTCTCGGGGTCGTAGAGGTCACCCATGATGTCGGTCGGGAATTTGTTTTCCTCGTCGAGCTTGGCCAGGCGCGCGTGTCCCAGGTTCTTCTTGCCGTACTCGCGGATGGTGTCCAGGACCATCTTGCGCGTCTCGGCGTCCAGCCCGACCATTCCCATGCTTTCGGCGATACCGCTCATATGATTTCTCCGTCCGGAATTTCTTCGTGCCTTGGTATTTTACCAAGGAAACGGACAAAAAATAAAGGCAAACATGGACATGCAACGAAACTTCCCGAAGGGGGTTATTTCCGCGGGAACTGGTTGTAGCGGAACTGGATGGTGCCCAGGTACTCCTGGCCGCCGTTGAACTTCAGGTAGGAGACGTCGAAGTTCATTTTAAGGAAGTAGCCCAGCTTGAAGTTGAGCATCCAGGGGTTGAGGGCGGCGCCGTTGAACTTGATGAACTCCACGGCCAGCGGGTACTCGGGCTTGGGCAGGTACAGCAGGTTGACGAAAGGCATGCTCCGGGACCACGAGCGGTCGCCGCGGCGCCCGGCGTAGAAGTCCAGGGCCTCGGGCGTGAGATATTCTGAAAGATGCCCTACGGAATCCCCGAAACTGCCCTGCATGAAACCCGCGCTGGTGCGGATCTTCCAGATTTTCTTGGAGGCCACGACATAGGCGTCCGACAGGATCTTGGTGGTTTTTTGGCTGACCTTGACGGAGACCGCCGGGGTGGTGATCGTGGGCTGGGGCGCGTCGCGAAAGAGGAGCACGCCCTGCGTGCCCACCGCCATCGCCGGGCGCCAGTCTCCCTCGGACTGGACCTGCATCTTGCCGTCGGCGGTCAGGATCCAAACGCCGAGCCGGTCGATGTAGCTGGATTTGCGCACCGAGTTGGCGAAGGTGTTCTTGCCGTAGAGGCGGCCGATGAAATAGCTGGCGTTGAAGTCCAAGCCCAGGCCCGGGGTGGCGAAGCGGCCGGCGCCCCGGTAGGCGGTGGGCGTGAAGACCACCCCGGAGACCGCGGCGGGCGGGGTTTTGACCTCCCCGGGGGCGGCGGCCAGCGCGGGAGGCAGGGCCCGTTCCCTGACGACGTAGACCAGCCGGACCTGGAAGGTGGAGGCGGCCACCGCCGCGAATTCCGATGGGACCGGGAGCTCGGGCATTCCATGGACGGCGGCCTTGGCGTCCTCCAGGGAGGCCAGGGATTTGAGGGTACCCACGTCGGCGTCGATGTCGGAGCGGGTGTAGAGCATGCCGCGGCGTGCCCGGATGCGGTCGCGCAGGAGCGGGTCGGTGACCAGCTTGGGGCCGGAAAAAAGAAGGACTTCCCCCACCACCCAGGGCCCTTGGCCCATCGGGACTTCGGGGCCCAGGTTGGCCTGGATTCCTCCCGAGGGGGCTTGGACCGAGGAATCCACGGGGGCGCCCGCCCGTCCCTGGGACTCGAATTGCGCGTGGGCCGGGCCCGCGGTCAGGATGAGCGCCAGCGCCGCGATCCGCGGGTTCAAAACAGCCCCCAAGCCATCAAGCCCCGCACCGCCAAGTTGGCGAAGACCGCCGCGCCGACGTCGTCGAGGACGATGCCCCAGCCGCCGGGCAGGCGGTCGAGCCAGCGGTAGGGTGGGAGCTTCCAGGCGTCGAGAATCCGAAAAAGGATGAACGCGGCCACCAGGACCGGGCCGTGGCGGGGAAGCCCCGCGATGGCCGCCCAGTAGCCCACCGTTTCGTCCAGGATGATCCGCGGGTCGTCATGGTTTCCCAGCTCCCTCTCCGCGCTTGTGCAGAGCCAGACGGACAGCAGGACCGCTCCGAGGAGGAACGCCGCCGATGCCCCCCGCCCGGTCGGGACGACCGGAAGCAGGACCACGCCCCAAATCGTCCCCAAAAAACCGGCGCCCGTCCATTTCCGTTGGCCCAGAAAACGCACCGGAATATAGCTAATATACAATCCGGTGGCAAGCGCGACGGCCGGCCCCCGGGGGGCCCTCATCTCCACGATTTTTCCAGGAGTTCCCGGTTTTGCCGGACGTACATGAGCGCGCTGCTCCAGGTGGCGGCCACGCAGAGGACGGTCAGCGGGTAGGGCAGGCGCTCGAGCCATTCGGGCCCCAGTTCGTACTCCCGGAGCACGAGGATGCCGAGCATGAGAAAGACCCCGGCGCTTTGCACGCCCATTTTCCACTTCCCCCATTTCTCGGCGGCCAGGACCTTGCCCTGGGAGCCCGCCAGGACCCGTAGCCCCCCGACCAGGAGTTCTCGGGCGATGATCAGAAAAACTCCCCACAACGGGATCGCGAGCTCCCGGGTCCGGATCAGCGCGATCAAAGCGCCGATGACCAGGATCTTGTCGGCGATGGGGTCGGCCACCTTTCCGAAAGAGCTCACCGAGTTGGTGTAGCGGGCCACCCAGCCGTCGATCCAATCGGTCACGATCGCCGCCGTCAATAGGCCCAACGCCGCCAGATGCCAGCCGCGGTCGGCGACCATCAGGGCCAGGAACATCGCCGCCGCCAACACCATCCGAAGGATCGTGAGTTGGTTTGCGAGGGTCACGGCGCCTCGATCCGGTAGTTTCCGGCGGGATCGGGCGTTTTCAGGGAGAACGGAACTCCGTTGAGGGTGAGGCTGACGCTGTCGGGGGAGGGGATTCGGACCTCGAAACCCTGCCGGGATTTCCACTCCTGGCGCCTGCCTCGGGGGACGCGGCCTTCGAAGCGAACGTCGCCTTCCGCCGTGATGCGGATCCAGGCGTCGTCCTTGAATTCCACGATCAGGACCGCCTCTCGGGACGTGGAAAGCGGCTGGAGGGCTTCCGGCGGCGCGGGCGCGGGGGCGGGGGCGGGGCCTTCATGGGAACCGCCGCTCAGCAGGATCAGGCCGGAGAGCGCCAGGACCGCGAGCAGGCCCAGGACCAACCCTCCGGAAGTCGCGGCCGGGGCGTCCGCCGGAGTTTTTGGAGCGGAGGCCGAAGGCGCCCCGCCGGGGACGGCTTCGGCCTTCGGCGCGGGCTTGGAGGCGGCCGTCACGATCCGCCACAGGGGCTCGAAATCGGTTTCCAGGTAGTCGCAGTAGTTTTTAAGGAAGCCCCGGAGGTAGGCCTCGGCGGGGATTTCCTCCAGGCGGTTGGCTTCCAGGGCCTCCAGGAATTTCTTGGGGATGCGGGTGGTGAGGCTGGCGGCCTCGAGGCTGTGGCCCTTTTTGTGCCGGGCTTCCTTCAGGGCCGAGCCGATGTCGGCGGCGATCGGCGCGACCGGCCGGGACGGCATTTTGCGCAGGGGGTTGTTTTCGTTTAGGGGAGTTTCCATGGTCAGGGGGTGGCCTTCGCGGAGGGGAAATTTTCGAACACGTCGGTCCCGGCGGGCGGGGTGAAGCGAAAGCGCGCTTCCTCGAGCCCCGGGTTGAGGCGCACGGCGTCAAAGCGCGAGGAGATCGAAATCTGGCCGACCTTCATCCGGGCCTCGTAAGGGAAAAAATCACGCGTGGAGAGGATGAGGTCCAGCAGAAATTCCGCGGTCTTGTCCCGGGGCTTGAGGCGCAGTTCAAAGCGCCGATGCCCGTCCCGGTCCGCCGCCCCCACCGTGGAGACCGCGACGTCGTAGCGCTTGATGAGGCCGCCGTAATTTCCGAAGTCCAGAAGCCCTTGCGCGAGGGGCTCGGACTTCTTCCACTCCGAGAGGCTGGTCTTGATGACCTGGTTGTTGTCGCGGTTGTAGGCCCAGAGGAGGCTGCCGTCGGAGACGATGGTTTGGCGCTCAGGGCGCAGGCGCTCCAGGCGCAGGCGCGACGGCTTGAGGAATTCGACTTCCCCCTCCACGTTTTGGACGCTTCCCGACTCATCGAGCCGGACGGTCTGGCGGAATTTGGCGGTGAGGGCGGTCATGCGGCGGTCAAAGTCCTCGAAGCGTTCCAGGACCAGGGGAACGGTGATCGCCGCCGTGGACGGGGCGTATTGGACCATCGCCGAGCCGGAGTCGGGTTTTGCCGCGGGCGGAGCGGGGGCCTCCTTCTTTTTCTTTTCGGCTTTTTTCACGCCGGGAGCCGGTTTGGGGGCCGCGAAGGCGGCAGCCGGAAGCGCGAGTCCAAGGGCCAGGGCGGCGAGCGCTTTCACGGCGCGTTTCCCCCCTCCATGGCCTGGGGGAAGTTCTTGCGCAGGTGCTCGTCGATGAGGTCGAACTGGATCTCCCAGCGGTTGGAGCCGTCGGGCTTGTGGATGAAGCCCTTGACCTCGAGGATGCTCAGCAGATTCGTGGCGCGGGCCGAGGAACCGAAATGTGATTTGAGCAGATCCTGGGAAACGCGCCGGCGTTCCATGACGAGCTTGAGGGCCTGGGAGAACTCAAGGGCGGTGACCCCGAAGGAGGCCAAATCGGCCTCCCCCTGCTGGGGCATGGTGTCCAGGGCGGGATAGGCGGGCTTGCCTTTGGAGGAGAGGTCTGCGACCACGCGATTGATCTCCTCCTCAGAAACGTAGGCGCCCTGGCCCCGGATTGGTTTTTGGGAGCCGGGGGCCAGGTAGAGAAGGTCGCCGCGGCCTTGCAGGGACTCGGCCCCGGAGCAGTCCAGGATGACCTTCGAGTCGATCTTGGTGATGACCTGCAGGGCGATGCGGCTGGTGAGGTTGGCCTTGATGACGCCGGTGATGACGTCCACCGAGGGCCGTTGGGTGGCCAGGACCAGGTGGATGCCCACCGCGCGGGCCATCTGGGCCAGGCGCTGGATGGAATCCTCGACGGTGTCGGGCGCCACGAGCATGATGTCCGCCAGCTCGTCGATGACCACCACGATGAAGAAGGCGGGAGGCTCTCCGCGCTTGGCGGCTTCCTTGTTGAAGGACTCGATGTTGCGCACGCCGTAGGCTTGAAAGCGGATGTAGCGGCCCTCCATGACCTTGACCATGGCCTGAAGGGACTTGGCGGCATCCTTGGCGTTGGTGACCACCTGCACGTTTTCCGAGGGGGTCATGGGATCGAAAAGATGCGGGATGCCGTTGTAGAAGCTCAGCTCCAGGCGCTTGGGGTCGATCATCAGGAACTTGACCTCGTCGGGCCGCGCGCGGAAAAGCATGGACAGGATCAGGGAGTGCATGAGGACCGACTTGCCGGAGTTGGTCGCGCCGGCGACCAGCAGGTGCGGCATCTTTTGGAGGTCGGCCACCAGCGGCGCCCCGTCGGCGGAGAGGCCCACCGCGAAGGACAGCAAAGACGCTCCCGGGCTCAGCCCCGGGGTCTCCAGGATCTCGCGCAGGACGACCTGGGCCGGGCGGGCGTTGGGAATCTCGATGCCGACCGCGGCCTTGCCGGGGATGGGCGCCTCGATGCGGATGCCCTTGGCCTTCATGGCCAGGGCCAGATCGTTGGCCAGGGAGACGATGGAACTGACTTTGACCCCCGGGGCGGGGCTGATCTCGTAGCGGGTGATGACCGGGCCCGGAGCGTATTCCGTGACCCGGGCGTCGACGCCGAAATTCTTGAGGGTCGTCTCCAGGTTGCGGATGGCCTCGGCGATTTCGCCCTCGTCCGGCCGTCCTGCGTCCCGGCTCTTGGCGGGGGCCTTGAGCAGGTCCAGCGATGGCAATTCAAACGCCCCGGGCGGAGCCGGACGCGGCTGGTCCCGGGGCGTTTCCGTTTTTTCGGCGGGAACGGCCTTCTTCGGCGATAAAGGGGACACCACTTTAGTGGTGTCCCCTTTATCGCCGTTGGTTCCGTTGATTCTCTCTTCGTCCCCCGCCGGCGCCGGTTCCCGCTTGGGCCCCGCCGCGCGGGCCTTGGCCACCTCGTCGGCCAAATCCTTCCGGGCGCGCGTCCACCCTTGGTAATCATCGGCTACGACGCGGGCGACCCAGGCCGCGCCCTTGGCCCAGCGGATGTCGAGCAACACATGGGCCGAGACGCCCGCGACCGTGACCGCGACCAGCATGGCGCCGAAGGTCCCGACGGCCGGAGCCAGGATGGAGGAAATCGCCAAGCCCGTCGTCCCCCCCGCTCCGGGAACGGCGCCGAGCCATTCCCCGAAGATGGACCCCACGGCGGAGACGGCCGCCACGGCGGTGGCCGAGCCGACCGTCACCGTGATCCAGCCCGGAGCTTCCGGGGCCTTGAAGCGGACCAGGAGGGCGTTGAGCAGGAGCAAGGGGAGCAGATACGCCGAATAGCCGAAGAATTCGAAAAGGTGGCTGGCCAGCACCGCCCCGACCATGCCCGCGGAATTGGGGGCGGCCAGGGACCAGGAGAGATAGACCGTCAGGCAGAGGACGGCGACCGCGCCCGCCAAAGTCGCGCGGGCTTCTCGCCGCTTTTTGCTCCCCTTGGCCTGGGTCTTGTAGTGGTGCAGGAAATTACCCAAGGATCCTCGTTAGGACCGCTGGATGGCGAAGAGGTCCTGCCCGGACTTGACGGGTTTCCCGTTTTCGACGAACGCCCTCAGGAGGATTCCGGGAAACTCAGCCTTGATTTCGTTGAAGACCTTCATCGCCTCGATCATGCAGATGACTTGCCCGGGTTTGACGAGGTCCCCTTCCTTGACGAAGGGAGGCGAGGACGGGGACGGAGCGCGGTAGAAAATTCCCATCATCGGGGCTTTCACCCCGGTGGCGCCGGCCGGCACGCCCCCCGCCGACGGCGCGGGAGCCGGAGCTCCCGCGGCGGGAGCCGGAGCTCCCCCCGCGGGGGCCGCCACCAGCTGGGCCGAAGGCGCGGGTTGCGCGCCCCGGCGGACCAGCCGGACCTTCCGATCCTCTTCCTCGAGCTCGAGCGTCTCGAGGCCGTGGTCCGTCATGAATTGATAGAGGGACTTCAGGCGCTCCAGCGCCCCACCCGACCCGTTGTCGGACTTCGCTCCCTCTTTCTTGGCCATAATTACCGCCGCCGTCCCCCGCCGTGGCTCTCGCGCCGGGGTCCGCGGGGTCCGTCGCGGCGCGGCGGGCGGTCCCCGGGGGCTCCTTCGGAGCCGGGGGAGAGGACGGCTTTGCGGGAGAGGCGGATCTTGCCGTCCCCGTCGACCTCCAGCACCTTCACCTCGACCTCGTCGCCCTCGTGGAGCACGTCCTCGACGCGGTTGACCCGTTCCACGGCGATCTGCGAGATGTGGAGCAGGCCCTCGCGGCCGGGGAAGATTTCGACGAACGCGCCGAACTCCTTGATGGAGACGACGTGTCCCTTGTAGATCTTGCCGATCTCGGCTTCCTGGG
>CAYHPY010000145.1:0-7423 GCA_964358485.1 uncultured Elusimicrobia bacterium
AGACCGGGATTCCAACCTTGCAAATTCTGAAGCATTTGAAGGAGGCGCCGGAGGTGTTGACCAAGGCTGAGATTGTGGGCAAACTGGATATGCGGTCCTTAAGGGCCGACCGGATAGCCGACCTGGAGGCCTCGGGTTGGGTGGCGCGCGAGGGTGGGAAACTCGTTGTGGCGGGGTTGGGGCGCATTATTGTCGCTTTTTACAGAGCGTACCGAGCGGCGTTGGGTTTGCCGCTCAAAGGTGGTTAGCTTGATCGGGGGAGTCGTGACCTGCACCCTATCGCCCATATTGATGTTCGGGGTTCATGTGCTCGGTTCTCGCTTCGCGCGCGGGTTCAACCGGCTGGCCATGGCTGCGCTTTCCTTTATCCTTGCCATGCCGCTTTCCTTCGCTTTCTTTTACCTCAGCCAGGAGGGTGCTCCCGGGGGGGCGGGGGTTGTGTATTTTTTACTCGTTTATTGGTCGTTGGGGTATGTCTATCTGAACATCTTCAACATGGGAGAGACGGCGCGGCGGGTGAGGTTGTTGCTGGAGATCGCCGAACGGGGGACGGCCTCAGACTCCGAACTGGCCGGCTCCTACGGCATCGACGAGATCATCGACAACCGCCTCGGTCGCTTGTGTGAAATGGGCGAGGCGGAACTTGTCGACGGGCGCTACCGATTGAAAGGAAAAATCTTGTGGCGGCTGGCTCCCTTATTGGGCGGGTTGAGAGGCTTGCTCGGCATGAGGGGCATTGGCGGCCTTCGATAACCCTAATGACACCCGCGCGGTTGGCGAGACCGGAAAAATTAGTCGTCTAAAGGCTTGACGATCATATTCGCCTGGAACTCTTCCTCCGGCAGGCGGGGGCTGAGGCGTTCGATCGGGTCTGTGACTACGGTTCCGTCCCGCCTGCGGCGCTGCTGGAGGATGGGGATCAGGGGCTGCCCGGGGGCCATGTTCACGTCGCACACCACGGCTCCGGGGGCTTCCAGAACATTTCGGAGCTTCGACCTTAGTTCATCATGGTCGGAAATTGTTTCGGCAGCCAAGCCATAGGCGCGGGCTACGGCGGTGAAATCCGGGGCGGAATATCCGGTCGCCAAATCGGCCGCGGCGATGCGCCCTCCGAAGTAGGCGTTTTGAGTCTGCTTTATGGTGGCGTATTCCCGGTTATTAAGCACGAAGATCTTGAGGGGAATCTTGTAATGGGCCACTGTCTGAAATTCCTGGATATTCATCTGGATCCCCCCGTCGCCGTGCACGCTGACCAAGCGGCGGTCAGGAGCGGCAAACCAAGCCCCGATCGCGGCCGGGAGGCCGAAGCCCATCGGGGCGAAACCGCTGTTTGAAAAGACGATCTGCCCTGCTTTGGCCTTGAAGGCTTGATGGGTGCAAGTCAAGCTGGTGCCCATGTCGGTCACCAGGGTGTCTCCGGACGCCATCAGGCCGCTTAAAGCATCAACGAAAAAATAGGAGTTGACGGACCCCTTCTGGCCGGCGTAGGTCGGCAGGGTCACGGGGTATCGGTTTTTCCATTCGCGGCAGCGCGCTAGCCACCCGCCTATTTCCACCCCTTGGAAGCCGAAAAGGAACGGGAGCAGGGCTTCAAGGAAGTCCTTGACGTCGGCGTGAATCGGGCATTGAATATCGATGAGTCCCTTGGCCAATTCAGGCGCCGATACATCGACGGCGATTTTGAACGCCTCCCGGGCGAAGGAGGCGCGGCGGGTCCCCGTCTGCCGGGTGTCCAGGCGTGAGCCAAGGCTCAGGATGAGGTCGGCGTTGGCGACGGCAAAGTTCGCGCCGTACTGGCCGAATACCCCGGACCTGCCGATGTAGAGGGGATGCTCCTCCCCCAAGAGGTCAAGACCGTTCCAGGTGGTAAGAGTCGGAAATCCCAGAGCCGGGAGGGTTTTCTCGAGGAGTTCCCGGGCCCCGGCTAGGCGCGCCCCTTGACCAACGATGACCAGAGGGCGCCGGGCGGCCTTGAGCCGCTCAACGATTTCCGGAATACGTCCAGCGTGGCCGTTGGGGCGAGGCGGAAGTTCGGTGGCCGGAAAGGGGCGCAATTTCCCAGGGTCTACCTCCGCCATCTGCACGTCCTGGGGGATGTCCAGCCAGACGGGGCCAGGGCGCCCTTCCAGGGCCAACGCGCAGGCTTTCTCCAGTTGATATCGGACGTCGTCGGGGCGCTCGACCAAGGCGGCATATTTCGCCGCGGGGCGGACCATGTCGACGATGTTGATCTGCTGAACCCCGAGTTGGCGGATTGTTCGACCGTCGGTGTAGTCCCGGATGGCCACTTGGCCCGATAGAAAAAGGACGGGGACCGAATCGGTCCAGGCGCAGCATAGTCCGGTCAGGGCGTTTGTCCCGCCGGGCCCGGATGTGAGAAGCGCCGCTCCAAGGCCTCCGCGGGTACGGGAGTAGCCTATGGCGGCCATGGCGGCGGCCTGCTCATGCTGGGTGCAGACGTAACGGATGTCCTTGGCCCGGGCGATAGAGTCAACCAAATGCATGTTCGCCCCCCCGACAATCGTGAAAACTTCCCTAATTCCGCGTTGTCGGGCAAGGTGCTCTATGATGTAGTCTGAGACCTTCATCGATTCTCCCCCCCGCCACTACTGCTTCCGGCAGGGCGTAGGGTTAAGAGAGTCAGGTCGCGGAGTTTATGGGAGTCGATGTCCTTCAGGTAGTCGGCGGATGGTACGATGTCGGCCAGGGCGATGAGGATTCTGCCATCACGGGAGCGAACGTCTCCCTCCAATACCACAACCAATGGGCTAAGCCGCAAGGCGGTCCTGTCGGCGGAGGAGTAGGATCCTCGAATTTTGCGCACTTCGAGCCAAAACCTCCCGTAAGGCCGCCTTCTCGTCCCGGGCCTAGTGAGCGTCGGTAGGAGCCAGTGGGCCGTGCGGCGGGGCCGCATGCAACTAGAATCTTCATATTGCGTGCCCGCCCTTCCGTATTCGTCCCTGAGCCGCACAAGGTCGTATTTGAGTGGGGGCGTTTCAATCTCCAGAATCCGGACGCTTCTTCTCGAGTTCGCCTCGGTCGAGTGAAAGACTCCTGGTTCGAGGATAACCCCTTCCAGCGCTTCGAGTTGGAAGGAAGAAGTGAGGGTGGAAAGGACCGCAGTTCCCTCCAGGACAATTAATCCCGTCTTCTTGGCAGGATGGCAATGCAGTGAAGTTTTTCCCGCCCTCCGGAGATGGAGCGCCCAGACACCGGCGAAACGATTGCGGTAAAGAAGGTGTTCTCGGCCCCAGGGTTTATTGACGACTAGGCGGGCAAAATCGACGGTCCTGGGGGGCTCGGGCCGCTGCGGGCGCCCTGAAGAGGGAGCACGGCGGGACCATGATCGGCAGGCGAGGAAGGCGGGGCGACGGCTATCCGCCAAGGAACGGGTATCTAGCTTGGTTCGACGAACCCGGTGAACGGCCATAGTGAACCTGCTCAGGTCCTAGAACTTAGCCAGAATCGCCTTCATGAAGTCGCCGTTGTATCGGTAATGAGGTGAGGTGATGATGTTGTCATCCTCTACAACGGACGTCTCCTCGTAATGCGCTCCGGCGTTCTTCAAATCATCCGCCATGCCGATGTAGCAAGTTGCCCTTTTTCCCCTCATTATTCCCGCGGAAATGAGAATCCAGGGCCCATGACAGAGGGCCGCGACCAGTTTGCCCGCCCGGTGCATGTCCCCAATGAACTTGAGGACCGATGGTTCCTGGCGAACCCGGTCCGGGGCTTCGTGTCCTCCGGGAAGCAGGACGAGGTCGTAGTCGCCCACTCTTAAGTCCGAAAAGGCCTTATCTCCGCGGGCGGGAACCCCATATTTCCCGAGCACCACGGCGGAATCTTTGGTCGCCACGCTGACCTTGGACCCGGCCTCGAGCAGCCGATAGTAGGGATAAATGAATTCTTCGTCTTGGAACCCGGGCCCGGTGATAATCACCGCTCGGTGGGGACTATTTCCGCCCATGGACTGATCTTACTTAATTGCATTCCGGATTGTCGAACCTTTCCCGGCGCCGTGGGCGGGTGGCATTTGGATTTCACCGCCGCAAGCTTCGTATTTACCAGGTGCCTCCCGGATTGCGGCTTAGCGCGTAGGCCGCTAGGACTATTGATAGACCGATGGCGAATTGGCCCGCAAGCCTGGAGTTGGAAAACCCCTTCCCGTATTTTAAACGAACGACCAGGGCATACATCGTGGCTCCGAGAACGCCGCATATTGAGTAAATCCCGCCCACCCAAATAAGGGGGAGGTCGTATAGTGCCGCGAGATAAATAGAGCCAAAAAGATACGCCATCCATGAAAGATCCAGGGTGACGAAGAGGCGGATATCCCCCCTGTGGAGCAGGAAGCCGTTGTAGCTCCATCCAACGGAGGCTCCGATCAAAGAGAACGCGACAGCGGCGAGAAATTCGGTTCCTCCCACCAGTTGGCCGCTGAAAAGAATCCGCAGAATGAGCGGCGCACCGAGGATTAGCGCCAAGGCCGCGGCCGTGTTGGCGGCCAATAAAAGGGTAAACATCCTGCGAAAAAGCGCTTCTTTCGTTGCCATGCTTTCAAGGCGGCCCAGGGCCGGAAGGATGTAGGTCCGAGCCGAAGACATCAAAACCATGGTCGCCGTGTCGATGATGAGCATCGACGCGGTAAAATAGCCTAAAGCTTCCAGCCCGTAGCGGCGGTTGATTAACGACTGTATGCTCAGCATTCCCGCTGACAAGCCGACGGAATGGGCGATCAGCCACAGCGGTGACGTCCCGGCCGAAGTCAGTAAAGTCCAGCGTTCTTTGAGGCCTTTTTCGTTAAACTTCGGCCGGAATAATTTGAAGATAAAAAATATTCCCAAACAGGCGCCGACCGCGCTTCCCGAACCGACATTAATGGCCAGGCCGACCCTGCCCAATTGAAGAAGAGGGAAAATGAGCAGGATGCTTGCGGTTGAGGTCGCAACCTGCAAGATTGTTACGGGTTTCACATCCGGCTGGCCTTTGAGAATTGCGATAGCGGCCTGGGTGGCGAGGTTCAGAAAAGTCATGCCAAGGACAATTTGGACTTCTAGAATTCCTCCCGCCTTTTGCTGGGATCCAAACAACGAGCGGGATATGGCGTCTGGAGCCAAAATCGCAGCTAAGAAAATAATGAGCCCCTGCAAGATGGTCAATAGGGCCGTGGCTGAAATGAGATCGGAGCGTTCGCTTTCGGAGCGGGCGGCTGAAACCTTTTGCATGACCAAAAGATTTGATCCGCTTGTTACCGCCCCGAGGATGAATGCCCCCAAGCCCCGGTAAAGACCCATCAGCGCGACTCCCTCGGCTCCGGTCATGACGGCGATGATCTTGTTCGTCCCGACGCTTAGGACCGTGGCAAGGAGCGTGCCGGCGGAGGCGACGGAAAAAGCCGATAATATTTTTCTAGGGCTCGCCAGGTGGGCGTCTAAGGCCGCGGCAGGATGTGTCACGCGTGACGCTATGGTACCATTTCCTGCGGTTTCGGTCCCCTCCTATCCGTTGTAATTGACCTTTTGGTCCATTTTTCGTGGAAGAACCTGAATTTAGTATAATCTCCCATGTCCCAGGAGGCCGGTCGGACTGAGAAACAGGTCATCGAGCAGGAATTCCATGACCGTTGGGCGCAGGGAATTGATGTTGGGGGGTTGTTGGTCCGAGAGTCGTTCGAGGCTTCCACGGCGATGGAGAACCGCTTCGCTTTCGAAAGCCTTTCCCCGGTGGCAGGAAAAAAGATTCTGGATTTGGGCTGCGGCGCCGGCGAAACCTCCGTGTATTTCGCCCTGAACGGTGCCGTTGTCGACGCGCTGGACATTTCGCCGAAGATGGTCGCGGTCGCGCGTCGTCTCGCTGAGAAACACGGTGTTTTATTGAATCTCCACGCTGGTGTGGCTGAGAAACTCCCATTTGCCGATTGCTCATTCGACTTGGTTTTCGCCAACGGGGTCCTTCACCACGTCGATTTGATCCCGGCCCTGAAGGAAATCCGCCGCGTCCTCAAACCCGGCGGCAAGGCGGCGTTCATCGAACCTTTGAAGCATAACCCCGTCATTGGGCTTTACCGGCATCTTGCCGCGGAAAACCGCACGCCGACGGAATTCCCGCTTGGATTCGGTGACTTTGACCGGGTCCGTTCGGTGTTTTCGAAGCTTCAGCACCGGGAATTTTGGCTCCTGACTCTTTACTTGTTCATTCACTTCTTTATTGTCGAGCGCGTCTCCCCCGGCAAGGTTCGATACTGGAAGAAAGTAATTGAAGACGCGGATAAATATCAATTCCTGTTCGGGCCCCTTAAGCGCCTGGACGACGTCTTGCTGCGAAGGATTCCCTGGCTCGGCCGTTATTGCTGGAACACGGTCTTAGTCGCGGAGAAAGAAAGTTCCAGTCCGGCCGTGCCTCCCCGGATAGGGTGAATTAGGCACAAAGTGTCATGATCCGTTATTTCGTGACCGGGGCGAACGGCTTCATCGGCCGGCACCTCTGCCGCGTCCTGGTCCAAAATGGCCGGGCGGTCACGGCATTGGCGCGGGCGGCTCCGGCGCCGGGTTTGCTTCCCCCGGATGTTCGTGTGGTGGTGGCGACCTTTGACCGGCCGGATACCTATGGCCCCGCCCTCAGCGAATGCGACTACGTGATTCATCTCGCCGGGGAGGCGAGGTTCGGCAACGGACCGCAATATCAAGACGCCAATGTCCATGCCACCCGTGCCCTCCTTGAGGCCGTCGCCTCATACGCGCCAGGCCTCCGTCGGTTCGTTTTCATCAGCACGATGGGCGCGGTCGACCGCGGAAGACGAGACGACTGCAAATCGCCCCTAAGTGAGGCCTCGTCCACCCATCCCACATCGGATTACGGCCGA
The DNA here is from genome assembly GCA_964358485.1 of uncultured Elusimicrobia bacterium. GTDB lineage: Bacteria > Elusimicrobiota > Elusimicrobia > UBA1565 > UBA9628 > CAYHPY01. The sequence goes on from CAYHPY010000145.1 coordinate 6,863, forward strand.
TCCAAGTTGGAGGGAGAGCGTTTGACCAGCGCATCCGGCCTTCCGTTTTCGATTGTTCGGCCCGCCATGGTCGTGGGGCCGGACATGCGGGTGGATAGCCATGTTGCCGTCTTCGCCAGGATGGCCGCGGAGGCACGGCTATTCTCGAAGGTGAATTGGCCTGGGCGGGTCTGCGTCGTCCACGTCGAGGATTTGGCCCAAGGGATCATCACCGCCGCTGAAAACGAGTCCGCTTCCGGCCGGATTTTTTTCGCCGGAGGGGACTCTATCCGAATTGGGGATATTTTAGAACTGGCGGCGCCGGGGCGCAGGCGGCTAGGGGTGGATTGGCTGGCGGCGATATCGGGTTATTTCACCCCCTGGATTCCGTTCAAGGCAAAGGTGCTTTTAAGGTCGGCGCTTCTCATCGATGACGGAGCCCTCCGCGGGTTGGGCTGGAACCCAAGATTCGACAAATACCAGGCGATTTCAGCGGTCGTCGAACGGGAGCGCGGGCGCGTCAGCCCAGGTCAACCGCCGCCGGGCCGGACCGTCGTGACCGGGGCGGCTTCAGCCCTGGGA
>CAYHPY010000146.1:0-7280 GCA_964358485.1 uncultured Elusimicrobia bacterium
ACGATTGCTTCGTCGCTCCTCGGTTACATGGCTACCGCCATGCGCCCTCGTCGCTTCTCGCATTCGTCTCATGCTCGGGCCTCCGAAGGGCCCTACAGTTATTGGGATAGGCTCTTAGGCGCCTAGATCCCGATTTCAAGGCCCTCGCGGGCCATCAGGACCTCGACGCCGTACCCGCTTTTCTGGGCGTGTTCGGCGGCCTGGCGGCCGATCTCGAGGAGGCGCTTCTCGTCGTATTGGTCGTCGTGGTGGAAGAGCGCCAGGCGCTTGACCCGGAAGCGGTTGGCGAAATCCACGGCGCTCAGCCAGCTCGAATGCCCGTTGTTGCGCCGGGCGTGGTAGTCGTCGTCGGTGTAGCGCGCGTCATGGATGAGCAGGTCCGCCCCCACCGCCAGACCCCCGAGCTTCTGATCGTAGTCCTGCAGGGCGGTCCCGGTCTCCCCATAGAGCTCCGAATCCGGGCAGTACACGATTTTGGCCCCCTCGGCCTCAAGGACGTAGCCCAGGGTGTGGCCGGGGTGGTTGGCGTAGAAGGAGGTCAGGCGAGTCCCGGGGAAGAGGTCGTAAGATTCCTCCCGGAGTTCGAAGGGTTGGATCTCGGCCGAGACCCGGGCCTGGGGGGATGAGCTTTCGGCGAAGGCCTGCTGGAGGAGTTCCTCCAGGGATTTTCCGGCCTCCGCCGAGCCGCCGATGTTCAAGGTGATCCCGCGGACCTGGGCGCAGGGAAAGGTTCCCAACCCTTCGACATGGTCCTTGTGGAAATGGCTGAGAAACAGCCAGAGGTCTCCGGGGGGGCCCGCCTCCATGATGGCCAGACCCAGATCCTTGATCCCGGTCCCCGCGTCGAAAATGATCCGGTGTTCCCCGTATTCCACGGAGACGCAGGAGGTTTTATAGCCGAACCCGGCCTTGGAGGCCCCGTCCCCCGAGCGGGGGGAGAGGCTCCGGCAGCCCCAAATCTTGGTCTTGATCCGGGCGCCTTCCTTGCGGGCCGGTTCGGCGGGGGCTTCTTCCGGGGCCGCGGGCATGGACTCCCCGGCGGGCAGGCCGATAAGCTTGCGGATGGTGGGGGCGAAGGCCGCGACGTCGTAGGGTTTCTGGATGAAGAGGTCCGCCCCGTAGTTGAGGGCGCGCTGTTTGTCCTCAACATAGTCCTTGCCCGAGACCACGGCGACCTTGATGCCTTTGAACTCGGGTTCGGTCTTGATGATCCGGCATAAGGTGAGGCCGTCGACGCCCGGCATCAGGATGTCCAGGATCACCAGGGCCGGTTTTTTTTCCTTGACGGCCTCCACGACCAGCAGGCTGTCGGTCACGAGCTCCGCGTCCAGTCCATCGCCCAGGAGCAGTTCCAGGGTGAGGTTGCCCACCATGGGATCGTCGTCGACGACGATGATCTTTCCGCTCAAAGGGAGGCCTTAAATCCCGTCCGGGCGAGGCGGCATTCCAGGGCGGAGCCCTTGGACTCGACGCGGCGCTGGGCCTCGGCGCGGACGGCGGCGAGGACCTGGTCGTCGTGCTCGTCGTCATGGTGGAAGAGCAGCAGGCGTTTGACCCCCGTGCGCGCGGCGAAGTCCACCGTCACGGCCCAGGAGGAATGTCCGTTGTTCTTGCGGCTGGCGTAATCTTCCTCGGTGTAGCGTCCGTCGTGGATGAGGAAGTCGACTCCCCCCACGATCTTGCCGAGCCGCTCGTCGTAATCCTGGAGGGCGCTGGCGCCCTCGCCGTAGAGCTCGGAATCCGGACAATAGGCGAACCGCCGCCCCTCGGCCTCCACTAAAAAGCCCAGGGTCCTTCCCGGGTGGTTGGAGTAAAACGGGGTCATCTTGATCCCGGGGATCGGCTCGTAAGGCTCCTCGCGGACTTCGAAGAGCTCAATGTCGGCCAGAATCTCCTCATTGGAGCCGGGCGCGCCAAGAATGGCGTCTTTGACCGACTCTTCGAGGCTACGATCGGGATCTCGGGCGCCCGTGATGTTGAGCTGAAAGCCCGCCATGCCCAGGGGGGCGAAAAGGCCCAGGCCTGAAACGTGGTCCCGGTGGAAATGGGTTAGGAAAAGCCAGGCTTCCTTAAAACGCCCCTCCTTGACGATCCTCTCGCCGAGAGCCTTGAGCCCGGAGCCGGCGTCGAAGATCAGCAGGCGGCCGCCGATTTCGACGGAGACGCAGGAGGTCTCGTAGCCGTAAGTGGAGCGGACCGGCTGGGTGTGCGGCGAGAGGCTGCGGCAGCCCCAAACCTCAAATTGAATTTTTGGGTCCGGGACGGGAGCGAATTCCCCGGGTCCCGACTCCGGGCCGCCCTCGCTGGAGGGGTGCGCCGGGCCGTTTTCTAGAATCGAGTTGATGGCCTTGGCAAATCCCATGAGGTCGTAGGGCTTCTTAAGAAACAGGTTCGCCCCGTACTTGATGGCCCGCTCCCGGTCCTCTTGGTAGGATTTCCCAGACACCATCACGATTTTCAGGTCGGCCAATTCCGGGTCGGCCCGGAGGTTGCGGCAGAGAGTCAGCCCGTCGAGGCCGGGCATCATGATGTCGAGGACCACCAGCTCGGGCCGGCGGGCCTTGATGGTCTCGGCGGCCGACAGGCTGTCCTGGATCAGCTCGGCGTCGAAACCCGCGTTGAGCAAAAGATCCAGGCTGAGATTGCCGACGATTTCGTCGTCGTCGACGACGATTACTTTGCGGCCCATGGCCCTCCAGGCTCCATGGTTCTATTCTATAATATTGGGCGAGGACCCAATGCGAATCATCGGCGGCAGCGGTCGTGGGCGGCGCATTCTGAGCGTCGGCGAAGAGGTCGGCACCCGGCCGATCTCCTCCCGGCTCAAACAGTCGCTTTTCGACATCCTGCGCCCGAGGACCCTCGGGGCGAAATTCCTGGACCTTTACGCCGGAACCGGGGCCGTCGGCCTCGAAGCCCTCTCCCGCGGCGCGGAATACGCCTTTTTCGTGGAACGGGACAAACGCTGCCTGGAGGTGATCCGCAAGAACCTGGAGCGGGCCGGCTTTTCCGGGCGGGGGGCGGCCCAGCCGGGAAACGCCCTGGAGGATCTTTCCTGGATCGCCTTCCGGGCCGGGATTTCGCAATTCGATCTCATTTTCCTCGGACCGCCTTATAAGGACCTCGAGAAAAGGCCCCTGGCCCTCACGACCCCGACGCTCAAGCGGGTGCTGGAGGCCGGCCTCCTGGCTCCGGACGCCCTGATCGTCTGCCAGCACCAGGTCAAGGAGCCGGTGGAGATTCCGCCGGGCTTGGAGTTGATTCGGCGGGAAAAATACGGCGACACCTTCATGAGCTTCGTCAAGGCCGCGAAGGGCTGATGGAAATCAGTTTTTCCCAACTGCGCGTCTACCTGGAATGCCCTTGGCAGTACAAGCTGAGGTTCGTGGACGGGCGGCGTCCTCCCCAGACCCCCGAATCCGCCCTTGGGATTTCCCTTCACCGGGCGCTGGAGAGCTATTACCGCGACAGCGCCGGCGATGCCGGCCTGGACCGCCTCCTGGACTGCTTCGAACGCCGTCGGGTGCGTCCGCGGACCCTGGACCCCAAGGAGGACAAGCTCTGGGCCGACAAGGGCCGAAGAATCCTGAAGCGCTGCTTCGAGCTGGAGGCCGACCGCCGGAGCCAAGTGGCGGGGGTGGAACGGGAGTTTGTCTATCCCCTGGGCCGCCACACCGTCCGGGGCATGATCGACCGGATCGATCTTCTGCCCGACGGCGGGCATGAGATCATCGACTACAAGACCTGGGTCGGGGAGGGAGGGGCCTCGGAGTCCCCGGCCCGGAGCCTCCAGTTGAGGTTTTACGCCCTCGGCGCCAAGGAAAGCCTGGCCATGAAACCGGCCGTGCTGACCGTCATCGAGCTGTCCAAGGCCAAGATTCTGAGCGTTCCCTACGATCCTTCGGGGGAGGAAGAGCTCAAGGCCCTGATCCTCAAGGCGGCCGACGGAATCGAGGGGGGCGGCATGACGCCGGAAACTTCGTTTTGTCCCCGGTGTTCTTTTAAATCCGACTGCTCCAATTCCACGGCCGCGTAGCGGCCGCTCAATTCGGCGGAACGTGCCGCTCCCCGGCGCGCGCCGGAATCCGGGTGATGAGCAAGGAGGCGCTCACCCGGTTTTTCCCCTCGTGCTTGGCGTGGTAGAGATTGGCGTCGGCGCGGCGCAGGAGCTCCTTGGGGCCTTCCTTGTTGCCCTGGAAGGTGGCGGCTCCGATGGAGACCGTGGCCAGCAGGCCCCGCGCCGCGATGTCGGCGCAGATGCGCTCGGCGACCTGGGAGGCCGTTTCGGAGTCGGCTTCGGGCATGATGACCAAAAACTCGTCTCCGCCCAACCGCCCCACGATGTCCTCGGAGCGGATGGTCCCCAGGATGGTCTCGGCGGTCTCCTTGATCACCCGGTCCCCGAAAAGATGCCCGTGGGTGTCGTTGATCTTCTTGAAGTCGTCGATGTCGAGCATCAGGACCGAGAGGGGGCGGTCGCGGGTCAGGGTTTCCTGGATCTCGAGTTCCAGAATCTCATGGAGGTAGCCGTGGGAGTAGGTGCCGGTGAGGCTGTCGGTGACCGATTTGAGGTGAAGCTCCTCCACCCGGGCGCCGAGAATCCGGTTCTTGATGCGCTGCTTCTCGCTGCGCAGGCCCAGGATGTAGCCGAAGATGATGAAAGCGAAAACGGTGCCGAAGCCCATATAGGCGTAAAACATGAAATTGTACTGGAGCTCGTTGCGAAACCAAAGGTTGGTGAGGATGGGGTCGGCCATCCAGTAGCGCATGAGGAAGGCGCCGATGGGCGAGCAGAGGCCGAAAAAGGCCCCCAGGAGGGGGTAGGCGACGTAATGGGGCGTCTTGCGCCATGCGGGGATGCTTTCCTCGGAGTCCGATTTTCTCCGCCGTTGGACGGGCATCCGAAGATTATACTAATTTCCAGTCCTGGCTCCGATCAGCGCTCTTCGGGATTTCGGGACCAGAGGGCCGCCATGGAGCCGTTGGGATGGGTTTCCAGGGCCACCAGGCCCGCCGTTTTTATGGCGAAGCTCGTCCCGCAGAGGCAGGCGGCCAGCTCTCCGAGCTGGGGCATGTGTCCGACCGCCAGGACTTCCTCTATGTCCGCGCAACGCTTTTCCAGGCGGGACCAGAGTTCGGGGCCCGGCAGTTCGTTGGAGAGCGGGGAGAAGAGCTCCACTCCTTGGGCGGGCTTGAGGACGGCGGCCGCCTCCCGGGCGGTTTCCGCCGCCCGGCGCAGGGGGCTGTGCAGGATGAGCGCGGGACGGCCGCCGCGTTCGAGAATCTCCGAGGCGGCGGCGCGGACGTCCTGCCGGCCGCTTTCGGAGAGCGGCCGCTCCGCGTCCGAGGCCACGCGGGCCTCGGAGACGCCCGGGGCATGGCCGTGGCGGAGGATGTAGAGCCTCACTGGGGGCCCACCGTGAGGACCACTTTGCCGATATTGCGCCGGTCCTGGATGAATTCATGGGCTTGGCGCGCCATCTCCAACGGGAAGGAGGCGCCCACCACCGGCTCGATCTTGCCCTGGCCCCACCATTCGACCAGCTGGGCCATGTGGGGCTTGAGGCGCTCGGTCTCCCCGGTCATCCGCCCGAGGTGGATGCCGACCACCCCTTTGTTGGAGGTCATCAGATCGAAGGCGGAGAAGCGCGGGGTTCTCAAGCCGTGCCAGAGGAGCCGAAGCCAACTCCGGGTGGGACCGGAGGCGGCGGCCGAAAATCCGTACACGATGAGTTTGCCGCCCGGCGCCAGGCACCGGTAGGATTTCTTGAAATTAACGCCGCCGACGGGATCGAGGACCAGGTCCACGCCCCGTCCCTTGGTCCATTCCTTGACCCGGCCTTCGAAATCCTCGCGGTTGTAGTCGATCGGCCGGACGCCGAGATTTTTCAGGGTGTCGTGCTTGGAGGGCGAAGCCGTGCCGAAGACTTCCGCCCCGAAGATGCGGGCGACCTGGATGGCGGCGATGCCCACGCCGCCCGCGGCCCCGTGGATGAGGACGCGGCGGCCCTTTTGGAGGTGGCCCTGTTCGACGAGGGCCTCGTAGGCCGTGAGGTAATTGACGGTCAGCGCGGCGGCGGCCTGGAAGGATTTCCCCTTGGGGAGGGGGAAGACCTCGTCGGCCCGGGCGATGAGCGTATCGGCGTAGCCCCCGAAATTGGTCGGGGCGACGACGGCCTCCCCTTCTCCGACCCCCCGCGCGCCCGGCCCCAGTTTGTCGATGACTCCGGCGGCTTCGTAGCCGGGGACGAAAGGGGTCTTCGGGGCGCCGGGGTAAAGGCCCATGCGCATGAGGATGTCGGCGAAATTGACGCCGGCGGCCTTGACCCGGACGCGAACCTGCCCTGGGCCGGGCTCGGGGTCGGGGGACTCGCGGACCTCCAAGACCTCGGGCCCGCCGGTGCGCGCGATGGTGACCGCCTTCATGGGGGCAAGCCTACTAAAAAAAGTAGCGGAAGAAGTAGAAGAAGCGTTCGAAGACCCGGTCGACGAACGGCCGCCCCCGCCATTGCTCCAGGCTCAACTCCCGGGACCGGGCGGCGTCCTCCTCGAAGACCTCCTGCATTTGCCCGGCGAAATTCTCGTCGCGGATGTGCAGGTTGACCTCCAGGTTGTGAAGTAGGCTGCGATGGTCGAGGTTGTAGGAGCCCACCGCGCACCAGGTCCCGTCGACAACCGCCGTCTTGGCGTGCAGAACCGGCCCGGGCCACTCCAGGAGGTGGACCCCGTGGCGCAGAAGGTAGTCGAAGCGGTAACGCCCCGCGTACCAAACGGCCGGAACATCGGTGCGGCCCGGGACCAGGATGCGGACATCGACTCCCCGGCGGGCGGCCGCGGCCAGGGCGCGGCGGATCCCCCGATCGGGGACGAAATAGGCGTTGGCGATGCAGACCGACCGCCGGGCCGCCCTAAGGACGGCCAGATATGCGGAGCGGATGGTGTAGCGGTTGAGAAATTCCTGATTGGCCGCCACCCAGACCTTGGCCGGGCCCGCGGGCCCGGGGGGGTCCCCCTGGTCGGCGAATCGGCGCCCGGTTTCCTCGAACCACACGGCGCGAAACAGGCGCTCCAGTTCGAAGGCGGCGGGACCCTCCACCCGGACGTGCATGTCCCGCCACTCCGAGCCGCCCTCGTCCAGGGGGGCGTGGTCGTCGGAAATGTTCATGCCCCCGGTAAAGGCCACCTTTCCGTCGACGACCAGAATCTTGCGGTGATTGCGGCGGCCCCAGCCCCAACGCGCGCGCCACGGCGCGACGGGGCGGTACTCCAGAAACTGGATG
>CAYHPY010000147.1:0-7070 GCA_964358485.1 uncultured Elusimicrobia bacterium
CCCGGACGGGACTTCCACCCGCAAGTACGATGCAGCTTGTTCAGGACGCACCATGCGGGGATTCTATTAGAAGGCCCGGGCGACCCGCAAGGTGGGCATGAAAAACTCGGGGTCGAAAAGCGCCTGGGAGAAATCCATGTTGATCCTGTGGTAGCGCAGGTCCAAGCCGTACACCCATTTCTTGCTGCCGGGCTTGAAGGAGACTCCCGCCCCCGCGTTGAAGCCGAAGGCGTCCACGGTCCGCCCCGGGATCGGGAAATAATCCCCGTGGTCGGTCTTGCCGGCGCTGGTCTTGAACCCCAGGATCTTGGCCGAACCCTGGCTGATGTCGTGATGGTACCAGCCCGCGCCCAGGATCCAGTAGAGGCGGGTGGCCAAAGCGTCGTCCTCCCAGAGGCGGGACAGCTTCAAGGTCGGGGTCACGTGCATGTATTGGGAGTGAAACCGATACATCAAGAATTCCGGATTGCCGTCCCCGTCCACGTCCCGCTTGATCGTGCCCCCCACGGGATGTTGGTCCACGGTCACCCCCCACTCCAGGCCGATTGCCAGCTCGTCGCGGATCCACCGGTCGGCGGCAAGCTGGACATAATAGCCTTCCTTCTTGAGCGGCTGGGTCGCCCCTTGTATGCCGGCCGCGGGACCGAAACCCGGCCCGCGCAGCAGGCCCAAGGAGAAGCCCCACTCCTGGTCCGGGATGAGCTGGGCTTGGACCGGGGCGGCGGCCAGCAACAGGAGGAACGCAGCGGCGCGCGCCGTTGAGGTTTTCATTGTTTATAGTTTAGTGTTTACTATAAACATTAACAATTAGGTCCCCAACTTGCTCCAGGAGCAAGTTCCCCGCTCCGTTTGAACACCCCTTGAATTTACCCCCGGGGGGTGTTAAACTGAAGGCGGATGGAAACTCTTCGAGTCTCGGACTACATCGCCATCGATCCGGACATTTGCCACGGGAAACCCTGCTTCAAAGGCACCCGCGTCATGGTCGCCACCGTCTTGGAACTGATGGAGGCCGGACAATCGTCCGAAGAACTCTTGAAGGGCTTTCCCCAACTTGATGCCCGGCACGTGAAAGCCGCCCTCCACTTCGCCGCCCAAGCCGTGGACAGCGGGAAATTCGCCCCCGCGGGTTGATGCGTTTTCTTCTGGACGAGAATCTCCACGCCGGAACGGGCGGGTTTCTCCGCGGCCTCGCCCACGATGTGAAGCGAGTCCCACCAGGCATCAAGAACGGAGAGGTTTTGGCGTTAGCCATCGCCGAGGATCGGATTCTCCTGACCCACGACAAGGATTTCCTGGGGTACAAACGGTCTCCAAGTCAGTCGAAACCGGGAGTCATTTGCATTCGCATCCACCCCCCGGTTCTGGAGCGAATTGTCCAGGCTTTAAGCCTCGTCTTAAAGGATCTCCCTGAAAAGGATTTGAAAGGCGCCACCATCGCCCTGGACGAATCCGGGCATCAGAAGGTTTGATCCCCTTCCCCGGGCCGCGATTGCGGGGTTTTCTGGCCGCATTTCTCCTGGTATTATCCACCCCCGCCCATTGCGAGGAATTGCCGGACTGGGCCCTGTCCCTCACTTTGGGCCAGGCGATCGTCGCCGGCGGAGAGGCGGATCTCTTCGCCGATTCCACGGCCTTCTCCCTGGATTACCTCCGGTTCGCCCAACCCGGCTGGTTCGGCTGGGGCGCGGAATTGGGCTCGGCGCTCTCCCACAAGGTCAAGCGGGGCGCCACCGCCGGCTCGAAAATGAACCAGATTTGGTTCACGCCCATCGTGCGCCTGGGGGCCCAAGAAGAAATGACGGGCGCCGACCTGCGCCCCTACGCGATTTTCGGCGGCGGGATCTACCGCCAGACCATGAACGCCGGGGAGCGGAGGGCGGGGTCCTTCCTGGGCGTCAACTTGGGAGGCGGGTTCGAGGTCAACTTGAGGGAATCCCTGCAATTGGCCGCGGACGTCCGCTACCACTACATCTTGGACGACGCCAACAGCTTGAAATATATTTTTCCGGGGGCGAGAATTACGATCCTGTTTTAACCGAGGGACCTCCCCACGCCCGCCCCCCTCAAAAAGCCCACCCAGTTGTGAAGCCCGAAGTCGTCCAATTGATAGGAGAGAGTCCGTCAGTGCCTTTGAAAGGCGGGAAACCCGCGTATCGATAGGCGAAAAAGAAGTCTCCGGCGGAAAAACCAGGAGAGATTTCCCAGGATAATCCGCTCCAACTGGAGGATTCGGAATTCGTGGAGCCCGAGGAAAGACACGCCGAGCCAACGCAATGGACCTTTACTTTCACGGCCCCGTAGGCCATTCCGAAACCACCTCCCAAATCGAAAGAAAACTTCTCGCCCAGAGGAACGCTTAGCCGTTGCTCAATTAATGTTCGGAAATAGCTGACATCCCGAGTGGCGGTCAGGGTCCCCGACAACCCCCCTCCGGTAAGGAGCATGGACGCGCTCGCGTTGGGCCCAGCGACAAATCCCACCGAGGGGCCGGCTTTGAATTTTTCATTGACGGCGAACAGAAAACCTCCCCGGCCTCCAAGTGCTCTCACGGCCTGGGCGGAGTAAGCGGATGTGTATCCCATATTCCTCAGGATGTCCGCTTCCTTCTGCACATCGTTAAAGAAATCATCGCCCCCGTTTCCCGGCAAGAAGAGGTCAAAGGCGACGAATCCTTTGCCATTTCCGCCGAGAGCATGACACGGTCGCGGAACGGATGCCGGGAAAGCCCACAAAGCAAAAGCCGCGATGACGAATTTTTTCATTTCAATCCGCCGCAACTCCCTTTCCGTCTCTTGAATCCGGCGGCCGAGGAAACGCATCTTTCCCTCCAGCAACGCCGCCGTCCGCGGGTCCTTGACCCTTCCGCGGACTTTGCCGAAGTCCTCGACGGCGGCCTTCAAGGCGGCAAAGACGTGGTCGGCGAAATCCATATTTCCTTTCGGTTCCCAAAGCATGACATGTATATAGACACTATTACCAGTGCTTATGCAATGTTCTATTTGGGAGGCTAAAAGTCCTTGAATACCACCCATGGACAAGCTGTACTCCGAGATCGGGACCCGAATGCGCTCGGTTCGGACGGCCCTCAAACTCACGCAGGCCCAAGTCGCCGACCAGGCGGGGATCGACTTCTCTTTCTACGGCCAGATCGAACGGGGCAAGAATATCCCCAGCCTCAAAACCTTGCTGGCCATCGCCCGCGCGCTCAACGTGGAGCCGGCCCAGCTTCTCCCCGGCAAGGCCTCCAATAATCCCCAAGACGCGGCCCTGGAGCGCATCGTCAAGGACCTGGACCCCAAAGGCCGCAAGCTGGTCATGGGCGTAGTCAGCGACATGGTGGCCCGCCTCCAACCAGGGAAAGTCGAATAGGTCAATTTCTTTCGCCCGGTACTAGAATGAAATCCGGCCCCCGAAGGAATATTCCTCATGCGGACGGCGGCTCACGAGGGCGGCCCGAATCTCGATATCGCGAGCCAACGTCCACGACGCGCCGCATCTAGCCAGGGTGTTCTGCCTGCCGTCTCCCAACGGATAGCGTCGATCGGAAAATTCCATAAGAGCCCTAAACGGTCCCCCCTTCAATATTACTCCCGCCGAGCCCCCACCTCCCCCTCTCCAACCGCGTTCCAATTGACTCCCGGCCCCGAATTCCGCTTCGGCCAACGCGAAAATCGTAGTTCTTCTGGATTCACCGATTTGAACGGAAGCGCCGTATCCTCCATTGAGGACGGAAATAAGGCAGGATCGCCCGCTGCAATTTTTTTCCTCAGCTTGGCGCATTCCAACTTCAAAGCGCCAAGAATGCTTTCGAAGCCAAGATTCCCAGGGTTGGACGGACGCTAAATTGAACAGATCGAACTGCTGAAGATAGACTCCCCTACCCTCTCCTGCCCTGAATCTCAGGCCGAGCAATTCGAATTGGGTGTTTTCCTGAAATCCCTCTTGGGCGGCAAGGATATCATGAAGCACGGGTCTCAATGCTACTTCGGCGAATTGTCCATGCCGATCACCTCCGAAGAGTGCGCCGACCGCGGTGGTGCCATGCCCCGCATCGGGAGAGGCGCGCCCTGTGTCCCAGTTTTTGATCGCGGGGGGAGAAGGCAATTTCTTCCGCAAATTTAACAGTGTGCCAATATTTTCACCATACCGGCCCGCGGCGAAAAGCCCCTTGCCATTCTTTCTTGAACGCGCAAGATCATAGGCCGCATCGAGCATGTTGGCCTGCCGGCCCGAGGGAAGAGTCTCAAGCACGGATATCGCCGATCCGCTGACCATCCTCGCGAGTGCATCGACCAGCGCCCTATCCCTTTTGGACATGCGCGCGCGCCTCATCAGCAAAGCGCTGTCGATCGATGGCCGGAATAGAGTCCCGGAAAAGCCCGCCTGCCGGCCGAGGAATCTCACCACGTCTGCGGGGGCGGCACCCAAACGGGCCCAATGGGAAAGACCCAACGAGGGCTCCGCCACGTCCAGAAGCGGCAGCAGTTGATAAGCGCAGTTCCTGGTCAGGAAGGAATAGGGGATTTGGGCCTCCCCGAGTTCCCAGATATGCATCAGTAGACGGCGGGCGGCGGCGGAGCTAAGCCCAAGGCGGTATTCCCACAAATCCCGCGACTGGGCCTGGGAATACTCCTTAACCTTGAGGTAGTATGGGCCGACGGAGAATTTTCCAGGCACTCCCCCCATCAGCGCCTTTAGCGCAAAACCCGGCGAGGTGCCCCCCTCTAGGGCCGCAGCAAATCCGACAGCAACATCTATGAGACGGGCATCCTCCGGTCTGCCCGCCTGGTTCACCCTGAGAAATATGTGGCCATAGGCCGAGGCCGGGTTTCCGAAATCATAATCGGCGAACACCAAATCGACGCTGCTTGGATGTCCGATCCATTCCGCAAGCCCCGCGCACCGGGCGGATGGAGCCCGCCTAGATAGGACCTCCTCGAGCCATTCTGTCCTCAATGGGAACCTGCACCGCGGATGGGCTTCGCCCGGCGAATCCCCCGCTTTCTCGGAAAAGACCGCATCGATCGTCGCACGCAACTCGGATTGAGGATCCTTTCTTCCCGTCGGCGAAAGAAAGAACCTGCCGGGAGAGATGTCGCTTGTTTGGCCCCCGAACAACACCCCCCTATAATGAAGCAGGGCCCTCCATTGAGGGGTATCTTGCAACCCCCGTTCGAATCCATCCGCCGAGACGGGCGAAGTCAATAAAAGACAAATGAACAACGGAACGGCGCGCTTGGTCAAACGCGCGCCATTACATGCTTCTTCGAAGGCGGCTATCGATTCTCGGGGAAGGCGAAGTCAACCTGCTCGGCAAAATCCGGAATGCTCTCGAACCGTTCGGCTAGGCTTTGAATCTTCTTAATGGCGGCGGCCCGATCTGCATCCCGTATTTGAAGCAGATCCAGAAGGGAGGCAAGGTATTGCCCGGAACCGGATTTTATGTCGGACAATAATTTATCGTAGCCGACAACGATGAATTCCTTTATTTTCTGCGAACGGGGCCTTCGCTGATTGCTTTCGACCGGGTTTCCGGACGCGGGCTGAAGGGTCACCATGTATTGGCTCGGCGAATATTCATGGACTGCGCCGGTAACGCCGTCAGTCGTCGATCCCAGAACACCGCCGAGGACGATATTCCCCCAAAACCACCCGCTCATCCTGGTTTCAAGGACCATGGTCAAAGTCTTGTATCCTTCTTTTTCGAATACGAGGTTCTGGCCGCTCTTCTTTTGCAAAGAGGTTGTAATTGGGGTCTTGCCGATGATCCGCCCGTCGACAAGAACCGATGCCCCCTCGGGGGACGATTGAAATGTCACCTCCTGGCTCCGTCCTTTCACAATGCTGGAACAACCGGCCGCAAAAACTGCCGCAACCCCGATGACGGCCCATCGGACCGGTCGAATTCCTCTTTTCATTAATACCCCCCCCTCGCGCACCCATCGTAGAACAGTGCTGGTAGCACTGTCAACAGTGCTTATAGAAACTCAATCGGATGTTCCTTCGATTCTACAGGAGCAATCAACAGGCATGCCGGTCCGATCGCCAACTTCCCAACAAGTGTTGATACTTGCCCCGGGCGCTCAAAATCGGACGGCAGTTCCTTCCTTTCTCGTTCATGCCACGACGGATGTTTGCATCCCCTCCGGGGGAATGTTATAGAATGCCCCCGATGCGCACCCTGTGCGGGCTCCTCCACTCCTCCATCGGACGCAAGATCACGGTCGCGACGGCGGGAATCCTGCTGTGCGGCTTCCTGGTGACCCACCTGGCCGGAAACCTCTTCCTGTTGGTGGGGGAGAACGCCTTCAACCACTACGCGGAAGTTTTGGAGGCCAACCCCCTCCTGGTTCCGGCCGAAATCGGCCTCTTGGCGCTGTTTGCCCTGCACATCGTCACCTCCCTCTGGCTCAAGTGGGAGAACCGCCGCGCCCGCCCCGCGGCCTACGCCGTCTCCGCCTCCAAGGGCGGCCGCACCCCGGGCTCGGGCACCATGGCGGCCACCGGGACCGTGATCCTGACCTTCCTGATCATCCACATCAAATCCTTCAAATACGGGGACAAGCCGGACGGCCTTTACCGCCTGGTCATGGACTCCTTCGCCTGGGGCCCGTACACCGTGTTCTACGTCGTGGCCATGGGGGCCCTGGGCCTGCACTTAAGCCACGGCGTCCAGAGCGCCTTCAACACCTTCGGGGTCAACCACCCGAAATACACCCCCTTGATCAAAAAGGCGGGCCTGGGCTTCGCGGGCCTGGTCGCGGCGGGATTTGCGTTCCTGCCGATCTGGGCCTGCTACCTGGTGAGGCGCTGACATGAACCTCGATTCCAAGATTCCCGCCGGGCCCATGGAGCAGAAGTGGGAGCGCCACCGCTTCGAGCTCAAACTGGTCAACCCCGCCAACAAGCGCAAGTTTGACGTGATCGTGGTCGGCACGGGACTGGCCGGCAGTTCGGCGGCGGCTTCTCTCGCCGAGCTCGGCTACAACGTCAAGGTTTTCTGCATCCAGGACTCGCCCCGGCGCGCGCATTCCATCGCGGCCCAGGGCGGGATCAACGCCGCCAAG
>CAYHPY010000148.1:0-6607 GCA_964358485.1 uncultured Elusimicrobia bacterium
CCGTCGGGAAAGCGCTTGACCAGGGAAATGTCGACGATGCGGTCCTCGCTGGTCAAAAGGCCGGTCGCCTCCAGGTCGAAGAACACGATGGGCTTGTCTTGGGCGATCATGGCTTGGCCTCCGGAACGCATTCAAAAACGAGATGCATGAACGGGTGCACGCGGTAGTGGGCCAGGCCCGAGTTCATGCTTTCCTCGATCCCCACTCCGGAATAGGTAACTTCCGCGTCCTCCCTTTCGAATTCGTCGGTCACCGCGCCCCTGAGGGGCTTGCAGGCCTTGCGGATCCGGCGCAGAGCCGACCGGCGCCGCAGGGCCACCACCCAGCCGTAGGATTCGGTCGAATACTTGATCTCACCCTTGCCCAGATCGACGTAGCCGACCTCGGGAACCGGACCTTTTCGGGACGCGCGCCGCTCCACCATCTCTGTCATGCAGCCCCAGTTCCCCAAGGCCGCCGTCAACGCCAGCAGAATCGCCCGCCCGCGTCGCATGGCCTAATTATAGGAAATCGCGATGGTGCCAGGGATCGCCCTCGTAGCCCGACCGGGGTGATCCCTGGCACCACCGCTGGGGCACCACCGGCCAACTTGGTAGAATCGATCCGTGGAAAAGTCCTGCGACCTCCTGGTGATCGGCGGCGGGCCGGCCGGGAGCACCTTGGCCGGCTTGGTCAAAAAGCACGCCCCCAAGCGCCGGGTCGTTCTTTTGGAGAAGGCCCCGGGGCCGCGCCACCATATCGGGGAGTCCTTGCTTCCCGGCATCGTCCCGGTGCTCAAGGAATTGGGCGCCTTCGAGAAGGTGGACCGGGCGGGTTTTCCCAAAAAGCTGGGCGCCACCTATGTCTGGGGTCCGGACCGGACCCCCTGGGACAACGATTTCGACGAGATCAACGTCTCGGCCATGATCGAGCGTTTCGGCAAGCTCCCGGACAAAGTCGAATACGCCTGGCAGGTGGTCCGCTCCCGCTACGACGAGATCCTTCTGCGCCACGCTTCGGAACTGGGCGTGGAGGTCATCCGCGGCGCCCGGGCCGAGGGCGTCCTGGAAAATGGTACTCGGATCGCGGGCGTGAAATTTTCCGCCGGCCGGCGCCGCGTGAGCCTGCGGGCCGGGCTCACCGCCGATTGCTCCGGGCAGGACGGGTTTTTGTCCAAATACCGGAAAATCCGGGACCCCAACCCCGCCCTCAAGAACGTGGCCGTCTACGCCTACTACCAGGGGGCGCGCTGGAAATACGAATACACCGGCCACCCCGACAAGACCCGGATCTTCGTCTGCAGCACGCCCTCGGGCTGGCTCTGGTACATCCCGGTTTCCCGGGAGGTGGTGTCCATCGGCTTGGTGACCACCGCCGACCACCTCAAGAAAAGCCGGATCAACGATCTCCCCGGCCTTTTTCAAAAGGAAATCCGCGCCTGCCGCGAGGTTTGGCCGCTGGTCAAAGGAGCCAAGCGCCTGAAGGGGTTCGACGGAACCTCCAAGGAATTTTTCACGCTCAAGGATTGGTCCTACCTCAACCACCGGGCCTCGGGCCCCGGATGGCTGGCGGCCGGGGACGCCGCCATCTTCGTCGACCCCATCCTCTCCTCCGGGGTCACCTTGGCCCAATTGGCCGCCCACCGGGCGGCCCACACCGCGATTTCGGCCTGGGGCGAAAAATCGGCCGCGGCGAAAAACCGCCTTTGGGCCGATTACGACCTTTTCTGCCGGGAGTCCGCGGCCCAATATTTGGCCCTGGCCCTGTTCTGGTACGGCAACGACCCCTGCGCGGCCCGCTGGTGGAAAAAAGCCCTCGAAATCCAGCGGGCCTGGCTGCCGGTCCCGGTCTCCGACAAGAGCGCCTTCGTCACCGTCTCGGCGGGGCTGACCCGCTATTACGACCGGCCGATCTCCGACGCCGCCCTCGCCGACGAACAAGAAGTCCGGGCGGAGGAATATCCGTTTCACGAAAACGTTTTTCCAAAAACAGAGCCGGAACAAATCCAGGGAGGAGATGAACGCGTCCCCAGGCTTAACTGCCCCTGGCGGGTGGAACTGGCTTTCGTGCCCAAAGCAAAGGGGCCCGGCCTGCGGCCGGTCCAACGAGTCCGTTTTCTAAAGCACAACCCCGACGAGCCGGTCCAAGACGCCCTCAACCCCCGCAAGCTCGTCACCCGCTGGCACCTGACCTTGCTCAAGTCCATCGACGGCCGTTTGTCCATCTCCGAAATTCTGGCCGCCGCCTCCAAAAAATCGGTCCCCGCCTGGTGGCTCGCCCGCCCCGCCCGCGTCTTCCTAAGAGACCTCGCCGCCCAAGGCGTCCTCGACTTCGGTGCCGGTGGTTGACTTACTTGACTTGCTTGCCTTGCCGGGCATAAGACCCACCCCCGCCTAGGCCCTCCGTCTCAGGCGTGGGCCGGAATATCCCCCTATCCTTAATAGGATGAGAATTCTGGCCGTTTTACTGCTCCTCCCGGGGCTGGCCTCGGCCGCCGGGGCGCCCGTGCGGGTGCGGCTCAAGGTCGGAGCGCCGAACGCTTCGCCATTGGTAAGAACCTCACCCGCGGGAAGCTCACTTTCCTCGCCGCTAATCGCCCCCACGCCCGGCTCTCCCCGGATTTCGGCCGCGCCTCCCGTGGGCCCCCTCCTGGCGCCTTCGGCGATTTCTCTCCCCATGGCCCCGGGCTCGGAGGCCGCTCCCGGGCCGCAAGCCCCGATATCCCAAGAGGCTCCCCAGGACCAATCCCTTTCCGGAAAAGTGGGCCGGTCCTTGAGCCGCCTGGCCAAGGCCTTGGCGCCGAACCGGGCGCCCGATATTTTAGACGAGCTGGAACCCGGCACCGAACTCGAGCGCGGGGGCGAGCGCGTGCTCCTGGTCCACGCCGGAACCGACGAGGTGACCGTCGCCGCCCGCCGCAAAGGGTCCTGGACCAAGGAAACTCTCTCTCGAAGCAAGGCGCGCCGGGCCCTGCCCGCCGGCAAGGCCGACGCGCAAACCCTGGCTGCGGCGGCCGCGCAGGCCCAGGTCAGCTGGGAAAGCGCCGCGCGCAAGAAGGCCGACCGAGACGCCTACAAGGCCTTCCTAGCCGCCGACCATTGGGCGAAAATCAAGGAGGATTTCGGCGAAGAGCTCGCCCGGGTCCGAGGCCTCAAAGACAAGGCCGCCGTGACCGCCTATGTCCGGGCCGAGGCGGACAAGGTCCTGGAGCGGATCAAGGGAGTCCACGGAAGCGCCAATATCGGGTTCCATTACAATCTCCACGGCGGACAACGGGAACAATACGTCGAGGGCGGCGGCATCCGCGCCACCATGGGAGACATCGCCCTGCAGTACACCATGAACGGGGACCGCAACTACAAGGTCTACTTCTTCCAATCGGCCAACCACTCCCTTTACGACGTCCTCAACGAACGCAATCCCCAGCCCATGATCTCGCGCATGGGCTCGGTGCTGATGTTGTTCCGCCGGGACTCCGAGTACCTCAAGAACGCCGAGGCCACGGGCGCCGCCGCCCGCGCCGGGGACATCTCCCTGGACTTCGACACGAGCAAGGCCTGGGGAATCCCCTACGACACATTCCTGGCGCCGCCCTTGGACGTCTTCAACGGCGTGGCCCGCAAGACCGGACAGAAGCGCCTGAGCCGGGACGAGGAGACCTTGGCCGTCGTCCGTTACATCGAGACGGCCGTCGCGGGTCCCCGGGCCAAGGAAACCCCGGAGGTCCATCCCCTTCTTTCCGGCCGTTCCACGGAGCTGGAGCTCCAAGGCTTGGGCTACAAGGGCTCCCGGCTTTACGACGGCGGGGCCAAGGCCGCCCGTCTGGGAAGCGGTGAATTCGGGATCGTCGACGAGCACCCGAGGATTCCCGGAGCGGTGATCAAGGCCGTGGCCCCCAGCGCCGAAATCCAGATTTTCAGCGACTTCAAGCCCGAGCGAACCTGGCTCCTTGAGGAAGCCTCGGCGCGCCGTTTGGCCGAGATCGGGGCGGGCCCCCGGTTTTTCGGAAAGGCGCAAATCGGGGGCGCGTTGGTCAGCGTCCGCGAACGGATTTTCGGAGACACCTTGGAACGGCTCATCATGGACCGGCGCTACGGCCCCGAGGAGCACGCTTTGATGCTGGACCTGGTCCAAAAGCTCGCGGCCGCGGGATTCGTCGGCGACGACATGCGCCCCTCCAACATCATGATCGGCCGGACCGCCGCCGATGGGGCCCGGAGGGCCTTCATCATCGACGGGACGGGGCAGATTCCATTGGCGGGAGGCTCCCCCGAGGAACGGCTGGGCAACGCCTGGACTCACCAGGTGGATTTAAAATGGCAGATGAATCCGCTGGTCGGGGAGATCCGTCATTCCAAGGCCCTCGGCGAGATTCTGGATGAAGGCCTCTCCCGTTCCCGGGACAAGACCTGGTGGCAGAGGTTCAAGCGGGTCCTCAAGGAAATGGCGTCGGCCCCGATGACCCCGCCTTTCAGCAAGATGTAGGAAGGACCGGCCTAGTCCCGCTTCGCTCCGCCCACCGCCTCCGCCAGACGCCGCTTGAACTTCAAGGAGAACTCCTTCAGCACCCGGTCGCTCTTGGTTTTTTGGTCGGAGGTGACGAAAGCCTTGGCCATGTCCCAGATGCGCCCCGGGTGGGTAGCGAAGGAGACCGCGAAGAATTGCCCCATCCCGGTCAATTTCAGGCGGCGCAGGGCCACATCGGAGTAATTCGGGTTCCAGGAGCGCACATGGAACAGGCGCGTGGCCCCGGTCATGAAGTAGCAGTAGTCGTCGTCGACCTTAATCGGCTTGAGGGCGTTGGTGGTGTCAAACAGAGAGGTCCCCGGCAAGGGCACGAAGGTGGAGACCGCGATCTCGTGAACGCCCAGCCGCGCCATCCGCCGGATGAAGGCGAAGGTCTTGGCGATGTCCTCCGGCGTCTCCTGCGGGAAGCCCACGATCATGAACAGGCACACGGTCATTCCCGATTTGAGCGCGGAACGGGCGGAATCCTCCAAGCGGTCCAGATGGACTTTCTTGTCGATGGCCTTGAGGATGCGGTCGCTGCCCGATTCCGGGGCGTAAGTGACATGATGACAGCCCGAGGCCATGAGCAGGTCGGTGACTTCGTCATCGATGGCTTCCGAGCGGGTCCCCACCGGAATCTGCCAGGTGAGCTTGAGCTTGCGCCCCACGATCTCACGGCAGAAATCGACGATCCACTCCTTGCGCACGATGGCCGTCAGGTCCTGGAATTGAAAATCGTTGGCCCCGTACTTGGCCATCCAATGTTCCATCTCGTCGACCACCTTCTTGGGATCCCGGGTCCGGTACATCCGGGTCCACATATTGGGGCTGGCGCAGAAGGTGCAGGCGTAGGGGCATCCGCGGGTGGCGAGCATGGGAATCGAACGCGCCCCAGCCCCCGAGGGACCCATGAAGACGCTGGCGTTCATATAGGCCCCGATGTCCATGCCGTCCCAATCCGGATAGGGAAGATCGTCGGGCTCGCGCATGCGCTCCATCCGGCCGTTCTTGACGAAGGTCCCATCCTCGGCCAGGAAACAGACCCCGGCCTGCGGGCGCCAATTCCGGTCGCCCTTTCCGAGCTTTTGGAGGACCTCGGCGAAGGTCGCCTCTCCTTCCCCGAAGACGATCAAATCCATGCCCCCGTCGCGCAGAACCGCCTCCGGCATGGCGGTGCAATGCTCTCCGCCGCCGATGTAAAACGCGCCCGGCACCGCGCGCCGCGCGCGCTTCATGAGCTCCCGGACCATGGGCCAGGCGTGGGTGAACATGCAGGAAAATCCGACTATGTCGGCGTCCCGCGGGATGCGGGAAACCGCCTCGTCCAAATCCAAGCCCTGCACCACCAACCCCGAGCCCCCCGGCCACGGCCGCGCGCGGTCGAGCGCCGCCCCCACCGCGTCGATGACCGTCACCTCGTGGCCCAAGCCCTTGGCAAACGCAGCCAGATAGCCCAGGCCCAAGGGAGGCTGGGTCAGGCTCGAATAGGAGTCCTGCGACTGCAGGGCCGGGGGCTGAATGAGGACGATTTTCATGCCTGGGGGAGGACGCCTATAGTATAGCCCGTCGGTGGGCGGGCGGCAAGGTCAAGGGGTCGGTGATTTCCCCGAAGAACCGTACTGGGCCTTGATTCCCGGAATCCACCCCGCGATCTGGCCTTGGCGCTCCGCGCTGGCCGGGTGGGTGCTGAGAAACTTGTCGAGCGCCCCTTCCGAACGCTTTCCCTTGGTGGCCGCCGCCATTCGGCCCCAAAAGGCGACCGCTTCCTCAAGGTCATACCCCGCCTTGGCCATCAGGATCAGACCGATCTTGTCGGCCTCCGATTCCTGGGAGCGGCTATAGCTTAAAACCACCAAGCCCGCCCCCATTCCGTAGAGTTGGCGATATAGCGTTCCCGAGGCCTGGGAAGCCCCTCCCCCGAGCATGATGTTCAAGACCCGCCCCCCGGTCTCGGCCAAAACCCCGCGGCTCATCCGCTCTCCCCCGTGCCGGGCCAGCGCGTGGGCGATCTCGTGGCTCATCACCACGGCGATCCCGTCCTCGCCGGCCGTCACGGGCAGGATTCCGGTGTAGAAGGCCACCTTGCCGCCGGGCAGGCAGAAGGCGTTGATCTGCTTGT
>CAYHPY010000149.1:0-6567 GCA_964358485.1 uncultured Elusimicrobia bacterium
GGTATAGCGTATTGGCCCCGTGAAGGTCTTATGCTTGCAGTGCTCCGACCAGGTTTGGGCGAAGGTTTCCACCTCGGCGCGGGTGGGCTGGCGGCCGGCGGCCTTGAAATGCGCCTGAATGGCGGCCAGTTCGGCTTCGGAGAGCGACCAACCCTGGGCGTCTCCCAGGGTTTTAAGCTCCTTCGGGGAGAGGCCCAACAGGGCCACGGCCCCGGAGCCGCCGGCGGGACGAGGGGGGGCGGCGGAAGTCAATTGAGCGCCTCCATGATGGAGAGAGTGTGGATCACCGGATTGGCCAGGGACCGCACCACCGCCTTTTCCAGCTGGGCGCGGATGATCCGGCCGGAGATTTGATAGGCCGCGCCGCAGCGCACCGATTTGGGCTGGGGCAGGCCCAGTTCCGCGACGGCGCTTTGGACGCTTTCGCCGACCACGTCGGTCACCGAGGGCTTGAGCCAGACCTCCACGCGCCAATGGTTCATTCCATTGACGGCGTGAGGCGGGCCGGCCACCTTGAATTCCTGGGTGACGGAATCGCAGAGCAGGTCCCGGGCCGCGGTCTGGACCTGATTGCTGGAGAGCGGGCCGGAGATCTCGTAAATCGAGAAGGCGCGGACCTCCCGGATGCCCGGCAGGCCCAGTTCCTGGAGCAGGGAGAGAGCCGCGGCGCCGACCGAGTCGGAGTATTCGGGCTTCACGCGAACTTCGACGCGGTAGAGGGCTTCGCCGCCGCGGGGTCCGCCGTTTCCTTGGCTCATTGGGTGATTCTCCGCAGGGCTTCTTCGTATCGCCGCGCCGTGCCTTCCGCGACGGCGGCGGGGATGGCGGGGGCCGGAGCCTGCTTGTTCCAGCCGATTGTTTCCAGGTAGTCCCGGACGAACTGCTTGTCGAAGCTGTCTTGGGACGCGCCCGGCCGATAGGCCGAAGCGTCCCAAAGTCGGGACGAGTCGGGAGTCAGCATTTCATCGATCAATATAATTCGGCCGCTGTCGCGGCCGAATTCGAACTTCGTATCGGCGAGTATTAAGCCTCGCCCGGCCAGTTCCTTTTCCGCGAAATTGTAGAGGGCGAGGCTTAACCTTTCTAATTCTTTTGAAAGTTCCGTTCCCAAAATTCCGTTCAGTTGTTCTCTTGTGATGTTTTCGTCATGCCCTTTGTCGTTTTTAATGGCCGGCGTAAAAATCGGGGACGGAAGCTTCGATGCTTCCACAAGTCCGGACGGCAGGGCATGTCCGGCAACAGCGCCGGACATTTGATATTCCTTCAACCCCGACCCCGCCAAATACCCGCGGACCACGCACTCCACATCGAAGCGCTCGGCCTTCTTGACCAGGACGGTTCGGTCCTTGAACTGCGGCCCCAGGGAAAATTCCTTGGCCAGTTCCTTGAAGTCCGCGCAGAGCAGGTGGTTGGGCACGATCCCGGCGGTGGCCTTGAACCAGTGGACGCTGATCGTGGTCAGGACCCGGCCCTTGCCCGGGATCGGGGTGGGGAGGATGTGGTCGAAGGCGGAGAGGCGGTCGGTGGAGACCATCAATAACCGTTCTCCGAGATCGTAGACATCCCTGACTTTCCCGGAACGGAAAAGTTTGAGTCCGGGAAGGAACAACTCCTTTCCGGCCGTGCCTTCGGTCATCGCGCTCATGTCGGCCGTGATCATTCCCATTCTATTGTCGCGGGGGGTTTTGAACTGATGTCGTACACCACCCGGTTGATGCCCCGGACCTCGCTGATGATCCGGCTGGAAATTTTCTGGAGGATGTCGTACGGGAGCCGGGACCAGTCGGCCGTCATGCCGTCCTTGCTGTCGACCACCCGAACTGCGGCCGTGTTCTCGTAGGTCCGCTCGTCGCCCATGACCCCGACCGAGCGCACCGGCAGAAGGACCACGAAGGCCTGCCAGACGCGCTCCTGCCAGCCCGCCCCGCGGATCTCCTCCCGGACGATAAGATCGGCCCGGCGCAAGATGTCCAGGCGCTCGGGCGTCACGGGGCCCAGGATCCGGATGGCCAGGCCGGGGCCCGGGAAAGGATGCGCGCCCAGGATGTCCTCCGGAAGGCCCATCTCACGGCCCAGGCGGCGGACCTCGTCCTTGAAAAGCATCCGCAGGGGTTCCAGGAGCTTGAGCTTCATGCGCTTGGGCAGGCCGCCCACGTTGTGGTGGCTCTTGATCACGGCGGAGGGACCGTGGACGGAGACCGATTCGATCACGTCCGGATACAAAGTTCCCTGGGCCAGGAAGCCGCCCTTGAACCTCAGGGCCTCGGCCTCGAAAACCTCGATGAAGGCGCGGCCGATGAGCTTGCGCTTGCGTTCCGGGTCGGCGACGCCCGCCAGGCGCCTGAGGAAAACTTTGGAGGCGTCCACGACCTTAAGGGAAAGTCCCAGCTTGCGGGCCAGGCCCCCGATCTTCTCCCGGTCGCCGGCGCGGGAGAGGCCGGTGTCGACGAAAACGCATTTTAGCCGCCGCCCGATCGCGCGGTGGATGAGGGCGGCGGCCACCGAGCTGTCGACCCCCCCGGAGAGGGCGCAGAGGACTTGGTCCTGGCCCACGGCCTTGCGGATCTCGTCAAGGGAGCCTTCCAGGAGGGAGGACATGCTCCACCGCTCACGCAGACCGCAGATGTTGCGGGCGAAATTTTCCAGGATCCGGGCGCCCTGGGGCGTGTGCGCGACCTCGGGGTGGAACTGCACGCCGTACCACCGCTTGCCGTCGTCGGCGATGGCCGCGTAGGGCGCGGTGTCGGTGCAGGCCAGGACCTTGAAGCCGTTGCCCAGGGCGCTGGCCCCGTCGCCGTGGCTCATCCAGACCTGCAGGGGTCCGGAAAGGCCCGTGAAAAGGGGGCTGGACTCCAACAGGCGCAGGTCGGCGTGTCCGTATTCCCGGCGGCTGGCGGGCTTGACCTTTCCCCCATGGAGGGCGGTCAAAAGCTGCATGCCGTAGCAGATGCCCAGGATGGGCAGGCCGAGGCGGAAAATCTCCGCGTCGGGCCGCGGCGAGCCGGAGCGGTGGACGGAATCGGGACCCCCGGAAAGCACCAACCCCTTCGGGCTGCGCGCCAGGATTTTTTCGGGGGAGGCGTTGTAGGGGAGAATCTCGGCGTAAATCTCCAGCTCCCGGAGGCGGCGCGCGATGAGCTGGGTGTACTGACTGCCGAAATCGAGAATGAGGACCGTGTCCCTCATCCTTTGCCCATCCCGATGCGCTGGGCTTTTTGGAAGAGCTTTCCCTCCGTCTTGATGGAAGGGGCGATGATGATCTCGGTCAATTGCATCTCCCGGATGGAGGAGGCCCCCACCGAGCCCATGCAGGTTTTCAGCGCCCCGACCAGGTTCTGCGAGCCGTCATCGGTGCGGGAGGGCCCGAAGAGAATCTCCTCCAGGGTTCCGGTGACGCCCACGTGGATGCGGGTGCCGCGGGGAAGGTTGTGGTGCGGGGTGGCCATGCCCCAGTGATAGCCCTGGCCCGGGGCTTCCTTGGTGCGGGCGAAGGCCGAACCCACCATGACGCCGTCGGAACCGCAGGCGATGGCCTTGCAGATGTCGCCGCCGGTGGACATGCCGCCGTCGGTGATGATCGGGACGTAGCGGCCGGCTTTCTTGAAGAAGAAGTCCCTCGCCGCCGCGCAGTCGACGGTGGCCGTGACCTGGGGAACGCCCAGGCCCAGGACGCCGCGGGTGGTGCAGGCCGCCCCGGGACCCACGCCGACCAGCAGGCCCGAGATGCCGGCCTCCATGAGCTCCAAGGCCACCGAGTAGGTCACGCAGTTGCCCACCACGACCGGGATGGACATTTTCTTGCAGAATTTGGCGATGTCGAAGGGCTTGTAGCGGGTGGCCTTGTGGCGGACGGTGGTCACGGTGGATTGGACCACGAAGAGGTCGCAGCCCGCTTCGGCCGCCACCGCCCCGTATTTGTCGGCGTGCTGGGGGATGGTGGAAACCGCGCAAGGCACCTTGGCCGCCTTGATTTCCTCGACCCGCCGGGCGATCAGCTCCTCCTTGATGGGGGCGCGGTAGAGCTCCTGGACCAGCTTGGTGGCCTCGTCGGGCCCGGCGCCGGCGATGGAGGCGACCACTTCCTTGGGCTTTTCGTAGCGGGTGTTGATTCCGTCCAAATTGAGCACGCCCAGGCCGCCGAATTTGCCCATGGCGATGGCGAAGGGCACGTCCACCACGCCGTCCATGGCCGAAGCCAGAAAGGGGATTTCCAGCTTGACGGGGCCGATGGCCAGGGCGGTGTCGACTTCATCGGGGTTGACGGTGACGTCTCCGGGGGCCAGCGCGATTTCGTCGAATCCATAGGCCCTGCGGGCCTCCCGGTCACGGCCGATGAAAAACGCCATTTCTGATCCTCCGGTGGGGGCTTTCGCCGCCTAAGAATAGGATAGGATACAAAATTTGGCGGGAGAGGGGGAGCCATTTCCTGGGCCTTTTGCCGCCTGGGCGGAGGCCGGAAGACCCAACCGGGCCCGTTTGCGTTCCTTTATACTTTCCTATGCTTCGCCGCAGCCTCATGGCCGTTTTGTTCCAGGTCTATTTCGCCGGCGTTCTCCAGGCCGCGCGGTCCGTTTCCCGCCCCGGGGTCCGCCTGCCAGGCGCTTCCAGCCCCGCCGCGGCCGTCCGGGCCGTTCCGGCGATTTCGTCTTCGTTGGGGGGCTTGGCCGCTCCAAGCCTGCGGACCTCTTTGCCGGGAGGAACGCCTTCCGCTTTCCAACCCGGGCTGGGTCCCACCGTGCTCCCCGCCCCGGCGATCGTTGAGGCCGGCGCCTTAATGACCGCGCCGGCGGCCGTCGTCCTTCCGGCCTCCGAAGAGGCCGCCGCCGCTCCGGGTTCCCTGGGACGCCTGGAAATCTTGGGCGCCGAACTGGGCGGCCCGGACGACTACTCCGCCGTCCTTCATCATTTCGAAAATACCGCCGCGCCCATTCCCGGCGGGGATTTCCGGGACGAGCCCGCCAAGCTTCCCCCTCCGCCCGCCCAGCCGCGCCGGCCGCGGGGCGCGCGCGGCGTTTCGGTCCAAGTCATCCGCTCCGCGGCGGACGTGACGCGCCTGATCCCCGCGGGCCCCAACTCCTACCAGCTCATCTCGGAACTGCGCCAGGCGATCCCGCAAATGGCCCCCTACTACCTCTACGAGTACGTGGACGCCTTCGGCGGCGCCTTCAAGGGCATCGACCTTTCCGCCAAGCCGGGCCTCATCGAGACTTATCCCGATCTTCAGCCCCACGAACGCTCTTTGATCCGCAAGATCTTGGCCCAGAACCGGGACGTCCAAATCCTGGTCCGGGAGGACGGCAAGACCCCGGACCTCATGGTGGGGGGCTACGTCACCGAGCTCAAGAGCGACATGGGCACGCTCGACTTGGACAAGATCATGTCCAAGGCCAACGAGCAGGTCCACGAGCATTCCCGCCGCCACGGCCTGGGCCCGGGCGGGGTGGCCATCGACCTGGTCAAGTACGACAAGATCCCCGGCGCCCAGGTCCTGGCCGAGCTCAACGATTTCGCCCACAAGGCCCCGCGCCTGGCCCTGGACCGGGTCTTCGTCTTCGGCCGCTCCGATTTCAAGGTCTTCGTCCGCGGCCCGGGCAAATCCTATCTCGCCGACGAGGACGCGGGCATGGGCCCGGGCGGAACCCAGCGGCCCTTGGACCCCGCCGAGGTCCACGCCGTCCAGCTTTTAGCCAAGAAAGGCCGCCTGGGTCCGGCCCAGAGCCGCCTCGACGAGCTCGACCGCGCCGCCGGCCCCTCGACGGACCGGCATTCGCCGATCAATCAGGCCCGGGAGAGCGTCGAGACCCAGCGCATGCTCCTCAAGGTCCAAAAGCTGTCCCGGCGCAAGCAGTTCCACAAGGCCGGCAAGGTCTGGGAGAATTTCTCCAAGACCCACGATCCGGCCACCGTGCGGCAGACGGCGCCCAAGGTGAAGCTCATCCTCGAGCCCCTGCCCGCGCCGGAGAAGGCTCCCGGCCCCGAGGCCGCGCGCTTTCTCAAGGAGTTGATCGCGCCCGAGCATCTCCTGCGTTCCAAGGGGATCTCGGCCACGGTGACCTTCTACGGCAGCGCCCGCATTCTGTCGCCCGAGGAAGCCGCGCGCGCCCTCGAGCAAGCCGTTTCCAAACACGGCCGGACCCCTTCCACCCAGGAGGGCCGGGAGGCGGTGGCCGCGGCCCGGGCGATGGTGGATAGCTCCAAACACTACGCGACCGCCCGAGCCCTGGCCAAGCTCGTGGCCGTCAACGGCAAGGGGCGCATCGCCGTCGTCAGCGGCGGCGGCCCCGGCATCATGGAGGCCGCCAACCGCGGCGCCCAGGACGGCGGCGGGCCCAGCGTGGGCTACAACATCAAGCTCCCCAATGAGCAGGGCGTCAACCGCTTCGTGGACCCCGGTTTCACCTTCGAGTTCGAGAACTTCGCCACCCGCAAGATGGCCCTGCGCCACGGCGCTGCGGCCTTGACCTTCTTCTCCGGCGGCTTCGGCACGATGGACGAGCTCTTCGAGATCCTGACTTTGATGCAGACCGGCAAGATGGAGCGCGTGCCGATCGTGCTGGTGGGGGAGAA
>CAYHPY010000150.1:0-6527 GCA_964358485.1 uncultured Elusimicrobia bacterium
ACCTGGCTCTTACGTTTTTGGCCGCTTCCGTGCCCGCCGCTTATTTAGGGGGTCTGCTTCGGGTTTCCGGAGGGACTTACAAGTGGCTGTTGGGCGCGGCCTTGGCCGCGGCGGCGGTGCGGCTGTGGGTCGTTCTTCCTTCTCCCAAGGGTCCCATCCGCTCGCCGGCGCTTGCCTTGGCTCTGGCCATCGGGGCCGGTCTGGGGTTGATCTCGGGCATCTTGGGCATCGGCGGGGGGATCTTCTTGAGCCCGATCATTCTTCTGGCGGGCTGGGCCGACGCCAAGCAGACCTCGGCGGCCAGCGCCTGTTTCATCTTCGCCAATTCCCTGGCCGGTTTGGCGGGGCGGGCGGCAAGCGTGGACCCCTCGGCCGCCGCCGGTTGGGCGCCCCTGGTTGCCGCGGCGGTCCTTGGGGGAATCCTGGGCTCCCGCTACGGGGCGGGGCCGCTGCCCCCCGTGGGCTTGCGCCGGGCCTTGGCCGTGGTCCTGGCGAGCGCGGGCTTGAAACTTTTTTGGACGAGTTTTTAGCGGAGGGAAAGCTTTCGTCCCAGGAACCGGCCGATCGCCCGCAGACGACCCCGCAACGGAAGGCGGCTGAAATTGGTGGAAATGACCCCCCGGGTGAAGTAGCTCGGGCGGCTCAAGTCCAGGAAAACCTCCATCAGGACCGGGACGCCGGATTCCGCCGCGGCCAGGGCCTCCCGGAAGGAGGCCTCCATGTCCGCTTCGTCCTCGACCTTCATGGCCTTGGCCCCGACCGCCGTGGCCAGACCGGGGACATCGTAGGGCGGCAAGGCGGTGGCGGTGGGGCGGCCGAGGGTCATGCGCTGGAATTCCGCGATCTGCCCTAGTTCTCCGTCGCGCAGGACGCAGATGACGGGTGCGGCCTTCAGCGCCGCGGCCGTCACCAATTCCAGGCCCGTCATCAGCAGGGCGCCGTCCCCGGTGAAGGAGATCACCGGGTTGCCCGGGTTGGCCAGCTTGGCCCCGATGGCGGCCGGAACGGAATAGCCCATGCAGGAAAAATCCACCGGGGCCAGGAATTTCCCGGGCTGGGGAAGGCGAAGGTGCTCCATGGCTAAAAACAGGCCCCGGCCGCTGTCGGCCAGGTAAACGGCGTTTGGCCCGGCCGCTTTCTGCCAGGCGTTGAAGAAGGCGGCCGGCCTCATGGTTCGGGGTTTGCCGTGTTCCAGTGATTTGGCGGCCGCCAGGGCGTGGCCGCGGGCGATTTCGGCCCAAAGCTCGCGGGCCGGGGGCCGTTGCTTGAGCTTGGGCAAAAGGGCGCGGAGGAAGGCCCCGGCATCGGCCCCGACGGTCAGGCGCGCCGGATAATTGCGGGCGAGAGCTTCGGTCGTGATGTCCACGTGGATGAGGTCCTCGGGGGGGCTGACCCCGTAGCTGGCCGTGGCCACCTCCGAGAACCGGCAGCCGATGGCCAGCAGGGCGTCACAGCGCCGGGCCACGCGGCGAACAAAGGGCGGCGCCGCCGACCCGAAGCCGTTCCAAAGCCACAACGGGTGATCCTCGGGGAAAACCCCCTTGCCCTGGATGGTGGTGGCCGCGGGGGCTTGGAGGCGCTCGGCCGCTTCCAGCAGGCTCAAATTCGCCCCGCGGGCGCCGCGTCCGGCGTAGATGAACGGCCGGGCGGCCCGGTTGAGAAGATCGGCGGCGGCCTGGACCGATTCCTCGCTCGGAAGGCGAGGGGGGGCGGAGGCCGGGACATATTCCCCCTGGGCGGCCCCGCTCCCCGGAAGGAAGTATTCCGCGGGTATGCAGACCGCGACCGGGCCGGGACAGCCGTCCTTGGCCAGAGCGAACGCTTTGCGCACGCAGGCGTAGAGCTCATCCGGCCCGGAGGGCCGGAGGACTTCCTTGCAGACCGTTTTTAAAAGCGTTTCCTGGTCGAGTTGGTGAAGTTGGTAGCCCTTGCCGGTGTCGCCGCGGACCTCGCAGGCCAGGACCACCATGGCCACGTTGTCGAGCAGAGCTTCGGCCAGGCCCGACATGGCGTGGGTGACCCCCGCGCCGGGGACCAGGGAGAGGACCCCGATCTGGGAACTGGACCGGGACACTCCGTCGGCCATGAAGGCGCCCCCCCGCTCGTCGGCCACCAGGATCGGGGCCGCGGTCTTGGAGCGCCCGAGTGCGTCGTAGAATTCCAGGTTGTGGGTTCCCGGGATTCCGAACACGCGGCGGCAGCCTTCCGCCTCCAGGGCCCGGACGACCTGCTCCGCCGCGTTCATGCCGCCGCCGCCGCTTTCGAATCGTGGGTCCGCAGGATTTGTTCGGCCACCCGGTCGGCCAGGGCCATGATGGTGATGTAGGGATTGATCTCGGCGGCTTTGGGAAACAGGCTCGCGTCGGCCACGAACAGCCACGGGGCCCCGTGGACCTGGCCCCAGAGATCGGTCACCGAGGTGGCGGGGTCGGCGCCCATGCGGCAGCCTCCCATGAGGTGGGCCGCCGAAATCGAGGCCTTTCCGGGGAGAAGGTATTCGGGCCGAACCAGTTCGTCGATGCGCGCCGCGTCATAGCCTTTGAGGACGCCGCGGGCGGCCGGAACGTGCACGCGCTCGGCGCCGGCCTCAAAGAAGATCCTGGCCGAGGCGCGCATGGCTTGGGCCAAGGCGTCGATCACCGCCGGGGTCAGCCGGTAATCCACGACGGGGTCCCCCCAGCGGTCGGCGCGGACCCGGTGCTCGGGCAGGGCGTCGTCGATGGCCAGCGCCAGGATCATCTGGAGGCGGTCCATCCGGTCCATGGCCGCTTCATGCTCCTCCCCGAACCCCGGGAGGCTTTTGGCCGCCATGAACGGGTAGTACATGCAGGTTTCCAAAAGGAAGCGTTGGCTTTCGGCGAATTGGTCGCAGAAAAAGCTCTTCGGGTGGCCCCAGCAATTGGTGATCGGGCGGGGGTGCTCCCCGATGAGCACGGAGGCCGGCTGGCAGGTGAACCAACGCCCCAGGGCCGGAAGGCGTTCCCCGAAGCCGGAGGCGTCCAGGAGCGCCGGGGTGTGAAGCGCTCCGGCGGCCACGACGACCGTGCCCGCCCGGAAGCGGTAGCGCCCCGCGGGCCAGGTCGAGCCCGATTCGGCCGAGCCGATGGAAGCGATGACGGCGTTCTCCTCCACGCGCTCGGCCCGGCAGCCCGTGATGACCACCACGCCGGAGCTTTCCGCCTTGGGGAGCTGGACCCGGTTGGTGCCCTGCTTGGCTCCGTGGCCGCAGCCCAGGTTGCAAAGGCTTCCGCCGCGGCAGTTCCGGACGTTGACCGGGAACTGCTCGGCTTTCCAGCCGAGGCGGCGGCAGCCCTCGGTGAAGAGGCGGTTGTTCTCGTTGATGAGCTCCGGCTCCAGGAGGTGGGCGTTGTTTTCCGCCAAATACTTTTCGGAGCGGCGCATGAGGTCGTCATAGCCCAGGTCGGGCAGGCCCCAGCGTTCGAAGGAGGCCCGGGGGAGCTTGAGGGAGGTTCCGGTGTAGACCACGGTCGAGCCGCCGTAGGCCTTGGCGGCCGCGATCGAGAGGGTTTTGTCGCGGTTTAAAACCGCCCCGCCCTCGAAATAGAGCCGGCGGGCCATCTCCACCTCGCGGCCGGTGAAGTCGGAATCCTTGAGGCGGGGGCCCCATTCCAGGACGGCGACCTTGAGCCCGCGGGCGCACAGCGGCGCCAGCTCCTTGGCCACGGTCCCGCCCCCGGCGCCCGAGCCGATGATGACGACGTCGAATTCGTCGATCTCACGCATGAAGGACCTTGTTTCCGTCGGCGATGGGGGCCCAGCCGAGGCGCTTGGCCACGGAGGGCTGTCCGTAATAGCCCATGAGCGCCAGCGCGCGCAGGCCCCAGAAACCCGCCCGGACCAACGCCAGGGGGAAATCCTGGAAGAAAGTCAGCAAGCGCCCGAGGCGTTCGGGCGGCATCGAGCAAAATCCACCCAGGGGAAACGCGGCCAGCCGGAGCAAGACGACATAGGCGCGCACGCCCACGCGCAACAGCATCGGCCGCTCGGCGATCGCGGTATCGACGATCTCGAAAAAGGCCTGCCAGCCGGAGGCGTCCATGCTCGCGGCGCGGGGCGCCAGCGCGCATAGAAAGGCCCGCCAGAATTTTAGATCGGATTCCGTAAGGCCCATATAAAAGTCTACGCAACACTTTTGCCAGGGGGCGGTTGTCGGCCTTCCTCAAAAACCGGTAAACTCGCGGCATGGCGGAGGTGCGGCTGATCAAACTGAAAGTCAAAGCCGGTTCGCGCAGGGATTGCACCCTGCGCCGGGCGGAGGATTCCTTTGAGATTTGCGTCCGCGCCCCGGCGGCCCGGGGGCTGGCCAACCAGGCGGCGCTCGCCGCCCTGGGCTTGGCCCTGGGAGTGGAGGCCAAGCGCCTGCGCATCATCAAGGGCTCGACCTCCCCGGCCAAGATCGTCCAGGTCTACGGCCAATGATCGACGTTCACGTCCACATGGCGGCCCTGCCGACGGCCGACAACGGCGTCCGGCTCTCGGAGCGGATGCTCAAGGGGCCCGTCCTGCGCTTCGTCGCCCGGCAGATGGGCATCCCGATGGACGATCCACCGGAGGCCAACCGCCGGTTTTTGGAGATTCTGGATGGAGAGCTCGCGCAATCCAAGGCCGTGGAGGCCGCGGTGCTTCTCCCCATGGACGGAGTCTACGGCAAGGACGGTCTCTTGGACGCGGCGCGCACGGATTTCTACATTCCCAACGACGCGGTCCTGGCCGCCGTCCGGGGCCGCCCGCGCCTCTGGCCCGGGGCGTCCATCAATCCGAACCGGCGCGACGCGATCGAGGAGCTCGAGCGCGTCGCCGCGGCCGGGGCGGTCTTGGTCAAGGTGCTGCCCAACGCCCAGGCCTTCGACCCGGCCGAGGCGCGGCATCGCCCGTTTTATCGGGCCTTGGCCCGGTTGGGTCTGCCTCTGCTCAGCCACATCGGCTACGAATTCAGCTTGATCGGCCAGGATCAATCCGTGGGCGAGCCCAACCGCCTGATCCCGGCCCTGGAGGAAGGCGCCGTCGTGATCGCGGCGCACGGCTGCAGCCAAGGGCTCTGGGCGCTGGAGCCGCATCTCAAGACCATGGGGGAACTGGCGGCGCGCTTTAAGAATTTTTATACGGATCTTTCGGCGCTCACCTTGCCCAATCGCGCCGGAGCGCTCCTGCGCTTGCGGCGGCGACCGGAACTATTCGAGCGCTTTCTATTCGGGACGGATTTCCCGCTTCCATGCTTTGCCTACCCGGCCCTGGCGGCGGGTCCCGGGGCCTATCTGGCGGCCCGGAAGGCGGGCAACCGGTTCGACCGGCAGAAGGCGGTCCTGGACGGTCTTGGGATCGAGTGCGGGGCGGATTTTCGGCGGATCATCGGCCGTTAGATCCCGCCCCGGGCTGGGCCCTCTGGGCCTTGACAAATCGAGACTTGCGGCTATACTTGAAGCGGTCACGATTTCGCCCCTCACGGGGCGCTTCGCGGCCGATTTTTTTGGGGGAAGAATGCGATGACAAGATTTAATTCAGCGCCTCGCGGGGCGCACGGCGTGGGAGGGGGGATGTAAAGGTTCGCGTAATCCCGAAACCGGCTCCTCCTCCCATGCCCGATCCGCGGCATGGGATTTTAATTTTCAGGGATTTAGGGAGGGGTTCGAAATTCGGCGGAGTGACCCCGCCGGCCCGCCGCGTCAGCGGCTTGCGGAGTGGGCTCCCGCCCCCTCCCCCGCTTTGGCTAAAACCAAAAGGGGGTGATCGGGATGAAGCTGCAGGACAGGCTGGGTCGTGAAGTGGACGCCGAGGCCGTCGCCTTGGCGGCCTGCCGGGAGCTCATGAAGGCTCTCGAGCGGGATCTCGGCCGCCCCGACGTCAAGCGGGCGGCCGTCCTGGCCAGGTTCGCCCTGGCCATGAAGGAGTGAGGGGCGCCCTCCGTCCGGGGGAGGGCGCCTCTCCGGTTTTCCGCATTGCGTCAATAGTAGGTCCAGCGGCTGCCTTTGAGGTCGGTGTGGGAGCAGGCGACCACGATGTTCCCCCAATTGGCGTCGGTCGTCCCCATGCCGTTGTAGAGATATGCGACCAGGGAGTCGTGCTCGTGACCGGCCGTGAGGGAGGGGTGGCCGTAGACGGTATTGGTCTTGGTGTGGTAGGGAAGCGTGACGTTGGGAAAAGTGTTGAGATACCTGGGGACTAGGCTGGCGCGTGGCTCCGCGGCGTTGAGGACCCAACCGACCACCGGGAAAATCCCGGTATTGTCGGCGTAGTAAATGGAAAGGGCCGATCGGATGGAACCCAAATTGCCTTTCGTGGCGCCCTCGTTGGATTTTTTCAGGAGATCGGCGAATTTCGGGATGGCGATGGCGGCCAAAAGGGAGATGATCGAGGCCACGATCATCAGCTCGATGAGCGTGAACCCTCCGGCGCGCCCGGCTGTCGATGATTTCATTGGGGGGCCGCCGCCTCCGCGGGAGGCGCTTCGGGCGAGGGGGTCTCCCCCGGAGGCGAACCTTCTCCCGGAGGAGGAGCGCACTCGCCCG
>CAYHPY010000151.1:0-6488 GCA_964358485.1 uncultured Elusimicrobia bacterium
CCGTCCCCGGAGTCGCCGGCGAAGCGGATCGTGACCGCGTCGATCTCGTCGAATTCCACCGCCGCCTTCGCCTTGCTCTTCTCGGTCTTGGTCTCGCTCATAAATCGGGTTCCTAGGCTCCGTCGGCCTCGTCGCTCACCAGATGGGGGGCCGGCGAGCGGTTGACGACCTCCGCCGGGAAATGGTCCGCCAGATACCGGATCAAAGTGTCCACCGTCACCAGGGAGGTCGGGGCCCCGGCCTCGTCGACCAAGGGCAGGTTGCGCAGGCCCTTGGCGCTCATGGTTTCCACGGTCTCCCCGACGGTCTGCTCCACCGACCCGATCACCGGGGAGGGGGTCATGAACCGGCTCATCGGCTCGTCGCCCTTGGCCTGGCCCAGGACCTTCAGGAGGTGGTCCCGGTCGGTGAAGATTCCGGTCAGTTTGGAGCCCTTGCAGACCATGAGGCAGTGCACTCCCTTTTGGCGCATGAGCTCCAGCGCTTTTCCGACGGGGAGATCCTCTTGGACGCAGACGGGCTTGGTGCGCACGACATGGCCGAGTTTTTCGGAGAGCGCCTTGGTCTTGATGGACATGAAATCAGGGGGTCCGACGCCCTGATTATATACCTTGCCCCGGGCTCAATTCAACAGACATTCATGCCTTCCGGGGGAATGGACATTTCTGGGGGAGGCGATTGGCCGGATTTGGGCGGGGGGCCCGCGGCGGGGCCGGCGCGCCTCGGAGCGAATGCCGGTCGATTGGAGATTGATCCGGTCAAAAAAATTCGGACCCTGATTGGCGATTGTTCTTTCTTTTACAGTATTTTTTTGTTGAAAATGATGGCGCCATCATTAGGCATTCGGCCCGGCGAAGACGGGACGAATGCCCCGGCGCCGACGATCCGGTCGGCGCCGAAGGCGTCAGCCTTCCTTAAACCCGAACTGCATGGTGGTCCCGCCGCACTCGATGAGATCCCCCTCATTGAGCAGGACCGACCCGGAAAGAGCCGAGCCGTTGACCCGGGGATAGCCCTCTTCCACGGCGAACAGGTGGTAGCCGTCCGGCTTGCGATGCACCGAAGCGGCCACCTCGGGTGCTTTGCCGAACAGGCCCGTTCCCTTGATGAGGATTTGGACGCGGTCGGACTTGCCGATATAGGTGGACATCCCCTTGAGCTCGTATTCCTGCTCTCCGGTGGAGCCTTTCAGTATCTTGAAATAGCCGATCTTGGCTTGGCCGGCGGGCTCCTTGGCCGAGGCGGCGACCAACTCCGCCTGCTTTTCGGGGGTCAGGGCGACGGTGGCGTCGGGGTCCACGGGCTTGGCCGGGGGGGCCGCGGGCTCGGGCGGAGCGTCCTCGATGAAGACCAAAGCGTGCTTGGCCAGGCCGACCACGTCGTTGTGGTGCAGGCCCGACATCTTGATGCGCTTCTCGTTGACGAAGGTCCCGTTGGTGGACTCCAGGTCCTCGACGACGTAGGCCCCGCCCTGCAGGCTGATCTTGCAGTGGTGGCCGGAAATGGCGGGGTTGTCGATGAAAATGTCGTTGTCGGGTTTGCGGCCGACCGTCAGGACATCCTTGTTGAAAGGAATCTCCTTGATGACGGCGGCGTTGAACTTCAACAAGAGCTTAGGCATCTTGAACTCCCCCTACTCTCCCCTCGGCCGGGAGCCCGGCGCGCTCAACCGAAAATCTTGGAAACCAACCGCCCCAACGCCCCTTTCTCCGGCTCGGCGGGAATGCGCGCCAGCACCACGGTGATGTTGTCCACCCCGCCGGCGTCCCGGGCCATCGTGACCAGCTTCTCCACCGCGTCGGCCACCTTGGCCTCGGCCCCGATGACCTTGGCGGTGTCCTCCTCGGTGACCATCTTGCTCAGGCCGTCGGAGGCCAGAAGCAGGACGTCGCCCGGCATCAAAGGATGCTCGGACACGTCCACCAGGACGTTTTCCTCGGTCCCCAGGGCGCGGGTCAGGATGTTCTGCATGGAGGAGCGGGAGGCCTCGTCGGAGGTGATCACGCCCCGCTTGACCTGCTCGCCGACCAGGGAATGGTCCTCGGTCAACTGCAGGAGGGTCCCTTTGCGGTAAATGTAGAGGCGGCTGTCGCCGACATGGGCGACGGTCACCGAGCCGGAATCGGCCAGGGCCGCGACGATGGTGGTGCCCATGCCGTGGTCCTTGGGGAAGGCCCGGCCCTTCTCGAAAATCATGGTGTTGGCGGTCTTGACGCAGAACTCCAGCAGGCGGCCGCGCGGGGACAATTGCTGGTTTCCCCCGGTGGGAACCTGCATCTTCTCGCCCCCCATCATCTTGCGGGCGTAGTCCTTGACGGTGGCGGTCGCCAGGTCCGAGGCCACTTCCCCGGCGCTATGGCCCCCCATGCCGTCGGCCACGACCAGGAGACCCAACGGCTCATCGATGGCCAGGCTGTCCTCGTTATTGGCCCGCACGCAGCCGGGGTCGGTTTTTCCGGCGATCTCAAGAGGGAGTTTTTTCATGAGGGTTCCTTCGGCGGCAGGCGGATGGTGGCGTCGGGCGACGGAATCTTGTCCAGGCCTTGCCCGGGAGCCATACGGATGGTGGCGTCAAACCCCGGCGGGGGAGGCGGCGGCGGAATCTTGGAGCCGGTTCCGGGGCGGGGCCCGAGTTCCAGGCCGGGAATGGTGACTTCCAGAGCGGGCTCGGGCGCCGCCAAGGGCGTCGGGGCCGGAGCGGGCTCCGGGACGGGCGCGGGCGGAGGCGGAGGCGGGACCTCGAGGGCCGGAGGATTGCCCGGCAAGGTCAAATCCGCCAATAGGTCCGCGATCGGGGCCGACGGCGATGGGGCGGGAATCGAGGGAGGGATCGCCTGAAGCGCCGCGGGCGTCTGCGGGGCCGGAGCCTCGAACAAGCCCGCCAAGGACGGCGGAACCTCCGTCTTGTCCTTCTTGGGCCCAAGGAGATCGTCAAGCGGAGGCAACGCGGGGGCCTCGGCGGGGGCGGAAGGCTCCACGGAAAGCGGCGTCGCCGCGGGGATCGAAGGCCCCAAATCCGCCAAGGGATCCAAGCCCGGGGGCAGCGGCGCGGGGATGGAAGGGGGGATGGCCTGGAGCGCCGCGGAGGGAGATTCGGGGGTGGGAGCCAAGGCGTCCAAACTCACGGACGCCGACCCCACCGGGGACTTCTCGATCACGAGCGCGGGAGCCGCGGCGGCGGGAGCGACGCCCGGATTTCCGGACTTGATCGCCTCGATGGCCGCGCGGAGGTCCTTGGCCATCAAGGAGCCCCGGGCGTAGCGCTCGTCCGGATTTTTCGCCAGCCCTTTGTTGATGATGGGAGCCAGGCAGGGGGGCAGGGCCGGATCGACGGTCAAAAGACCGGGATGAGGGTCGTTGGCGATCTGGAAGAGCAAGGTGCCGATGCCTTCCCCTCCTTTGAAAGGCTTTTCGCCGGTCAAGAATTCAAAAAGAGCCACGGTCAAAGAGAACAGGTCCGAGCGCCCGTCCACCTTCTTGCCGGCCACCTGCTCCGGGCTCATGTAGGAGGGCGTGCCCATGACGGTTCCGGTGGCGGTTTTTGAGGAGGCGGTGATGCGGGCGATGCCGAAGTCGGCCACCCGGATGCTCCCGTCCTTGAGCAGCATGATATTGGCGGGCTTGATGTCCCGATGGACGATGTTCTGGGCGTGGGCGTAGTCCAGGGCGTCGGCCACGGTGGCCACGTAATCCAGGGCGGTCAAAGTCGGGAGCTTGCCCTCCTTGGAGGCGAACTTGACCAGATCCTGGCCGTCCAGCAGCTCCATGGCGATGTAGGAGATCTCGGCCTCGTCGCCCGCGTCGAAAATCTTGACGATGTTCGGATGGTTGAGGGTTCCGGCCGCCTCGGCCTCGCGGAAGAAGCGCTCTTTGATCTCTTTGGTGGAAGCGGCGTCGGAGCCGTCCTCGAGGACCATGGTCTTGATGGCCACCATGCGGTTAATCTTGGGATCCTTGCCCAGATAGACGATGCCCATCGCGCCCCGGCCCAATTCCTTCTCGATCTCGTAGCGGCCCAAGGTGGGCTTGGTCGAGCCCCCCGCGATCATCACCGTCCCCTCTTTCTGCTGGCCGCCGAGGGAGCGGACCACGCCGCCCGCGGCGGCGGTGTTTAGGGCCGTCATTTTATAGGCGAAGTGCGTTAATTTTGGGTCCGTGTGGGCGATGTGGGAGAGCACCGAGAGCGCCTTGTTGTACTGGCGCTTGCGCTCGAAATCCAGGGCCAGGTTGTAGAGGGTGTCCTTCATGTGGTCGTCGAGCGGGCAAAGGCGGAACTTTTCGAAGGCCATGTCCAGCATGCCCTGTCCCTGGAAGGAGAGCCCGAGCATTTTATTGGTCTCGATCTGGGAGGCCTCCACCAGCTCCTTGCCCTTCTCGGTGGACAGGAAGCGCTTGGAGGTGATGACGAGATACCCCCCCGCCAGGAGCACCGCCGGGTAGGTGGCCTTGAGCCACTCGCCTTTCTGGAAGAGGACCACTCCCGCCCCGATATAGCCCAATAGAAGGATGGTGCTGGCCACCGCCCCGCCCAGGGCCTTCAAGCGGGGAAGGACGAACATGATAAACAGGGCCGTGAACCCGATCAGCCCCAGTTCCGCGGTC
Source organism: uncultured Elusimicrobia bacterium (assembly GCA_964358485.1). Classification (GTDB taxonomy): domain Bacteria; phylum Elusimicrobiota; class Elusimicrobia; order UBA1565; family UBA9628; genus CAYHPY01. The sequence continues at coordinate 4,603 of CAYHPY010000151.1, forward strand.
ACCGCCCAGACGGGGCGGACCAGGAACTTCTTTTGGTTTAAGATGTTCTCGATGACGTTGGCCACCATCTCGATGGACGGGAAATTGTGGGCCACCGGGGTGACGTAGAGGGTGCTGATGCCCACGGCGGTCGGCCCCACCAGGACGATCTTGTCCTTGAAGGCGCCCATGTCCACCTTGTCGTTCATGACGTCGGTGAAGGAGTAGGACCGGAAAGTCTTGTCCGGGCCGTTGAAGGTGATCAAGGTGGCGTTGGTTTTGTCCACCGGCACGCTCAGGGGCCCGATCTGCACCTTGTCGCCCGCCGTGAACACGCCCTCGGTGGAGTTGAGTCCCCGCGAGGCCATGACGAGTTGCAGGGCGAAAGACGGGAAGAAGGCGTCGCCGTATTTCATGGCGGGCATCTCCCGCCGCACCACCCCGTCGAAATCGGGATAGACGTTGACGTGCCCCACGCCCCGGGCCACCTCGGCCAAGGTCGGCAGGGGATAGGTGGCCTTGGTCCCGTCGGGCATGGTCATGTCCGCGGCGGCCTGGGTGACTTGGTAGGTCAGCACCGAGCTCGAGATGGCCGGAGGCAGGGGCTCGGGGTTGGCGCCCAACAGCCCCCCGCCCGCGAAAAACATGGGCAGGACCACGTTGCCCGCGGACTTGATGGAGGCTAGTAGCCGCGCGTCCTGGTCCAGGCTCACGACCGCGGCGGAAAAATCATCGGCGAAGGAGACCCCCTTCTCGACGATCTTTTTCCCCGCCAGATGTTCATTGTACTTGAGCCAAAGATTATTGATTTCCGTCAGCCCCCCCGTCTCGGGCTCGGAATAAACGATGTTGAGGCCGATGACCTTGGGGCCCGCGGCCGCCAGCTTGTCGATCATCGCGGCCATCTTGGACCGCGGCCAGGGCCAACGGCCGACCTGGGAGATGGAGTTGTCGTCGATGGCGATCATCACGATCTCGCCGGTGGGCTCGGCGTTCTGCCGGAGCTCGGAGCGCATGTCGAAGGCCTTGAGCTCGATGCTTTCAAGGAAGGGAAAGCCCAGGAGGTAGGAGGCCGCGACGTAGAGGCTGAGCAAAAGCCCAATGAACGCGTCGACGAGCCAGGATTTGCCTTTCATGGAAAGCGACCTAAGTGTAACTGAACATCTCTATCCTGTCAATACACAATTTTAGTCCCTATTTAGGGAGAGAGCGGGCGGGCCGGGGCTCGCGACTCAGAGGTCTGTGTGGTTTCCGCTGTTCTGCACCATCTAGTTACTGTGCTGGCGCCCGCATTTTCAACGAGCTGTGCGGCGCGACCTCGTTGTAATCCTCAATCCATCTTCTCATCTTCCGGCCCTGGAGCACGGCAAGCTTCCTATCGGAGCTCCAACGGCATCCTCTTTTCAGGCCATTCTGCCCAGGCATAATCGCTGTTTCCAACGTTCCTCCTAACAGATTATACCTGTCCAGTTTTCAAACGGAGCATTAAACAGGCATATTGGCATCGTCGGCATTGGCACAAAAGCAACGGTTCCATGGGATAAATGGCAATTAAAACTTGGCCATAATAACCTTGTTTTTTAGCCATTTATGGGCTAGAATATGACCATAAATGAAACGTCTGGAATACAACAAACTACTCGAATGGAAGAAACGCACCCCCCGCAAACCGCTGCTGCTACGCGGGGCCAGGCAGGTAGGGAAGTCATTTCTCGTTCGCGAGTTCGGTAAGAAGGAATTCCTCACATTCGTCGAAATCAATTTTGAGCGGAACCCGGAATTCTCCAAGATTTTTCTCGGAGGAACCACTAATGGCGTCCTCCAACAGCTTGAGACCCATTTCCATGTCCCCCTGAGGAAGCCGGAGACGGACGTTCTCTTGTTCCTGGATGAAATACAGGCCGCGC
>CAYHPY010000152.1:0-6412 GCA_964358485.1 uncultured Elusimicrobia bacterium
GGATGCGGGCTCGGGCTCGCCGAGCTTGCCGGTGCGGATCTCCCGGACCTCCCGGTAGGCCGGGCCCGCGTCGTCGGCGGTGATGGGCCCGCTGACGACGCGCGCGGCGGATTTAAGCAGGCGGCGGAAATCCCCTTTGACCGCCTGGGCCAATGCCGCGGCCTGTTCGGGGTCCCGGGGGTCGATTGTGTACTCCAGAAGCATCCGCTGGCCGTCGGAGCGGGCCGCGGAGAGGGAGAGCCGGGCGACCGCGATTTTGACGAGTTCCCGGGCCAAGGCCCGGTCCACCTGGTGAAGAAGAATGCCTTCCCATCCTTGCATGAAATTTCCGCCCCCGACCGCGTAGGAGATGGAGGCGCCCCGCGAGCGGACGGTGACGTAATCGGCCCGGAACCGGAAGCGCAACAGCTCCGGGGTGAGCCGGTAGAGGGTCATGGAGGCCGAGCCTCCTTTAGAGTAGCCGAAGGAAATCGAGGCGGGAGCCCCGTCGCCCAGGGCGTCGGAGAGGCTGGCCCCATAGCCGACCGTCAGGGAAAACGGCAGGCGCCAGAGTTCCCCCACGGCCATTTCCGCGATGCGCTCGGCGCTGACGGGCACGACGGTTTTAATGTCCCGAAGATCGATCAAGGTGTCGAGCTCCTTGCAGGTCTGGGTGGTGCCCAGCCGCCGGACCACCATGGAGCGGCCGTCGATCCGAGCCCCGATGGAAATGGAGCCGGCGGGCCCGCCCTCCGAGATGGGATGGGAGAGGGCCTCCCCCCAGGAAACGGCGAGCCGCTCCTCGTCCACCAAGGCCAACCGTCCGCCCGGCTCGGGAACCAGGCGCCGGGTGAATCCCATCCCGGTCCCGGAGAATGAGCCGAGGTCGGGGCGGTAATCGTAATTCAGCTTGAGGTTGCGGCAGACCTGGTCCAAAACCTTGGAACGGAGCCTATCCTCGAATTTGATGCGGTCCGGGCTGGAGAAGCCGCCCTCCGGGTTGGCGGGCTCGGATTGTCCCGGCGGGGCGGCCACCGGCGGGGCCCAATCCCCGTCCAGGCCGTCGAAATCTTGGAAGCCTTGCGCCCGAGCCGCCAACGAGGTCAAAAGGAGGAGAGCGGCGAGGGAAAGACGGGATGTTTGGTTCATGGTCCTATTGTAGGAGGAAAGGGAAAAACGGACCTGAGGCAACGGGGCAACGGAATTACGGCAAAGGGACCAGAAACGGAATAAGATCAAACGGAAGAAAATGTGAAACGACGTTTCTCCAAGCAAAATGTTAAAATACGGAACCTATGGGGAAAAATAGAGGCCTCCGTCCGTTCCGGCCGGAGGTTGGGGAATTTTCAAAAATCCTTCGCCAACTCCGTCAAGAAGCCGGCCATCCGTCCGCCCGGGACTTTTTCATGGAGGCGGGCGGGCGGACGTTTTTTGGCTGCACCTACAAGCAGTACCTCAACGTCGAGAACGGGCAATCCGCCCCGGGGCCCGAGACCCTGGAGAAAATTGCCACGGCCCTGCACGTCTGGTTCAACGACTCGCAGGCCCGGGAATTTTTCATCGCCTACCTAAGAACCGTCCTGCGCAGCCGGGAACTTCTGGAGATGGCCCTGCGCGCCTTGGCCGTTCCCCCGGGCGGCCCCACGCCGCTGAGGCAAGCCATCCAGAAGGATTTCCAGAACCGGCGCTTCCGGGTGACTCAAGCCCAGGCCGCCGCCATGTATTCGAGCTACGCCCATTATTGGATTTCCAACGTGTTTTGCAACGACAACGGGGAATGGTCCGCCGAAGAGCTCGCCCGGCTCCTCGGTTTGGAGCCGCCGGCGGTCCGCAAGGCGCTGTCGGATTTCGTTAAAAACGGTTTTCTTTCCACCGCCGGGAATTCCGGCCGCTACCGCTGCCGCGCCGCGGGCAAAGTCTTCGTCATGCCCCGAAAAGATCCCCATGTCGTCGACCCCCAGGCCCTCCGGGGACGGGAGATGTTGGAAAAAATGGCCTCCCGGACCGGCGTCGAGGAGATGTTCCACGGGCAATTCCTGCGCGCCTCCTCGGCCGCCCTCAAGCAGTATTACCCCTTCCTGGCCCAGGCCGTGGTCGGCTGCGACGTCTACTCTTCACCGAACAAAGGCGCGGACACGGCGATGTTCGTGGTCGAGGCCCGGGTCCGGCGTTTGTTCCCCTTCTGACGGCTACTCGATGATCACCGGCTCCTCGAGCTCGGGCTCGGCCTCCCCGGGGAGCAGTTCCTCATCGGTGGGCAGGGGCAACGCCCCGCCTGGGGCCGCGGCCGTGGAACCCAGGTAGGCCGAAGACGCGCCGGGCTCCCCAGTGGTGGGAGCCAGAGCCAAGGGCCGGGAGTGGTCCACCTGGCAGTAGGCCGTGGGCTCGGTGCCCTTGGCGAAGGCCTCCAGGATTTTCTTTGGGCAGGTGGGCAGGGCCAATTGGCCGGTCTCGGCGTCGATCTGCACGAATTCGATGCCCGGCGGGACGGGAAAATCCCTCTTGGGAAGGTCCTTGAGGACCTCTCCCATGATGTCGGTCCACCAAGGCACCACCGTGGAGCCTCCGGTCCAGTCCTTTCGTCCGAGGGAGGCGAAATCGTCGTAGCCCATCCAGGCCGCCGCCACCAAATCCGGGGTGAACCCGATAAACCATAGGTCCCGGTTCTCGTTGGAGGTCCCGGTTTTTCCGGCCAGAGGGCGCTTGAGCCTCTTGGCGTAGGTGGCGGTGCCCCCGCTGACCACGCTCTTGAGCATATTGCTCATAAGATAGGCCAGTTGGGGAGTCATCGCCTCGCGTTCCGTCGGAATGTGGTTCTCGAGCTCCTTGCCGGTCCGGTCCTCCACCCGCGCGACCGTGTAGGGGATCACCGAGATGCCGCCGTTGGCGAAGGAGGCGAAGGCGCTGGCCATTTCCAAGGGCGTGACCACCGAGGAGCCCAGGCCCAAGGCGGGCACGGGCTCCAGTTCCGCCCGGATTCCGGCCTTGTGGGCGATCTCGACCACCGAGGGGGGGCCGATCTGCGTGATGAGGTTGACCGAGGCCATGTTGCGGGACATGGCCAGGGCCCGGCGCAAGGTGACCACCCCCAGGAATTTTGAGTCGAAATTATTGGGGACCCAGATCTTGAAATCGGTGGATTGGGCGAAAGGGGCCGTGGCCAGATTGATGGAGTACTGATCCGTGGCCCCTTCCAGCAGGCGCCAATCCCGGCCGTCGAAGTAAAAGGCGAGAGGATTGTCCTCAACCAAAGAGGCCGCGGTCATCCCGGATTGAAGGGCCGCCGCCCAGACGAAGGGCTTAAAAGTGGAGCCGGGCTGGCGCTGGGCCTGGGTGCACCGGTTGAAATGGGAATCCCGTCCCCCGATCATGGCCCGGACGGCCCCGGTCTTGGCGTCCAGGATCAGGAAAGCCCCCTGAATCTTGGGGGGCGGAGAAGTGGAAACATCCACGGAATCGGGCCCCGGATCCGGATCTTCGGCGCGTTTCTTCGCCCACTCCTTGGCAGCCTTCTCGTCAAACGCCGCCAAACCCTTCTCCATCCACTCCTCGGCGGTTTTTTGCATGGACAGGTCGATGGTGGTGTATATCTTGAGTCCCCCCTTCCACAGGGTTTGATAGCCGTACTTGCGCTCCAAGCGGGACCGGACATGCTCGACGAAATAGGGGGCCTGGCTGTCCATCTGCACGGGCTTGACCAAAGGAATCGGGGAGCGGTTGGCCTCTTCCTTTTCCTTGGAACTGATCATGGACTCCTCGGCCATGCGCCCAAGCACGACCGCGCGCCGCCGCCGCGCCCGGGCCGGGTGGTTGAACGGAGAATAGCCCCGCGGCGCTCGCACCAGGCCCGCCAAAAGCGCGCAGTCGGCCAAGGTCAATTGGGAGACCTCCTTGCCGAAATATATGCGCGCCGCGGCCTGCACCCCGTAGGCGCCCTCGCCGAAATAGACCTGGTTGAGATAATGCTGAAAAATCTCGGGCTTGGAGAAGTTCCGCTCGATCTGAATGGACAGCAGGATTTCCTTGACCTTGCGCACGATGGTCCGCTCCCGAGTCAGGAAGATCTGCTTGGAAAGCTGCTGGGTGATCGTCGAGCCCCCCTGGACCACGCCCCCGGCCAGAAAATTGGCCACCGCGGAACGCAGGATGCCGCGCGGCGAGACCCCCCAATGCTTGAAAAAATTGTCGTCCTCCACGGCGATCACCGCGTTTTGCAGGTCCACGGGGATCTTGGACAGGATCAAAAGCGCCCGTTTCTCGATGGAAAGCTCCGAGACCAACTCCCCCGCGGAATCGAAAACCCGCGTGGTCAAGGATGGGGTGTATTCCTCGAGGCGGTGGATGTCGGGAAGGCCGGTGAGCAGGCGGCGGAACGCCCAGGCGCCCCCGGCGATCAGGATGGCTCCCACGAGGCCCAAACCGTACAGGCGAGTCCGAGACATGGCCAAAATTATAGAATAACGCCATGTACGATGTGATCGTCATCGGCGGCGGGATCACGGGGGCGGGGACCGCCCGCGATTGCGCCATGAGGGGGCTCAAGACTTTGCTTCTGGAGCGCGCCTCCCCCGGCGGAGCCACCACCGCTTCTTCCAGCCACCTCATCCACGGAGGCCTGCGCTACCTGCTCTACGACCGTCTCACGACCCACACGACCTGCTGGGATTCCGGGCACATCATCCGGATCGCCGGCCCGCTTTTGACCCGCCTTCCCATCCTTTGGCCCGTCTACAAGGGGCATTCCCACGGCCTGGAGACCGTCGAGACCCTCCTTGAGGTTTACGACGAGTTCCAGCAAATGAAGGGAGGCCTGCCGCACCTGCGGTTCAACGCCCACGAAACCCTGCGGCTGGTTCCGGGCCTGGCGCCCAAGGGCCTGCTCGGCTCGCTTTCCTTCGACGAATGGTGGGTGGACCCCGTGGCGCTGGTCGAGGCCAACCTGGATTCCGCCCGCCGTCATGGCGCCGAGGTCAAGACGGGAACCATGGTCGCCGGGATGCTCCTGCGCAACGGGCGCGTGACCGGGGTCGTGGCCGACGGAAAAAACATCGAGGCCAAGGTCGTCGTCAACGCCGCGGGTCCCTGGATCGACAAAATTTCCTCCCTGGCGGGAGCCCGAATTCCCCTGCGCCTGAGGAAAGGCACGCATTTGGTTTATGAGCGGCCTCTCACGCCGGTTGGGTTGTTGTTGGAAGCCGTCGACCGGGGGCGCTACGTGTTCGTCCTACCCCACAAGGACGGGACCTTGATCGGGCCCACGGACCTTCCCTCCCCCGACGACCCCGACTCGATTACGACGGGAGAGGACGAAAAAAAATACCTTTACGATTCCGTCCGCCGCTACCTCCCCGACCTCAAACCCGATTACGCGCGGACCATCGTCGGCGCGCGGCCGATTCTGGGGCAGGCGGGCAACGAGAAGCTCCTCTCCCGGGAATTCGAGGTCTTCGATCATCAAGCCCGCGACGGGATCGAGGGCCTGGTGACCATCGGCGGCGGAAAGATGTCGGACTTCCGGGCCATGGCCGAGGCCGGCGCCGACGCGGCCTGCCGCAAACTCAGGTCCACGGCCCGCTGCCGGACCCATCACGAGGACCTCTGGGGCAAGCCCATCGGCTCCGTCCCCCGCTACCGCGGCCCCCAGGCCGAACTGAGGCTTTTTCTCAAGACCCATCCTCGGCTGAGGGAATTGCACGCTCTCGGCTGCCTGGGAGGGGCGTTGGCGCGCCACCTTCTGCTCAAAGCCCTGGGCGAAAGCCGCATCTCCCGGGCCGACGCCCTCCCGGGCCATTACTCCCACCGGGCCTCCCTGCCCGGGGAATTTTGGTAGAATGGCTCCCGCCGCCCAGGTCCCCCCTTCCATGCCCGCAAAATCGCGCTTTTGGCTCAAACTCGCGGCCGCCGTCCTCGGCGCGGGCCTGCTCATGATCGGCGCCGCGGCCCTGGCCCTCAAAAGCCTCCTGTCCCAGGAGAAACTCAAGGCCCTCGCGGCCGAAAACGGCCGCCGCTACCTCAACCGTGAGGTCCGGTTCAAGGATTTCTCGCTGGGGGTGCTCCAGGGGTTGACCCTGGAGGGGTTTGAAGTTTCGGAGAAGCCTAATTTTGAATCCGGAACCTTCGTGCAAGTCGGTCGTTTTACGTTCCGGATTCAGATAAGACCGCTTCTTTCCAAACGGATTGTGATTGACAAGATCCGGCTCGAAGAGCCGGAGTTGATTGTTATTCTCGGCAAGGACGGAAAATTCAATTTCTCGGATTTGACGGAAACGGCGGCAACGAAGGGAAAAGATAAAAAAGAAAAAGATTCCGGGAACGGATCAAAAGATATGGGGTCCAGCCCCGCAATGGCGGGGCTGGAGTTGAAAATACAAGAGTTGTCCCTCTTGGGGTGGAAAGTGGTGTACAAGGACATCCCCCAAGAGGTGCTATGGAC
>CAYHPY010000153.1:0-6372 GCA_964358485.1 uncultured Elusimicrobia bacterium
CGGAAAGGTATGGGTTATGACCGGGGTCGGGTCCACCTTGCCCGAATCCAAAAGCTCCTGCATGACCACCCAGGTCTCAAAGACCTTGCGGCCCACGATGCCGTGGATGCGGATTCCCTTGAAGATCACGTCGTTGGCCCAATCCAGTTCCACCTTGGCCGCCGGGATGCCGAAGGCCGTGACGCGGCCCCCGTTGCGGACCGCCTTGAGGCCCAGGGCGATGGCCGCCGGGTTGCCCGACATTTCCAGCACCGCGTCGAAACCGTCCGGACAGCGCCCCGCCTTGAGGACCTTGCCCAAGGGATCGGGCTCCCGCGGGTCCACGACCGCCGAGGCCCCCATGCGCCGGGCGAGCTTGGCCCGGTAGGCCGAACCCTCCACCGCCACCACCGTCCGCGCCCCGGAGGCCTTGGCCACCGCCGCGCAAAAAAGCCCTTGCGGCCCGCAGCCCAGGACCAGGACCGAGAGGCCCTCGACCGGCTCGGCCAAAACGGAAAAAACCGCGTTGCCCAGCGGCTCCAGCAGGGACCCCGCGTCCCGCAGTTTTCGGTTCTTGTGCTTCCAGGCGCAGCGGGCGGGAATGGCGGCGAACTCGCCGAATCCCCCTGGGCCGTCCACCCCGATGATCTTCATCTCCCGGCAGACGTGCCGCTGGCCGCTGCGGCACTGGGAACAGCGGTCGCAGTAGATGTGGGATTCGACCGAAACGAAATCTCCCTTCCGAAATCCCGCGGTCTTACGGCCGAGCTCCGCCACGGTCCCGCAGAACTCGTGGCCGAACACCATCGGGGGTTTGACCCGGGCGGGCGCCCAGCCCGTCCAATGGTAGATGGGCAGGGCCGAGCCGCAGATGGAGGCCCGATGGACTTTCAGCAGAAGCTCGTCCTCGCCAAGGACGAGGTCGGGCACCGGACCGAAGCGCGCCCCGGGGGCGGCGGCGGTCTTATGGATGGCGTTCATGGTCAGCCTCGGAAAAGATTCTTGATGACGAAGAGCCAGTTCTCCTTGCGCTCCCGGAGCCGCCGGCTGAAGTACGGGAGCCAATGCGTCCCGTACGGAACGTAGATCCTCACGATGTGGCCCTCGTCGCGGAGCTCCCGCCAACGCTTGGCGCGAAGCCCGTAAAGCATCTGGATTTCGAACCCCCCCTTCGGGACCTTGGCCGCCGCCGCCGCCCGCTGGGCGGCCGCGATGCGCGCGTCGTCGTGGGTGGCGATGGCCGGAAGCGGGGCCTTGCCCCCCAACAACGCGGCGGCCAATTGATCGAAGTTTCGGTTCACTTCCTCCTTGGTCGTGAAGGCGGTCTCCGCGTTTTCCTTGTAAGCCCCCTTGCAGAGGCGGACCCGGACGCGCCGCCGGGACAATTCCGAGATGTCGGCCTTGCTGCGCCGGAGCATGGCCTGGATGACGACCCCGGTGTCGGGATAGTCGGCATGGAGGGAGTAGAACAGGTCCAGGGTTTTCTGGGTATAGGCGGAGCCCTCCATGTCGATACGGACGAAATTGCCCAGGCGCTTGGCCTCTTCCAGAACGGCGCATAGATTGTCCCGCGCCAACCCCTCGTCCAGGCCGAAGCCGAACTGGGTGAGCTTGAGCGACACGTTGGCGTCGGCCCCGGCGCCCGCCAGGCGGCGGAGCATCTCGATGTATTGGTCCCGGTCGGCCGCGGCCTGCTCGGGGGACTTGCACTCCTCCCCGAGGTGGTCCAAGGTGACCTTGAGCCCCTGCCGGTTGAGGCGCTGGACGACCGACAGGGCCTCCTCGAGGGTGTCGCCGGCCACGAAACGCCGCGCCAGGAAGGTGAGGGCTCTCACGGGATGAATCTAGCAAATCGGCTAGGCCTTGCGAAAATCCGGTTCTCGGGCTAAACTTCGCTTCCGCGAGGACTCTCCATGAACGAGCTTTTTTGGTCGGAGGAAATCTACGGGACCGGCGACCCCCTCGTGGACCAACAGCACCAGGAACTGTTCAAGCGCGTCAATATGCTGAGCCAAACCCTCGAGGTCGAAGAGGATGCCGAGGAAGTAATTTATTTCATGGAATTCCTCGAAGGCTATGTCCGAAAGCATTTCAAATGCGAAGAGGAAATCATGGAGCGCAAGAAATGCTCCGCCTGCAAGCTCAACAAGAACGAGCACGCGGAATTTCTAAAGCTCTACGCGGGCTTCAAGGAGCGTTTTTCCATCGAGGGACCTTCCCAGCAATTCGGAGAGGCCCTCGCGGTCAACATCCGGAACTGGATTCGCGCCCATCTGGCGGCGACCGATACCAAGCTCCGGGAAACCGGGCCTTAGCGCCCCGCCGGGCATGGGCCGGCCTGGGCCTTGAAATTTCGGGCCCGACAGGCTAAACTCCAGTTCCCGCGGCCGAGGCGGAGGAGGCGGCATGCTCCATCGGCTTCTCGGCGTCGCGGCGTTGGCCGTTCTTTCCCCTTCCGTCGGCGCGGTCCCCATGCTGGGCCTGGAGGGCTTCTCCCACCGGGGCACCTGGGTGGACGACCGCCAGGCCATGACCATCGGCCGGCGCGTCTGGGAAAACGCGAGCGGCGGGACCCTTCAGGGCCTCACACATTGGGGCTACGGGGAGGAATTCGCTTCCCTGGGAATCGGCCATTTCATCTGGTATCCCGAGACGACCAATAAGCCCTTCCAGGAAAGCTTTCCGGGCCTGCTGTCCTACATGGAGGAACGGGGAACCGTTCTTCCGGACTGGCTCAAGGGCTCCCCCCCCTGCCCCTGGCCCGACCGGGAAACTTTTCTTCGGGAACGCGACAGCCCCCGCATGCAGGAGCTCCGAGAATTTCTGCGCGCAACCATTCATCTTCAGGCCCGTTTCATGGCCGACCGGCTGGAGGCCGCGCTTCCCCGGGTCCTCAACGCGTCCCCGGAGCGCTGGCGGGACCTGGTCCGGGGGCGATTCGAGGCCCTGGCCACCCAGCCCCACGGGCTTTACGCCTTGATGGACTACGTCAACTTCAAGGGTGAGGGGATCGGCCGGCACGAGCGCTACGGAGGCAAGGGCTGGGGCCTGCTCCAGGCCCTGCTCTTCATGCGGGGGCGGCCCGAGGGGCCCCAAGCCCTCCAGGAATTCTCCCGCGCCACCCGACGGGTCCTGACCCGCCGGATCAAACACTCCCCCCCGGAGCGGGGAGAGTCCCGGTGGATGCCGGGGTGGACGAAACGGATAACAACCTACGCTTCAGCGTAGGATTCTCCCGTTTTCTCTTTTATTATTTTATTCCGTCCCCGAAACCTTTTTCATGGTCGCCCCTGAGTTAAAATGTTATTTATTTTAATGCACTTTTTATAAATTAACTTTCGCCGGGGAACCCCTCCGGGGTTAGATTTTTTATTTCCGAAAAAGACACTAGGACCAAAGACCTAGGGTCCAAGGACCCTCAAGACCCTTCCACCCCCCCCCGGCCCCAGCTATCCTATGGGTATGAAGATAACCATGATCGCCCTGCTGGTGCACACCTTCGCCGCCGCCCAAACCGTCGCCCCGCCCGCCACCGAGAGCGGAACGGCCGTCCAGGCGCTGGGGGCGGTCGGGGGCGGGTCCGAGGCGGTCGCGGGCGACATGGCCAAGCTCAAGCAATCGGCGGCCCAGCCCCGGGAACTCTTCAAGCTGGTGGAGTCTCCGAAGGGGACGATGGTCGAGGTCCGCAAGGACCAGCTCGACAAACTTTACCTGTTCTCCGCCACCCTGGAAAAAGGAACCGGTGAAAAATTCCTCTGGACCTCCCTTCCCGCCGACACCTTCCTTTGGTCCTTGCGCCGGGCCGGGGACAATCTCCAGTTCATCCGCAAGAACATGGGCCACCGGGCCGCCCCGGGCACCCCGGAAGCCAAGATGGTGGAGCGCTCCTTCCCGGATTCCATCGTCGCCCTCGTCGCCATCGCCTCGGCCACGGAGCAGGGCGGCTTCCTGTTCTACGCCGACGACCTCTTTCTGGAGGACCTCACCGGCATCGGCGCCCAGATCCGCGAGACCTACCCGATGAAGAACCACCACATGAACATCCAGCACGCCCGCAAGGCCAGCACGCTGGAGGGCATCTACTCTTATCCCAAGAACACCGAGGTCTCGGCCCAACTGCTCTTCGTCCGCGAGGACGGCGGGGATTCCTCCACCATGGCCGATTCCCGGAACATCGCGGTCACCATGCACTACAGCCTCTCGGCCCTGCCCGACGACGGCTTCGAGTCCCGGCCCGCCGATGAGCGCGTGGGCCACTTCGCCACCTCTTTCAACGACTACTCCCGGAGCGACCTCAAATCCCGCGCCTCACCCACGGTCACCTTGGTCAACCACTGGCGCTTGGAGAAGGCCGATCCTTCCCTCCCCGTGTCCGAGGTCAAGAACCCCATCGTCATCTGGCTCGATGACGCCATGCCCCACGAGTTCCGCCCGGCCGTCCGCGCGGGCCTCTTGGCCTGGAACGAGGCCTTCGAGGCCGCCGGCTTCAGGAACGCGGTGGTCGTCAAGGAAGTCGACAAGGACATGGGCGCCGAGGAGCGTTCCCGCTTCAACCCTGCCGACGCTTCCTACAACATGGTCCGCTGGTTCGTGGCCCCCGACGCCGGCATGGCCCTGGGCCCGAGCCGGGCCAACCCCTTGACCGGCGAGATTTTTCAAGCGACCATCCATTACAGCGACCTCATGACCCGCTGGATGAGCGGGCAGATGGACGTCGCCGCGCTGGAAAAGGCGGCCCAGGCTCCCGAAGGCCACGCCCACGACGGCAAATGCGGCCACAACATGGCCGCCGCGGTGCGCGACGCCGCCCGGGCCATGAACGCGGCCCAGGCGCAGGCCGGACGGCCTCTGACGGCCGAGGAAAAGAAGGCCTTCGTCGACCAGTTCCTGGTCGAGACCACCGCCCACGAAGCCGGCCACATCCTGGGCCTGCGCCACAATTTCAAGGGCAGCACCCTCCATCCCTACGGCCAGACGGGCCCGGACGGCCTGGTCTCTTCCTCGGTGATGGATTACCTCCCGGCCAATCTGACCGGCATGGGCGAGTATTTCCAGACCAAGGTCGGGGTTTACGACAAATGGGCCATCGAGTACGCCTACCGACCCCTGTCCGGCGACGCCTTCCAGAAAGCCGCCGAGCTCAAGTCCATCGCGGACCGCTCGGCGACAGACCCCCGCCTGGCTTACGGCACGGACGAGGACGCCGATACCATCGACCCCGACACCCGCCGCTTCGACATGGGCAAGGGCGGCCCCCTGCCCTTCGCCCGGCACCGCGCGCAATTGGCCAAGAGACTTTGGAAGGACCTCGAGAAGCGCCAGCCCCGGGCCGAGGAAGGCTATGACTCCCTGCGGGAATCCTTCATGGCGGGCTACGGCGAAATAGCCGGCGCCGTCCGCGCCGTCACCCCGGTCATCGGGGGCGTGCGCGTCTCCCGCGTCCGGCCCGGAGACGGCAAGGTTCCCTTCGAGCCGGTCGCCGCCCAGGAACAGCGCGAAGCCCTGAAATTTCTCAACGAAACCGTCTTCAGCGCCGACGCCTTCAAGGAGGTGACCCCCGGCCTCCTGCGCAAGCTAGGCGGAGACTCCTTGGAGTCCCCTTTGCGGCCCTTCCCCTTGCGCTCCGCGGTGTCCAGCCTTCAGGCCAACACCATCGACAAGCTCTTCAGCAACGGGACCTTCCATCGCCTGTCGGAAGCGGCCCTCATGGCGGACAAGCCGGGCGACGCCCTGGGCATCCGGGAAATGATGACCACGGTGCGCGCCGGAGTCTGGAAGGAACTCCAGTCCAAAAACGGCGCGGCCATCCATCCCTTCCGCCGCGACCTGCAAAACGCCCATCTCTCCGCCTTGGCGCGGGTCGCCGGGGATCAGAACGCCCCCATCGACGCCCGCGCGGCGGCGCGGCAGGAACTGCACGCCCTCAACCAAGCCCTGGCGGCCTACGCCCCCGTCGCGACCTCCGACTCCAAGGCCCACGCCGAGGACATGCGCCGGCTGGTCAAGAACGCCCTGGAGGGCAAAACCGGGAACTCCGGAAACGGCTCAGCGGTGGGGCGCTAAAGCCAGCGAAAACCAACCCGCCAGAAACAGCACGCCCCCGATCGGGGTCAACGCGCCGAATTTCTTGATCCCGGTCAGGCTGAGGGCGTAGAGACTGCCGGAAAACCAGAAGATTCCGGCCAAAAAACACCACCCCGCCGCCTCAACGGCCTTGGACGGGTGGCGGGAGGAGACCCAGGCGACGACGAACAACCCCAAGGCATGGTAGGCCTGGTAGCGGACGGCGGTTTCGAACACGGCGCGGGCCGCCACCTACCGGCGGCCCATGAGCGCGTGGGCCCCCAACGCCCCCCCCCCCCCCGTCAAAAACAAAACGACCCCCCCCGTTTT
>CAYHPY010000154.1:0-6349 GCA_964358485.1 uncultured Elusimicrobia bacterium
GTTTCGTGACCAACCCGGTCGCCGGCGGCACCGTCGACCGCGCCACCTCGGGGGGCTTCCAGGTCGGCACCCAGACCGAGATGACCCTGACCAAATACCAGCGGGGCCTGATCGAGAGCAAGATCTCGGGCATCTATACCGCCGGGGTCGCCCTCCAGGTCCGGCTCTTGGAGCTTTCCAAGGCCTGGCAGGCCTCCTTGTCCGAACTGGTGTTGTCCCGGTGGGACGCCTACCTGGCGGGCTACATGCTGGCCCAGGCCGACGACCGGGTCCTGCGGGCCGACGCCGAAGCCCGCCTGGTCGCGGCCAAGGCCCGCCACCGGCAGGCCCAGCTCCGGTACAACGCTCTGACCGGCCGCGGTCCCGACGAGACCGCGGCCTTCGACATCAACCCGGCCGAAGTGGACCGTCTCTTCGGGCTCATGGAGCGAACCCTCAACAACCCCCACCGTTTGGCGGAACTGGTGGCGCGTCTGGGTCCCTCGATGAAGCTCCCGGACGAGCCGTTCAACCTGGCCGAGTGGATTCCGTGGGTCGAGAAAGTCACCTTCTTCGTGGGCGCCCAGCTCCAGGACATCCTGGCCGGCCAGGCCCTCGGGGCGGGGGTTCAGATCCGCCTGCCGGTCTACGACCCGGGCGCCAAGAACAACGAGAAGGCCATGGTCCTCCAGAACGACGCCGCGATCCTGGAGATGACCCAGGCGCTCAAATCCTACCGCCTGCGGGCGCATGTCGAGATCGCCGAGGCCGCGGCCTGGGATTCGCAGGCCCGCCTGTTCACCGGAGAGGCGCACCTGATCGCCGAACAGCTCTGGGACGCCATCCGGGGCTACCGCAACGGCTTGGTTCCCCAATCGGAGCTTTGGGCGCGCTTCCGCCGGTGGCATTGGAACCTTTCCTCTTTGCTCAACGCCCGCGCGCAGGGGGCCTTGAAGGGCGCCTGGGGCGTCCTCGACAAGGCCGCCGAGGACGCCTGGGCGGTGCGGCCGGACGGCGGCGGGTGGACCTCCGGCGGCGTGCGCCGGCCCGACAATTTGAGCCAGGGTTTCGACATGGCCATCGAGAACTCGCTGGACTGGGAAGCGCTCTCCCTGCGTTCCCAGGCGGCCGGCCAGTTGTTGGAAGCGTCCTCGTCCCGGATCTCCAAGGTCAGCGTGGACGTCAACATCGGGCTCAACGTGACCGCCGCCGGCGTTGCCTTGATCCCGGCCTTCGGCTTCACCGGCTTGGGGATCTTCCCGATCGTCGAGGTCAACCTCCGCCCCGAGGAATTGCGCCAGCTCTCCATGGAGCGCCACAGCGGAGAGGAGAAGCTCTACTCCAAGCTCCAATCCAAGATCGAATCCGACCTGGCCATGAAGCTGTACGAGGCCTACAACACCTACCGGGCCGGCGAGGAAGCCCTTCTGGTCTACGAGAACCAGGTTCTCCCCGAGCTCGAAGCCGCCGCCCGCAAGGGCGGCACCCTCCAGGCCCAGGCCCTGGACCAGGGGCGGGCGGAGCTCGAGGATCTCAAGGGCCGCCAGGCCGGGACCTTGGCGACCATCAACTTTCTGATGGGACGGCCCTTGAAGATGGGCCTCGGGATGGAGCAGAGCCCGGAGCAGGCCCTCCAGGACCTGGGGGGCCGCCTCCAGAAGAACGACCCCCTCGGCGCCCGGCGCGACGTGCTCCTCTCGCGCGTGCGCATCGCCCAGGCCGTGGAGACGGTCGTCGACAAGAACCTCAAGGTCCAAAGCATCCGCCTGGAGCCGATTTCCCTGATCGGCCGCTCCTTGGGCCGGCTGATCAACGCTCTTTCCGGGGACGGCATGCCTTCCCCCGAACTGGTGGCCTTGGCCCGCCAACAGACCCTCCAGGCCGAGCGGGACTTGGAGGCCTTCGACCGCAATCTCCCGGCGGTGCGTTCCCGCCTGGGCTTCGAGCTGGCCTTGGCCGAGCGCAACCTGGAGGATATTTCCGGACGGACCGACGGGGCCGCCCGCCTGCGGGCCGTGGCCCTGCGCAGCAAGATCCGCCAGCTCAAGGCCATGCTCATGGCCTACGGCGGCGCCTCCGCCGAGAAGCTGGGCCTGGGCAGCCTCCCGGGCACTTACGGCGATCTTGAGGGCGCATTGAAGGAGGCCTACGCGCGGGAAGCCTTCTCCTCCGAGAGCCCGGATCTGGCCCGGACCGCCGAGGGCGAGCCTTCCCTCCAAGCCCAGGGGACCCTCAGGTACTATTACGCCCATCAAAATCTCGCCAAGGAGCCCATCGGCAAGAGCTTCGTGGAAGGCTGGGTCGAGGTCCGGCTGCGCAGCGCCTCCACTCCCCCCGAGGCCCTGGTCGCCCTGGCGCGCCTGCGCCAGGAACGCGCCGACCGCCTTTACGCCTCCCAGCAGTCGGCGGCCCGGGCCAAGGCCGATATCTTGCTGGCGCGCATGCGCCTCAACGCGGGCCTGCTGCGCGCGGCCCCGGAAGGCATGCGCGGCGATCTTCAAAGCCGCCTGGAGCGGGATTTCCATTCCCTGGCCGCCCATCTCCGCCTTCCCGCCACGACGCGCTTGGAGGACGTCCTGAGGCTCCTTCCCGAGGAAGGCCCCGGCGACGCCCTGGCCGCCGCCCAGCGCTACCTGGCGCAGGTCGCGGCCCTGGACATGGACATGCTGCGGCGGACGCTGTTCCAACAGGGCCTGCCGCAATCCCTGGGCGCCTCGGCCGACCCGATCCTCCAGCTTCGCGCCAACATGATCGCCGAGAAGATGAGCTACAAGGGCTTCACTCCGATGGCCGCCTTCGGCGCGTTCCGCGGCACCTGGGTGTCCGCGATTTTCCTGGAAGCCCCGGACCCCATCAAGATTCAGAAGAATCTCGAGAACATCCTGTCCGAGGCCCTGCTCTCCGAGCTCAAGAGCCAGGAAAAACTCAAGGCCCTGGCCCTCAAGCTCCATAGCCTCATGGCCTCGGTTTCCGACAAGGTCAAGATGGTCGAGGCCCACCGGGTCCGGCTGGACGCGGCGCGGCGCAACCTGTTGGGCATGGCGGCCCGTCGGCGCGTCGGCATGGCCTCTCCCCAGGACCTGGCGGCCGCCGCCGATGAGGCCTCCGCGGCCCACGAGGAGTTCCTGGAGATTTTGACCGCGCTCCATGAGGACTTCGTGATGCTGGTCACCGAGCTGGAGGCCCTAGGCCGGGACGATATGGTCAGCGGCTCCCCCGCCCCCTATTTCGAGAAGAAGGCGGAGGGGCCCGAGGAGCGCCCGGCGCGGGAGCAACTGCTGAGCTACTGGTCGCGCCGCATGGCCGAGGATCCCGAATTCGCCCGCAAGCTGATGGAGGGCGAGCTCTTGGCGGGGGTCTCCAGCGACATGAAGGACGAGCTTCGCGCCCGGCTGGAGACCTGGAAGCAGGCCCGCCTCAACGCCGACGGGGTCCGGGCCGACGATTTCACCGGGGCCGAAAAGCTCGACCTTCTGGTCCGGACCGACGTCCAGGGCCGCCGCCAGAAGGTGGAGGAGACCCTTTCGAAGATTTTGGGCGAGTTGACCCGCGCCGACCCGACCGGAAACGGGGCCTGGATCAACCTCATGAAGTTCCTGGGCTCGGACGTCGAAAAGCGGGCCGAGCTCTCCGCGGGGGCGGTGGTGGAAAAGGGCCGGGTCCGGGCTTCCTTGCGCGACGCCTATTGGGGCGCGGTAACCGCCCCGCGCGAGGTCGAGCTCGGCTACCAGAACCTCTCCCGGCTCTCGGGCTCGGTGGACGCGGCGCGGGCCGCGGCTCTGCAGCGCTTCCTGGAAACCGCCGCCAAGCCCGAGGATTACATCCTCACCGACAAGGCGCTCGACGATTACGTCAAGGCGCTCATGGCCTATGACGAGGAGATGGTCCGGGTGTTCACCTTGCCGGAAGTCCGGCGCGATCCCCAATGGTCCCGGACCCTCAACGGCCTGTTCGGCCTCAAGGCCTCCCTCGACCGGCGGCGGGACTACCTGCGATACGGGCGGGGGATCATGTCCCTGGACGCCGCCATCCAGTTGGGCGAACTGCGCGTCAACGCCTTCCGGCGCGAGGAGATGGACCGCCGGGACCTCAGCTACGCCGCCGAACAGCTGGCCTTCTACCAGGGGATGAAGCAGCGTTGGCTGGCAAACCCCAAGGACCTGCCGACCGTTTACTTGGTGAAGGGAGAAGGGGAGAAGGATTCCCCCGAGAAATGGCTCACCGCCCGGGACATCGAAAAACTCGGGACCGACCAGCCCAAACAGCCCAAGCGCCTTTTTGAGGTCGACGGCCGGCGCTTCCTCTTCACGACCGGCTATGTCGCGGGCCAGCCCAAGTCCGCCGCGGAGGCCGTCAAGGCGGGCGGCCGCGAGGTGGTCGGCGGCGTCGACTCGGCCCAGGACCGGGCCGGGCGTTCCCGCCTGGACGGGGAAAACGCCCGCAATCGCCTTGCGCGCGACGCGGCCCTCAAAACCTCGGAATTGGTCCTGACCGAGAACCTCCCGGAGGGGAAAATCGGCAAGGTCACCCGGACCTTGTCCTTGGCCGAGCTTCGCGGCCTGGAAAAGGCCGGACGGGTCTTCTACTTCCGCGCCAAAGCCGATCCCCGCGGCGGCGGCCTGCGGACGGCCGTCCATCCCCTGAGCGCCTTGGAGATGAGCCCCTCGGAACTCGTGATCCTGGTCCAGACCTCCACCGCGACCGCGGTTTTCGGCCGGGACAAGTTCCCCTCCCTGGAGGCCTTGGAGGCCTCCCCGGAACTGGCGCTTTTCCAGCGCGTCGAGCTGGGCGCCGGCGGCGTCCGGGCCCTGATCGAGGAAGCCTCTTCGGCTGAGCTGGCCACCCGGCGCCGGGGCTGGCTGCAGCTCAAGCTGGAAGGTTACGCTTACGCCCGGGACGTCGAGGGAGACCCCGCCGAGGTCTACGTGGACGAGGACGAACTCAAGGAGGCCAAAAAAACCGCCGAGGATCCCAAATCCACCGCGGCCACCAGCTCCTGGACCTTCCACCTGGTCTCGGGCCTCAAGATCGGCCTCTCCCAGGACGGGACGGTGGTGCGGGCCGAGGACGACAAGTTCGTCCGCGAGCTTCCCAAGGGGGCCTCGGCCGTTCGCTGGATCTCCGAACAGCCCTTGGCCTTGGAGCTGGACCCCGAGGGCCGGGTCGAGCGGATCTGGTTCGAGCGGGACCGGGACGCCCTGGAGAAGGAAGCCCCCTCCTGGCACCTGCAGGACACGACCGGCAAGGTCTGGACCCGCACGGACAAGAACATCTCCCCGATCCACCGGCTCAAGCGCTACATCGATCCCAAGAAGCCCAAGAACGCCATCCTCCTGGGCCGGGCGCTGCTGGCCCGGCGCCTGGCCGAGGCCAAGAGCGAGCGCGGCGCGGTCGGCCGCTGGGCCTACATGCCCTGGAACTGGCCCAATATCATCCTGGAAACGCCCCGCGGGCTCGTCAAGACCCCGATCGAAATGATCACCGGGCGCGACCCCAACCAGGAAGGCTACATCGGCCGGGTCTACATGTACCGCACAGAAGGGGGACTCACCGAGCGCCGCGGGGTCCTGGGCTCGGTGGTGCATTTCCTGGACATCTTCGAGCTCCTGCCCGACCACGTGGACCGCTTCATGGACCCCAGCCAGTTCCCCCGCCGCGTGGACAACGACAGCCCGATACTTCCCGGCGAGTGGGAGCACGAAAAGTCCGCGCGCACCACCGACGGCGAACAGAACGTCCACTTCGGCCGCGGGTGGCTGGAGCGCGAGATCCGCTACGCCTCCGAGGACCTGGCCGACTCCAAGGGCCGCATCATGACCAGCTTCCGCGGCGGCGTGCGTCGAACCTTCGTGGAGAACACGCGGGGCCGCAACGGGCAGTTCGATGAGACCCGCCTGGACAGCAAGTCCGGCCGCGTGGCCATGGACGAGGCCCTCAAGCGCGTCGGCGGCCGCACCGATTCCGACGGCAGCGGCAAGGTGGAAGAAAGCCCCGAGCACATCGCCGTGGACCAGGTCACCGCCGAGATCGAGATCCGCTTGGGCGCCGGCCAGCACGCCCGGCGCCGCGGCAAGTACGAGGAATACCTCAAGGGCGCGGCTCCCGGCAAGGCCTTCTCTCCGGAGGAGGCCAAGGCCGCCGAGGACGCCGCCCTGCGGGACTTGGCCGAGGCCGAGGCCCTGCGCGCCTCCCTGGAGAAGGCCGTCCGCGCCGCCACCCCCTGGCCCGCCCCCGCCCCCGTCCTGCCCTTGATGGGCGGGGCGGCGGGGTTGATGCGTTAGGCCGTCCAACCGACCCAAATATTGTCCTTGAGGATAAAATCACCTTCACCGGTGAAGGTGATTTTATCGTTGGGGACATGACCGGCGTG
>CAYHPY010000155.1:0-6253 GCA_964358485.1 uncultured Elusimicrobia bacterium
CCCGACGAGGCCTACCGGGCGCTCGGGGCGCACACCCATCTGGCTTTGCTCCTGGTGGTCATGACCGCCGTCACCATCTTCGTCATCTCGATCGCCTACTCCAACCTCATCGAGCACTTCCCCGGGGGCGGGGGGGGCTACCTGGTGGCCACCAAGCTCCTCGGCGAAAAGGCCGGGGTCGTCTCCGGCTGCGCGCTCCTGGTGGACTACGTGCTGACCATCTCGGTCTCCGTGGCTTCCGCGGGAGACGCGCTCTTCTCATTTTTGCCGCCCCCATGGATCCCCTGGAAGCTTTCGTTCGAAGCGAGCGCCCTCCTGCTTCTGCTGGTCCTCAACCTTCGCGGGGTCAAGGAATCGGTGACCTTCCTGGTTCCCATTTTCCTCCTCTTCGTCGTCAGCCATGTCGGGATGATTTTTTACGCGATCGGCAGCCACCTCCCCCAACTCCCGCAGGTTTTTTTCGGCGCCGCGGAGGACTTGCGCTCCTCCACTTCCGCCATGGGTTATTGGCCGGTCGCCCTGATCCTGATGAAAGCCTACTCCATGGGAGGGGGAACCTACACCGGCATCGAGGCGGTGTCCAACGGCGTGGGCATGCTCCGGGAGCCCCGCGTGCAAACCGGCAAGCGCACGATGCTTCTCATGTCCACCTCCCTGGCTTTCACCGCCGGGGGCATCATGTTGGGCTACCTGCTCACCCACGCCGCGCCGGAGGCGGGCAAGACGATGAACGCCGTTCTGCTCGAAAACCTGTACGGGACCTGGAACTGGGGCGGGCTGGCGGTGGGCAAGGGCTTGGTCGTCCTCACCCTTTTCTCGGAGGCCGCCCTGCTTCTGGTGGCGGCCCAGGCGGGCTTTTTGGACGGCCCCCGCGTTCTGGCCAACATGGCCCTGGACTCCTGGGTGCCCCACAGCTTTTCCCGGCTCTCGGACCGGCTGGTCACGCAGAACGGGGTCTATCTCATGGGCGCGGCGGCCATGGCGACCTTGTTCTACACGCGCGGAAACATCACGACCTTGGTCGTCATGTATTCGATCAACGTCTTTCTCACCTTCTCCCTGACCGAACTGGGGATGGCCCGCTATTGGATCACGCACCGCGACTCCCAACCGCGGTGGAAAAGCCAGTTGGCCATCCATGGCACGGGCTTGGTCATGTGCGTGAGCATCCTCGGCATCACCCTGTACGAGAAATTTCTGGACGGGGGCTGGGTGACCGCCGTCATCACGAGCCTGACCATCGCCCTGGCCTTTTGGATTCGCGGCCACTACCGGAAGGTGGGGGTCA
Organism: uncultured Elusimicrobia bacterium; assembly: GCA_964358485.1. Classification (GTDB taxonomy): domain Bacteria; phylum Elusimicrobiota; class Elusimicrobia; order UBA1565; family UBA9628; genus CAYHPY01. Next base: position 1,289 of record CAYHPY010000155.1, read on the forward strand.
GCCTTCGGGGCCTCGACAACATCCTGGCGGCCGCGCCCCTGACGGGGGAGAAATTCGGGCCCTCCAAGCTCGATCCCAAGGCTCCCACGGCCGTGCTGACCGTTTCCAGTTTTTCCGGCTACGGCCTGCATCACATCCTCGCCATCCAACGGCTTCTTCCAGGCTATTTCAAGAACTTCGTCTTCGTGTCCGCCGGAGTGCTGGATTCCGGGAATTTCAAGGGCAGCGAGGCCATCGGCCAGCTCGAGGCCGACATCCGGTCCAACCTGGCCGATTACGTGTCGTGGTGCCGCCAACAAGGGCTTCAAGCCGACAGCCGCTTCAAGCTCGGGACCGAGGCGATCGACGCCTTGGAGGAGGCGGTCGTCGAGTTGTCCCGGGAATTTCCCCGGATGATCGTGTTCACCGGAAAGCTCATTTTCATACAGGAGCGCTGGTACCAACCCATCCTCCACAATGAAACCGCGGCCTCCATCCAACGCCGGCTCCAATTCAACGGGGTCCAGGTCGTGGTCCTGCCGGTGCGGGTGTATTGAGGTGTGGAAGAGGCGATGAAAGTCCTGGTTTGCCTGACCGCCGATGAGCCGCGGCCGAGGGAGGCTCTCGGCGCCGGCGCCGAGTTGGCCGCGGAACTTACGGGGGAATTGAGAGTGATCCTCATCCAGCCCGCGGTCCGGCGGAAAGAGGACCGGACGGCCGCCCTCTTGGCTCTGGCCCGGGAGTTCACGGCGGGCCCCTGGCGCATCCGAACCGATGACCCGGGTCCGGCTCTGGGGAATTTCGTCCGGCTCAATCGAATCACCCACTTGGTCCTGGGGGAAGCAGCGGAAAGAAACTGGTCCACGGAACTGCGTAAAGCGGTAAAATAAGTCATGCCCGAAACCGTCCGGGAGTACGGCCTATCCCTCGCCGCCGCCGCCCTTTGCACCGCGGCGTGCCTGGCGCTCGATCCGCTCGTTTCGATGACCGATCTGGTCATGGTCTACCTGGTCGGCACTTTGGCCGTCGCCCTGCGGGGGCGCCGGGGGCCGGCCCTGTTGTCCTCCGGGCTGGGCGTGCTGTGCTTTAATTTCTTCTTCGTGCCCCCGCGCCTGACCTTCCAAGTCGCGCATCCTCAATACCTCGTCACTTTCGGCGTCATGTTCGGCGTGGCCTTGCTCATCAGCCACCTGGCGGTCCGGGTCCGCGCCCAAGCCGAGGCGACCAAGCGGGCGGAAATCGCGGGCGAGGCCGATCGAATCCGCAGTTCGCTCCTGAGCGGAGTGTCGCACGAACTGCGCACGCCCCTGGCGGCCATCATCGGGTCGGCCGGGACCCTGCTCCGGGGTCCCCAAGGAGGGGGGCCGGGGCGGGAGCTTCTCGAGAACATCCGCGGCGAGGCGGAGCGGCTGGCCCGGCTGGTCAACAACCTCATCGAAACGACCCGCCTGGAGACCGGGGGCGCCCTGCTCAAGAAAGAGGCGCATTCCCTGGAGGAAGTGATCGGGACGGCGTTGGAACGCATGGAGAAACTCCTCGCGGGCCGATCCGTCGAAACCGACCTCCCCGAGAATCTCCCTCTGGTTCCGTTGGACCCGGTCTTGATGGAACTGGTTTTCGTCAACCTCATCGAGAACGCCGTCCGCCACGCCCCGGGGGCCGCGATTTCGGTCTCGGCCCGGGAACGGATGGACGGCGTGGAAATCTCCGTCGCCGACCGCGGCCCGGGTTTGGCGCCCGAGGATTTGAGCCGGGTGTTTGAAAAGTTTTACCGCGCGGGAAAGGCCGTCGGCGGGGCGGGGCTGGGCTTGGCCATCTGCAAGGCGGTGGTGGAGGCCCACGGGGGGGCCATCCGCGCCGAGAACCGCCGCGACGGCGGGGCGGTTTTCCTCCTGACCCTGCCGCGCAAGGAGTCCCCATGACCGGCGAGGCCCTGAAGATCCTTGTGGTGGACGACGAACCGGCCATTCTCCGATTCTTGCGGCCCTCGCTGACGGAAAACGGATTCACGGTGATCGAGGCGACCAACGGAAGGGCCGCCCTGGAACTGGCCGCCGCCAAAAAGCCCGCCGTCATCCTGCTCGATCTCAGCCTTCCCGACATGGACGGCCTGGAGGTGCTCAAACGCCTGCGGGCCTGGTCCGCCGCGCCGGTGATCGTGGTCTCGGCCCGGGGGGAGGAGGCCGACAAGATCGCCGGCCTGGACCGCGGGGCCGACGATTACCTCACCAAACCGTTCGGCGTGGAGGAACTCCTGGCGCGCATCCGCGTCGCCGTGCGCCACGCGGAGCGCTCGGCCCGGGACCCCGAACCCGTCTACCGGCATGGGGACCTTAAAATCGATTTGGCGGCGCGCCGCATCTGGCTGGGCCGCAAAGAGGCGCGCCTGTCCCCGCTCCAATTCGTCCTGCTCGCGGCCCTGGCCCGCAACGCCGGCCGCGTGGTCACGCAAAAACTGCTTCTCGGAGAAATCTGGCCGGAAGGGGGAACCACCCCCGAAGCCCTGCGCATTCTCGTCCACCAACTCCGCCACCGGATCGAGCGCGACCCTGTGCGCCCCCGGCACCTCAAGACCGAAGCGGGAATCGGCTACCGGCTCGAGGCCCCCGAGGACTGAGGACGAATCCTCCGGCGGACCCACTTCTCGATTTCCACCGCCAGAAAGACCGCCGCCGCCGCCCCGAAGCAGACCCCCAATTCCCCCGCGGAAAGCGGCCGCGTCCCCAGGACCCCGGCCAGGGGAGCCCAGTACACCGCGGCCAACTGAAGAAGGACGGTGAACGCCACGGCCCCGGTCAGCCAGGCGTTGCTCCGCAGGCCCTGGGAAAAAAGGGACTGCGTTTCCGAGCGGACCGCCAGGGCATTGCCCATCTGCACCAGTGCCAAGGTCGAAAACAGCATGGTGCGCCAAGCGGGGTCCCCCGCCCTCCAGGCCCAATAACCCACGCCCAAGGTCAGGGCGGTCATCAGGCCCCCGACCCACGCCGCGAAAATTCCGAGGTCCCGCCCCAGAAGGCTTTCGTCCGGGCGGCGCGGGGGACGGGACATGACTCCGCGCTCCGCGGGCTCCAGCGCCAGGGTGAGAGAAGACGGGCCGTCGGTCACGAGGTTGATCCATAGAATCTGAAGGGGGAGCAGGGGCAAGGGCATGCCCGTGAGCGGGGCCAGGAGCATGACCAGCACCTCGGCGGAGTTGGTGGTCACCAGGTATTTGACGAACCGCCGGATGTTGTCGTAGATGACCCGGCCCTCCTCCACGGCGGCGACGATGGTGGCAAAATTGTCGTCGAGCAGGACCATGTCGGAGGCTTCCTTGGAAACGTCGGTCCCGGTCAGGCCCATCGCGACCCCGATGTCGGCCTCCCTCAGGGCCGGGGCGTCGTTGACCCCGTCGCCCGTCATGGCGGCTCCATGTCCCCTGGCCTTCAGGGCCCGGACGATCCTCAGCTTGTGCTCGGGCGCGACCCGCGCGAAGACCGAGATTCGCTCCACGGCCTCTCCCAGCGCGGCGTCCGACAGGGCCTCCAGCTCGGGCCCCGTCAACGCCCGGGACGCGTCGATGCCGACGGCGCGGGCCACCGACAGCGCCGTCATGGGATGGTCCCCGGTGATCATCACCGGCCGGATTCCCGCCCCCCGGCAGCGCTCGACGGCGGCGCGGGCCTCGGGGCGGGGGGGATCGGACAGGCCGATCAGGCCGATGAAGACCAAGCCTGTTTCCAAGGCGGCGGGCGCCGCGTCCTCCGGGGCGGCCGCCCACCCGCGGGCGGCCAGACCGAGCACCCGGGCGCCCGCGCCCGACAGGCGCGAGTCGGCCTCCAGCACCGCGAGGCGCCGCTCCGCGCTCATCGGCACGACGCCCCCGTCCCGAAGCGAACCGGAACACGCGGCCAGGACGCTTTCGACCGAGCCCTTGGTGAAGGAAATCGCCGCGCCCCCGGCCGCCCACTCCAGGCCCGCGGGCGCGGCGCCCAGAATCCGGTGTGCGGTCGTCATGCGCTTTCGCCCCGGGTCGAAGGGCGCTTCGAGAATCCGGGGGAGGCTCCGCTCCAAGGACTCCCGGGAGAGCCCGCGCGCGGCGGCGGCGGCGGCCAAGGCCACCTCGGTCGGGTCGCCCTCGCGGGGAGTGGCGTCGTTGCAGAGCGCCGCGGCCGCCAAGAGCGCCTCCTCCGGGCCTTCCAGGACCGAGACGGCCATTCGGCCCTCGGTCAGCGTCCCGGTCTTGTCCGAGCAGATCACCGTCACCGACCCCAGGGCCTCGACGGCGGGAAGCTTGCGGATCAGGGCCCGGCGCGCCAGCATCCGGCGGGCGCCGATGGCCAAGGCGATGGTCACCACCGCCGGCAGGCCTTCCGGGACGGCCGCGGCGGCCAGGCTCACCGCCGTCAGGAACATCTCCTTGAGAGGCTCGCCCCGAAGCATGCCCAGGCCGAATACGACGGCGACCAGCACCAGCGCCGCCGCCGCCAACCTGTCGCCGAGACGGTCCAAGCGCCGTTGGAGCGGGGTCGGGCCGCCGCCCGCGCTTTCCAAGAGTTCGGCGATGCGGCCCAATTCGGTGCGCATCCCGGTTTCCGTGACCAGGGCCAAGCCGCGCCCATGGGCGACCACGGTGCCCTTGTAAACCATGTTGCGCCGGTCCCCGAGCGCCGAAGCGCCCGAAAGGGGCTCGACGCACTTCTCGACCGGCTCGGGCTCGCCGGTGAGGGCGGCTTCCGCCACCTTCAAGGCCGCCGTCTCGAGGAGCCTGGCGTCAGCCGCAACCACATTGCCCGCCTCCAGGAGCAAAAGGTCTCCCGGGGCCAAGTCCCGCGCTGGAATCCGTTGCGCCCGGCCGCCCCGGCGCGCGCGGACCGTGGGGGAACTCAGGGCCTTGAGGGCCGCCATCGCCCGCTCGGCCTGGTACTCCTGGCTGAAGCCGAGCAGGGCGTTGAGCACGACCACGGCCCCGATGGCGACGGCGTCCTTAAAATCCCCGATGGCCGC
>CAYHPY010000156.1:0-6236 GCA_964358485.1 uncultured Elusimicrobia bacterium
CGGAGCCCAAGCCTCCCAGGCAGAAAGCCCCGCGCAGGGGCCGCGGATCCTCCTCCGCCCGCCCGCTCTCCGCCTCCAAAGCCGCCGCAGGACCGGGACATAAGCAGGCCCCCAAAGCCCATAAGCCCTCCCGCGCCTCTTCCCAAAAGAAGAAGCCCCAGGCGGCCAAACCCGCCCCCGCGGGCAAGGGGAAGCTATCCACCGAGCTCGCCTACTGGACCGGGGCGCTCCTGGCGGCCGCGCGTTATGAAGGAAACACCCTCCGCTTCTCGGCGGACCGCCGCATAGGCCAGAACTTCGCCGACCGCTGGGCCAAGCTGGCCAAAGACCTCTTCGGCGTGGAGCCCGCCGTGTCCATGAGCGAAGACCACAAGCTCCAGCATGCCGTCATCCCGGCCTCGGGCCTGGGGGATTTCCTGGGCAAGGTGGAGATGAAGCCGGAGAGCTCCCCCGCCCAGGCGCCGGGCGCGCCGCGCTGGGCCTGGTCCAATCCGGATTGGAAGAAGGCTTTTCTAAAAGGGGTGGCGGACTCCACCGCGCATTTCCACCGGACCCCTTCCCTCACCTTCCTGGCCCTTTCCCCGGCCCTCGGCCAATCCGTGCAGAAGATCCTTTCCTCTCTGGGATTGGCGGCCGCCAAGAAGCCGGACGGCTCTCTCGTGCTCGAGGGCAAGGACGCAGTGACCCGATATTTCGAGACGGTCGGAACCTCGAACCTGAAGCTGAGGGACAGGTTTTCCGCCTATCAGGAAGGCGGCTCCCAGGGCGGCTCCTCCCAGGCCGAGGACGACGAAGAGGACGCCCCACAGCAGCCGGCCCCGGCACAGGAGCCTTCCGCAGACCCCGCTGTCCCGCCCGTTCCCCCCGAACTCTAGACCTCAGGCGTCGAGGTCGAGCACCGTCGGCCCCTGATCGGGATCATCCATGCCGCCGGAGGGAGACGCTCTTCGAGGAGGACCGAGCAGGCGGCCGATCAGGGCGTCGAGCACGGCCGGGGGTGCGGTGTTCGGGAGGAAATACAGCTTATCGGGGTTGGCGAAACGCGCCTGAGCAGCTTGCGGATCTCCCCCCACCAGGAAGACCACGCGGACCTCCAGCGTACGGGTATTGCCCCGCAGGCGCTCGACGATGGTGGGCCCGTCTCCGCCGGCCAGTTGGAAATCCAGGATGATCAGGTCCGGCGTCCCAAGCTGTATCTTCTGTGCCAGCGAGAAGGCGTCCTGGCCCGCGTCCGCGTCATAGCCCCTGGACCGCAGATGACCGCACAACTCCTCGGCCGAGGAGAGGTCGTTGCGCGCGACGAGGACCCTCTGGATTCCCATGGCGAGCCTCCGACCCTAGTTTAACCCCCACATCCATCTCGGTCAATAGCGCAATCCGTCGCGGCCCCTAATGATATGATGGGCCATGGCCCGCGGCCCCGCTCCCATACTCCAAGCCCTCCTCCTGGGCGCCGCCCTCCTTCTGGCCGCCCTTTCATTCCCTTTCTTGCGCTCCGCGCTCCTCGCGCCCGAGGAGGACGAAGCCCCAGGCCTGGAGACCGCGTTTCCCCAGCCGCAAGAAGATCCCGAACCTCTCCCGGAGTCGGCGGCGATACTCCAGCGGATGCGCCAAGACTCGGTTTCGCTCCTTTCCAAGGAAGACACCGGGCGGCAAGCCCCGACCGTGACCGCAACCGGCCGGAGGCCTTCCGCCGGGACCGGCGCGCGGACTCAGCGCAAGACCCCCTTGAAGCCGGCGGCCTCGCGCCGGTCCATGGCCCAAACCCGGCCCCCCGACCCGCGGCGAACGGACGGGACCTCGAGCCGGACTCTCATGGGCGTCGGAGCCGGCAGGACCGTCCTCGGCGCCGGGATCCACTGCCTGGTGGGCGACGTCTCGCCCATGCCCGGGGTGCTCTTGCGGACCGGGTCCGCTTATTACGACGTGCCCGGAAGGACTCCGGAGGAGATCTCCGGCGCCATGTCCAAGCTGGTCTCAGCCGGGGCCGCGGGAGCGCATCGGGCCGCCGGGACCGCCCGCCAGGAGGTCCGAGCCTCCTTCAACCTCATCGAGCAGGGAGGGGTCTGCCGGGCCGACGAGGTCCAGGTCGAGCTCGACGTCGTCATCACGCTCCCGCGCCTGAGGGACGGCGTCACGCTCGCCCTCCAGCAGAGGTGGAGAAAGTTTCAAGATGTGATCGCGGCGCATGAGAACAGCCACAAGGCCATCGCGGTCCGGGTGGCAAACGACCTCCGCCAGGAGCTGGATTTCGCGGCGTCGCGGCCCGGCCCCTGCTCCGAGAAGAGCGCCGCGTTCACCGCGGCCCAGCAGAGGGCCCACGGCGAGATGCGGCGGCGCCAATCGGAATACGACGCCTACACCTCCACCCACTGCGGGACCACTCTTTAGTAGAATAGAGGCGGAAGGGTGCGTGAGCGGTTGAAACGGACGCTCTCGAAAAGCGTTAGGCGGCGACCCCGCCTCGGGGGTTCGAATCCCCCCCCTTCCGCCATATTGAGATTTCGTCAAAAGGCAGCTAAGTAACGGAAACGGCAAGGAAAATAAAATGTGGAACCCACTTCAGAAGCTCAAAGAAAAATTCGGCGGAGCCAAGGCTCTTCCCGAGTCGGCACCGGCTCCCTCCAAGATAGTGGAAGCGGCCGCCGGCGGCATGCCGGACATGAAGGACCTGGAGAAGAAAGGGCTCTTGCGCCAATTCTTCCGCCACTGGAAAGACCCGGCTTTCTTAAAACAGGTGCAGGGCATCGTCGCCCGCATGCAGGCCGACGGCGTCGATGTGAAGGACCAGAAAGCGGTCAAGGCGTGGGTCGAGAAGCACCAGGCCGAGGTCTCCTCCGGGCGGATAACGGCCCCCTCGCCCGAGGCGCCGAAGACTTTTGTCAAGACCGGCCCGGACATCGGACGCAACGACCCCTGCCATTGCGGGAGCGGAAAGAAGTTCAAGAAATGCCATGGGGGGTGAGGCGGCCTCCTCGGCCTTGGCCCGCCCCATCCGCCTAGGCCGCCTTGAGGTCTATCTCCTCAGCGACGGCACCTTCCGGCTCGACGGCGGCGCCATGTACGGCGTGGTTCCCAAGGCCCTCTGGGAGCGCGGCGCTCCGGCCGACGAGCGCAACCGCGTCCTCCTTTCGATAGGCTGCCTGCTCGTCCGGACCCCGGGCGGGAAGAACATCCTGGTGGACGCCGGGCTCTCCTCAAAGTACGATTCGAACAAGAAGTTCATCCACACCTATTCGGTCGAGAGGAAGCGGACTCTCCTCGATGAGCTCTCCGCCCTGAGCCTGAGCCCCGGGGACATCCACCTAGTGGTGAACACCCATCTCCATTTCGACCACGCGGGCGGGGACACCGAGCGCGACGATGCGGGGCGCCTGCGCCCCCAGTTCCCCAATGCGAGATATGTCATCCAGAAACTCGAGTGGGAGGACGCGCACCGCGCCCATGAGAGGAATCGCGCCTCCTATTTGGAGGAGAACTTCGCCCCCCTGCAGGACTCCGGCCTCCTAGATCTCGTCGATGGCGACGCGGAACTCGAGCCCGGGGTGAAAGTCCTGCGCTCGGGCGGGCATACCCGGGGCCATCAGTGCGTGCTTCTGGAGTCCGAAGGCCGCAAAGCCCTCTTCTTGGGGGACCTCATCCCCACGCGCTCCCATGTCCCCCTGCCCTGGATCATGGCCTACGACCTCTACCCCCTGGAGACCTTGGAGTCGAAGCGGGCTCTACTCGCGAAGGCCCAGGAAGAGGGCTGGCTGCTCCTCTTCCAACACGACCCCGAACGCCGCTCCGGCGTGCTCAAGGAAGCCGAGGGCCGCACCGTCCTAGTCGAAGAATAGGCGCCTAGTCCCCTGACTCGCTGAAAAACGCATGCGTTTTTCAGCGAGTCAGGCCCTTTTCTTCCGGTTCGGGTCGAAGCACGCCGCGATCGGCTCGTAGAGGAAGCCCGGAAGGTTCCGTACCAGATACTTCATGGGAAGCGAGAGCTGCCAGGGGAAATGCACCAAGCGCCTCCTGGCCTCGATGCCCGCGATCATGCGGCGGACCCCATCCTCGGTCTCCAGCAGGAAGGGCATGTCCCCGGGCTTATGGCGCGCGGTCATTTCGCTCTTGACGAAGCCCGGACAGACCGTGACCACCTCCACCCCGGTCCCCCGCAGGTCGATGCGGACCGATTCCAGCATGGCGACCATCGCCGCCTTGCTCGCGCAGTAGGCTCCCGAGCTCGGCAGCCCCCGCCAGGCCGCCACGCTCGCTATCCCGGCGATGAGCCCGGCGCGCGCGGCGAGCATGTCCGGGAGCACGGCTTCCAGCCAAAGGGCGGTCCCTAGGACATTGACCGTCATCGTCGTCCGGTAGTTCTCGGCGGTGAACTCCCGGGCGCTCTGCGAGAGGCTCACCCCGGCGTTGAGCACGGCCCAATCGAGCCCCCCCCAGGCCTCCCGGATGCGGGCGTAGTGCCCCCGCACACTCTCCGCGTCCGCCGCGTCACCGCAAAGCTCCAGGCATTCCCCCCCGGCGCCCGCGGCCTCTTGGGCCGCCTCGCGGAGCTTGTCAGCCCGCCGTCCGGTCAAGGCAAGCCGAAAGCCCCGGCGGCCGAGCTGGCGGGCCATCTCCCGCCCCAGCCCCGAGGTCGCGCCCGTGATCAAGACCCGAGTCCCATTCATCTCTCCCTCCGTGCCGCGGTCCAGACCACGTAGTGGGCGCCCCGATAGGCGTTGCGGCTGCGGACCGGAACCTCGCCCACCTCGAACCCGGCTTTGCGCAGTCGTTTGAGGAAACCCCGGTCCGGCTTGGCCGACCATAAGGCCAAGAGACCCTCGGACCTGAGAGCGGAATACGCCGCCGCCAAGCCCGCGTCCGAATAAAGCCAGTCATTGCTCTTCAAGGTGAGGCCTTCCGGGCCGTTATCGACATCCTGAAGGATGGCATCGTAGGCGCCGCGCTCCGTCCTCAGGAGCCGCGCGACGTCGGTTTCCATCACGCGGACGCGTCCATCGCGCAGGGGGTGGCCGGCGAGATGCGAAAGCGGGCCTCGGTTCCATTCGACCACGGCCGGCACGAGTTCGGCCACCGACACCCGGGCGTCCGGCCTCAGCTTCTTGAGCGCCGCAGCCAGGGTAAATCCCATACCCAGCCCTCCGATGAGGACGCTCGCGCGCGGGACCGAGACGAGCCTGGCGCAGCCGATCTCAGCGAGGGCGTCTTCCGAGGCGTGGGCGGTGCTGTCCATAAGGAGGCTGCCCTCCACCTTGATGGAGAACTCCCCGCCCCGCCTGTGCAGGCTGATCTCCTCCCCGCTAGCCGACACCTTCGCCCGGCCGAGCACCTCCCAGGGGATCACGGCCGACCCGTTTCCATAGCATCCATCATAGCCCGAGTTCCCCCTTCGCGCCAGGGGGCCTCCCTATGGATAATCCCAGGATTAGCCGGTATAATCGGATATGGCCTCTCGCCACGGATGGGGCTTCACCCTCATCGAGTTGATGATCGTCGTGGCCATCATCGGCATCCTGGCGGCCATCGCCGTGCCCAAGTTCGCCGACCTGGTGAGGAAATCCCGGGAGGGGCAAAGCAAGGGCAACCTGGGCTCTATCCGTTCCGCTCTCTCCATATACTACGCCGATATGGAGGGGAACTATCCCTACGACCTCAATTCCCTGGCCACCGGGGGGAAGTACCTCTCCGCCATCCCCAACGCCAGCGCCTCCGGCTATCACGCCGAGAGCGCCGTAATCAGGCACAACTGGGGGATACAAGCCTTGGGCTGCAGCGGCCCCTATCAATGGGATTCTGGGCAATGGTTCTATTGGAACGACCCCGGCACCTGCGCCTGGCCTCCGCCGGCGGGCTACGCGGCCCGCAACCTCGGCGAGGTCTGGGTCGGCTGCTCCCACACCGACACCAAGGGCACGCAGTGGACTTCCTACTGAAGCTCCCCGCCGTCGCCGACGGTCGACGGGGATGTCCTTGCTTTCCGACGAGGAATCATGATAAAATGTATGTCTCGCCGGCCAAGCTGATGCCTGGCGACAGGAGAACACAAATACCATGGTGAAGAAGGCCAACGCAGCGTTCATGAAGCCCCTGACCCCCAGCCAGGACCTGGCGAAGGTCGTCGGCAACAAGCCCCTCCCCCGCACCGAAGTCGTCAAGAAGCTCTGGGCGTACATCAAGAAGAACAACCTGCAGGACAAGAAGAACCGCCGCAACATCAACGCCGACGCGGCGCTGAAGGC
>CAYHPY010000157.1:0-6176 GCA_964358485.1 uncultured Elusimicrobia bacterium
CGTCAGCTCGATGTCGGCCAGCTGGGCCAGGGGAATCTGCGCGCCGGCCATCGTGGAGACCAGCACCCGCCGGAGCTTGGGCAGGTTGTCGCGCAGTTCGCGGGGGTAGCGGACGTTGACCCCGTAACGCTCCCGGCCCTCGACGGTGACGGTCACCGGCTCGCCGCCGATGGCCGACATGATCACCATTTCCACTTCCTTGACCGACAAGCCGTACCGGGCCAACTGGTCTCGCTTCAAACGGAAATCGACGAAATAACCCCCCGCCGCGCGCTCGGCGTAGACCGACCGGGTCCCCGCCACTCCCCGAATCGCCGTCTCGACCTTCAAGCCCAAGGCCTCGATTTCGGCCAGGTCCGCCCCCTGTATTTTGATGCCGATGGGCGTGCGCACGCCGGTCGTCAGCATGTCGATGCGCGCCTTGATGGGCATGGTCCAGGCGTTGGTCACCCCCGGAAATTTCATGGCTTGGTCCATCTCCGCCACCAATTCCTCCCACGTGATGCGGTCCCACCAAACGCGCCGCAGGGGCGCGTGCAGGAACCGGGGCAGGCCGGAGAACCAGCGCTCCTTGGGGCGCCAATCCTGCATCGGCCTGAGGACCACGGTCGTCTCCATCATCGAGAACGGGGCGGGGTCCGTCGAAGTCTCCGCCCTGCCGGCTTTGCCGAAGACGCGCTCGACCTCAGGAAAGCTCTTGAGCACCGCGTCCTGCTGTTGCAGCAGTTCCGCGGCCTGCGTGACTGAGATTCCCGGCAAGGTCGTCGGCATGAAGAGAATGGTCCCTTCGTTGAGCGGAGGCATGAACTCCGAGCCCAGCTTGAGATAGATCGGGACCGTGGCCAAGGTCGCCAGCGCGGCGGCGGCGATCACCTTCCACGGCCGTTCCAGAACCCAGCGGCAGACCGGGTCGTAGAGTCGGAACAGCCCCCGGCTGATCGGATGGTTTTCCTCGGCGTAGTAGCGGCCCACCAAGGTCTGATTGACGGTCCACGCCAGCCACGCGGGCTTGAATACGAAGAAGTCCATGCGCGAAAACATCATGCGCACCGCCGGATCCAGGGTCACGGCCAGAAACGCGGCCAAAAACATCGTCAAGTTCTTGGTGTAGGCCAGCGGCTTGAAAAGGCGCCCTTCCTGGTCGACCAGGGCGAAGATCGGAAAAAAAGCCACCGCGACGACCATCAGGGAGTAAAACACCGAGGGGCCCACCTCCTGCATGGCCTTCAGGCGCACGGCGTGAAAGTCGCCCTTGCGTCCGCCCGCGTCCCAGAGCTGGAGTTTTTTGTAGGCGTTCTCGACCTCCACCATGGAGCCGTCCACGAGCACGCCGATGGAGAGCATGATCCCGGCGATGGACATGATGTTGGCGCTGATTCCCATGAAGTAAAGCGGGATGAAGGCCAGCAAGGTGGAGATCGGGATCGTCAGGATCGGCACGATCGCCGAGGGAATGTGCCAGAGAAAGACCAGCAGGACCAGGCTGACCAGCAGCATCTGCATGAGAAGCTCGTCCTTGAGGGTGGCGATGGCGCCCTCGATGAGCACGGAGCGGTCGTAGGTCTCGACGACCTCCACACCCTCCGGCAAAGACGGCCCGATCTCCGCCAGGCGTTTTTTGACCCGGTCGATGACCTTGAGGGCGTTTTCCCCGTGGCGCATGACCACGATCCCGCCGACCGCGTCCCCTTCCCCGTCCAGGTCCGCCACGCCCCGCCGGATGTCGGGGCCCAGGGCCACCTTGGCGACGCTTTTGACGAGGATGGGCGTGCCTTTCTTGTCGCGCCCGACGACGATCTGCTCCAGGTCCGACACGGACTTGGCGTAGCCGCGCCCCCGGATCATGTATTCGGCCCCTCCGAACTCCACGAGGCGCCCGCCCACGTCGTTGTTGCCGTCCCGGACGGCGTCCACGACCTTGGCCAAGGGGAGGCGGTAGGCCGCCAGGGCGTTGGGGTCGACCTGGATCTGATATTGCTTTTGAAAGCCCCCCACGGAGGCGACCTCGGCCACGCCGGGGACCGACTGCAGGTGATAACGCAGGTTCCAGTCCTGAAAGGAGCGCAGGTCGGCCAGACTCTGGCGCCCGGTCTTGTCGACCAAGGCGTATTGGTAGACCCAGCCCACCCCCGTGGCGTCGGGGCCCAGTTCGGTGCGCACGCCTTCGGGCATCTGCGGCAGAATCTTGCTGAGGTACTCGAGCACCCGGGAGCGGGCCCAATAAACGTCGGTGCCGTCCTCGAAGATGACGTAGACGTAGGAAAAACCGAAATCCGAAAAGCCGCGCACGGCCTTGACCTTCGGGGCCCCCAGGAGGGCGGTCACGATCGGATAGGTGACTTGGTCCTCGAGGATGTCCGGCGAGCGGTCCCAGCGGGAGTAGACGATGACCTGCGTGTCGGAGAGGTCCGGAATCGCGTCGAGGCGGATGTTCTTGAGGCAGTACCAGCCCCCCGCCATGGCGACGGCGGTGAGGGCCAGGACCAGGAACTTGTTATGGGCCGACCAAGCGATGAGTTTTTTGATCATGGCGGCCTCAGCGCCTCTCCGGGGCGGGCGCGGTCAGGGATTTGAGCTTGGATTCCGAATCGATGAGGAAGTTGGCGGTCGTCACGACCTTTTCCCCCTCCCGGACCCCCGAGAGCAGTTCATGATAGCCGTCGGCTTCCCGGCCCACCCGAACTTCCCGCGGCTCCAGGCGCCCCTCGCCCAAATCGACGAATACGAGTTTGCGCGCCCCGGAGTCCAACAGGGCGCTCTCGGGCAGGGCCAGCGTGACGCCCAGGTCGGCCTTGATGGCCGCGTTGACGAACATCTCGAGCTTGAGCAGGCCCTGCGGATTGGGAACCTCGATGCGCACGCGCAAGGAGCGGGTCTCGGGGGAGAGGTTGGGATCGACTCCCTTGACGACGCCGCGGAAAACCCGCCCGGAGTAGGCGGGGGAGGTGATCTCGGCCTGCTGCCCGACCCGAACCGAGGCGATCTCGTATTCGTAGATCTGGGCGTAGACCCAGACCGCGCCCCCCGCCCCTCCGAGCAGGAGATTGGTGGGAGGCTCTTCGGCGCCCGTGAAGGCGGCGATCTGGGCTTCGGAGAGTCCAAGTTGGCGCAGGCGCAAAGTGGCCGCGCGCACCAGGGCTTCCGCCCGCTCGTGGACGTCGGGCCAGGGGCTGTCCTTGACCTTTTCCCGGGCCATCAAGGCGCTGTGGTGTTCCGAGATGGCGTTGTAGAGGTCGGGATCGTAGGCCACCGTGCCGGAGGCCCGCACGGTGAACTTGAGCCTTCGCCGCGAGACCGTTTCGGTTTTCATGCCGATGAGCTGCCTTTTCCGGGCGTCGACGACCGGGGCCCCCTGCCCGGCGACGGTCCCGGCGGGGCCTGCTTCCTCATAGACCGGGACATAGTCCATGCCCATCGAATCTTTCATCGCAACGGGGGAAGTGACCGCCGGGTTCATGGGGTTGCGATAATAAAGGATCTTTCCCGTTCCCTCGGCCGGGGCCGTGTGGGTGCCGCAGACCGGGCAGGTCACGGTTTGCCCCGGGGCCAGCGGAAGCTCCATTTTGCAATTGGCCATCGTGCATTTGTGCAGAAGGCACATCTTTTTGCCGGAGGTCATGGCGGAGGCCGCCTCCGGAGCGGGCTCGATGGGAACTAGATTCATGCCGCAGATGGGGCACTCGCCCGGCTTGTCGGACTTGTAATCCGGATGCATGGGGCAGTGGAAGCCCGCCGTTTGGCGGGCGGCCGGCGGCGCCCCCGCCCGGCGATGAAGGTAATAGCCTCCGAAGGAGGCCGAGACTACGACCAAGCCGGCGATCAAAACTATTTTTTTGTTCATGGGATTCAAAGCTCCTCTCCGATCACCCGTTCCAAGTCCGCGGCGCGCTGTTCGAATTCGGCCAAATATTGGTAGTACTCGAGCTTGAAATTGAGCAGGGAGCGCTGGGCGTCGAGCAAGTCCAAGAAGCCGGATTTCCCCGCTTGATAGGCCGCCTCGGCTCCCATAAGGGCCGATTCGGCTTGGGGGAGAAGGCTTGTCCTGTAACTTTCGGCGAGCCTTTGGGCGGTTTGCGCCCGGACGAAGGCCGCGCGCAGGTCGGCGGAGGTCGCCAGGCGCGCGGATTCGAGCTCCGCTTCCGCCGCTTCCCGCTCCGCCGAGGCCTCCGCCACCATGGCGGCCGGCTTCCAAAACCAAAGCGGCAGGGAAAACCCCAGGACCGCGTCGCTGGTGCGCCCGCGCATCGGGTCCTTGCGGGTGCGGTAGGACACCATGAAATCGGGCAAAAACTCCGATTTCGCCAGGGCTAAAGAGGTCCCGGAAAGTTCGGAGGCGAGAGCCGCTTGGCGCAGTTCGGGGCGGCGGGCCAGGGCAGCGGCCTCCAGTTCGGGGAGGGTTTTCCCCAGGCGGCCGGGTTCGGGATCGCGGGGCGCCGGAAGGGTCTCCCCCGCCCGACGGCCCATGGAGGCGTTGAGCATGGCGCCGGCCAGTTCCCGTTCCTGTTCCACGGCCAGGCCCATATTCAGCATTCTGGTCAGCTCCACCTGGGCTTTCAGGGCGTCGGCCCCGGAGCCCTTGCCCGCCTCGAATTTGGATTCCGCGACCTTGGCGAAACGCCGCATCAGTTCGATGTTCTCCTCCAGCAGGGCGCGGCTCTTTAAGGAAAGGTAGAGTTGGGCGTAGGCGGTCCGCGTTTGGGCCAGGATTTGCCGGACCTTGGCCCGGTGGGCTTGCTCCAGAACCGCGGCGGCCTGGGAGGCGCGGGTGGCCCGCAGGTAGAGCGTGGAGGGAAATGGAATTTCCTGGGTGATGGAAACGGCTTTTTCGTCGGCCCCGCCGAGCGGGGTCCGCCCGGACGGGGCGTACATCCGTTCCAGGTCCAGCCGCGGCTTGTCGGGCGTGGCCTCTTGGACGATCCTGCTTCGCGCCGCCTCCCAGCGCTTGAGGGCGGCGCGGATTTCGGGATTGCGGTCTCGGGCCGCTTCCAGGGCCTGTCCGAGGGTGAGGGAAGCCGATGAGACCGAGACGATTTCGGCCCCCGAAACGGGCCCGGCGGGGAGCAGGGCCGCGGTCAGCAAGAAAATGTTCATTTTCGAAATTCCTCCAACATCGTGAGCGGAAAAAAGCGTCGCTGAAGATTGAAACGCTTTTGGCGCGACAAGCGTACGGCTGTCGGGTGTTAGAGGACGGCGGGCGGGGCGCGGGGGCTCTGGGAGGGCGCGGGTAAGGCGTCGCCGGGAACCCGGGGCGGCCCTTGATTGCGCTGGGAGCGCAGGGCCTGGAAGGCCGCGGCGAGGGCGACGGTCGGGGGCGCGATCCTCGGCATTTCCGGCGCGGCCGCGGGAGCGACCGCCGGGGCCGGGGCGGGGAGGACGGCTTCTGCGTTGCCGTCGGTCATGCAGCAGGGTTTTGACTCGGGCTTTTGGGCCTCGCCCGCGGGAGCATGGCAGGACTTCTCTTGGGCGGCGGGCGCCTGGGGCTCGGTCGTGAGGCCGGCGCAGACGATCCGGCAGTGGACGTCCGCCAGGTAGCCGAGGGCCAGGAGAACGGCAAGGAGCTTGCGGATCCTCACAACTGGATTATAGCCGAAAACCGGGGATTTGTCGATAGCTGGCGGCCGCTTTCCCGAAAACGCGCCAAGTCCTCACTCAAATTGTTTCCGGCAAGTGCCAGGCTTGTAGAACTCGGTCCAGGACTTGGCATATCCACAAAGCTCCAGTAGCTTACGACGGCGATACCCGAAATCCTCGTCGGAGGCGAGGAAGCCATGGATTTTGGACGGCCCTATCGACGAGAAGTGGAACCTTCCTGGAGACATGTGGATATGCCAAGTCCAGGACCGAGTTGCCGTTACCGTGTTGCCTGATCCGGCCGGATGGGTCCGGGCCGGGAACGGCGATGAAAAGCGCCGGCCCTGAAAGCCTACGGAAGATCTTGAAGGAGACGCCGTTATACGTAGCACCGGGCTAACCTGCGTATAACTTTCCGGGTGGGCTCGGGGCAGGCGACCCCGAAGGCAAAAATTATGTCCCGGAGAACAAAATCACTTTCGTTTCGGAGGTGATTTTGTCGTGGACGACAACATCAGGGAGGAAAATTGGCTCCCCCAAACGGACCCATGGGGTAACCAATTCGGGGTCGAAAGAGCGATAAAACCCGTTTATTTGCCACTTCC
>CAYHPY010000158.1:0-6169 GCA_964358485.1 uncultured Elusimicrobia bacterium
GAAACTGGCGTCGGGTTTGGACCGCGCCCGGCGCCTCCTGAGGGATTTCGAGCCAGCCGTCGCCGTGGGCATGGGGGGCTACCTGTCCTTCCCGGTCACCGCCGCCGCCGCGGTCCGGGGCATCCCACGGGCCGTTCATGAATCCAACGCGGTCCTGGGCCTGGCCAACCGGGCCTGCGTGAGCCTGGGAGCGCGCCTATTTTGGGGCCTGCCCTCCCGTGAGGGAACGCCCGGGACCTTGACCGGGACTCCGATCCGGCCCGCCCTTTGGACCGGCCTGGACCCCGCCCGCGCCCGGCGGGAACTGGAGTTGTCCCCGGACCGTGCGACTTTGCTGGTTTTCGGGGGCAGTCAAGGAGCCAAAGGGATCAACCAAGCCGTTCCTCGGGCCTGCGCGCGCCTGTGGGTGAAAAACCCGGACGCCTTCCAAGTCCTCCATTTGGCCGGCCCCCGGGACGCCGCGACGGTGCGCGCCGCCTATGGGCGCGGCCCCGCGCGGGTCCTGGAATACCTGGAGCGCATGGAACTGGCCTACGGGGCCGCCGATCTCGTCGTGTGCCGGGCCGGGGCCAGCACCTTGGCGGAGCTGGCCGCCCTGAAAAAACCCGCCATCCTCGTCCCCTACCCGTTCGCCGCCGCGCGCCACCAGGACGCCAACGCGCTCCTGCTGGAGTCCCGCGGGGCGGCCCGCGTGGTCGCCGAGGCGGGCTTGGAGGAGCGGTTGGCCGGGGCCCTGGAGGATTTGCTACTCTCAGGGGAGAGCTCCTCCCGCCGCGGGGCCATGGCCGGAGCGTTCGCCGCGTTGGGCCTCCCGCCGCCGGACCGCGCCGCCGAGGAGCTCGCCGACGCGGTTGAAACCCTTGCCGAAAACCGTTCCCAGCATCCTCATCACCAATGACGACGGCCTTCACGGGCCCGGGCTCGCCCCTTTGGCCCAGGCCATGCGGCGCCTGGGGCGGGTCACGATCGTCGTGCCCGACCATGAGCGCTCCGCCGAAAGCCACTCCCTGACCCTCCACAAGCCCCTGCGGGTCCGGCGCGTCGGGCCGGGATTTTTCTCGCTCAACGGCAGTCCCGCCGACTGCGCGCGCTTCGCCGTGCTGGAGATTCTCAAGGGCCGCGTGGATCTGGCGGTCTCGGGAATCAACCACGGGCTCAATTTGGGCGAGGACGTGGTCTACTCGGGAACGGTGGCCGGGGCCATGGAATCGGTCCTCCTGGATCTTCCCGCCATCGCCTTTTCCCAGGAACGGGGGGCCCACGGTAGCGCCCGCGTCCCGGCCGCGGAGCTTGACCGCTCCTTCGCCCGGTCCGCCCGTTTGGCGGAAAAACTGGCGCGGCTCGTCCTGCGCCGGGGCCTGCCCAAGGGGGTGTGCCTCAACGTCAACTTTCCCCGGACGGGCCCCGGGGGCCCCAAGCCCCCGCTGGCCTGCCGCCTGGGCCGCCGCATCTACACCCAGGTGGTTTCCCGCCGCCAGGACCCGCGGGGGGAGCTCTATTACTGGCTGGCCGGAAAAACCGTGAAGGGCGCCGGGGCCCGCGGCACCGATGTCGACGCCATCGCCCGGGGGCACGTCTCGGTCACGCCGCTTAAAATCGACAACACCGACCACGCCACGCTCGCCGCGCTGCCGGACTGGCTGTGATCCTTCCGGCCCTGGCCGCGGCCGTCCTTTGGGCCCAGCCGGTCCCCGAGCGGGAGGCTGCCGCCCCGCAACCCGTCATCTTGGCCGCCGTGGGCGACATCCGCCTGGACGGCCCGATCGGAGCCCTCATCGAGAAGGACCCCGACCTTCCGTGGAAGGGCGTGGCCGAGGCCCTGAAAGCCGACATCCTCTTCGGCAATCTCGAGTGCAGCGTCACCAAGCGGGGCAAGAAGCTGGCAAAAACCTGGAATTTCCGGGCGCCCCCCGGACGACTGCTCTCACTCAAGCGGGCGCGCTTCGATGTCCTGAACCTGGCCAACAATCATGTCTGGGATTACGGGGAGGAAGGCTTTCGGGACACGCTGGCCGCCCTGCATTCCCGCCGGTTCGCCTTCGTGGGCGGGGGCAAAAACCTGGAGGAGGCCCTCGCCCCCCGAATTCTCAAGCGGGGGGGCCTCAAGATCGGCTTCCTCGGATTGACCAGCACCTTCCCCCAGGAGGCCTGGGCCTCCCGGCGCAAACCGGGGGTGGCCTATAGCGATTTCGGGCGATTCCCCGCCGCCATCCGCCGGGCCAAGGAGAAATGCGACCTCCTGGTGGTCTCCTTCCACGGCGGGACCGAACTGGCCGAGGGTCCCAACGAAATCCAAAAAAGCTTCGGCCGCCTGGCGGTGGACGCGGGCGCCGACCTGGTGCTCGGCCATCACCCCCACGTCCTGCAGGGGGTGGAGCTCTACAAAGGAAAGCCCATCGTCCACAGCCTGGGCAATTTCATGTTCGTCTCCCCGTCCCCGGGGACCCGCGCCACCGTGGTGGCCCGGGTCCGGCTCTCGGCCGCGGGGGTGGACTCGATCGAATTCGTTCCCGTGGACATCGGGGCGGGAATCCTCTCCCCGGCCGGGCCCGCGATGCGGGAGGAGATCGTCGCGGCCCTGGACCGGTTCGGCCTCTTGACCGCCCAACCCGAACGATTCCGCGTTCGGTGAGTTGATCCCCGACGGAGATTTTAGCTAGTATCAGCGGGATGAAGGACATGACGATCCTCCGCCGCATCCCGTTTCTCAGCGCCCTGACCGTCTCCCAACTGCGCGGCATCTACAAGATCGCCAAAGTCCGCGATTTCGGCCCCCGCGAGGCCATCTTCTCCAAGGCCGAGCTCGCCCGCCACATGTTCATCGTGCTCTCGGGACGCGTCAAAATTTTCACCCGCTCGGCCAGCAAGAAAAGCAAGACCTTCGCCTACCTCTCGGCCGGAGACTTCTTCGGCGAGATGGCCCTGCTGGAGGGCAGCGTCCGCTCGGCATCCGCGCAGGCCGCCATGCCGACCAAAATCCTCATCATCGGAAAAACCGAGTTCAAGCGCCTGCTCATGGCGGACCGGCACCTTTGCTACTACATGCTCCGCACCGTCTCCCTGCGCCTGCGCCGGGCCAACGAGGAGATCGAAAGCCTGCTCTTTCGCAACATCCTCGGCCGGGTCTCCAAGGCCCTCTGGGACCTCTCCCGCACCGCGGGTAAGACCTTCCGGGGTGGGTCCCTCCTCAAGGAACGCTACACCCACCAGGAGCTGGCCGATCTCGTCGGGACGACCCGGGAGCCGCTCACGCGCGCCCTCTCCACCCTGCGGCGGGCCGACCTGGTCAGCGTCCGCCACGGCTGTTACTTCATCAAGGACCCCCGCAAGCTCCAGGGCCTCTGCCTGACGGTCGATTAAGATGTCCTTGGCCACCGGAATGCGTTCCCATCCCTGCGGGGGGCTCAGCCTGCCCGAGGCCGACCAAGAGGTCTCCCTGTGCGGTTGGGTCCACTCCCGCCGCGACCACGGCGGCGTCTATTTTTTCGACCTCCGGGACCGCTCCGGCCTGGTCCAGGTCGTGGTCCATCCCGACCAGGTCCCGGCCTTTTTGGCCGCCGCCAAGCTCGGCTCCGAGGACGTCGTCCGCGTCCGGGGCGCGGTCCGCCGCCGGCCCGCCGGAACGGAAAATCCGAAGATGGCCACCGGCTCCGTCGAGGTCAACGCCGTCGAGATCGCCGTGCTCAACACCTCGAAAACCCTGCCCTTCGAGATTTCCGACGAGGCCCAGCCGACCGAGGAGACCCGCCTCAAGTACCGCTTCCTGGACCTGCGCCGTCCCCGCATGCTGGGCAATCTCCAGCTCCGCCACCGGGTTTCCATGTCCGTGCGCGCGGCGCTCGACGCGGAAGGCTTCCTGGAGATCGAGACCACGGTCTTGACCAAGGCCACCCCCGAGGGCGCGCGGGATTACCTGGTTCCGGCGCGCCTGAGCCCGGGGAATTTCTACGCTTTGCCGCAATCGCCCCAGATCTTCAAGCAGATCCTGATGGTCTCCGGGGTGGAGCGCTATTTCCAGCTGGCCCGGTGTTTCCGCGACGAGGACCTGCGCTCGGACCGCCAGCCCGAGCACACCCAGATCGACGTGGAAATGTCCTTCGTTTCGGAGAGCGACGTCCACGCCGTCGCCGAGAAGATGCTCCAGCGGGTGTTCCGGGAAGCGCTGGGCGTCGAGCTGGAAATCCCGTTTTCCCGCATGGACCACGCCGAAGCCATGCGCCGCTACGGCTCCGACAAGCCGGACCTGCGCTACGAGCTGGAAATCCGGGAACTGACGGATGTGTTCAAGAACTCCGAGTTCAAGGTGTTCGGGGAGCCCGCGCGGAGCGGGGGCGTGGTCCGCGCCCTGACCGTGCCGGGGGCGGCCATCAACCGGGCCGAGATCGACAAGCTCACCGATCTGGTTAAAACCCACGGCGCCAAAGGGCTGGCGTGGTTCCGGTGGAGCCTCAAGGACGGCAAGCTCACGGCCGAATCTCCGGTGGCGAAATTTTTAAAACCGGAAGAGATCGCCGCCTTGGCCGAGCGGGTGGGGGCCAAAGAGGGAGATTTGACCCTCTTCGGCGCCGGCACGGCCGCCGCCGCTGCGCCGCCCCTCGGCGCCCTGCGCAAGGAACTCATCGGCAAATTGGGGCTCAAGCCCTCCAAGCCCTGGTCCTTCACCTGGATAACGCATTTCCCGCTTCTGGAATGGGAACCCGAGGAAAAGCGCTGGACCTTCGCCCACAACCCGTTCACGGCGCCCCTGGAAGCCGACGAGGCAAAACTCGACTCCGACCCGGGCTCCGTCTTGTCCCACCAATACGATCTGGTGCTCAACGGCGTCGAACTGGCCTCGGGCTCGATCCGCAACAACCGGCCGGAGATTCAGGGCAAGATCCTGTCCTTGATGGGCTTTTCCCCGGAGCGCCAGCGTGAGCTCTTCGGGCTCCTGCTCAGCGCCCTGGAATTCGGCGCCCCGCCGCACGGGGGCTTCGGCCTGGGCATCGACCGGCTGGTGGCCATGATGCGGGGGGAGGACTCCATCCGGGAGGTCATCGCCTTCCCCAAGACCCAGAAGGGAACCTGCCCGCTGAGCGAGGCCCCCGGGCCCGTCGGCGAGCGCCAGCTCAAGGACCTGCACATTCGCCTCGACCTGCCGCCGACCGCCTGATCAGCTCTTAGGTGGGGGCCGGTAGCCCTTAAAGCGCTCCAAAAACCACTTCAGGGCCTCGCCCGCGACGATGTCCATGGAGGACAGGTCCACGATCGATTCGGCGAAGCTCGCCCCGCAGCGGGCGCAGGTCCACGCCGAGCGCCCGCCTGCCGAGGTCAACGGCTCCACGCAGGCCTTGCAATGGGGCACCCCGGGCGCCACCGAGGTCACTTCCCGCGCGGCCGAGCGGAAAGTCACTTGGGCAAACCACAGGACGTCGAAGCGCTCCACCCGGTACTCCCGGACCTCGGGAGCCTTTCCCGCCGCGCGCAGGCGGACCGCCTCCTCTTCGACCTCCAGCAGACGCCTGCGCAGGCGTGAGGCCGAGGTTCGCTCGAGCAGGTAAAAACCCGTCAGGCCCGCCGCGATCACCCCCAGGAGCAGGTGCAGAAGGTCAAACGAAAAGCCCTCGATCACGGCGCGGGGCGGCAGACCTTGAGCGCGCGGCGCAGGCGGTCAACGGAGAAAGGCTTGGAGAGATAATCCCGCGCGCCCGCCAGGTAGGACCGGGACGCGTCGTCCAAGGTGGGGATTCCGGACATCACGATGATCTCCGCCCCCGGCTGATGCTCCTTGACCGCCGCCAGGATGGGCGTGCCCGCCACATCCACCGTCACATGATCGGTCAGGACGATGTCGAAGGGGACGTCTTGAAGAAGGAGGAGCGCCTCGCGCCCGCTGCCCGCGGCCCGGACCTCGTGGCCCTCATGGGACAGGAAAACGGTGCAGAACTCCAACATCGATTCGTCGTCGTCGACGACCAGGATGGACGCGCCTTTGGGCATGGAAAGCCCTCCTCTCGGCGCGGATCAGGACTATAACAGGAGTTCCGGGGTTTGTCAAGACACCGCGGCCGCCGCTGTTGCGGCGGACGCCCTTATTTCTTTTATTCTTTTCCCTTATTTTTTACGCCACCTCTCCAAGGGTTAGCGGGTTCCGTCAAAGATGGGGGGAGGGGGGGCGTCAATTCAATAA
>CAYHPY010000159.1:0-6163 GCA_964358485.1 uncultured Elusimicrobia bacterium
GCGCCTTGCTGACCCGCGCCTCAAGCCGTTCCGACCGGGAGGTCTTCCCCGGCGTATTCATTTCCGTCGTCAACATGGCTGCCTCCCGTTTCTACTGATTCCAGTGTACGGCAATATGCCGTACAAGTCAAAAGAAAAGCGGCTCTTCCAGGTTTCGATTGCCGGCCGCTCCGGAACCAGGCAAAAAAATGCCCTGGAGGATATTGCCCCATCCCCCAGGGCGAATCAAAGAGCCAAGCTGTCTTGCCGTTTCTGGCGGGGTGTCGGAAGAGTCCCAATCCGGCCCAGAACACGTCATTCCCGCGCAAGCGGGAATCCAGAAATCATTGAATTCGCAAGCGCTGGATTCCCGATAGGAACCTCGGGAATGACGGAAAGAGCGTTCTTTCAAGCCCTGCCGGCCATCCTTTTCCGGCCCCACAAAGCAAGCCCTGCGAGCCCCGCACCGAGGAGGAGGATGGTGGACGGCTCGGGGATGGCGGGAGGAGGCTGATAGTATTGATGTCCGCATCCGGGATAATGCTGGTGGCCGCCCCCGTAGCCGTAGCCGCCTCCGCCGTAATTGTTGCCCCCACCTCCATAGTTGCCGCCGCCACCGCCGCCGTAGTTCCCACCGCCTCCCTGCTGTCCTCCATATCCGCCTTGTTGCCCGTATCCGCGGGCGTAGTTCTGCCCCTGCGGACCCCCGGCTTGATATGTTTGATACCCACTCGGCGGGAGCGGTTTGACGTACCCGCCTCCCCCGGCGTAGTTCTGGCCCTGTCCCACGCCTGCTTGATACGCTTGGTACCCGCCTCCAGTCTGTGCCTGAGGCTGGACATACCCGCCGCCGTAGCCTGATCCCGACGATCCGCCCTGGCTCGCGGCCGGACTGCCTTGGCTTCCCGAAAACGCCGACGCGGGAGAGACAACGGACGGCGCGGCCGAAGCGGGAGAGACGACCGCCGGTTCCGGCGCCGCCGGCAAGGAGGATCCACCACCCGCCCCCGTCGACGCCGTCACAACCGAAGCCGAGAGGAGGATCCAAATCCAAGCTGGGACGATCCCAAGGCTTATGACGCGCCCCATTCCCCGCCCTATGGCGCGGTTGGTGAGTTCAGGTTTCCGAATTGACAAGAATACGTTCATCAACATGCCCTCGCGAACGAGAATGAGTCAACCGCAATGAGGGGAACCTTTGAGATGGATACCACAATTCATGCCGCTCTTGCCTCTGACACTCGAACACGTGCCTGGTAGAAAAATGGCGTTTTCCAGCCCAGCAACCGGGCGGGGAATCCGCAACATCAAGGATCCCGACACTCCCAGTTGTACCCGAAAGGAACATCCTGAAATGAGGGGACAACCCGCGGTTCCTTGTCCGCGCACCCCCCCGCCTCGCCCCTCGCCTGCTCAGAGAAGCGGTCTCCCCTCGGCCCCGACCGCTGTAAAGAAATCCGACACCGACGGCTCCATGCCCCGCGCAAGGATTGGGCGCGGAATGCTCGTCCTGACCGCCTCTTCTTCCTTCACTTTCTTTCAAGGCGAGGAGAAGACCCGTGTCTCATTGTAAGCCTTTGAAGAACCCCGCCTTGAAAGGGCGGGGATTCTCCGACCTCTAAGGTGTTATTCGTTATTTGCATTCGTGCGCCTTGACCCCGCCCCAAGGGGCGCCGTGCCTTCGTCCCGACTGACTTCGGGACAGGCAGGGGGATCGCGGCGCACTTTGCGGTTCAAGAAAAAGGCCCTGGGGCGATTCGTGGCTGTGTTCGAGCCAACCTATCGCTTGCCGCTAGTCTGGTGTCCCACAAGTCCGTTTACTTTTTCTGTCATTCCCGGCTTGACCCGGAATCCAGTCATTGTGGTCCGGATTCCCGCCTGCGCGGGAATGACGGCATACTCCAAGCAAGGAAGCGCTGTGAACACTACTATGCGAGTACATTAGCACCATTCATGCCACTATTTCAGAGCGCAACATCTTGATTTTACAGGAGGAATTTGACGGAAAAATGGGCTTCCAAAATGTGTAAAACATTCCGACGATTTTCGGGGATTTTGGGAACGAAGAGCGAAAAAGGTGAAGGAATTCCGACAGTGCCTCAATTGCGGTATTCTGAAGCCTGCAACGCGCAGGGAAAACCTGCCCGCTCCAACGCCTCTTCCCGAGGGCAGACTACATCCTGCTCGAAGACCCGGACGTCGTTGCGCGCCTGCGCACCGATCCCCAGGGCTTCCTCGACGGCGTCAAGACCCCCGCCATTCTGGACGAGGTGCAGGATGTGCCCGAGTTGCGGAGCTTAGGAAGTCGCCGTTCCTCGGAGCGCTGTTCGAGGGTTTTTCGCGGCTAAGATCGCAAAGGCGCAGACAAACCCCGGGAAACGGCGAGAGAGATGGCGGTTCCGCTTTGATCTCCTTATAGCCGCGCCGGAACCGGCCGACCAGGCCGACGACAACTCAGCGACCGCGGTTCAACTCTCCATGCCGGTGAGGCGGGGCTGTATGGTTTGGAGAAACAGGTCGATCTCGGCCAGCTCCTGCTCGACGTCCTTGCGCGTGAAGGCCGTGACGAGGCCGTAATCCGACTGTTCGCGGTACTTCTGCAGGCGCGCGAGAAGCTTGGCGCTTGACGGATCGACGCGGCCTGATTTGACAAAATGGAGACCGAAGAGGTGTTCGAGGCCTTCGTGGCTCCTTGGTTCGAAGCCCTGCGTGTAGAGAAGGGCCTTGACGTGATGGAACAGAGCGTAGTACGCGCGCGACATGGCGCTTCGATAAAGGCCCTCCTCAACCAGGGCCCGGGCGGCCTTGAGAGCCTCCAAACCGGCCTCGATCTCCAGCAGAACGCTTTGCCGGATGTCGGCGGGCGTCACAAGATCACCCCTTCGGCGTCCAGTGCGGCCGCGATCCCCCGACCCATCGTCCGGAGCCTTGCAAGCTCCCCCTCCGAGAGGATAAGCGGGGAGACCGGAATCTCCGTCTCCAGGCGGATCTCGGTGGCAAGATCATAAATATCCCGGCGCAGGACCAAGTCCTCCTCGGCCAGGATAACGGCGACGTCCACATCCGACTCCTCGTGGCCCTCGCCGCGGGCGCGCGAGCCGAACAGGACCAGTCGCAGGATCCGGCTTCCGTACCGGGAGCGGAGAGCGGCCGAGAAATCCCTGAGGGCGTCGCGCTCGACAGAGCTCAGCCACGGGAGGGGCGGTGACGGCGCGGATCTACTCTTGACCGTTGACATGAGCGGATTCTACCCCGCCGCGGCGGGGAAAGCAAACGGACGAGGCCCTGAGCATGAACTCGGTTGGCCAGCGGCAGGCTTGGGGGAGATGGAAGATGCCGTTTTTCAAGAGCCCGGCAAGTGCCGTCTCTTGCCAGGCCTCCCCTGTCTCGGCCAAGAGAAGACTGCCCCGGAGGATCGTTCCAATCCCCCAGGGCCAGAGTGAGAATCCAAGCTTTCTGCGGTTACGACTTGCAGGCCATCCTCTTCCTTCCCCAGAACCCCAGGCCAACCAATCCCGCGCCGAGGAGGAGGATCGTGGAGGGCTCGGGGATGGGAGAGGCAAGGGGATACAATGTCGAGATCCCGGCGACATCATCTGGAGAAGGACTCCGCCGGACACCTTGATAGTAGGCATACATCGCCGCTTCAGTATCCGCGCTATGATCCAATCCCAAGGCGTGGCCGATCTCATGAAACGCCACTGTTTCGATGTCGATGTCGCTCCCGTCAACGTTCCACGCGAAGTAATCGTTGAAGTAGATCTCGGCCATGGCGAAATCATCGTACCCGTCCCCGTCGGCGTCCAGAAGCCCGTTCGGCCCGACCGGATCGCCGGGGCCGGGAACAAACCCAAAGATCCACGTCACGCCAAGGATGGACGTCCCGCCTCCCAAATCGTCAAAGAAACTCTGGGGAAGCCATCCGCCGAGGATGACGTTTGCGTAGAAGAGCGTAGCTCCAAGGTCCGGCGTTCCCGCCCCAGCCCAGCTGTTGTCCCAGACATCGTAATTGCCCCCGTCATCCGGCCGCTGGGTCAGGGCGATGTCGGCCGAGGGGACCGCGTCCCATGAATTGAAGGCATTCACAAGAGCAGTCCCCACCTGGCCAGCGCTCAGTCCACCGTCGTTCGTGAAGTCGCTCCCGTCGACGAAGTATGAAATGTCGGTGTTGCCGCCGGTCTGAAAGATAGGCCGGTTCCACTTGAATCCAGTCAGAGAGAAATAGAGAGGAGTGGGCTTGCTCAGAGCGGGGAGCGGCGCGGCGAGCGCCGTAATCGCTCCGCCGAATGGCGCCACGCAAACGAGAACAAACCCAAGAAAAAGCTTCCATGCCTTCATCGCGGTTCCTCCCTGATGGACAACGGATATCTTTGGCCAAGGCCGAGACCAGCGGGCCGCCCGGTTTGGGCCGCCACACAAGGAAGCGGGCCGAACGGCGAATGAAGCCGCCGTTCAGCCCGCGCCTGGATTGCTGTGTACACGTAGCCGTGCGTCGCGGCTATCCCTTCATCCTCTTCCTGCCCCACAGTCCCAGCCCCGCGAGCCCCGCGCCGAGGAGAAGGATCGTGGAGGGCTCAGGAACGGCGGGGCCGACATTGGTGTTGACATTGACGTTATCAAACTGGCCCCACCCGTTATCGTTGGCCACCGTGACCCACACCACGCTGTCCAAAGCCACTCGATTGAAAAGGAAGGTTTGTAGACCGACCAACCCGTCGAGCGTTACGTTTTGGGTGACACTCCCTCCACCGGTATAGTTGAACGTAAACTGTATCGTTGAGGGTACGCCGGTATTGTAAACATCGGCCAAATCAATGGAGTTGAAGTCAAACGATCCGCCGCCCAGCTCGGTCATCGTTGTGGTTGTATAGCCATAGTTGACGAATACCGCTGCGAATCCGGGATCAGCTTGGAACGAACTATTCCGACCCCAGACACCCAAGCCATAAGGCGTGCCTTGGCTATTGCTGAAGAAATAGCCGTCGGCAGTCACCGGGTTGACTTGATGATAGAAGTCATCATGAGCGAGCTCGTTGAAGTCAATGACTAATGCACTTGCTTGGCTGACGGACAAGAACAACACCGAAGCGAGCACACACAGCACACTTCCTAGACTACGGAGCACCATCATCACTTGCCCCCCCCGTTGACGCGCCGCTTTTCAAAGCTGATAGCGCCAGCGCGGCAAACTGCGGCGCTATCAGACCTGGCCGCTCGCCAGGATGACCTTTCTCATTAGATGACCTTTCTCCGCGCCCACAGACCCAGGCCAACCAGCCCCGCGCCGAGGAGGAGGATCGTGGAAGGCTCGGGGATGACGTTGCCAGGGCCGAGCTGGCCGAGACCATACGTATACACGATCGCACCGGTTTCATCCTTGAGGTAGAAGAGGCTGAAGTCCTCAAAAGGTGTATAGTCAAAGGCCAGGAAAGCCCAATTGAAGCTAAATGACCCACCTTCAAGCAAAGCAATTGCCGTCTCCAGGATCGACCCATCGGTCCCCGGATTTCCGTATGCATTGAAAAAACTTGAAGTGCCGTCACTCTGCGCCACCTGCAATGACATCAAGGTGCCTTCCGTCGGACTGTAGACCGTCCCATCATAGGCTGTCGCAGTTCCGACAACCGTCCCGTCACTCGACGGCCCGAGGGTATAGTCGGTGTAATTACCCAACTCAAATCCCGCGTTCGTGGTTGCTCCGTCAGCTTGACTCAGGTTGTCAAGCAGGAGTTTTGAACTTAGAACCGTATCGCCCTGATCGCTCACGACAAACCCTGCTGTACCCTGAAACCCGTTGGCGCCCGCCGTATAGGTGTACGTCTGCCACCCTGTATCTTCATAAGTTGGCACGAACACCCAAGCCGCCGCCGGAACGCTGGAACCCAGAGCGATCACAGCCACTGCCACGATCGCCAACAATGCCTTCTTCATCGCAGCACCTCCAATTGTTCGTTGTATAAGATCACAAGAGCCCCACAACCCAACCCATTTGCTCTCGACTTCCATCGGGCCCGGCGCAACCATCCGCGGCCGGGCCCGTTATTACGCGCGATCCTCTTACTTCACCATCCTCTTCCTGCCCCACAGCCCCAGACCAACAAGCCCCGCGCCGAGGAGAAGAACCGTCGTGGGCTCTGGAACAACCGCCGTCATCCGCATGGGATCCTCGCTCTTGAGCGGCCAT
>CAYHPY010000160.1:0-5961 GCA_964358485.1 uncultured Elusimicrobia bacterium
ATCAGCGCCACCCCGGATGTCGGGCGCTTGGAACGAAAACCCCGGGAACTGGGAGTGGTCAGGCCATTGACTTCAGGAGTCCGGGGAGCAATACTTCGGGGGCCATGAACGCCCCGAGGATCGTCCTTCTTCCCGGTTTTGAGCGGGACTGCCGCCGTTCCTTCGCCGCGAGCGGTCGGGGGATGCTGTTCATGGTCGCGGCGGCGGCGGTGACCGCCGCCGCCTTCGGCTCGCTCTATGCGGGGTTCCAGTTTTACCGGCCGCTCATCGTCGCGCTCATCGCGCCGTTGCCGATCCTCGGACGGTGGGTCGAGCCGCTCAACTTCATCCCCCTCGGGGCGTGCGCGTTGGCGCAGGGCTGGCTGATCGGCAAGGCCGGCCTTCTGGGAGGGACCCGCCACAACGGGCCCCTCATTGCTTTCGGGTTCCTGGGAGGGTGGCTGACGCTCCACTGGTCCTGGGCGTTTTACCTCCGGCTGCTCGGGGGGCAGGCTTGGGCCGTCTCTCCCTTCGGACTTCTTTCAGCCGTCAACGCCCTGGCGGTGGAGCATCCTCCCTGGTCCACCGGCCTGATTTCCTTGGAGAGCGGCTACAAAGTCGTATGGGCCCTGGAGGCCTTGGCGATCCTCGGCGGGGCCGCCCTGAATCCGGCGCTCATCGCTCAGGGCCCTTGGTGCGAGCGCTGCCGCCGGACGCTTTCCTTGGAGCGGAGATTCGTCGACCTTTGGGGAATCCCCGACCCCGCGAAGTTTGCGGCCGCCGTCCGGGGGGGAGACCTTTCCCCGTTTCTGGATATCAAACTGCTGCCGGGCAAGCCCGACCGATTCTTTATGGTCCGGTTCTGGAAGTGCCGGTCCTGCCAGGTTCTGAGCGCCGTGAGCGTCGCCGCCTCCGAAAGGGTCGGCGGCTCCATCGGGGCGGAAACCCCTTTGATCGAGGGGCTGACCCTGAACTGGGAGGCCTATGATTGGCTCTTGGAGCGGCTCTCGGGGCTCAGAAGTTCCTGGGGATGATCGAACTCCCAATCTTTCTGGCGGTTTGCCCCGGCCTGGGGCGCCTTCAGCGGACTCCGGTGATTTTTGAGCGCGCCGCCGTTTTGGCGGTAGTCGCCATCGTTCTGTCCGCCTGTTCCGTCCCCGACCCCGAGTCCGGCCGCGTCCCCTGGGTGTTCGGGAACGTCTCGCCGGAGGATCGTTCCCGCGGCGTGCCTTTTTATACCCGGGGACCTGCGTTCTGGGACAACCCCGGCTGGGGCCGCCCCGTGGAGGTCCTCGAGTGGACCGGGGAGGCCTTCCCTATCCGCCTGGACGGCCGCCGCGTCGAGCCCCTGGGGGGCGCGCGCCTAGTTTAGCGGCCCGGTCTTGGCCCGGTCGGATTGGCCGCGCCCGTGGAATTTGCTACCGTCTCGCCATGAAATGCCCGAAATGCCCCGGAGGGAAGTTGGCCGCGGTGGAGGTTCACGCCCGCGACCGCAGTCAACCGGGACTCGACGCCGTGGTCCCGGTGCGCCTGGAGCAGTGCTCCACCTGCGGCGGCGTCTGGTTCGACGCGGACGAACTGCGGCGCTGCCTGGACGGCGGCGTGGCTCCCCTGGAGCACCCGGAACTGCACCCGGAAACCAAGGCGGCCCATGACGCCGCCACGGCTCATTGCCCCCGGTGCGAGGCGGCGCTGGAGAAGGGCCCGGTCCCGGGCAGCCCGAACTTGTCGGCCGATTCCTGCCCGAAATGCTCCGGCCTTTGGCTGGACGGGGGAGAGATGGCGCGGGCGGGCGGGGCGAGCGCGCCGCTGGCCGACCGACTGAAATCCTTCTTCGGCTCGATCAAGCCTTAGCGCCCAGGGGCCCCGCATTGTCCGTCCCGGAGGGAAAATCAATGGGGGCGCACTTCACGGGATAAGAACAGGGGTTTTGCCGGGTGCGGATTGGAGGCTTATGATTGGTTCTTGAAGCGACTCTCGGCGCCGATTTGGCCCAGCGGGACGGTAAAGCGGAAGGTCGAACCCCGCCCGGGCTCGCTTTCCGCCCAAAGGCGGCCTCCCTGCGCCTCGACCAGGCGCTTGGCGATGGCCAGCCCCAGCCCGGTGCTTTTTTCTCCCCCGGCGGGTTTTGCCCTCCCGCGCCCGAAAGGCTCGAAGAGCCCCGAGATCTCAGGAGCGGAAAGTCCGGGGCCCTGGTCGGCGACCGAGACCGTGATCGCCTCAGGGTCGGCCGAGGCCGACACGGTCACCCGGGTTCCGGAGGGGGAGAATTTCAACGCGTTGCCGACGAGGTTGTCGATGACCTGCCTCAGCCGGTCGGGGTCCAGGGAGAGCGACGCCGGCAAGGCGGCGGAGAGGTCCTCCTCCAGGGAAATCCCCCTCTTTTGGGCCGCGAGCCGATGGCCCCCAAGGCATAGACGGAGAAAAGCCGCCAGGTCCACGGGCCGGGGCCGGAGCGTCACCACCCCGGCCTCGATGGCGCTGACGTCGAGCAGGTCGTCGACGAGAATCCTCATCCCGTCGGCGCCGGAGGCCAGCTCCTTCAAGACCTCCGCCTGGCGTGATGTCAGCGGGCCGTGAATCCCGTCCAGGAGCGTTTCGGCGGCCATCAAAACCCTCCCGATGGGGCCGCGCAGGTCGTGGGCGGCCATCCCCAGGAAGCGGTTCTTGAGCCGGTCGAGCTCCAGGAGGCGTTGGTACAGGCGGCTTTTCTCGACGATCAGAGAAAGCTGGCCGGCGATCTCCTTGAACATGGCGATGTGGGCGTCCCGGTATGCGTCGCGACGCATGCTGGAAAAGAACATGAAGCCCACGGGCTTTCCCATGACGAGCAGCGGGCAGGTTAGATTCGACCGCATTCCCTCGGCGACGATGCGGCGCGTGGAGTCCGAGGCCGGGTGCTCGCGCAGGTAGAGTTCGAGATCGTTGATGATTCGGGGCTGTTTGCGGGCCAGGACGGTTTCCAGGCTGCTTCCCTTGAGCGCCGCCGTGAATCCGGTGCCAAGGTGGATCTCGGAGGCCTCGCTGCGCGCCCAACGAGCTCGCACCTCGCCCCGTTCCGGGTCGATGAGCGAGAAACCGATGCGGTCATACGGCAAAAACGGGCGGAAAGACTGGTAGACGTGCTCCAGAACCTCGTCCAATAGGTACCCCGAATTGATCTTTTCGGTGACCTCGGCCAGCGCCTGGATTTCGGCGAAGCGCTTTTCCAGCGCCCTTCCCAGGGATCGAAGCGCCGCGGCCAGGCGGGAAATGTCGTCCCCGTCTCCGCCGGGGACCGGCGTGTCGAAATGCCCCCGACTCATTTCGCGGGCCGCGCGCGCGAGGTCCGATATCCGTGGATCGGTCATGGCGGGGGTCCCGAGAGGTTCTGAAAGCGGAGGACGCAACGATTTGACCCCGCCCGGGAGGGAATATGAGTGAGCCATTGATTTTTTTGGCCTTGGGGCTTATAATCCCGGTATGAAAACCCTCCTCTTCCTATCCATGACGCTCGCCGTCCGGCCGGCCATGGCGGCGGGGGACCCCCTGGAGGAGGCCGCCGACCGCTGCCAGGTCGAGGACCTGGCCCGGATGTTCGACTCGGGGGAGGCGCAGGCCAACCCCGCGGGCTGGAGCAAGCCCCTGATCCATCGGATCGCGCGGGGGATGTTCTGCCTGGACTCGTCTCGCCACGAGGCGGCCTTGACGCTGGCGCTCGACCGGGGGCTCAAGGTGGACACCCGGGGGCCCTACAGCCGCACCACCTTGGGCGAGGTGGTCATCTTCCCCGCCAAAACCGGGATCGTCGAGCTCCTCCTGGCCCGAGCCGCGGCCGTGGACGCCAAGGATTCCTCCGGAAACACGGCGCTCTTCCACGCCACCTTGCACGGCGCCATCAACAACATCAAGGTCCTGCTCCGCGCCGGGGCCGATCCCAAGACGGTCAATAAGTGGGGCCAGACTCCGCTCGACTGGGCCAAAAAGGAGAATCAAGAGGACGCCGCCGAGATCCTGACCGCGGCGCTGGCCGGAAAACTGCCCGCTGCCCCGCCCAAGGCCCTGGTCCGCTCCCCGGCCGCGCCTCCCGCCGCCGAGCGGGTCAAGGCCCCCGCGGTCCGCTCCGCCCAGCCGGAGGTCGAACCTCCCGGCTTTCGCCTGCCGCCCCGGCCCGACGATTTCGCCTTGGTCGTGGGGGTGGAGTCTTACTCCAACGAGCTTCCGCGCGCCGACTACGCCGAGCGCGACGCCGAGGCGGTGCGGGCGCATCTGGTCGCCCTGGGCGTGCCGGAGCGCAACGTCAAGGCCCTCACGGGCGCCAAGGCGACGCGGGGCCAATTGGAGGCCTACCTGGAGGATTGGCTCCCGCGCATGGCCAAGCCCGGGGGGCGGGTCTATTTCTATTTCTCGGGGCACGGGGCACCGGACCCCAAGACGGGGGAGGCCTTCCTGGTCCCGGTCGACGGCGACCCAAAATTTTTGGCCCGCACGGCCTTCCCGCTCAAGCGGCTGTACTCGGACTTGGCCGCCTTAAAGGCGGCCACGGTGATCGTGGCCCTGGACTCCTGCTTCTCCGGGAGCGGGGGGCGTTCGGTCCTGGCGGCGGGGACCCGCCCCTTGGTCAACAAGGTGGAGGCCCCGGTTCCCGCCGGAGGGCGCTTGACGGTCTTTACCGCCACCTCGGCGGCTGAGACGACCGGCACCCTGGCCGAGCGCCGCCACGGCATCTTCACCTACCACTTCCTCAAGGGCCTGCGGGACGCCGCGGGCAAGCCCGGGGCGTCCTTGACGGCCCAGGGGCTTTACGAGAAACTCAAGCCCTCGGTCCAGGACGAGGCCGCGCGGCAGAACCGGGACCAGACCCCGGGGCTGGCCGGCCCCGGCGGGGTGGATTTGCTCGGACGCTAGGCCGGCCGGAGCACTAGCGGCGGTACTCGTCCTTTGATTCCCGTTGTCTGGGTTCCGGCGAAATACCCGCGATCCCGCGCCGCTAATAACGCGCGATAATGGCCTTGAACTCGGGGGTCTCGTTGAGCCCCTGAAGGAAATGGCCGTCCTCGTTGGGGTCGTAAACGAGGCGCTTGAGGCGCAGGACCTCGGCGCTGCCGTTCTTGAGGCAGAGGTCCAGGTTGTGGAGCGCCCGCCGCTTGTCGCGCCTGTGCCCCCACCAGTAGTTCATCAGATTGCAGTAGGGGTGGTGGAAGTCGTCGTTGAGGGCGACGACGGCGTCCAGGTCGGCCTTGGACTCCTTCCACTTCCCGAGCCACTGATAATAGTAGCCGCGGTTGTTGAGGGCCGTGGCGTTCTCGGGGTTGAGGGCCAAGGCGGAGCCGCAATCGGCGACCGCCTTGTCCCATTGACGGAGTTCGGAGTAGGCCACGCCCCGGTTGATGAAAATGATCTCCAGGCGCGGGTTGTACTTGGCGGCCTCGGTGTAGAGGGCGATGCGCTTCTTGGAGTCCGGCTCTTTTTGGGCGCGGATGACGAGGTTTTGGGCGATGGCCCGGTTCTTGGCGATGTCGCCGGTCTGGGCGCGGGCTCCGGCGGCCAGGAGGCAGAGGAGGACGGTCAACATTCTCGATTTTTCGGCCTAGGTCGGGGTCTGTCCAGCATTGTAACTGAGATTTACATCCTGTAATACAAAATGTCAATTACAAATACATTTTTTCAGGCACCCAGGTCCGGTGGGTCGAGAAACCTGGTATTCCTAGGCCGGAAACGTCTTGAGCGGCTCCGCCGTCGCGAAACCCGCCTCGGTGATCTTCCTCAGCCCCTCGACGGTCATGCCCTCGGCGATCTCCCGGAGGACCAAGCCCTTATTGGTCACGTCAAAGACCGCGTATTCCGTGATGATGGTCGAAACCACGCCCTTGCCCGTCAGGGGCAGTTTGCAGGCCTTGAGGATCTTGGGGGTGGTGTCCTTGACGGCGTGTTCCATGGCCACGATCACCTTCTTGGCCCCGGCCACCATGTCCATGGCGCCGCCCATGCCCTTGACCTTCT
>CAYHPY010000161.1:0-5813 GCA_964358485.1 uncultured Elusimicrobia bacterium
TGATTTCCACCCCCCCCCCCGTGGCCCTCATGCGGCCCGCCCCCACGACCACGGCCTGGCCGCCGGGGGGGTTGGGGTGCTAAAAAACAACGACAACTTGGGGACGGAACTATGGGACAAAAAAATATAAGAACGGAACGAACGGCCTGGGTCGGGATATTGGTGGCAACGGCTATTTCCGCTTCGGCGCAAACTGCGCCGAAGGTGAAGGACACCGAAGGCCTTTTTCTCGACATGTCCAAGCTCAATCTGGGGACCATCACGTCCGAGGAGGACAAGAAGCGCTACATCTACACCATCCAGCTTGAGAAGGCGCGGATCACCCGCCGGACCCTCAAGGGGGTTTATGAGAACGCCTTCGATCTTTACCAGAAGGGGGAGTTCGAGGCCGCCAAGGAGCTGACCTCCCGCATTCTGGCCATCGATCCCTCCTACGAGGACGCCTCCATCCTCCAGCGGGCCAGCATCGATCTAAAAGGAAGCACCAAGCCCCGGTATTCGGAGCGCAAGCTCATCGAGGACAAATTCGAGGAGGGGATGGCCTTGTACCGTCAGGGGCGCCTCGTCGAGGCGTCTTCCCGCTGGGACGAGGCGACCAAGTTGGCCCCGGGCAACCTCAAGGCCCGTTACTGGCTGCGCAAGGCGCGCAACGAGCTCGCCGATGAGCATTTCCGGCGGGG
The DNA here is from genome assembly GCA_964358485.1 of uncultured Elusimicrobia bacterium. Lineage (GTDB taxonomy): Bacteria > Elusimicrobiota > Elusimicrobia > UBA1565 > UBA9628 > CAYHPY01. Next base: position 681 of record CAYHPY010000161.1, read on the forward strand.
GAAGAAAGCCTACGCCCAGCGCCGCCTGCGCGAGGCCCTGGATCAGTGGTACGCGGCCCTGGTTCTCAATTCCCGATATCCACGGCTTTCGGACACCATCGCCAAGGCCGAGGCCGAGGCGCGGGATCAGGATTCCAACGAGAAGCTCCAAACCGCCCTCAATTTGTACAGCCAGGGGCAGACCGCCGAGTCGCTCAAAATGCTCGACCAGGTTTTGGAGACCGGGCCCGGCAACGTCAAGGCCCAGAAGCTCATGGCGGAAATCCGCTCGGAGATGGCCAACCAGCATGTGGCCCAGGGGCGCCGGCACTACGAAACCCGTCGTTATGACGAGGCCATCGGGGAGTGGAAGAAGGCCGTGGCCTACGGCTACGAGCCCCGCTCCGCCGATCAACTGATCGCCCGGGCCAAGGAACAGTCCAAGCGGGAGGACTCCGCCCGCAAGCGGGCGGCCGAGGAAGCCAAGGAGAAGGCGGAACTGGCCAAAAAAGCCGAGGAAGAGGCCAAGACAAAGGAAGAAGAGGAGAAGCGCAAGCAGATCGCGGCCGCCAAAGAGACCGCGGCCACGGCCGGGGCGGGGGGCGGGGCCCCCTCGACCGGAGGCACGCCGGCTCCGGGCGCGGTGGGGGCGACGGGCGGCACGGCGCCGCCGACGGGGGGGTCTCCCTCCGGGGCGGTCTCCGACAGCGCGCGGCACTCCTCCCAACAGCATTATCTTTCCGGCGTGATCTATTTCCAGAAGGGCGACTACAACAAGGCCCGCGACGAGTGGATACTGGCCAAACAGCTGGATCCGAGCAATTCCGACGCCCAGATCGGCTTGGAGCGCATCGAGAAGATGTTCGGGGGGCAATGAGCGACTCATGAAACTCGCCGCGAAGTGGTTTCTTTGGTTCACGGGCATCGGGGTCTACGTCATGTTCCTGGGGGGGATTTTTTATTACAACCTCTTCAAATGGACTTTTGACGAGAGCCTCAAGCAGGACGCCCTGGAGATGGTCCGCACGCACGCCTCCAAGCTCATCAACGGGTTGAGCCGCAATCAGAGCGCGATCTCCATGGACGAGTTCGACACCATCACCCATTTTTCCAAGGACGAGCGCGTGGCCTCCCTCCTGTATCTCAATAAGTACGGGGAAATCCGTTGGTTCAAAGATCCCACCAAGATCACGATGACCTTCGACCAGTTCCAGAAGGAGGTCACCATCCCCACCGACGCCATCGAGCAGGCGTGGCTCTCCAAGCAGCCGGTGATCCGGGCCGTGCAGAATCTGCCCCTTTACGACATCGCGATCCCCCTGGCTTCCCGGGGCGAGGTGCTGGGCATCCTCAATATGCAGATCAGCCGGGAGGGAGTGGTCAAGGTCATCAACAAGGCCATGAAGAAATACGTGGTCGGGGCCATCGGGGTCCTCCTTCTCCTGGGAATTCCTCTTTATTTCTTTCTCCATCACTTCGTGATCAACCCCCTGCTTTCCCTCCGGGACACGGTCGAGGCGATCTCCTTCAAGAGTTTCGATTTTAAGTTCCAGGCCCGGTCCGATGAAATCGGGGAGCTGGCCGGGGTTCTGGCCAACTTTCTGGGAAAGGTTAAAACCGAGATTTCCAACACCATGGTCAAGGAGCGCCAGCGGGGGGTCGCCGAGTCCCGGTGGTGGAAGACCATGCTTTCCAGCGTGGTGGCCAAGAATCACCATGCCATCATCGTCGATGAGGACAACTCGGTGCTTTACACCAACATCGCCTTGAGCGGGACCGCTTCGGCCGACGGAAAAAACCATCTTTTGGACGTCATCGACACACAGCAGCAGGACGTTTTGCGCCTGGTCGGGGTCGCGCTGGACCGGCCCAACCAGGTCGTCGAGACCGACACCACCTTCCGCTCCGAGGCCTGCCATGTCAAGGCGGTGCACCTGGACGAGGAGGGGGAGCTGCGCCGGACGATCATTATTTTCGAGCCGAAGCAGGTTGGCGTGCGGATATAAGGAAACAGGGCTAATAAAACGGCCTGTCCCCCCGGAACGCCTGCGCGCCCCCCGCGGGGGGGCTTGCAGCTACCCCTTGCATAATTCCTATTCTTCTGTTAATCTTTATCCGCCGAGGGCGGTTTTAGGAGAAATCAATGAGCTACCAGGTCAAGCGGGTCAATCCGTTCTGGCATACCAACCCGGCCATCGCCGTCGTCGTGGTCGTCGGGGCGGTGCTCGGGCTCCTCGGATATCAGAAGGACATCAAGGCCCTTTCCATGGTGGGCGGCGTGGCCGCCGGTCTCGCGGTCCTTTTCGCGGCCAAGCCCGCGGTCTCCGCGGTCCTCGGGACCTTGGGGGTTTTCGGCGGCCTGGTCACCTTCGTCCTGGTCCCCAACCTCCAGATGGCGGGCCTTTCCATGATCTATCGCCTGCTCTCCACCATCCTTTTCGCGCTCTTCTACATGGTGCTCATGGACGCCCTGGTCCTGGTCGTGGCCGTCCTATACAACCTGTTCGCGGGAACCATCGGACTCGGGGCCGTTCAGCTCGAGCTGGAAACCAACGCCGAGGAGCCCGGGGAATAGCCGGTGCGCCTCAACGCCGTATACGCCTCGCGTGATCCCAACCGGGCCGGGGTCATCCTCGAGGCGATGGGCAGCAACAACATTTCCGTCACCGTAGCCCAGAAGGCCAAGGAAGTCATGGGCCTGCTGGCCAACCGCGGCTGCGACCTTTTGCTCGTGGGGCAGCGCTTGATGGACGAGGACGGCGTGACCCTCGTCAAGAATCTGCGGACCCGCGGTCCGACGCGTCAGATGCCCATCGTCGCCCTGGTGGAGCACGCCGACGCGCCCGCCGGCCCGGAGCGGCCCCGGACCCCCTACGCGGGGTTCTACAGCAGCCTCCCCGCCCCCGCGGCGGGCGGCGGGGTCCAGGCCAAGGAGAAGATGCCGCTGCGCCTGGCGTTTTTCCAGGCGGGGGCCGACGAGTGCCTTTCCCTGAACTGGGACGTGGCCGAGTGCCTGGCGCGCATCAAAGCCGTGCTCCGGCGCACCCAGGTCAACTCCAGCGAAGAAATTCTCAAGATGGGCGAGATCGAGCTGAACCTGACCAGCTACACGCTCCATGTCGGGGGCAAGCGCGTCAATCTCACCTCGAAGGAGCTGGACCTTTTGTACGTGTTTTTGAGTTCGGCCAACCGCGTGTTGAGCCGTCCTTACCTGATCGAACGCGTCTGGGGCTATAACTATTTCGGGTCTCCGCGCACGGTGGACGTCCATGTCCGCCGCCTGCGCGAAAAACTCGGGGCCGCGGCGCGCTTCATCACCACTATTCCCTGCGTGGGCTATAAGCTGGTCCCGCCGGGCTCCGAGATGCGGAGGTAGAAATGTCCACCAAGGACCCCCGAAATAAACTTTTGATCATCGACGACGATGCCCACCTCCGGGAGAGCCTCGCCGAAGTCCTGGAGCTGGATGGGTTCGAGTGCCACCAGGCCGGGGCCGCCCAACCCGGGATCGACGCCGCCGTGAAAATCGACCCGGACGTCGTGATCATGGACATCCAGCTTCCCGATTCCTCGGGCTTCCAGATCTGCCAGGAGCTTCGCAAGCGCTCCCGGCGGACGATTTTGATCATGATGACCGGACGCTTTCTCTCGGCCGAGGAGAAAAAGCAGGGTTTCGAGCTCGGGGCGGACGAGTACATCACCAAGCCGTTCGATTTGGCGGAGCTATCGGTGAGGATAAAACAGCTTTTATCCCGGCGCTAGCCGGGAAGGAAAATCCGTTCTTTCGGAAATACGGCTGAAACAACTTTTGGGGCGAAAGGGACTAAACTATAGCCGGGAGGCCCGTTCCGGGCCTCCTTGAAATGCCCAAGAATACCCGCCCCGGCGGCAAGCTCGCCTACACCATCCTGCTGTGGTTTTTGTGCATTTCCGTGGCCCCGCTTTTGGCCTTGAGCTGGCATTTCGTCTCGGTGGCCCAGAAATCCCTCATCGAGCTCAACGGCAAGATGCAGGAGTCCATGGCGGTGGGCTTTTCCGACACCGCCTACAAGTTCGTCATGACCTTCCGAAACGTCCTGCGGGAAACCGCCAGCCTCGAGGAATTCGCCGGCATGGATCCCCGCAAGCAGCAGCAGTACCTCAATCGGATCCTGCAGGTCCACCTGGCCATCATCGAGCTTTCCGTGCTCTCGCCGGACGGGACCGAGCAGATGCGCTACGGGAGGTTCCTGGGCGGCGAGCCGAAAATGCGCCAGTTCGGGGGGGAGGAGTTCTTCAACATCACCATGACCCGGGGCGTCTATGTCGGGCGCCTGGAGCGTTTCCAGGGGCTCTATCCCTCGATCACCGTGGCCGTCGCCGTCCAGGACCAAAAGGTCCAGCCCGCCAAAGCCGTCGGGGTGTTGATGGCCAAGGTGAGCCTCAACGGCCTGACCCAGATGCTCGGGATGCAGTTTCCCGAGGCCGGGCAAAGCGTGGCCGCCGTCGTGGCGGCCTCCGACGGATTTTTGGTGGCGCATTCCTCCCCGAAGGAGGTGTTCCGGCGGGACGCCAAGCTCGACGAGAAGATCCTGGACATCATCCGCTCCCAGGTGGTGCAGAAGCGCAGCGGGCGGATCGCCGACTCCGAGGGACGGGAGTTTTTCGGGGCCTCGGCGGAGGTCAAGGACCTGGAGTGGATCGTTTACGTCCAGCAGGACCTGGTGGATCTGCTCGGCGACATCAGCCAGATGCGCGACAAGATTTTCCTGGCCCTGGGAGGGGTGGTGGTGCTGACCATCATCGTCTCCTTCTTCGTCGCCGCGCAGATCACCGAGCCCCTGCGCGTCCTGCGCGACGCGGCCGACCGCCTCGGCAAGGGGCAATTCGAGAGCCTCCCCGACATGCCGCGGACCGGCGACGAGATCGAGGATTTGGGCCTGACCATCATCGAGATGAGCGATTCCCTTCGGGAAAAGCAGGGGGCGCTGGAGCACAAGGAAGGGGAATTGGAAAAGGCCAACCGTTTCCTGGAACAGCGGGTTTCCGCCCGCACCCGGGAGCTCAAGGCCACGCAGGACCAGCTGGTGGCCAAGGAGCGGCTGGCCGCCATGGGCCAGATGGCCTCCGTCGTCGGCCATGAGATCCGCAACCCGCTCGCCGTGATCAACAACT
>CAYHPY010000162.1:0-5811 GCA_964358485.1 uncultured Elusimicrobia bacterium
ACCTTCTTCAACGTGGGCATGGCCAAGAAGTTCATGCAGACCATGCTGGTGGCCGACGCCCTGTCGGAGCTTCAGAAGGGAGAGTTGACCACCTCCCTGCGCGAAATCTATTATCGGGCCAAGCACACCATCGCCGATTCCCACGAGAACACCTTCGACACCCAGGACGAGTCCGACCCCATCATCGAGGACCTGGAGGTCGGCCTGGAGGCCCTGCGCGAGGAGCTTCACGTGCGCGCCGAGAACGGCGGAACCGTGATCGGGCCGCTGATCCTGGAGGACACGGGCGACCGCGTGGACTGCGGCAAGCTCGGCAAGGGCGGCTATTCCGTGCCCTCCATCGTCGAGGACGAATACCTCAAGATCAAGAAGTGCGACGCCGACTTCGTCCTCCTGGTCGAGAAGGGAACGCAGTGGAACCGCCTGGCCGAGGACCGCTTTTGGCGCAAGTACAACTGCGTGCTTTTGACCGGCAACGGCCAGCCTCCGCGCGGCGTGCGCCGTTTGGCGCGGCGCCTCAATGAGGAGAAAAAACTCCCGGTCTACGTCCTGGTCGACAACGACCCTTGGGGGTACTACATCTATTCCGTGGTCAAGCAGGGCTCGATCAACCTGGCTTTCGAGAGCCAGCGCATGGCCATCCCCGAAGCCAAGTTCATCGGCCTCTCCAGCGCCGATCCGGAGAAATACGGCCTGCCCCGCACCGTGGGCATCAAGCTCAACGACAAGGACATCGCCCGCGCCAAGGAACTGCTCAATTATCCCTGGTTCCAGAAAAAGGAATGGCAGGTCGAGGTCAAGCGGATGCTGACCAGCGGCCTCAAGTTCGAATTGGACGCCTTGGCCAACAAGGATTTTCAGTTCCTGACCAACAAGTACCTCCCCAAAAAGCTCAAAGACAAGGACTGGCTGGACTAAGCCGTGTCCCTGGAGCCGGAGCGCGCGCCGGACAACCGGCCGCGGGAAATCCCAAGTCTCCGTTCACGACGGCGGCCGGCCTTGAAGGCGGGCGTGGATTCGGCCTAAGAAAATGCTCCGGGGGCTTCTGGTCGTCGGATCGATATTTCTCTCCCTGGCTTTTTCGGAGTTGCTGTTTCGCGGGGTGGCATTGGAGCGTAAGCCGCCGGCGACTTCACGAGATTTTATCCGCTCCCATGTTTCCCGTTGGCCCCGTCCGGTAGCCGAGGAAAATGTTGCAAGGAGATTCCGGATTTTGGGCTTGGCCGATTCCTTCGGCATCATGGGGGGCGGGACCAATTATCATTTTTTGTTGGAAAAAAGACTGCTGGAGTCGGGCCGTTCGGTCGAATTGGTGAATTTTTCGGACAGTGAGTATTCTCCCGAACACGAGGCCGCGATTTTGAGGAGGTTCGGAGTTCGCTACCGGCCGGACTTGATCCTCCATGGTTTTTTCGTGGGCAATGATTTTATGCCCGGAAGCTCGGAGTTGTGGAGCTATCGGCAAATATCCATCCCGGCCTCCGAGGGATGGTCCGCCTATTTGCCCTGGAATTTCACTCTTCTCTCGTGGCTGCGCCGGCGATATCGGGTTCGCCGGGAAATGGGCGCGTTGGAGAGGGCCGTCGCGTCGGGGATTGTCCCCGGGGGAGGGAGCTTTCGGCCGGAAACATTCCTGAAAATAGAACGGTCCCGCCTTGAAATCTGTCGTTTGGGTCCCCAAACGAAACGGCGCTGGGAAGAAGGGCTTCGTGAGGTTCGTAAAATTCGCGAGGCGGCGCGGACGCTGGGAGCCGAATACGCCATGGTCATTCTGCCCGATGAGCTTCAGGTCAATGCGGCCCTTTTGCGGGAGTTGAAGGAATCGCACGGGGTCGTTCCTTCCGAGTTTGACTTGGACGGCCCCCAACGGTTTCTCATGAACGACTGCGCCAAGAACCGTGTGCCTTGCCTCGACTTGCTCCCGCTGTTTAGAAAATCCGGAGAACGGAGGAGCCTCTACCTTTCCAGGGATACGCATTTCAACCTCGCGGGAAATGAGCGGGCCTCCCGGGCGATCTCTGACTTCCTAATTCGTGAAGGACTATTGAAGCGAGCGGGAAATCCCCGGTAACTGGGAGCTTCGGCCCGCCCATTGCATCGGGCGCTACCTCAACGCCAAGCGGCCGATTTCTCCTCCGGTCGAGAATCGATAGCTCACGCCTCCCCTGAAGTTGAAGCCCGCCGCGGGAACCAAAAAACTTTCCTTGCGGGAGGTGGCCGGATCGGTCGCGAGAATTGCCCTCGTGGCGTAGCGCGTGTTGAGGACGTTATAGGCGTTGAAGAAGAGCCTCCAGCCCGAGGTCTCGAAGGAGGCCCCGGCATTGGTCAGGCAGTAGCCGGGAAGTTCCCCTTCGGTGTTGCTCTCATCGCCGAAAATCCGGCGCGGCCCGGCGCAGGCCTCGTCGGCGGTCAGGGTCAGGCCCTCGATCGGCCGGAAGTTGAGCCCCGCCGCGCCGCGGTGCTCGGGAACCATCGGAATCGAGGCTCCCGCCGCGACCTTCTGGGTGGCCGGCCAGGGAGCCTTGTCGAGCGTCATCGCGGTCTCGAAGGTGGCCCGGGTGTAGGCGTGGCTCAGCCAGCCGTCCAGGAGCTCTCCGCCGCCGGACAGCTTCCACTCCGTTCCCAGCCGGCGGGTGCGGTCGATATTGATGTTGCGGCCGTAGCCCAGGACCGGATCGAAGACCGGGTAAATCTCGTCCCGGACGTCCGTCGCGAAACCCGAGGCCCGCAGTTCCACCGTATCAAGAAACCGCGCCGTGAACCCGGCTTCGTAGTTTTGGGCGCGCACCGGCCGCAGGACGCTCCGGCTGAACGGCCCCTGAATGGAGATTTCGCTGATCGTGGGAGTCCGGAAGGCCTCGGAGTAGGAAACATACCCCTGAAGCTCTTCGCTGGGGTTGTAGTTCAGGCCGACGCGGGGGCTGGTGCGGTTGAAGCCCTGCTCGCCGCTTTTGGACGCGTCGAGCTTGTCCTCGAAAAGGACCTCGTTCTGGTCGTACCGCAGTCCGGCGGTCAGGATCAAGGTCTCAGGCAGGAGATCGACCGCGTTTTGAGCGTAATAGCCGACCGCCTGGTCACGCGTTCTGTTGCGGTTGGCGAACGGCCAGGCGCCGAAGGCCCCCGTCGTTTCCGATTTCGCCTCGGCCAGGGTCGTTTCCCCTCCCGCGCTCAGCAGGTTGCGCCGTCCGGCGATTTCGCCTTCATGGCTGATCTGGGCCACGGCGCCTTGCGAGCGCATGTCGGCCAAGGACCGTGAGATGGAGGAACGGCCCCGGTTCATCGGGGTATCTTCATAACGTTCCCGGATGTGGCCGTTGAGGGCCAGGGAGAGTCCGTTGTCGAAGGCCTGGCGGTGTTCCACGGAGACGAAGCTCATGCGCGACTCGTTGCGGACTTCGGAAATATTTTGCTCCCGGTCGGCCGCAAGCTCCGAGCCCTTGAGCGCGCCCGGCTGCTGCAGGCGGTCGTTGACGGCCGAATAGGAGAAGGCCGTGTCCGTCGCCTCCTCATGCCGGTAGCCGAGGCGCACCAGGACGCGCCGGATGTCCGCGCCGGAATTACGGCGGAAACCCGAGTCGTGTTCCTGGGAAACCGCCGCGCGGTAGTCCAAGCCCCGCAGGGAGCCGTGGATGTCGGCCCAGTTGTCGCGGCGTCCGTTGGAACCCGACGCGGCCCCGACCTCGGCGCTCGCCTTGTCGGCGCCCCCGCGCTTGGTGGTGACGTGGATGATGCCCGCCAGGGCGTTTTGCCCGAAGAGGGTGTTGGGCCCGGGATGAATTTCGACGCGCTCGACGCTTCGCAGGGGGATCAGATGGAAGTTGATCTGGCGGAAGTTGGGCTCGTTGACCCGCACGCCGTCGACGAAAACCGCCACGGAAGGGGCGGGGGAGGCGTTGAAGCCGCGCAGATCCACCGTGGCTTGATGCCCGTTTCCGATGTCGTCATAGCCGTTGACCCCCGGGTGGCGGCCCAGGAGTTCCTGCAGGGTGGCCGCTCCCGAGCGCTCGATTTCCTCGGCGGTGAAGACGACCACGGCCCCGGGGACCCGGGTTTCGTCGAGCTCCTTGTCGGCCAGCCTCTGGCCCCCAAGGATTTTCCGGTTTCCCGGAAAGCCGAAGGTGAAATTGCCCGAATCGGAGGCGGCGGGGACGGTGGAAAACGCCCACAGGACGGCAACGATCCACGCAAAGGCTTGACGGTTTTTCATCGTGACTCTCCTTGCGAAAGTCCGCGGAAAGGTGGCGATGAGCCAGAAGGCGGGGCCGAAAATTAAAAAGCCGGCCCCGCGGATCGGGCGCCGGCGATGAATGCGGCCTCGTTCCTTCCCGCGAAGGTAACGCCGCCAACCAGTCGACCGGACTTGCCGTCCTACGGACGGATCACCGTTGCGGGGCAGTCCCGGAATCTCACCGGGTTCCTCTGAAGGCAGCGTGCGACGCAGCCATTGTGGCTAAATCGGGGCGCGATGTCAATTTCATCTCTCCCGCGCCAGGACCAGGCCCGCGGTCCAGGCGGCTCCGGCTTCCTTTAATACCCGCCCGCATTCCTCCAGTGACGCGCCCGTCGTTGCCACGTCATCGATGATGAGCAGGCGGCGCCCGGCGGCCTCTTCCGGGTCGCGGACGGAAAAGGCGCCGGCCAGATTCTCCCGGCGGGCGGCCCGTCCCAGCCGCCACTGGGTCCGGGTGCGGCGGCGGCGTTCCAGGATGTCCAATACGGGAAGGCCCGCGGCTGAGGAAAGGCCGTGCGCCAGGAGAAGGGCTTGGTTGTAGCCCCGTTCCCGGAGGCGGCTTCGGTGAAGCGGCACGGGCACCAGGGCGTGGACTCCGCCCAATTCGGAACTCCGCGCCAAGGCCTTGGCCAGCCAGCCTCCGGCTTCCGCTCCCGCGCGGAACCGTCCGCGGTATTTGAGGGCGTGGACCACGGAGACCGCGGGTCCCCGGTACAAAAAGGCCGCCCGGATCAGGGCCAGGGGCTTGAGGCCGCGGGAGCAAGGCTCGCAGTGGGTCTTTCCCGCGGGGACCCGGGCCGCGCAACGGACGCAAAAGGGCGGCTGGCACGCCGCCAGGCCTTTCGCGCAAGGATCGCAAAGGGTCCGCCCCGCGTCAGGAATGTCCTCCCGGCAATGAACGCAGGTTTGAGGGAGGAGCCAACGCAGGGCGGATTGCAGCAACTTCATACCCTTAATACGAGCGAGGGGGGCGGTTTGTTCCCTGGAATATAAAAATCCGGACCATTGTCCGGATTTTTGTCATCGGAGCGTTCCGTTTTTGGAATTTTTTAAGCGAGAGGGGGGGGTCGTCTTGAACTTCGCCGCAAAAGGTCCCGGTAGCGCATGGCCCGGGACTTGTGGGTCCTTCCCATTTCGGCCAAGAGGTCGCCGCCCTCGGAGGCCCTTTTGCGGACTTCGGTCATCATCCGGAAGATCTCCCCGGTCTTGGATTTGACGATGCGGCCCCGGTAGAGCTCGATAAAGGTTCCCAGGCTGCGGCCCTCGTCCCGGATGACGGCCAGGCGCTGGAGCGGGTCGTCCGGTCCGCCCCCGACCTCGGCCGCGGAAAGGCGGAGCAGGTGCTCCAATTCCCGGACATCCCCTTTATCAAAGGCGCGGTTGACGGCGACCATCCGTCCCGCGTAGAAGGCCCGCTCGGCCTCGGGGGCCCGGTCAGGATGATAGCGGCGGGCCAATTCCCGGTAAAGCTCCTTGATGGTTTTAGCGGCCAAGGGATCGGACGGATGGGGGGAGGACGAGGGCTCCGGCGCGCGGGTCCGCGCCCGGCGGGGAGGCCGGGCCTTGCCCATAAACCGGTC
>CAYHPY010000163.1:0-5664 GCA_964358485.1 uncultured Elusimicrobia bacterium
CCTGCTGGCCGTCCTGTCTCTGCCGTTCGTCCTGTTCGGCAAGGACTGACGGCGTCGCCGTTTAGAATGAGAACGCCTCGACATGGGCGGAACTTCCATGTCCTTCGGTCCGCCCGGCGTCATCGCGCCCTACGCCAAGGATTTTTTACGCGTCGCGCAACCGGCTTCGGGTCACGAGCCGCGGGCTCCTCGACGGCGTGGTAGCGGTTGAGCGCCAGGCCCGTGAGGCGCTGGATCGTCCCGCTCGGCCAGCGGATGACGGCTTCCTCGAACGCCGGCTCGCGGCCGAGGCCGAAATGAAGCCTCCCGTCGGACTGGGCCATGAAGCCGTTGGCCGGCTGGACCTCCCGGCTCAAGGTCTTCCCCTTCAGCCGCACCTGCACCCGCGCGCCGAACGCGTTCCGGTTCGAGCGGGTCCCGACGAGCTTGAAGCCGAGCCAGGCGCGATCTAAGTCCCGCTGCTCGTTGCGGTAGAAACGCAGCGGCTGGCCCTCGTTGGCTTCGATGACAGACAGCGAGCCGTCGTTCATCGCGTCGATGGCCGCCAGGCCGCGCCCGTCCGAGCGGTCGTCGGCCCAGCCCGTCCGGCCGGCGACGTCCTCGAAGCGCCACCCCGTGTTGAGGTAGACGCATTTCTTCTGGTAGCCGCCCAGCGACGCGTCCCGCATCGGCGGCCAGTTGCGCGCGTCCTGGACGACGGGGCCGGCCGCCGCGCTCATGAGGCCCGACTCGTACCAGTAGTCGCGCTTGGGGTCGGCGGAGATGTAACCGTTGGTCACGACCAGGTCCTGCAGCCCGTCGTTGTCGAGGTCGAGGAACTTGGCCCCCCACGACCAGCCGCACTGGGCGATCCCGAGCGGCCCGGCGACGTCGGCGAAGCGCCCTCCCGGCAGCCATTTCCAGAGCATGTTCGATCCCAGCGCGTACGGGGGCTCGTGGATGTTTGTGACGTAGACCGCGGCCCGCCCGTCGTTGTCGACGTCGGCGATCTCCGCGCTCATGCCGTTGCGGCTGTACTTGTCCGCCACGAGGCCGGAGGCGTCCTTGAAGCGTCCGCCGCCCTCGTTGAAATACACCCTGTCCGAATTGAAGTCGGTGGCGAAATAAAGGTCCGGCTTGCCGGAGCCGCGCAGATCGTAGACCCCTACGGCCAGGGTCCAGCCGCGGCTGACGATCCCCAGGCTTCCCTCGGCCCGGGCGAAGGTCCCGTCGCGCTCGTTGTGATAGACGGCGATCGGGCCGCCGTTGTCGGCCGCGACGCCGCTGTTGGGCATGAACTTGTAGTCTCCGGGGTTGGCGAAGTCCACCGGCTTGAAATAATCCGCGATGACGACGTCGAGATAGCCGTCGCCGTCGTAGTCGAGCGCGTTGGTGGCGTAGGACACGCCGCAATGGCGCAGGCCCGAGCGCGCGGTGTCGTCGCGGAACGTCCCGTTTCCGAGGTTGGCGAGAAAGACCGCGCAGGAGCTCGTGGTCAGCAGAAGATCCTGACGCCCGGAGTTGCGGGAGTCGAAGAAGAGCGCCCGCATCGACCCGGCTTGGCCGCCCGAGCCGGCGAGGCCGGCGGCGGCGGCGACGTCGACGAAGGCCCCGTCATGCTTGTTGCGGAAGAGCCGGTTCTGGCCGCCGCGCGCCGGGTTGCTGACGAAGACGTCCGGCCAGCCGTCGCCGTCGAAGTCGACCACGGCGACGGAGACGCCCAGCGAGCCGAGCCTTGGGGCCAGGTTGGCCAGCGAGGCGTGCGGCACGAAGCGGCCCGGGACATAGCTCAGTCCGGCGCGCGACGACTCCTCCGTGAGCCGGAAGGAGAGGCCCTCCGTGGAGGAGGGCGCCGCGCCGCCCCGCCCCGCCAGGCGCGCCCGCGTCCAGAAGCCCAGGCTTAGAACGGCGGCCGCAAAGGCCAGGGCGGCGAAGCGGGCCGCCGCCTTCATGGATTCTCCGCGAGCCGGAGCGCGCGCAGCTTCCAGATGAACGAACCGGGAATCCGGCCCTCGTTCTTGCGAAAGAACGGAAGGAAGCCCAAAACGAAGAAGAGGGCGTAGATGGGCGCGTTGAGCACCCCGTGCCAGCGCAAGACGGCGTCGAGCCCGCCGACGAGCACGCCGAAGACGACGCGATGGGAGCGGGAATCGGGCGTCGTCTTCGGATCCGTCATCATGTGGAAGGCGTACATGGAGAACACGATGTTGGTCGCCGGAGAGACGGCCGTCAGCAGCGAGCCGCCGGACAGAAAAGAACGCGCCCAGGCTCCGAACAGGAAGGTCAACGTGTAGGCGACGGCGATGTCGAGCCGGCTGCTGCGATAGGTCACGAACGCGCCCAGAGAGAGTACCCAGAGGAACAGCCACGGCGAGTCCCCGAAGCGCGGCATGCCGAGGGCGACGCAGTCCCCGAGGAACAGCAGGGCGGCCGTCAGTCCGAAATTGAGGGGGTTGAAGACGTGGCGGCCGTCGATGCGCAGGAAGTGCTTCGAGAGCATCGCCGCCGCGCCGACCGCGGCGTACGGCCAGACATGCGGCGAATCGACCAGCACGAAGGCGGCCAGGGAAGGAACGAGCGCGCTGAGAGGGACCAGGAGCACCCGCTGATAGAAGACCAGGAGCAGGGCGTCCGCCGCGACCCAGGAGAGGACGCTCGCCGCCAGCTGGGCGGGATGGCGGCCGAAGGCGGGCGTCATCAGCGCGTAAAGGGCCAGGCCCGAGAGCAGGGTCACGCTGATGAACCGGGGATCTGCCGGCGTCGGGTAGTGGACGACCGGCGGCGTGCGTTCGGGAAGCCAACGGCGGATCATGCGGCTTGCATCATACGACCCCGCGGCGCCGGGCTTAAAGTCCTAAATCTCCCGCGGATGGGAAACCGGGGACGCGGCGGCCGGCTTTGGAAATGGAATCAAAACGAGAAGAACCCCCGGGGCCTTGGGGCCTCGGGGGTTCTTCTTGACTACGAACGAGAGAAAGGAACGGAACTAACGGCAACGGGTGAGCAACCGGCTGAAGCCGGTTAGATCGCCTCGTTCATCGCGACTTTGAGAAGGAAGTCCATTTCCTTTTCATCGAGGGCGAATTGAAACTCAATCTCGTCGGGCATCGGCTTTGGCGCGGTGGTCGCCGGATTGCGGTCTTTGTTCTTTTTGAGGTATTCCCGTGTCGCCATGAATTTTCGGCGCTCCTCGTTGGATTTAAGCGTCTTGTATTTGGCCTGCTCCTGGGGGGTCAAGGCCGGCGAGGAATTTGCGGCTCTCACGGGGGCGGACAGGGCGGCGAGGGCGAAGATAACGAGCAGAATGCGTTTCATGGGGCGACCTCCTCGGCGAACGGTAACTTCCTGGTAAGTATAGACCCAAAGTCTTGACAAGTCAAGGGGTATGGGCTAAACTTTACCAATGACTTACTTTTCCCGGGAGAGGGCGTGGGCGCTTGGCGCGGCGGTGATCCTGAGCTTCGGGGCAGGGGCCGCTCGGGGGGAGATCGATCCGGTCACCGGCCAAGAAAAGGTCTTAAAGGATACTTCGGGCGGCCAGACCGACCAGACCGGAAATCCGGCGGCCCCGGGCGATACGACCGGGAGAAACGGTTCCACCGATAAAGACGGCCATGGCGTGGTAAATTCCGGGAATTCTCCGATGGCGGGGGATGGGTCGGGTTCGGGCGGCGACGGGTCGGTTCCTCAAATGGAACTGAGATTGCGCATCGGCGAGAATATGCGCAGGCTCGGAAAGGCGAATTTAAAGGAAATTCCGTTGATTTTCGAGCAGACGGCCCGGGACGTGCAATTGATTCAAAATCCTGAAATCCGCGAAAGTTTCTTCCAAATGCTCCGGGATCGGCAGAAAAAGATGGATTACACGCCTCCGCCGGTCCCGGCGGAGCAGACACCTTTGAGCAATAAGCCCCCTTCGCTTGACGAGGTGGTCTGGAACACCAGGAAGAAATTTGTGGATTTGATGCGTCGGCAAGATCCCGACGATCCCCGGTGGGCCTCCGAAAGCGGCCAAGTTTACTGCCTGCAAGGCAATTATCGGGCCTGCTTCACCGAGACCCAGAAAGCCGTGGAGGGGGGGATGGCCGACGCCGAGACTTTGACCACCTACGGAAGCGCCGCTCATAATTTGGGGGACAACAAATTGGCCTCGGAGGCCGCCGGCCGGGCCCTGGAGGCCGACCCGGAATACGCCCCCGCCCACTCCTTAAAGATGCTTTCGCAGGGCCGAGTTTCGACCGTCAAGCTTCCCTCCTCCCTGGGTGCCGCGGCCTCCGCCAGCGAAAGCTGGGCGGGCGGTTCCGCTTCGGGGGCCGGGGACATCGCAGAGGCAGGCGCCTCGGGCACCTACGCCGCGGCCAACCCGGGCTACGCTTTGGGGTCCGGGAGCCCCCGCCCGGGCAATCCCGCCGCCGGAGGGCTTGCCCCGGGAGTCCAGAAATCGGCATCTTTGACGCGGGAGGCCTCCTCGGCGCTTTCCGTCCGGGATTACACCTTGGCCCACTCCCTGGCCTCCAAGGCCATCGATCTCAACCCCGAAAACGCCCAAGCCTGGAACTATCGGGCGATCGCCGACAATAAGCTGGAGCGCTACAGCGACGCCGTCCACGACGCCAGCCGCTCCCTCCAGTTGGCGCCGGGAAATACCCCGGCCCTCCAGAGCCGTTCCTGGGCTCTGAACCGGCAGCAGCGGTTCAAGGAAGGGTTGGCCGACGCCAACGCCACCTTGGAACTGGAGCCGGAAAACGCCTTCGCCTACCAAAACCGCGCTTTCGCCATGGCGGGGATGGGAGACCGGGAGGAAGTTCTGGCCGCCCTCAAGCGCTCGGCCGAGATCGATCCCAGGTTCAAAGACCGCTACCAGAAAGCCCTTCAGGTCCCCGAGAAAAACGACCTTCTCTTCCTTTTCGACGAGAACACGGGCGCCCAGACGGCCGCCGCGCCGTCGGGGGCTCCGCCCCCCAAGAAAAAACGATTCATGAACACCGTCGTCTTCGCCATGAGCGGGGGATTGTTGGTGGCCATGGGGCTTCTTCACATCGTTTCGGCGGGCTTCCGGGACAAGGTTCGGTCCACCGTCCGGCGGGTCCTGGGGAGTTCGGCCGGAGGCGCCGCCGCCGCCGAGGGAGGGGCTCAGGCTTCGGGTTTGTGGTCGCAGTACGAAATGGTCCGGGAAATCGGGACCGGAGGCATGGGCGTGGTATACGAGGGCCGGGACACGGCCTTGGACCGCCCCGTCGCCATCAAGAGGATGCGCGACGAAATTCGGATGGATCCACGGGAAAGGGCGCGCTTTGTTTTGGAGGCCCGCACGGTGGCCTCCCTCCATCATCCGAACATCGCCGACATCTACGCCATCGTCGAGGAATCCGACGGGGTCTATCTGGTTTTCGAGTACGTGAAGGGCCGGACCCTCCATGACCTGATCGGAGAGAAGGGCTCCCTATCCTTCGAGGCCGCCCGGAAAATTCTCCGCAACGCCTGCGACGCGGTGGAATACGCGCACCGCCAGCGGATCATCCACCGGGACCTCAAGCCCTCGAACATCATGATCACCGACGAGGGCGCGGCCAAGGTCATGGACTTCGGGGTGGCCCGGCAGGCCAAGGACGCCATGACCAAGATGGCCTTGACCAATACCGTGGTCGGCACGCCCCCGTACATGGCCCCGGAGCAGGAGCAGGG
>CAYHPY010000164.1:0-5611 GCA_964358485.1 uncultured Elusimicrobia bacterium
CAAAGCGAAGCGATGAATTCGGACGGCACCTCGCGCGAGCCCGCGTGAGATGCCGCATGTCTCGCCCGCGGCCTTAGACCTCCTCCGGGCCGCCTACGGCCTCATCCTCCTCGGCTCCCTGCTCCAGGCCCTGCCGCAGTGGCGGCGTTTTTTTCTCTCCGAGCGTTGGGGCGGCTATGGGGCCTCTTCTCCGGCGGTCGACGCCGTTCAAAATCCCGCGGTGATGCCGCTGGTTCTGGCGGCCTGGCTTGGGTCGGCGGCCTGCCTGGCCGCGGGGATCTGGAGCGTGCCGGCGGCCCTGCTCAACGCCGTCCTGTGCTACTACTTCTTCATTTTCATGCGTTGGCGCGGGCTTTTGCGGGGGATGGGGGCCCCGGGCTTCATGCTTTGGTGGCTCGGGACCGCGGTTCTTCTGGTGGAATACGCCCGAACCAGGTCCGCGGCCTTGGCCTCCCTGGCCCTGCTCGCGGCCCAGGTGGATTTCGCGATCATCATGATTACCGCAGGCATCGCCAAGATTTACGGGGGCTACGCGCGGGGGCACGGCATGGAACTGGGCCTGGCCAACCCCATGTGGGGGTATTGGTGGGCGCGCTACGGGAGTTTGGCTCCCTCCCATTGGCTCTTCCGCGCCATGAACCACCTCGGCTGGTCGGTGGAGATCGTGGCGGGGGTGCTGATGCTGTTCCCCGCGACGCGGGCTCTGGGGGGATTTATGATCCTGGCGAGCTTCGTCTTCATCGCCGCCAACATCCGCCTGAGCCTGCTCTGCGAAACGGTCATTGTTTGCTGTTTTCTGTTTTGGCCGGTCCAATCCGCAGCCGGTTTGCCCACCGCTCCCGAGGTTTGGCTTGATCGGGCCCTCGAGTGGGGGTTGTGGGCCTACATCGCCCTGCGCCCGGCCGCGTTGGCGGGGCTAAGTTGGAATTATTACGGGCGCAGGTCCTTGCCAGGGCCGGTTCAGTGGGCGCTTGACCGCTACGCCAACCTCTTCGGAATCATTCTCTGGAGGGTGTTCACCGCCGACATCGTGGATTTTCACATCCGGATTTTCCGCCGTCTCCGCGGCGGCGGCCCCCGGACCGAACTCTCCCGCTACGACCGTCCCGGGGATCTTCGTTTCAACCACGTGGGCGAGGCGATCACGGTCACCAGCCTCTTCACCGCTCTCCGGTACTTTCCCGACCGCACGGACATCTTCGAAGGCAAGCTCCTGCGCTACGCCGCCACGCTGGGATTGGCCGCCGGGGAGGAGGCGGTCTTCGTCCTGGTCGTTCTTCGCAAGGCCGAGGAGGAGTTCGAGCATGTCCCGGCGGTCGAATTCATCGTCGATCCCGCTTCCAAGACCGTCCGCGAGGCGCGGTTGGACGAGGCGGCCTTCAAGGCGTGGGTGGGCTCGGGTTCGGCCGTCCTTCAAGCGCGCGGGCAGGGATCCTACGCCCCCGCCGGCGCTACCGGGGCGGCCGCGCGTTGAAGTTGGGCTGAGAGGATTCCGGGTAGGGGCTCCGGATTTCCTTGAAATTCGGAAAATCCGCGAGGACGGCCTCGACGGCCTCGGCGACCTTCCCCGCCAGGAATTTCCTTAGAAGCGGATCGGTCGCCGCCTCGAGGGGGTAAGCCTTCTGAAAGATGAGCGCGCCTTCGTCGATGCCTTCGGTCATGATGTGGGCGGTCAGGCCGCAGAGCTTTTCCTTGTTGGCGATCATCCAATTGGTCGGCGTGGGGCCTTTGTAGGAGGGCAGCAGGGAGGGGTGGATGTTGATGTTGAAGCGGCCCCGGGCGAGGTGTTTTTTTCTCAGGATCCTATGAAACGTGACTGAGAGATTGATGTCCGCGGGGTCTGAAATCTCCCAGTCGCCCTTGGCGTCGACAACCTTGGCCGCGATCCCCAGGCGTCCGGCCAACTCCAGGATGTTTTCTTCCTCATAATGGGGGAATTTCCCCCGTTCCTGCCGGGTGTACAGGGCGGCCACGCGGACGCCGGGGAGACGGGAAAGACATTTCAGGGCTTCGTTGCCGAACCCGGTCAGGGCTAATAAGTTTAGCTTCATTTTAAGAGGTATCTTGCCATCAGTTCGCTGGCATCTGGATTGTTGAACACGATTTCGTAGTCTTTGGGGAACCGGCGAAAATATTTCAGGGAAATGCCATAGTAAAAGTTGTCATTGACTAGGATGTAGTCAGCGTTTTTGGTTTTTAAATGCCGCAAGACCGAGTCATGTTCAGGGCCTTTAGGGCGAAAAAATGGATGTCTTCCGGCTTCCGCCTCGGCAACTTCCTCGACATGCGCATGCATCGTGCTGATAATGGTCGGGTAGGTTGCCACGGAATGAGGGGCATAGATGAATACGCAGGCCTGACCTTGCGGGTCGACCAAGAACGTTCTTTTTGGCGGGAGACTTCGTAATTGGCTGATCAACTTCTTGGAAAAACCAAGGGGATTGGAATCTCCGAACCAATCGACAGTCGTTTGTTCTGCTATGAAGAATTCAGTGACGATCTTTCGGAAATTGCCTCCATAGAGTAGGAAGAAGAATAGAATTATGCCCCCGAGCGTGGGTAGGAGAGGGGGGTGGCCGGCCGGCCTTTCCTTCTTCCCCCCCGGCATTAGCAAAAATGGGACCGAGGCCAGCATTCCCAAAGTTAGGATTTTCGCGGCGCGGATAAGGGGTACCAGCGCATGGAGGTTCCAAAATACATGAAATGCGACCCCGCCGCAGGCCAAGATGGACAAGAAGATCAGTCGGTTGGTCCACGACTTGGTGGGTGTCATTATTTTTTTTGCAAGGGCATAGAAAGAGGCGGCGATCACAAGATAAGAGAAAAGGTAGATCATCCGTGGTGTGGTAAGGTACATTTCGCTGAAGGTCAGGGCCATTACCATCAGCATGCTGAAATGCCAGCTGAAAAGGAGAAACCATAGCAGGGCAAAGTACAGCGCGATCCTTTTATCTCCGGCATTTCCAAGTAGCGCAAGCAGTGGAATGGCTGCGGCTGAAAGGAGAAGCCAGGGGTAAATATTGATTTCTCCGAAAGCGTCATGGACGACTTTTTTGGGGACCTTGAGCGGATCTTTGGCAAGATGAAGGGCGAAGTAGTTTAAGGGGAAATCGCCAAGGAACCTCGCGCGGAAGAGGTTTTCTGGTGCGAAGGCGTTTTGCACGGCCGCCTTCTTTACCCCGAACTCATTCCAGTAAAGTGATTGTTTCTTCACGACCGATGAGGATATTGAAAGGAGGGTTCCCGCCACCGCGAAGAAGGCCGTCATGACTAGCAGCCACCTCTTGAGGGCGAGACGTTTTTTTATGGAGGGGGTCATTAAAATTAAGAAGCCGTATGTTCCGGCATACGTGGCTGTTATAAAGAATTCTCGGGGGTGCCACAGGAATGTCCCGCTCAATAGCCCGGTTAAAAGGAGGAGGCTCCGCCAACTAAAGGCCCGAATTGTTCCGATGATAAGAGCGGCGCACGGGGCCAGTAGCAAGTCCATTGCTGAGTCGCCGTGATGAGCTGTTGAGAGAAAAGACATCAATCCCCGTATCTCTTCTTGCCTCATCCAGGCGAGTGCGTTTTGCCAGCTGGCGGTGGTGGGGGGGAACAGCATGAATTGGGCGATGGCCATGATTAGCACGCCCCAGAAGATTGTTTCCGATTTTTTCGTGGAGCGGACCATGGCCGCGATCAGTAGATACATTCCGGGCAATCCGAAGAGGGGGAGGACAAACCTGGCGCGGGAGAAAACAGGTAGAGGATCCATGTTTATGGCGGTCGCCCAGGCGGCGATAATGTACTCCCAGAGATGGACAAGATTGGCGGCCGGGGTGCCGGGATAGGCGCCGAAATCCGCAAGGTTCATGGGACTCGAGAAGTAGAAACGGACATACCTTAGATGGACTAGTTTTTCTCCGGAAATGGCAAACATGTTCTCGCTTACCCTATAGGCACCTGCGGCGAGGCCGATGATCAGAGCCCATTGCGTGATCTCGCTCAACTTTTCCCATGAGAAGAGGGAGATCAATGGATTTAGGAATGCCAGTTCCTGGCCGCCTTTTTTTAGTTTGCGCCAAAGTAAAATCATTCCCGTGACGCATGTCCCGAAAAGAAGGACGACCCATATCACAATTTTGTTGGAAAAGAGGAAAGGAATTGGCAATAGAACCACTTCAATGGATAGGGTAATGGCCCAGGAAAGGCCAATGGTTTCAAGGGAGTGGCGTGATCGGAAACCTAGAATTTCACCCCAAACTAGGCCTGGTAGGAGGAAGAATAAAAGGCTTCCGGTGACGATTCTCAGAGTTGACTCGACCTCCAATGGCGGACCACCGGAGAGGGACCAGCCGAGGGTGGCGGCCAACGCCAGGATATACATGCAGAAAAGGGCGATGAGCCCTGGGCTTGTTGACATGCCCCCCCGCTTTTGGAAATGGCGCAATTGCATCACTGTCAGTTGTCTAGCAGGGCGGCCACGGAACTTTCCGGCGAGTGGGTACACTCGCGGCTTCGGGGGCGGTCAAAGCCTCCGCAGAAGGGGTCTATTCTCCAAGCGTCCTCCCCGGGAAACCCGAAGGGGGCCAAATCGTTGACAAAATGCTCAGCCGGATGCTCCCCGGGTTCTCCCGCATTGTGCCGCCCATGCGGCGCTCCGGGAGATTCCACTTCGGCGAGAATCCTTTTGCCCCGACCGTCTACGCTTTCTGTACAGTACCATGCGGAGAAGGGAGAGTCCCACACCCCATCCCAGGACATGTCCAGGAACGGATGGTGTTTCCCTGCGCTCATGTAGAGGGTCGGGAATTGGTTGTCGAGCCATTGCGTGGCGTGCGGGGGCCCCTCGGCGTCGCGAACGCTGGTGAGGCTCCTCATGATGGTTTCCTTCCCGGTAGTCATTATCCTGATTGTCAACTTTATGCGATGGCTGTCGCCGGGATGGCGTCCGGCGCAGAGGGATTTAGAATAACCGCCGTCTTCCGCAAAGAGGAGTATGTAGTATATCTCGATGTACTTCGGCGGGGCCACGCAACCTGTCCGGCGGTTTAATCCTGTCTTAACCCGGTATAGCGCTAATGGCTCCGATGGCCGACGGGCGTTCTCCGCTTGGTCAAAGATTAAATAGGGTCTGTAATGGCTCGCGAGAAGGTGCTCGGCCCGGTCATCGAGGCAGTCCCAATCACGGTCCTCCCCTTGGATTTCTCCGAAGGGATTGACCCGCAGAACCAGGGGGACAATAGTCTCCTGGGAGTCGCGGCTCATTGAGGCTGAGGGCAGGCCGATCAATGCGAGTCCCATGAGGCCGCTTAAAGCCCGTTGGCGGACGGGAGGCGGGACCCAAGATGGCGTTGTGGGTGGATTCACGCCAGCTCCCCCCGCGGAAGGGCCGTGATCAGGCCCTTGGCGCGGTAGCGCTCGGCCAGGTCCCGCACCGTCCAATAATCGGCTCCGAGCTCCTGGGAAATCTCGAACAAGGAGCGCCGGCCCTCGAAGTGGAGCATGAGTTTCTGATTGAGGAGGCTCCGCGGCCGGTCCTGGTGGTGGTCGATCCAAAGCCCGTGGCGGGAAAGGTGGACCGGACCCTTGAAATTCCTTTTGGGATAGTAGTCCGAGGCGACGATCC
>CAYHPY010000165.1:0-5606 GCA_964358485.1 uncultured Elusimicrobia bacterium
CCTGGTCCACCTCGCACTCCACCACCACGGACATCCCCTTTCCATAAAGGAGGTTTATTTTGGGAACCAGGGCGTTCTTGCCGCGGGCCCCTTTCCCTCCCGCTTTCGTCCATTTGGCCCATAAGCCGAACCGCGTTCGTTCCTTATAATAGGGTGCCGTCGAATCCGGACCATTTATAAGGAGCGCGATTATGCGGATTTTCACTCGGGCGGGGAAAACTGGAACGGCCATGCTGGCGGCCGGGATTCTCGTCATTCACCTTCCGCTCTCGCTCTGGGCCCAGAACGCGCGCCTTTCCGGAGTGCGCGCCGCCCCGCGGCCGGCCCTTTCCGGCGCCGCCGGAGTGACCTCGGTCCAACTCCCCAATTTCTCAATGAAGTCCTCTCCGTCCTTGGGGGCCGCTCCGGTCCTGCAGGCGGGGCTCTCCGCTCCCGCCGCGGCCCCGTCCGTGGCCGCCGGCCAGGCGCCCGCCGTCGCCCGCCACCCGGTCCTGGACGTCATCAATCGGATCCAGGAAGCCGGGATCGCCCTGCCCGAAGGCACCGGCACGCCCGCCGACGCCGCCCGGGCCCTGGCCGCCGCCGAAGCCCTGCCTCCCGGCAAGGCGCGCGACAGCATGGTGGCGATGGCCAAGGGGATTTCCTCTTTTCAAGGAGGGGGCGCGTCGGCCGCCGGCTCCCTGGACGAGGCATTTGAAAACTCCAAGTCCAACGCGGGGGGGGCCACCGCCGTCGAACCCGAGGCGCCCTCCATCCGGGCGGAAGGTTTTTGGGGGAGCCTCTCCCGCATGCCGCTCCTGCCGGGCTCCTTGAAAGCCCGCTTCGCCGCCAATGCCGAGGCCGCCCGCCCGAAGGCCGCGGTTCGGGATCTTTCCTCCCTGGAAGTTCCCGTCGAAAAATTGCGCTGGGTTCCGTCTCCGGAAAGCCTCCCCGCCAGCACGCGGGAGGTCCCGCTGTCCGAGAAGCAGGTGGTCGGCCAGGATCGGGCGATCAAGGCCCTGCTGTTCGGCCTCAAGATGCCCGGGGACAACTACAATCTCTTCGTCTCCGGCCCTGACGGCTCGGGCCGGGAAACCGCGCTCCGGGCGATCCTGGAGAAGCACGCCCCGACGATTGCGACTCCGGGAGATTTGGTCGCGACGAGCAATTTCAAAGACCCGTCCCGGCCCGTCGTCCTTCAGCTCTCCGCCGGCGAGGGCAAGAGTTTCGTGGTCGGGGTCAAGAGCCTGGTCAAGAAGCTCCAGATGATCCTGCCTCAGGCGCTCAACTCCGGGCAGATCGGCGAACTCAAAAAATCCCTGATCTCCGAGTACCGGGAGGGCGAGGCCGCCCGCCGTGAGGCGTTCGAGGCCGAGGTGGCCAAAGTCGCCGTCGGCAAGTTCGGCATCGCCGTCATGGCCGAGGAAACCGAGAACGGCACCTCCATCATGGTCGCTCCCACATTCCAGGGAGGCGCGTTGACGGCCGAGCAGGTCAAGGCCCGCCTCGCCGCGGGTGATTTCACCGCCGAGGAGTGGGAGGCCGCCAAGCGCGACGGCGCCGCCGCCGCCCAGCCCTACATCGAGAAGATGCAGCAGATGCTCCAGGAGAACATGGAGAGCATCTCCCAGACCATGGCGACGATCTCCCAGCTGGAGGCCAAGGCCGCGAAGGAAATCACGGCCCAGGTGGGCGCCGAGCTTCTGGCCTCGGTCTCTCCGAAGTCCGCCGTGAGCCACGACGACGCCGGCCACAAGGAATTGGCGGAGCGCGCCGAGGCCCGGGAACGGGCGTTCCAGGCCCGGTTGGCCGCCGTGCGCGTCGGCCGGTTCGGCCTGTCGCTCAGCGCGGCGCCGGGGGCCGACGGCAAGGTTCGGATGGCCGCGGCCCTGACCGTGGATGGGGAGCCGTTGACCCCCGAGTCCATGAAGGCCAAGGGAATTTCCAAGGAAGAAATCGCCGCGGTTCAGCCCCAGTTGGCGGCCGCCGCCAAGCCCCTGTTTGAGGGCTACATGGAACTCCTTCGGACCGCCGAGCGGGAGCACCAGGCCCTGCACGACGCCAATCCGCCCGCCCCGCCGACGCCGGCCGAGGCCAAGGCGATGGGCTACGTGATGGGTCTGCTCTCCCACGCGGGCCGGGAGTACCAGACTTTCCTTCCCCAGCGCGCCAAGGACGGCGCCCCCGCCAAGGACGCGGCGCAGGAGTACAAAGCCTCCGTCCTGGCGAGCAACAAGCCCGGAACCGGCGCGCCCGTGATCTGGGAAAAGTCTCCTTCCTTCGAGAATCTCTTCGGGACCGTGGAGGATCGGGTCCAGATGATGATGGTCCCCGGAATGGGCGTGGTCCGCAAGGAAAACCCGGGCGGGCCGACCCTCCGGTCCGGGTCCTTCGTCCGGGCCAACGGGGGCTTCCTGGTCCTGCACGTCATGGACGTGCTCCGCGAGCCGGGCGCCTGGCAGGGACTCATGCGCGCCGTGCGAAACGGGGAAGCGGAGATTTCGGAGGGAGGGCCCGCGTCGATGATGGCCTCCAGCCGGGATCGCCACCCGGTTTCCTCCAAGGTCAAGGTCGTCTTGATCGGCAGCCCCATGATCCGGATGCTGCTCTCCCAGCACGACGACGACTTCGCCCGGGCGTTCAACGCCAAGGCCGAGTTTGAATCGGCCTTCGACATCTCCAAGGACACCGTGGCCGGGTACATCTCCTTCATGAAGAAAATGGTCGTCCAGGGGGCGGGCCAGATCGCCGACTTCGGGCGCGAGGCCATCAGCGGGATACTCGAGTTCGGCGCCCGGTTGTCGGGCTCCAACGAGAAGCTGACGGCCCAGTTCGCGGAGCTCCAGAGCCTGATGAGGGAGGCGACCTCCTTCGCCCGCGAGGCCAGCCGCGCCGAGGTGACCCGGGCCGACGTCGATGCCGCCTTGGCCGCCCGCAAGGAGCGGGAAGCGGGCCACGAGCGGCGCCTGCTGGAAATCTATAAAAAGGGAGTCTTCCACGTGGACTCCAAGGGCGCGATCGTCGGCCAGATCAACGGCCTCGCCGTGATGGGCGAGTTCGGCGTGCCCATGCGCATGACCGCGGTGGTCTCGGCCGGCGAGCCGGGCGTGATCTCGGTCGACCGCGGGGCCGGCACCACCGGCTCCAGCTTCAACAAGGCCTTGGGCGTGGTGGAGGGCTTCCTACGCCACACCTTCGCGCGGACCAAGGCCTTCTCGGCCCGCATCAGCCTCTCGGCCGAGCAGAGCTACGGCGGGATCGACGGAGACTCGGCCACTTCGACCGAGATCTACGCCATCCTCTCTTCCCTCTCCGGGGTGCCGATCCAGCAGCGTTTCGCCGTCACCGGCTCGGCCGACCAGTTCGGCCGGGTCCAGGCCATCGGCGGGGCCACCGAGAAGACCGAGGGCTTCTACGAGGTCTCCTCACAGTTCGTCAACAAGGCCTTTGAGGGCGGAGTCAACGCCGTGATCATCCCGGCCACCAACGTCGATGATCTGATGCTCAAGCCCTCGGTCGTCGAGGCCGTGCGCCAGGGCAAGTTCAAGATCTACGGGGTGCGGACCATTTCCGAAGGCATGGAACTGCTGACCGGCCAGGCCTATTCGGAGATCCTGCGCAAGGCCGCGCTGCGGCTTGAGGCCATCCGGGCGGAGGCCAAGAAATAGGTTTGAGCCCGATTCCCGCCGAGACCCGGACGCCCGTCGCGTTCCTGCGCAAGCCCGCCTCCCGGGCGATGACGCCGGACGCCATCGTCGCGAGGCTGAGGTTCGGGGGAGCGGTGTGCCTGTCGTTGGGGGCCTTGGCGTTGTCGTTCTACGGCCTTTCCTGGGCCGCGCGTCTGCAGGGCGCCCTGCCTCTCAAACCCGGGACGGACCTGATCCTGGAGCGCCTCCCCTGGGTGGACGCCACGCCCCTGCTGAGCTACGGCTTCGTCGCGCTTCACGCCGTCTTCTTTCTTTACTGGTTCAAGCGGGAGCCGCGCCGGGTGCCGTACCTGCTGGCCCAGCTGGCGCTATTTATGTTGGTCCGCAACGTCTTCATCGCCCTAACCCCGGTGGCGGCGCCGGAGGGGATTCTGCCCATCTATCGGGGAGGGCCCATGGGGGGCTTCGACAACACCATGAACTTCGAGAATGAGCTGTTTTTCTCGGGGCACACCGGGACCCCCTTCCTGTATTTCCTCATGAGCCGCCGGACCCCGTGGTTGGCCTGGCCCTGCCTGATTTTTTCCGGGCTCATGGGGGTCGGGGTGCTTCTGACCCGGAACCATTACGCCATCGACGTGGTCGGGGCGTGGTTCATCACCTACGCCGTGCACTCCCTGGGGCGCAAGCTCCTGGGCCGGCTCGACCCGGTCAAGCCTTAGCGACGGGCGCCGGACCTTCGTGGAAAAGGGTCCGGGTGGGATAAGCCAGACGGACCCCCTCGGCCTCGAAGGCCTCCAGGATGGACAAAAGAATCCGTTGGTTTAAGTCCATGTAAAGGTTGAAGTCCGGGTCCTGGACGAAGTAGACGGCCTCGAATTGCAGGGCCGACTCCCCCAAGCCGCTGAAGTGGACTCGGTCCAGCTTGACCTTCTCGGTGTTGAGGATGATGTCCTTGACCACGCGGGGGACCGCCTTGACCTTATCGACGGGCGTCTGAAGGACCAGCCCGAAATTGAGCACCACCCGGCGCTCCTTCATGAGTTGGAAGTTGCGGATGCGCGAGGAGGTCAAATGGGAATTGGCGAAGACCAGGACCTCTCCGGAGAGCGAGCGCACCCGGGTGGTCTTGATGCCCACGTGCTCCACCGTGCCTTTGTAGTCGTCCAGGACGATGAAATCCCCGACCTCGAAGGGCTTGTCCAGGTAGATGGCCACCGCGCTGAACAGGTCCCCCAGGATGGATTGGGCGGCCAAGGCGACCGCCACGCCCCCGATGCCCAAGCCCGCCAGCATGGAGGTGATGTTGACCCCCAAATTGTCCAGGAAAAACAGCAGGCCCCCCAAGCCAAGCGCGACATTGGCCAGATAGCCGATGTTGCGGGCGGTGTCGAGGTGGACGGCCTCGGCCTTGCCTTCCGGGATGGTGAATTGGCGGATTAAAAAGTTGGCGGCCTGTTGGGCGATGGCCACGATGCGGAAGGTCAAGGCCGCCAAGAACACCAATTTCATTCCCTTGTGGAGGGGTTTTGAAATGTGCAGGATCTGTGTCGAAAAGTATAGGGAATATAAGAAGTATTCCGGCTTGCTGATCCGCCAGAACAGATCCACCAGGAAGTCGTCGAAACCGGATTCGGTTTGTTTGACCAGTTGCCGAAGACGGGAGATGGCTACGGAACGAAATAAAAGAAAACAAGAGAAGGCGGCCGCCAGAACGATGGCGGCCGCTAAATAACCCCAAACAGGATTACCATAAAACACCGCGTCCAACCCGGGTAGGTCCTTCAACTTGGCGAGCATGGGGCCCATAAAGTATAATGTTTGGGCCGATCCCCGCAAACACCTTCCGCCAGGAGAAATCGACCACAATGCCGACCGCCACCATGGACTATAAAGTAAAGGACATCAAGCTTGCCGAGTGGGGCCGCAAAGAGATCACGATCGCCGAGAACGAGATGCCGGGGCTCATGGCCCTGCGCG
>CAYHPY010000166.1:0-5601 GCA_964358485.1 uncultured Elusimicrobia bacterium
GATATAACCGGCGGCATCGGGCTGGAGAGGGCCGCGGCGGAATCAGTCGGAGCCTCGCTGGCATTTACCGAAGAGCCGATGATGAGCTCGACCGAGATTCTTAATTCGCATTTTGGGGTGTATCCAGCGGAGGCGCGGCCGTTTCTTCGCCGCTTTTCCAGGAAATGTTCGGGAAGAGAGGCAGCCGAACGGTTGGCGCGGCTTAAGGACCTGCGGGTGCTGGTGGTGGGTGAGGCCATAATTGATGAATACCACTATTGCCAGGCCATGGGAAAATCCCCCAAAGAGACAATTGTTTCAAGCCGTTTCCTGAAGAGCGAGGCTTTCGCGGGAGGGGTTCTTGCCGCCGCCAACCATTTGGCGGGTTTTGCCAAAGAGGTTCGCCTCGTCACGTGCCTCGGTTCGCGGAATTCCCGGGAGGCCTTTATTCGGAATCACCTCCGGGCCAACATCCGTCCGAATTTTTTTCTCAGAAAAGGGTCCCCGACTATCGTCAAGCGGCGTTTTGTCGATCCCGCTTTCCTGACCAAGATGTTTCAGGTCTCCTACCTTGACGAATCCGGGTTGGAGCCCGGCTTGGAGAACCGTCTCTTGCGGCGTTTATCCACCCTCTTGCCGCGCTTCGACCTTGTTTTGGCTGCGGACTACGGTCACGGCATGATCACCCCGAGAGTGGTGGAGTTGCTTTGCCGAAAATCGCGCCTGCTGGCGGTCAATACCCAGACCAATAGCGCCAATATCGGATTCAACCTGATCACCAAGTTTCCCAGGGCCGACTACATCTGCATCGATGAGCCAGAATTGCGGCTGGCCTGCCGGGATCGGGATGGAGACATTAGAGGCCTCCTGCTCCTCATCGCTAGGCGGCTCAAGGCGTCTCGGGTCGTCGTCACCCGCGGCCACCGGGGTGCCGTCTCCTGGGCCAGAGGAGAAGGATTTACCGATATCCCCGTTTTCTCACAGAAGGTCGTGGACCGCACCGGCGCCGGGGACGCCTTTTTAGCCCTGAGTGCACTCTGCGTCGCCAAGGATCTCCAGACTGATTTTTCGGCATTTGTCGGCAATGCCGCCGGGGCCATGAAGGTGGCGACGGTCTGCAATAGGACCCCCGTGGACCCGGTGGCCCTGGTCAAATTCGTCAAGGCATTGCTGGCGCAATGAGCGATTCTTTCGGTATTGATTCCCATAAACTGTCTCTGCATCCCGCCCGGGTGAGCCGATGGCTGGAAGGCGGCATGGATTGGGAAACGGCGCGCACCATTTACCCAATCTACGTTGAGGTTTCGCCGGCCGGGGCGTGCAACCACCGCTGCGCCTTCTGCGCGGTGGATTATATCGGTTACAAATCCAAGTTCCTGGACGCCGGGCTTTTGGGGGAACGCCTTGGCGAGATGGCCGGTTTAGGGGTTAAATCCGTGATGTTCGCGGGGGAGGGCGAACCCCTTCTGCATACTGGCCTGGGCGGAATTATCGCGGGAGCGCGGAGGGCTGGGATCGACTGTTCCTTGACTACCAATGCCGTTTTGATGACCGAATCTTTTCTTGAAGAAGGGTTAAGTTCTTTGGCGTGGATCAAAGTTTCCATCAATGGGGGCACTCCGGAGACTTACGCCGCGGTCCATCGGTCCCCGGCGGCGGATTTTGAGAGGGCCCTGGGAAACATCAGGCGCGCCGTCTGCTTGAAAAACGAGCGGGGTTTTTCCGTTGCCCTAGGCGCTCAAATGGTGCTCTTGCCGGAAAACGCAGCGGAGGCCGTTTCTCTGGCCAGGCGGTTGCGGGATTTGGGCCTGGACTATTTGGTGATCAAGCCCTACTCCCAGCACAAGGCGAGCCTCACCCGCCGCTACGAAGGGATCCGCTACGGCGATTACATGCGTTTGGCCGACGAGATCGAGAAGGTCGAGGATGGCCGCTTTCATGTCGTCTTTCGCCGTCGCGCCATGGCAAAACAGGACGACGCCGACCGGAAATATACCACCTGCTACTCCACCCCCCACTTCTGGGCCTATGTGATGGCTTCGGGGGACGTTTACGGTTGCAGCGCTTATCTCCTGGATGAGCGATTTCGATACGGCAACCTCCACTCTGAAACATTCTCCGCTCTATGGGGCGGGGAGCTCCGGCGGAAAAATCTCAAGTATGTCCTGGACGAGTTGGACATCATGGAATGTCGCAAGAACTGCCGCATGGACGAGGTCAACCGATACCTCTGGGCGTTGAAGTACCCTCCTCCCCACTCGAACTTTATCTAGAAATCCAATGCGGATTCTCTTCGTGGTCCGGGAGATCGAGTACATTAATCCGATGGGGGCGCAGCTCCTGTCTGCGCTGGCCAAGTCGGGCGGCCGCAGTCATAAGACATTTCTTCACGCGCTGGCTTCGGGAGACGTGCTTGACGCCGTGCGAAGGGATAAGCCTGATATCGTGGCCTACTGCAGCGCCAAGACTGGAGAGCATCGCTTCCTCCTCTCGGCGGCCGCGCGTGTCCGCTCCCAAGAGCCGCGAATATTCCAGATTATGGGGGGTCCCCATGCAACCTACTTCCCACGGGAGATTGAGAGGAGTGCTGTCGACGCCCTTTGCGTGGGTGAGGGCGAAGGGGCCTGGCTAGATTTCCTGGACGCCCGCGAGGCAGGAAGATCCATCGACACCATTCCCAACATCGTCACCAAAGAGAATCGGGGGACCTGGGCGGAAATTCGGAATCGGAATGTGGACCTGGACGCCCTGCCGTTTCTGGACTGGGATCTGGTGCTTAATAAAACCCGCCTGGGGGCCTTCCCGATGCGCAGTTTCATGGTCTCGCGGGGCTGTCCCTTTCGGTGCTCCTACTGCTTCGAACACCGGGACAACGAGATGTACCGCGGCCGGGGGCCGGTTCTCCGGCGCATGAGCGTCAGGCGGGTCTGCGAGGAACTCTCTTTTTTAAAAAAAGCCTACCCGAATACCCAGCGGATCAAAGAGTACTCCGATGTCTTCCCCGTCTTCCCATCGGTCGATGACGAATGGCTGGAGGAATGGTCCGAGGAATACCCCAAGCGGGTGGGACTCCCGTTTCATTGCCTTGTTCGAGCGGACCTGATCGCCCGGGACCCGCGAAAGGCGGAGCTTCTCAAGCGCTCGGGCCTGGATTCGGTAACCATGTCCATTGAAATCGGCAATGAACGCGTGCGCAATGACCCGCGCCTCCTGGATCGTTCGATGACTGACCGGGACATGGAAATAGCCTTTGGCCTGTTTCGCCGGTTGGGCGTTGCGACTTTCGCCAATTGCATCTACGGCATGCCGATCCCGCCTGCGATGATGGAGCAGGCCGGCCGCAAGGCCATCGACTATGACGTCGAGACTTTTGACATGTGTCTGAAGCTTAAGCCGACCTACGTCGAAACCGGCGTGTTCCATCCCCTCCCCGGAGTTAACCTAACCCGTTTTGCGGTGGAACACGGCTGGTTTGACGGGGACTTCGACAGCCTGCATGCCAACTACTCCCACCTCTCCCCCCTCTCCTGCTTCACCGAGCAGGAGAAACACCGGCAGCTCCGGCTTTGCTTTCTTTCAACGGTGGCATGCCTGTTTCCGGGCTACCCCCGCCTGACCGCGTGCCTGCGTCATTTCTTTGTGGAACAGCTTTCTCGCTGGCCGGCGACTTGGCTCTGTTATTGGCTGTATTTTCTCGCGAAGGCATACCTGATCAAGGGGTTTATCTACCCGATGAAATTTACCTTGGGGAATTTTTTAGTCAATGTCTGGTTTTCGGCCCGCCTGGAATGGGGCAAGCGCATGACCTACTCCGGACGGGGCGCGTGAAGAGTCTCAGCATCATCGTCGCGGCTTTCAATGAGGAGGCTAGCATCGGGACGGCGCTTAGGGAAATCCTTGCCGCGTTTGGAGGCATGGGGTCCCGGCTTGAGATATTGGTGTTTGACGATCATAGCTCCGACAGGACGGGCTTCTTTGCCATGGAGGCGGCGAAGGGCGACTCCCGGATTCGTGTGATTCGAAATTCGGCCAATCTCAACATTGGAGGCGTTTATAAGGCCGGGATTCGGATGGCGAGCAAGGAATATCTTCTGCTTCTTCCGGGAGACAACGAGGTGGATGTCCTTCAGGTCGCCCGCGGGCTCGACCATCTGGGCGGCGAGGATATCGCCGTCGCCTTTCCGGAGAAAGCCGCGGTTCGTCCCATCATCAGGAGGATATTATCGAAGATCTACATCCATCTCGTGAATGGGCTCTTCGGGACGGTCTTTGCATACACCAATGGTTCGAACTACGTGCGGACCGCGCGACTCAAGGATCTCCGAATTGGGACTGACGGGTTCGCCTACCAAACCGAGGTTCTAGTCCGCTTGGTCCTGGCGGGCAGTGACTATGTGGAATTCGGTGTACAACTTCGTGGCAGAAAGGGTGGCGGTTCGACGGCCTTGCGCCCCCGCAATTGGGCGGGAGTCTTCTGGGCGTTGGCTCGGCTTTTTCGGGAACTTCGCCTGGGCCCAGGATCCCCCTTAGGGCGGCGGGGCCGGCGTCTAGCGCGGTTTGATTCCGCTGGTGCCCCGCTTCCGGCCGGCCCTTGCCGGGGAGCTCGGGGGGACCGGCTTCTTTCGGCGGCCATGGCAACGGCCCTGTTGCTGGCCGGGGGCTGGGCGGGGGGCGTATGGTCCCAAATCCGGGCGACCCGTTTGCAGGCCGAGGCGGACCGGAACGGCGCCGATGCCGGGGATGTGCTTTTCCCGATCGCCCATTGCACGATCGGCTCCGAGCCGGGCAGAATTTACGCGGATCGCCTGGATGCGGCGGCGGCGCTGTGGAAACGGAAACCCAGACCCATCTGGCTTCTCGCGGGGCGCCATCCGGGGATGCCGGCATCCGGGGCCGATCTAGGGAGGCGTTATTTGGTCCGCCATGGGGTTAACGGGGAATCGATCATTGTTCTGGGCGTCCTTGGCGAATTCTCGCATTCCTCGGATACTACGGAAGAATCTTCGATTGCCGCCGCCTTGGCGCGCCAGCGCGGCGCGAAACCGGTTATTTTGGGCGAAATCCTTCACCTTTCGCAGGCCAGCTTGGTGGTGGGAGCTTATGGCCTTGTGCCCGTTCTTCACGCGGTTTCCCCTTCCGCGCCTTACGGCATGCGTTATACCTTCACCCGGCTGGCTGCCCTGGCGGTAACCTGGGTCGACCGCAAGGGGCATTCCTTTTTTTGGCTCCGTTGGTTAAGAAGGGGGTTTTCTGAAAATTTTCGGGCGGCCGCCGGGTTGCCAGGCGGGTGCCTGCCCGCCGGAAGTCTCCGGTGAGCCACGGTGCGTTGGCGGCAGGTTTGGGGTCGTTCGCCTCCTTTTTCTTCATCCACGTCGCATGGTGGAGTCTTCGGCGGCCCCGAAACGAACCCCTGGCGGTGGCGGCCCTATTCCTGGCCCTTCCGTTCGTATTGCCGGCTGTTTTTTTGCCTGTGCCGGAGGCCTTTGCCTGCCTTTTATTGCAGCTTTCCCTGGGAGCGGCCTGGGTGATGGTCTATCCCGGCCTCCAGACCGGGATTCCAACCTTGCAAATTCTGAAGCATTTGAAGGAGGCGCCGGAGGGGTTGACCAAGGCTGAGATTGT
>CAYHPY010000167.1:0-5420 GCA_964358485.1 uncultured Elusimicrobia bacterium
GACCGTCGTTAAGCCGTGTGCGGGAAATCCGCATGCACGGTTTGAAAGGAGGATTCGGAATCGGGCTGAACTAGCCCGCGCCAATTTCTACCAATGCCCGGCATTCATTCCGCATTTGTAATTGAGGAGGCCGCTCTTGAGGATGTGGAGGCCGTCGCGCCCCTGTTCGACGAATATCGGAAATTCTACGGCCAGGCCGCCGATCCGGCGGGCGCGCGCAAATTTCTGAGGGACCGGCTGGTGGCGCGGCAGTCGAAGATTTTTCTCGCGAAGCGAGATCCGGCCGTTTTTGGTTTTGTTCAGTTGTATCCCTCTTTTTCTTCCGTTTCAATGAAACCTTTATGGATCCTCAATGATCTATTCGTTCTTCCTTCCGCCCGGAAAACCGGCGCGGCGACGGCCCTCATGGAACGGGCCCGGCGTTTGGCCGCCGAAACCGGGGCGGAAGGGCTGGTCCTGGAAACCGCCGTTGACAACTTGGCGGCCCAAAAGCTGTATGAAAAACTAGGCTGGAAGCGGGAAGTCCAGTTTTACCGTTACAACCTGGATTTATAGCCCGTCGGGCCCGCGGCGAAAATCCCCCCAGGTCAACTGAACCGCGCTCAGACCCACGATCACCGCGGTTTCCGCGCGCAGGACGCGGCCGCCCAGAAGCCAGGGAATCGCCCGGCCTTCCAGCTTCTTGCGCTCAGCCGGGGAAAATCCTCCCTCGGGCCCGATCAGCAGAAGAATCCGCTTCGGCGCGGCGGCCGCCGGAGCGGCCTGGCCGCCGACATTGTCCAAGCACAGGCATAGGTCCGCCTGGGCCTCGGGAGAGGACAGGAAGTCGTCCAAGGTCGTCGGAGGTTTGATCTCGGGGAGGGAGCTCCTCCGGCATTGCTTGGCGGCGCGGACGATTTGCCCCGGCCAGGCGTGGGCCTTTTCATGCTCCAGGTCCCGCGGGGGGACGGAGTGTTCCGTGAGAAGGGGAATGATCCGGGAGACCCCAAGTTCGGTGGCCTTCTGCGCCACGAAAAGCATCCTTTGGCGCGCCAGCACGGCGCAGGCCAAGGTAATGGGAACCGACGGCTCCGGAGAAACGGCGCAGCTCTCGTAGGGAACCGCGAAGCCTCCCTCGGGGGTCAATTCCTTGACGGAGGCCCGATAGAAGATTCCCGAACCGTCCCGGACGGTGAAGGCCTCTTTGGGGTTGATGTCCCGGCGGATTAGCCTGCGCGCGAGGGCGGCGTCGAAGGTGAACGGCTTCCCCATTTCCAGGAGGGGGAATTCCAGCGGCGGATCTCCGGGGGCGTCCGATCGGCCCGAGGTTCTTTCGAGGGACGGCTTTGCCTGGGAATGCGGCGGGCGCCATTTGCGGTGGAAATCCTTGGGCATGGTTCTTAATCTCCTTTCACGGCGGTGCGGACGGCCCGCCAGAGCCGGGCCGAGC
Source organism: uncultured Elusimicrobia bacterium (assembly GCA_964358485.1). Taxonomy (GTDB): domain Bacteria; phylum Elusimicrobiota; class Elusimicrobia; order UBA1565; family UBA9628; genus CAYHPY01. Next base: position 1,430 of record CAYHPY010000167.1, read on the forward strand.
GGGCGCGGGGATTCTCCCGCACTTCCTCGGCCGCGGGGCGCAGGGGCTCGGGCGGTGATTGTTCCCAAAGGCCGCGGGCCGCCTGCTCCCGAAGCGCTTCCCGCACCAACGCCTCCTCCCCGGAATGAAAGGTCAGCAGGGCGGCCCTTCCCCCGGGGAGCAGGAGCGCGGGGAGGATTTTGAGAAAGGCGGCCAGGGATTCGTGTTCCCCATTGACCGCGATTCTCAACGCCTGGAAGGTCCGCGTGGCCGGATGCGCCGAGAAAGCGTCTTTCTTGACGATCTTTTCGGTTCCCAAGCCCTTGGCCGCGGCGACGGCGGACGCCAGTTCCCGCGTGGTCCGGGGAGAACGCCCTTGGGCCCCCAAGGCGCGCAGGGCGGCCGCTATTTTTCCGGCGTCCGGCTCCTGGCCGTAGCGGGTCAGGGCTTCGGCGATTTCGCCTTCGGAGGCCGCCGCCAGCCAGTCGGCGGCCGTTTTTCCCGCGGAGCGGTCCATGCGCATGTCCAACGGTCCGTCGTTTTTGAAGGACATGCCCCGGTCCGGGCGGTCAAGCTGCATGGAGGAGACCCCGAAGTCGGCCAGCAGGCGGTCCACGCCGTCCCAACCGAGTTCCCGGAGGACGGAGCCGGCCCGGGCGTAGTCGGAGCGGCGGGCGATGATCTTGGTCCCTTGGAGGCGAAGGCGGTCCTCGGTGCGGGCCAGTTCCTCGCCGTCGCGGTCCAATCCCAAGACGGCGCCGGACGGCCCCGCGCGGCGCGCCAATTCCTGGGCGTGCCCGCCCCAGCCCAAGGTGCAGTCCAGGATTTTCTTTCCGGCCAACGGGGACAGCGCCTCCACGATCTCTCCCACCATGATGGGGATGTGCGTGCCCGCCGGGGTGGACCCCCGGGCCTTGGCCTTGGCGACCTCCTCGGGGACGGCGCCCAGCTCCTTGTATTTTTCGGAAAAGGATTTCGGATGCGTTCCCGTGTAGCGCTTGCGGCGCTTGTAGGAGGCGACGATTTCGGCGATCGGGATGTCGGCGGGGGTCAGATCGTACTCCAGCAGGCGTTGGGCCGTGACCCAAGCCGTTCGGTCGTGCTCCGTGGGCTTGAGGTCTCCGGTGAATTTCGGGACCAAGAGGGCGATCAGCTCGATCTCCCCGAAATCGTAGGCATGCCGGGTCCGGGCGATTTCGGCCCCGACGGTGGCTTCGAATCCCAGCTCCTCGCGTAATTCCCGGACCAAAGCGGCGGCCGGGGTCTCCCCCGGCTCGATTCTGCCGCCCGGGAACTCCCACTTGCCGGCGTGGCGGCGGCCGGGTCCCCGGCGGGCCAGCAGAACCGCGCCCGAGCGCAGGATGATTCCGGCGCAAACCTGGAGCATGGCCGGTATTATCGCAATTGCGGGGGGCATGACAAACCGGATCACTGTTACTACAATAGTGTTTGTTCGACCCGGGGTGAGGGAGGGACGCGCCATGGATGCGGGAGTGACGGCGGACGGCGGGCTGTTGGACGCCTATTCGGAGGCGGTGGCCGGAGCCGCCGCCAAGGCGGGGCCGGCGGTGGTCAACATCAACGTCCGGCAGGTGGTCCGGACCCCGCGGGGCAAGAGGGAGGCCGTCGGCGGAGGTTCGGGCTTTCTTTTCACGGCCAACGGCTACATCCTGACCAACAGCCATGTGGTCCACGGGGCGACTCGGGTCGAGGTGGTCCTGGCCGACGGCCGACGCTTCGGGGCGGAGCCGGTGGGGGACGATCCGGCCACCGACCTGGCCGTCATCCGGATCGAGGCCGACGATCTTCCCGCCGCGGTTCTCGGCGACGCGCGGTTTCTGCGTCCCGGCCAGGTGGCCATCGCCCTGGGCAATCCCCTGGGTTTTCAGTCTTCCCTCACGGCGGGGGTCGTGAGCGCCCTAGGGCGCTCCATGCGTTCGCAGTCCGGGCGACTGATCGACAACGTGATCCAAACGGACGCGGCCCTTAATCCCGGAAATTCCGGCGGGCCCTTGATCAATTCCCGGGGAGAGGTGATCGGGGTCAACACGGCGGTGATCCAAGGGGCGCAGGGCATTTGCTTTGCGATCTCCATCAACACCGCCAAATTCGTGGCCGGGGAGCTCATCAAGAACGGCCGGATCCGCCGGGCGTACCTGGGCATCGGCGGCCAGGACGTGTTGTTGACCGCCCACATCCGGCGGGAGCACGAGCTCTCCCAGGAAAGCGGGGTCCTGGTGATCGCCCTGGAAAAGGGCGGGCCGGCCGACCGTGCCGGGATGGAGGAAGGAGACGTCCTGGTGGCCTTCGACTCCAAGGCCGTGGAGGGCCTCGACGACCTGTTCCGTCTGCTTCCGGAAAGCGCCATCGGGTTCGGCTACACGGTGACGCTGTTGCGGGGGTCGCGCCTGGTCAAGATTCCGGTGCGGCCCGGGGCCGCCCCCGAAATCAAAGAGGAGGCCTGACATGTCCTCGGGAATGGGGCCGACGGGGGAAATCTCGGTCCGCCGCGCGCGGGAGAGGTTTCACACCGCCGTCGACTGGCTGGATTCCCGGCACAGCTTCAGCTTCGCGGATCATTACGATCCGTCCAATGTCGGCCACGGCCTGCTTCTGGTCAGCAACGACGACATCATCCGGCCGGGCTCGGGGTTTTTGACCCATCCCCACCGGGACATGGAGATCGTGACCTGGGTTCTGGACGGGGAGCTGGAGCACAAGGACTCCGAGGGAAACCGGGGGATCATCTATCCGGGCCTGGCCCAGCGGATGAGCGCGGGCTCCGGAATTTGGCACTCCGAGATCAACCCCAGCAAGACCGAGCCGGTGCGTTTGGTCCAAATGTGGGTGACGCCCGACGCTCGGATCGACCCCGGCTACGAGCAGCTCGACATCGGCAAGGATTTGGCCAAAGGGGGACTGGTGCCGGTGGCCTCGGGAGATCCCCGGCACGCGGCGATCTCGATCCGGCAGAAGGGGGCCACCTTGTGGGCGGGCCGTTTGAAAGCCGCCGAGAAGGTGCGTGTCCCGGACGCGCCGCACGCCCATCTTTTCATCGCCAAGGGGTCCGCGAGCTTGGAAGGGGCGGGAGGGCTGGAGCAGGGGGACGCGGTTCGCCTGACCGGCGCCGGAGACCCGTGGCTCCAAGCCGGGCCCGAGGGCGCGGAAGTCCTCATCTGGGCGACGGCGTGACGGCGGAAATTTAGGCTTTAGGACGGCCGTCCTGATAGCCCCTGAAGTAGGCCGGCACAGCGGGGCTGCCGCCCCGGCTAGTCCCGGTCGGAGTCCGGGACGGGGGCGGCCGGGGCGCCGGACCTCAATTCCGTGTGGCGGACCAGCCCGCCCAGGTGCGCGGTCCAGGACAATAGGCCCAGGACCGGGACCGAGAGGGCCAGGACCCCCGCGCAGGCCTTGCGGGAAAGGGCTCCCCGGCGCATGGCCCAGATCAGGGTTCCCAGGGCCGCGCCGCCCAGGAGAAGGACCGCGATCAGAGCTTTTTCGGCGGCTTCCTCGTGATCGTGGATGATGGACTCCAGGACGCCCGGCAGGTGCTCGATGACGTCTTCGGCCTCTTCCCCGCTGAAATAGGCGGGGAGGGCCAAAAGGGCGGAGGCCACGAAGCTCCAGAGCCCGGCTTTCACCACGTCGTCCTTGCGCAATACGAGTCCCGCCGCCGTCAGCGCGGCCGCGAAGGCCGCTCCGAGGACGGGAAGATGGTTGGCCAGGAGATGAATTTGAGCGCCGTTCATGGTGGAGTCCTCCGAGCCCAATTCTAGCAACGAATCGACCCCCCTCGCTCGAGGGCGTTTCAAGGTACAATGAGGAGGTCCATGGCCTCCCTGTATTCTCCCGCCCGCCGTTTTCTCCCGATGAACCGCCGGGAGATGCTGGACCGGGGCTGGGATCAGGTCGACATCGTTTTCGTCACCGGCGACGCCTATATCGACCATTATTCCTTCGCCATGGCGGTGCTCGGGCGGGTCCTGGAGGACAACGGTTTTCGGGTGGCCAT
>CAYHPY010000168.1:0-5379 GCA_964358485.1 uncultured Elusimicrobia bacterium
CCAAGGGCAGGCCGCTCAGGCGGGCCTTGACCCGGGTCACGCCCGCGGGCAGGGCGGAGGGGTTGGCGCCGGGAGGGTCCAGGACGGTGATGGTTCCCGCGCTGGCCGGTGACAAGGTCAGTTTCTTGAGGCCCGTGGGGGAGAAGGCGTCGACTGTGCACTCGGGCCCGTGGGAGACGCCGTTGGCGATGGTAGAGGTGCCCGTCACGGCCGAATAGACGAGTTGGGTGCCGTTGCAGAGCATCGTTACTTTGGGGGCACGCTTGATAGTAAAACCCGAACACTGCGGGGCATCTCTCTGCGATGGGTCCGGAAAAAAATTTCCGTCGCCATCGGTCACCTGAACGCAGAGATTGTAAGTCCCATCGGTCAATGGCATTCCAGAAACATCGCCTTTCCAAGTTAGGTTAAAATCGGCGGAGAAAGGGAGAATCCCAAGGTCAGTCTGACGGGAGGCAAAAAGTGATGATTGGAGCTGCCTCCAGATGTTCGGACCAGGAAGATTTTCTGAATAACTGAGGCCGTCCTTACTGCGGAAGCTGCTCAACGAATAAGAAGCCGAATCGGTCACGATGGCTTGGCCAGTTTCCTTGACAAAAACGTCAACTTTTATCCCCGGGAGGCGGTTGTCCGAGACCGCAAACGTTACAAGGTCCCCACTCTGGCCATCAATAACTTGCGTTCCTTGTGAAACGCTATTTATGGCCATCGTGGTCGGTAAAGCCGGGAGCGATTCGGAAAGGTTCTGCAGAGCGGTGATTGCATTGACGCGTGCGAGATAAAGTTGGCGGCCTGAAATATTCTCTTCCAGGGTCAGAAGATCGGTCGGATAGTTCGATCCGACCATGAACCAATCGGAATCTTGACCGAGAACCGCGTGATAAAAGGGTTGTTGGCAGACGCCGCCGCCGAACGGGTTTGGCTGCCCATAAGCTCCTTGGTAGCTCGTTGCTGGCGGAGCCTCCTCGCTTCCCGCCAGCCAGAATTTGGCGGGGCAACCACTCAGTGGATCCGTTGCAATTACGTCGAAAGTATTGACTTGTGGTGGGGTTTGGTCGTCGTGGTGATTCGAGGCATAATACTCAAAGCCGTCTAAATGCGAACTCCCATTAACGTAGAGATTATCTTCCCTCGGATCGGGCGACAAGACATAGGTTGTCTCTACGCCGTGGAATACGACCTTTTGGTGCGCGGGCACTTGAAAATCTTCAACAAGATGAGCGACAAAACCAGCACGCGTATAGGCGTCTCGAAATTTTCCGACAACGTACTTTTCGCGTGCGTCACGTTCCCACAAGGCGTCGTTGTTGTACCAATATGTAATTCCGCCGTTGGTGGAGGTATGTGATCCGAGGCCCGAAATGCCTTCGTTGCTTCCGCCGTCGATGATTTGAATGCCAAACTTCTCAATATCGGGGTTGCCGGCGCCGATATTATTGGCTATAGACATGTTGATTTTGCTGTGGTCGTCACCACCGAAGCCGAGGAATCGCAGGAGTTCCTTTGAGCTGAACGCGGCCGACTGACTGGGTGAGAAAACGAGCGCCAGCCCGAGCACCGCAATGCGGCCAGCTCCACCAGTGGCCGGGCGTTCTTTAACCATCCGATTCTCAGGGCGCATACGGATCAGGATGCAATTCGCGGTCCCGCTCAAGCCCTTTGTACTGGACCCGCTCCCCAGTCATGCGAAAAATTGCCCGGGCGGCTAGCCGGCGGTCGGCAGTCCATTTCGGCGCGCGGCGTTCGTCATTTTTGATGAACTGTTTTAGAAACGGCACGATTTCGGGAATTTTTTCGCCGGATAAGGCGTTCAGGATATCAGTTCTCACATGGGCGTCATTCTTAATGGCATCTTCGATGAGCGTCCTGTATTTGAAGGGGTCGACTGATAGAAGCCCAACATATCCGGCCGCACGGACCTGATAATCAGGATTCGCTAGTTGTTCTTTGTAGGCTGATTCGATTTCGGAGGCGCGCCCTGGAGCACCCTTGAGAAGTTTTTTCAGGGAGTAGAGTGCGGCACTCGCGATCTGGGGGTCTGAGCCGCGCGAAAGCTTGACTAACTCGGGGATCGCTGCGGGATCATTCAGAAACGAAATCGCATGCAAGGCGCCCCCTCGGCGCGCATCGTTCTTATGTGCGATTTCGACAACTTTGGGCAACACCCTGGCACCAAATGCCGCCACAATTGGGCCGCCAAATCCGCTGACGCTCATAACCTCCTCGCGTGATAAAATCTCATCGATCGAATCGTAGTCCCCGAGGTCTGCCAATGCCCTCGCGAGGGTCTGCGTTTGTCTAATGTCCGCCGGCGAGGCACCCCCAAGGTTGTGCTTGGTAAAGTGATGGCGAATCTTCGCTGAGAGCATCACCCGAACCTTTGGGATTGCCTGCGCAGATTTTAACTTGCCGCAACCAGCCGCGGCGGCGGCTTGAATATCCAGGTTCCTGTCATCGAGCAACCTGATGTAGACTTCCTCAAGTTCGTCTTTGGCTTTTGCATCAGGCCTTCCTAGTATAGACAGAGTAGATTCGAGCTGTGCGTGCTCCTCGGTATTTTTTCCTGCACCAGTGAAAGCGCGAACTGCTTTGACAATGGTTTCTACATCTTGTTTGCTTGATGGTGGCCCGAAACGGCTGCGTAATTCCTTGTTTGTCGGTGGTTGTTGCGCGTTAGCTAAGGTGCCCCAGAGCAACCATGCGGCAACGTAGATATATTTCATAAGAGAGCTCCGTTTCGGGCGACTCTCATCCTGGAAGCATGCTGTCCCGATAGGGGAGCCCGTTTGCGCGCCCTCCTTCTGAGTCCAACATGCGGCCAACGGGAAGGTGTTTCGGAGCTCGAACGGGTTGGAGTTGGACCAATTGAGTTGCTGGAAGAGCCCTCGTTGGACGGAGTTCCTCCTTAGGTCGGGCGCCGTAAAACGATCCGATTCAGCCGCGAAGCTCGCTGCTCTCCTCAATTCGCCCTCCGTTGTTGGAGCGACCCTTTCCCTCCACTCGTCCGCGGCAAGTCGGACGGCGTCTCAAAGGCGACCAGGGAAACCCACCCGGCGAAGATCTTGGTTAAAAGACCTCCCGCCAGGGTTAGCGCCTTCTCCTTATCAGCGCAGCCCGTTCTTGTTTCCTTGCTTTCCTGCTCGGAAAGGCATACCCGCCATCCGGGCTTTCGGTCCAGATCGGGCTCGACGAAAAGGGAAATACGCTGGATTGGTTTGGGCTCCAGATGGTCCGTGTCGTCGCAAACCTCGATTCGTACACCTGCGAATGGCAGGCCCTGGGCGGGGGAAAGGCGCGATTCGAGGCCGGCCCTCATCGCGCTCAGAACGGATAGCCGGAAGCGTTCTACGGCGGTCAACTCCGTAAGGAGCGGCTGCGAAGCTTTTAAGACCGCGACCCCTCGAACCGTCTGCTTAAAGGGGCTGAGGTGAGGGCCGATCATGTGGTCCGAAGAAATCCAGGCCGCGATCTCTAGTTCGCGAACTCCCTCATGCGGGCTCTTCATGCCATAAGTGTGGAAGACGATTGTCACTAAATTGTCATCATGCCTCCAAATCGGCGTGGGCTCGCCAGTTTCTTCGTCGAGAAAGTTAATGGATGGGGGTCGACCCAACTGGGGCCTGGGTCTTGACAAGGGTAAGGGTCGGGCGCCGGGGGGGTTAGCTTCTCGAGGCCGGCGACTTGGTGTGGAGGACATAGCCCTGCCCGTAGCGGGCCTCGATGCGCGCTCCCCAGGGCCCAAGCGCCCTCCGTAAGGCGTACATGTGCTGCCTGACGCCGGCGGGCGAGGTGGGCTCGGAAGGCGTTGAAACCGCGTCGGCCAGAAAGCTCCGAGCGTGAACGACATTGGGCCTTTCGAGCAACAGGCTCAAGAAGTCGAACTCCTTGGGTTGAAGGTGAACGGGGCGCCCTCCCACGGCGACTTCCCGGCCTTTGACGTCCAATTTGAGCCCATCGAGGACAAAAGCCCCGCGCTCTTCAAGGGCGTGCCGCCAACGCTGAAGATGGTTGTTCAGTTTTAGGTACAACGCATTTTCGCGGAACGGTTTTGTGATGTAGTCATCGGCTCTGGCCGCAAGCGCGGCGTCCGCGTCTTTGTCGCGCGTGTTGCCCGTGATCATGAAGGTCACGATGTCGCGGGTCAGGGGATTGGAGCGAATGTGCTTGAGGATCGTCAGCCCCTCGGTGTCGGGCAATCCGCAGTCGAGAATCGCGGCGTCAATAGGGGGCGACGGGTGCCTATTAAGGAGGCCAAGGGCCTGCTTTCCGGTCCTCGCGGGAATGCCGATGAACTCGGCCGCGTGGAGGCGGGTGAAAAAGTGTTGGTAGAGTTCTTGGTAGGACTCGTCGTCTTCGACCACCAGAACGCGAGCGCGGGCCATGGTCTTAGAGTGTAGCGGGGGATCCCTGGCATGTCAAGGAAGGTTTTGCCCCTGCCCAACCCTGGCGCCCCGTCCGGCCGGCTGTTATACTGGAATGGACTCCATGTCCCAGGAAGACCCTTCATTCGACGGGGCGCGAGGCGACGCTGAGCGGCGGGAGGACCGTCATTCCCCGCGCCCCCGGCCACAATTGGACCCGGCCCCGGTCGAGCCCTACCTGGGAAAGCCGGAACCTCCCCAACGCGCCGGTTCCGGGGCCGGCCGGAAAATCATGGTCGGCCTCTTGGCCGGGGTGATCCTGGCCTGCGGGCTCTACATGTTCCTGCCCGCGCGGGGGGCGGCCCCGCCGGCGCTCCCGGCGCCCCCGCCGATGGAGGCTCCGACCCCGCCGGGATCGGCCAATCTCCTGACGGCCCCGCCCCAGGCGGCCTCCCTGGAGGGCATGGTCCAGCGGGAAAGCGTGGAGGGCAGTTGGACGGGGCGTTATTATTACCCGAGCAACCCCCAAATTCAGCCCCCGGTACACTTTTCGGTGGTCTTCGCCCAGACCGGAAACCGCTTCGAGGGGCAGATCAGCGAGCCCAACACCTTCGGAGACGATCAGGCGCCGTTTCTTCAGGCGGGGATGTCCGGGGTGGTCAGCCCGGGCGGACGGGTCAATTTCACCAAGACCTACGACGGGACCGGCCGGGTGGGCCACAGCGTGGAATATTCCGGGGTCTTGTCTCCCGACGGGCGGCGGATCAGCGGGACTTGGACGATCCCGGGGGGCGGGTCCGGGTCCTTTGAAATGAGCCGGTAGGCCTTAAGCCCGAAAAAGAACCGAGGGGAAGCCGCGCGAGCGGCGTCCCCTCGATTCATCCCGAACGCACGGACCTGACGCACGGACCGAACGCACGGACGCTGCGACCTGCAACCCGACGACTACGAACGCGACGGCTGCGAACGCGACGGCCACGAACGAGCGACGCACGAACTCCAGAACGCAGGAGGCGCT
>CAYHPY010000169.1:0-5358 GCA_964358485.1 uncultured Elusimicrobia bacterium
ACCCGCTGGGCGACCCACGGCAAGCCTTCCGAGGAGAACGCCCACCCCCACACCGACTGCACGGGGTCTTTGGTCCTCATCCACAACGGGATCATCGAGAACTATTCCGAGATCAAGGAGCGCCTTCTGGGCGCGGGCCATAAGCTGGCCTCGGAAACCGACACCGAGGTCGTGGTTCATCTCATCGAGGAAAAGCTCAAGGGGCTCCAGGGCCCCGGCAAGGCGCCCACGCCGGATCTCAACGAGCCGCTCTTGTTCGAGGCCGTGCGCCTGGCGCTCAACGAAATTCGCGGCGCCTACGCCCTGGCCGTGCTCTGGTCCAAGGCCCCCGGGGTGCTGGTGGCGGCCAAGACCGCCTCGCCCCTGGTGATCGGCCTGGGCGACGGGGAGACCTTCCTGGCCTCCGACGTCCCGGCCTTCCTGGCCCATACGAAGAAAGCGGTGTTCCTCGAGGACGGGGAAATGGCCGTCCTCCGCCCGACGGGCTGCTCCTTTTTTACTTTGGCCGGACGCAAGGTCGAGAAGACCCCGATCCAAATCCAATGGGACCGGACCATGGCCGAAAAGTCCGGCTACCGCCACTTCATGCTTAAGGAGATCCATGAGCAGCCCACCGCCTGCGAGGACACCATGCGGGGGCGCTTCTTCCCCCTGAAGGACGGGGTCCTGGAGCGCGAGTCCGGGCTGCCGGCGGACCTGCTCAAGGGCCTGCGCCAGGTCCATCTGGTGGCCTGCGGGACCGCGTATCACGCGGGCCTGGTCGGCAAATACTGGATCGAGAATCTCGCCAAGCTCTCGGCCAACGCCGAGACCGCCTCCGAGTTCCGCTACCGCGACCCCATCCTGTCCCCGGGGGACCTGGTCGTCGTGATCAGCCAATCCGGCGAGACCGCCGACACCTTGGCCGCGGTGCGCCTGGCCAAGGAGCGGGGCGCCAAGGTCCTGGCCATCTGCAACTCCGTCGGCTCGGCCATCACCCGCGCGGCCGACTTCAACCTTTACACCCACTGCGGTCCGGAGCTGGGCGTGGCCTCCACCAAGGCCTTCATCGGCCAGCTCACCGCGCTGGCGGTCTTCGCGCTCCACGCGGGCGTGGCCCGGGGCGCGCTTTCCGAGGCCGAGGGGCGCCAGCGCATCGAGGACTTGGTCCGCCTGCCCGGGCAGATCCGCGCGGGGCTCAAGCTCGACAAGGCGGTGCTCGAGGTCTCCCGCAAGATGTACAAGAGCCCGCATTTCCTCTTCATCGGGAGGCACCTGAATTTTCCGATCGCCCTCGAAGGGGCGCTCAAGCTCAAGGAAATTTCCTACATCCACGCCGAGGGCTACGCGGCCGGAGAGCTCAAACACGGCCCCATCGCCCTGATCGACCCGGAAATGCCGGTCGTGGCCTTGGCCACCCAGTCCAAGTTGATGGACAAGATGGCCTCCAGCATCCATGAGGTGCGGGCGCGGGGAGGCCGGTTGATCATCCTCGCCAGCGAAGGCCAAGCCTTGGAGACCGGGCCCGACGATTTCGTCCTGCGCCTGCCGCCCGTCCCGGAATGGTTGGCCCCGGTGGCCAACGTCATCCCCCTTCAGCTTTTGGCCTATCACATCGCCGACCTGCGGGGCTGCGACGTGGACCAGCCGCGAAATCTGGCCAAGAGCGTCACGGTGGAATGACGCCCCGGGCTCCGGCGGGCATCGGGCTCGACATCGTCGAGATCGACCGCATCCGCAAGCTCGCCCAAAAAACGCCGCGCTTCCTGTCCCGGGTCTTTACCAAGGAAGAGATCTCCTACTGCCGCGCCAAGAAGCTCCCGTGGCAGCATTTCGCGGTGAGATTTGCCGCCAAGGAGGCGGTGTGGAAGGCGCTGGGCTCCAAGGGGGTCAGCCTGCGGGACATTTCGGTGGCCCGCGGCGCCGACGGCAAGCCGGGCGTCCTGCTCAAGGGCCGGCCCCGGCCCGGCATCCTTCTTTCGCTGTCCCACGGCGATCATCACGCCTTGGCCGTGGCCTTGAGGACCCGGTGAAGGCCCTCTCCAAGACCGAACTGCGCGCCGCCCGGGTGGAGCGCCGCCCCGAGGACCACAAAGGAACCTTCGGGCACGTCCTGATCGTCGCGGGTTCGGCGGGCATGGTGGGGGCGGCGATCCTCTCCACCCGCTCGGCCCTGCGCTCGGGCGCGGGCCTGGTGACCTTGGCCCTGCCCGCGGGCCTTCAGCCCGAGGTGGCGGCCCAGGTGCCCGAGGCCCTGACCTTGGCCCTGCCGGAAGCCTCCGGGGGCTGCCTGCGCTCCGAGGCCGTGGGCCGCATCGGCGCCAGCATGCGCGAGCGCAACTACACGGTGATGGCCATCGGCCCGGGGCTGTCCACCAATCCCGAGACCGCGCGCGCGGTGGTGCACGCGCTGGGCTCCTTGCCTCTTCCGGCCGTGGTGGACGCCGACGCCCTCAACATCCTGGCCGCCCAAGACCGCGCCGACGTCGACGAGCTTTTGTCCAAGCGCGTTCATCCCTGCGTGTTCACGCCGCACCCGGGCGAGATGGCCCGCTGCCTTCGGGTCTCCCGCGAGGAAGTCCTGGCCGACCGCCGCGGGGCGGTGGAGAAGCTGGCCAAGGAGTGGAACGGCATCGCTTTGCTCAAGGGCCACCGGACCTTGATCTCCGACGGACGCCGGACCGTGGCCAACTTCACCGGCGGGCCCGGTTTGGCCATCGGCGGGACGGGGGATGTTTTGACCGGGCTCATCGCCGGGTTGTGGGCGCAATTGGAAGCCGCCGGACGCGGCGGGCGCGAGAGCGCATTCCTGGCCGCCGCTTTGGGCGCCCACCTGCACGGCCTGGCCGGGGATTTGGCCGAGGACGAACTCACCCCCTGGGCCATGACTCCCCAGGACGTCATCGCCCGCCTGGGCCGGGCTTTCCACCGGCTGTGACCCCGCCGGTCCGGCCCGCGGCGCGCGCGGGCTTGATCCTGGCCGGGACCGCGGCGGGCCTCTTGGCCGCGGAGGGTTTTCTCCGGTTTCATTGGCTTACGGGCGCCCTTCCTCCGGCGGGCATGGATTCCTTCGCCCGCGCGGCGCAGGAGACGCCCGAGGTGCAAATCGTGCGGCACGATCCTCTTCTGGGTTGGAGCAATGCCCCTTCCCGCAAGCGGGGGGACATCACCATCAACGCCCGGGGCTTCCGGGCCGAAAGAGAGTACGCCGTTCCCAAACCCGCCGGAACTTTCCGGGCCGTGGTGGCGGGGGATTCCTTCACTTTCGGCTGGGACGCGGCCGACCGACAGATCTACTGCCGCCGTCTGGAGGATTCCTTCGGTTCTTCCGGGGAAGTCGTCAACATGGGCGTGCTGGGCTTCGGCGTCGATCAGATGCTGTTGGCCCTGGAGCGGGACGCCCCGGAACTTCAGCCGGACGTGGCCGTGATGGCCGCGATCATCGATGATTTTCCCAGGATCCGGAATTCCATCGTGGTCCCCAACGGGTTCGGCAAGCCCGCCTTCTCCCTGGCGGGGGAGCTTTTGGTTCTGGGAAACGTCCCGGTGCCGGCCCGCATCGAGCCCGGACGGCCGATCGTCTGGGGGGAGCCGACCGCCGCGCAAAAATGGCGCGCGTTCAAAACCATGCCGTGGGCCCTCCCGGAACTCGCGCGCCGGGCTTTCGCCGCGGAAAGGCCCGTTCCTTCGAATCCCTCGGCGCTGGAGCCCCTGCCGCCGCTCTACCGGGAAATTCTCCGGAGGTTTCGCAAGAGCGCCCGGGCCATGGGCGCGCGGCCGATGCTCATGATTCTCCCGCGCAGCGACGAATGGTTCGCCCCGCCGTATCTGCTGGCGCAAATTCGGGAGTTTTGCCGGGCGGAGGACCTTCCGTTATTGGACCTGTTCCCGGTTTTTGAGCGTTTCCCGAGGGGATTTTTTTCCGGCCACCCCAACGCCGCGGCCCACCAAGCCATCGCCGACGCGCTGGGCGCGGATTTGAGGCGGCGAGGCTGGGGCCCGGGGCATTGACGCCTTTGCTATCATGAGTCCCATGCCGCGACGCGCTTTCGTGACCCGGGACGCCGATGAGACCCGCGCTTTGGGCGCCAGGCTCGGCGCGGTCCTGCGTCCCGGGGACCTTTTGTGCCTGATCGGCCCCTTGGGCAGCGGCAAAACCACCTTCGTCCAGGGTTTGGCCCGCGGCGCGGGCCTCAAAGTTAGGGTCACGAGCCCCACCTTTGTGCTGGCCAAGGTTTACAAGGGGCGACGGCTGACCTTGCATCACCTGGATTTGTACCGGGTGGCCTCGGGCGAGACCGCCGAGATCGGGATCGAGGAATGCCTGTCGGACCCCAAGGCCGCCTGCGCCGTGGAATGGCCGGAGTCGGGCCTGCGTTATTATCCGGGGGACCGATTGGAAATCGTGTTCAAGCACGGCTCGGAAGGGGAGCAGAGGCGGATTTCGGTCCGGGCGGCGGGGTCGCGGTCGCGGGTGTTGGCTGCGAGGATCGGCAAAGGGGCGCCGCGATGAACATCCTCGCCATCGACACCTCCGGCGAGCCCTTGAGCCTGGCCCTGTCGGCCGGCGAAAAAATTTGGCGAATCCGCCGGGCGCCCAAAAGGCCCCACGACGAGACCTTGGTGCCCGCCGTCGAAGGCCTGCTGAAAAAAGCGGGGCTCGGCTTCAAGGATTTGGGGGCCGTGGCCGCGGCCGCGGGGCCGGGGCGCTTTACGGGCATTCGGATCGGGATGTCCTTCGCGGCGGTCGCGGCCGGAAGGCTGAAAATTCCCGCCCTGGCCGTGTCCCGGCTGGAGGCTCTGGCCTGGACGGTTCCCGGGCACGCCGGGACGCGGGCGCGTTCGGTGTGCGCCCTGCTTCCGGGCTTTCGGGATGAAAAATTTTACCAGCTCTTCCTCGTCTCTCGCGGCGGCGTTCCCCGCCCGAAGGCCCCTCCGGCCTGGGCGACGGCCGCGGAGTGGGAAAAAATCCGGAAGGAATTCGAGGCGGCCGACGTTTTGATTTTGGAGGGGGAGGTCGGCGCGGAGGAACTGCTGGCCCCCGCCCGCGCGGCGCTCAAGCTCCGCCGCCGGCGGCCCTTCCAGCCGTTGTACCTGAAGTCCGCCAAGTATGAAAGCGCGCCCCGCGTCCTCCGCTGACCTCGACGCGATTCTCGCGATCCAGTCCCGGTGGCCCGGACTCCCGGCTTGGGGAGCCGGGCAATTTTTTTCGCCTGGTTCCTTGGTAACTGTCGTTGAGGAAGATGGGCGAGTCGCGGCTTATTCCGTTTTTCTGCTGGTTCCGCCCGAAGCCCAGCTTTTGATGATCGCCGTCGATCCGGAACGGGCGCGCCGGGGGGTGGGAAAATTCCTGCTCGAAAAGAATTTCGAAAAATTAAT
>CAYHPY010000170.1:0-5338 GCA_964358485.1 uncultured Elusimicrobia bacterium
CCAGCTCGTGGGCGCGCGCGAAGGCCTGGCTGACCTCCCAGATATGGCGGCGGGATTCCGCGGAGCCGAAGTAGACCGTCGCCCCGACGGCCACCGCCCCCATGTCGAAGGCCTGCTTGACGCTGCCGTACATGGTCTGGTCGTAGGAATTGGGATAGGACAAGAGCTCGCTGTGGTTGAATTTCAGGATGAAAGGAATCTTGTGCGCGTACTTGCGCGCCACCGCCCCCAGCACGCCAAGGGTGGAGGCCACGCCGTTGGCGCCGCCCTCGATGGCCAGCTTGACGATGTTCTCCGGGTCGAAGTAGGCCGGATTCGGGGCGAAGGAGGCGGCCCCGGAGTGCTCGATGCCCTGGTCCACGGGCAAAATGGAGACGTAGCCCGTGCCGCCCAGCCGGCCGTGGTCGAGCAGGGACTGGAGGCTCTTGAGCACCGGGGTGGGGCGGTCGGAGAGCGCGTAGATGCGCTCGACGTAGTCCGGGCCCGGGAGATGGATCGTCTCCTTGGGAATGGTGGTGCACTTGTGTTCCAGAAGCTTGGCGTCGGCGCCCAGAAGTTGCTCGATGTTCGTGGCCATGGTCAGGGTCCTCCTTGGTTGGAAATTCGCCCCATTATACGAAGAAAAGGCGGGAGGGCAAGGGGCCTTTCAAAATCCGCCGCTGGTCCGAATCGGAACCTTGCAATAATCTGCGAAGTACGGAATCAGGGATTTGATTTGAGGAACATACTGCTCGGCGATCCGCTCGCCCAGGGAGATGAGCTCCTTGGCCCGGTGCATTTCGGTCCAGGAAAATCCCGAGAGATCCGGCTGGATCACGACGTGCGCCGGGTCCGCCCGCGAAAGGGCGATCTGGTATTCCATCGTGTAGATCATCCGGAAAAAGACCTCGATCATGCTCGGGGCGGTCAGGGCCTCGGGCAGGGCGAAATCCTTGATCCCGGCCAGATTGACCGGCAGGCCCAACAGGCCCCCCCCGTCGGCCGCCCGGGACTTGCGCCCGCGGCCGCGGTCGCCGGCGGGCATGGTGAGGTTGACGGCGACCAGGATGTCGGCGCCGAGGTCGGCCACCGCCTTGGTGGGCACCGGGTGGACCAGGCCCCCGTCCACCAGGTAGCGCCCCTGGATCTGGAGAGGGCTGAAGATCAGGGGCAGGCCGCAGCTGGCCCGGACCGCCTCGGCCACGCGCCCTTCCTTAAGAACGACCTCCTCCCCGCTCTCGATGTCGGTGGCCACGCAGGCGAACGGGATCTCCAGGTCCGAGAACTCCCGCCCTCCCAGATAGGAGCGCAAAAACCGCAGGAGGGTCTGCCCGGCGAAAAAGCCGGTGCGGGGCAAGGTGATGTCCCAGAAAAGATTCTCGTAGAGCCAGGCCTTGTCGATGCGCACCGCGATCTCCTCGATTTCCTCGGGCTCCATGCCCAAAGCCGTGAACCCGGCCACCACCGAGCCCACCGAGGTGCCGGTGATCAGATCGATGGGGATGTGCTCCCGCTTGAAGACCTTGAGGACCCCGATCAGGGAATATCCCAGGGCCGCCCCGGTCCCCAGGGCCAGGCCGACCTGGATTTTCCCCAACCGCCGGGCCAGGCGGCCGACGCCCGCCATGGACTTGGGATGGCTCTCCATGGCCTCAAACGGCGACCCGGAGCGCTCAAACGCCTCGCCCACGGCCTCGGACCAGGGAAGCACCATCCGTTCGGGCCCGAAGGTGAAGACCCCCGCCTCGGGATCGGGGTCCCCCAGCCAGAGCCGGAATATTTTCTTGTAATCGGCGGCCAGCGGCGGAACCTCGGCCTCCAGTTGGCGGAACTGCGGCCGGTGGGAATCGGTCCCCGCCAGGATCACGCGGTCGGCCTCGGCCAGGATGGAGCGCTCGACGTCTCCCAGTTCGTTGGAAAAACTCACCAGGACCAGGTCATGGGCCTCGCGGAGAAAATTGAGCAGGAGGTAGATGCCGCTGTAAAGGCGTCCTCCGAGAACCGCGGGGGCCAGGCTCAGGATCACCAGGCCCGAGTTGTGGGTTTGGGCGATCGAGGCCAACGCGCCGCGGTCGTTCATGTCGAGCGCCCGGATGGCGGTTTCCGTGGCCAGCTGGGGCTTAAGCCCCAGGGCCCGCGCGATGGCCCCCGGCTCGGGCCCCATGTCGACGATCAAAGTCCTCCGGCGGGTCTGCTCCAAAAGCTGAAGCCCCAGGTGCAGGGCCAACAACTGCGCGTCCGGGCGCGGCGCCGCCGCGTTGAGCGTGATGAGCTGGGGCGCGGCCCCCTCCGCGGCGGGGACGGCGGCGTTGGTGTCCACCAGGCGCCGGGAAATCATGCGCGACAGGTGCAGAAGGATGGAGGGATTCTGGCGCAGGATTTCCTCGAAATCCTTGCGGATGAGCTTGAGAAACTCGCAGGTGGTGTCGAGCTTGACGGTGACGGTCCGGGCCTCGCCGGTCAAAAGGCCCAGCTCGCCGACCGCGTCGCCCCGGCCCAACAGGGCCGTGACCGACTCCTGGCCCCGGCGGGTCTGGACCAGCCGCACCTGCCCGGAGGTGATGATGTAGAAGGCGTCCCCCTCGTCGCCCTGGGAGAACAGGACGGCCCCCTTGGGCAAGGAGAGCAGCTGCATCTTGGACGCCACGCGGCCCAGCTCCTCGGAGCTCAGTCCCGAAAACAGCGGAACCCTTTTGAGGAACGGCTCCCAATTGGGGATTTCCTCGGGGTTCATGGCGCCGCCGCCGAAGGGAGCCGGGGCGAAATTGGTATAATCAACGCGGGCGCCGGACCGCGCAGGCGAGCAGTCCGATTACGGTCTTGGAATCTCGGATCTTGCCGGAGCGGACCCGCCTCAAGGCGTCGTCGAAAGACATCGTGACCACCTCCAAGAACTCGTCGGCATCGGGGGAATTTTTTCCCGCTGTGAGCCCCTCGGCCACGAACAGGTGAAGAACCTCGTTGGCGAAGGCCGGAGTCGGCCAATAATTCAGGAGCGGGGTCAAACGTCGGGCGGTGAAGCCGGTTTCCTCCTTAAGTTCGCGCCGCACGCAGGGCAAAATCCCTTCTCTCGGATCGAGCTTGCCCGCCGGAAGCTCCAAGGTCGTTTCCCCCACCGGATAGCGGTACTGCCGGACCAGGACCACGGTCTTGGGGTCCAGAAACGGCACCACGCCGACGGCGCCGGGATGGTCCATGAACTCCCGAACGGCGGGGCGGCCGTCCGGAAGCCGGATCTCGTCGGCCCGAAAATCCACCGAATTGCCGCGGTAAACCCTCCGGCGTCGGACCATCGTTTCAACGAGGCTTCGGCCCATTTCGCGCATTCTATCAAAGATCGGGCGGGCGATGAGCGGTAAGGCGGAATTCGTCCACCTTCACAACCACTCCGAGTATTCCCTGCTCGACGGTCTGGTCCGCATCTCCGACCGCGACGGCAAGCCCTCCGAGCTGCTCAAGTCCCTGGCCCAGCAGGGCTCCCCCGGCCTGGCCCTCACCGACCACGGCAACATGTACGGGGCCGTCGAGTTCTACAGCAACTGCACGGCCGTGGGCCTCAAGCCCATCATCGGCTGCGAGATGTACCAATCCAAGGGGAAATTGACCGACCGCGGGCATTCGCAGAAGGAGAACTGCCACCTGACCGTCCTGGCGCGGGACTTCGACGGCTACCGCAACCTCATGGCCCTCTCCACCCAGGCCTCCCTCAACGGCTTCTACTACGACCCCCGCATCGACAAGGAACTCCTGGCCAAGCACTCCAAGGGGCTCGTCGTCCTTTCGGGGTGCCTGAAGTCCGAGTTGAACCAAGCCATCCTG
Organism: uncultured Elusimicrobia bacterium; assembly: GCA_964358485.1. GTDB lineage: Bacteria > Elusimicrobiota > Elusimicrobia > UBA1565 > UBA9628 > CAYHPY01. The sequence goes on from CAYHPY010000170.1 coordinate 3,799, forward strand.
GACGGCAACCTGGCCTCCGCCGAGAAGACCGCGATCCACTTCCGGGACATTCTTGATCCCGGCTGTTTTTTCCTGGAGATCATGGACCACGGCATTGAGAAGCAGAAGGTGGTTCTGGAGGCGCTGATGGAGCTGCACAAGCGCACGGGAATTCCCCTGGTGGCAACCAACGATTGCCACTACTCCAAGCAGAACGACTTCGAGGCCCACGACGCCCGGGTCTGCATCTCCACGGGGCGAAAGATCGAGGACACCGACCGCCTGCGCTTCGACAGCCACGAGTTCTACTTCAAAAGCCCCGAGCAGATGTCGGCCCTGTTCTCCTTCGCGCCCGAGGCGGTCAAGAACACCCTCAAGATCGCCGAGATGTGCAATCTCAAGATCCCGATGGACCAGATGCTCCTGCCCCAGTTCGACGTCCCGGAGGGACACACCCAGGACACCTACCTGGAGGAGCTCTGCCACAAGGGCCTGCGGGCCCGCTTCGGCGGCCCCTTCCCCGCCGGGCATCTGGAGCGCCTGAACTACGAATTGGGCGTCATCAAGCGCCTGGGATTCTCGGGCTACTTCCTGGTCGTCTGGGATTTCATCAACTACGCGCGCACCCAGGCCATCCCCGTCGGGCCCGGCCGCGGCTCCGGCGCGGGCTCCCTGGTCGCCTACGCCCTCAAAATCACCAACCTCGACCCCATCCCCCACAACCTGCTCTTCGAGCGCTTCCTCAACCCGGACCGCAAGAGCATGCCCGACCTGGACATCGACTTCGCCGACACCGGCCGCGAGCGCGTCATCGAGTACGTCCGCAACAAATACGGCGCGGCCAACGTGGCCCAGATCATCACCTTCGGCTCCATGGCCGCGCGCCTGGTGGTCCGCGACGTGGGGCGGGTGATGGGCTTTCCGATCACCGAGATCGACAAGCTGGCCAAGTCCATCCCGGCGATTCCCGGGACCACCCTGTACGAGGCCATGCAGAAGGTCCCGGAGCTCATCGAGGCCCAACGCGACCCCCGGGTCAAGAAGCTCCTGGAATTGTCCCTGAAGCTGGAGGGACTCAAGCGCCACACCGGCGTGCACGCGGCGGGCACCGTCATCACCAAGGAGCCGGTCTCCCACTACGCGCCCCTCACGCGCGGCACCCGCTCGGAGGTGGTCACCACGCAATACGACGGGGACACCCTCCCGCGGCTGGGCCTGCTCAAGGTGGACTTCCTGGGCCTGCGAACTTTGACCATCATCGACAACGCCATGAAGTTCATCCGCGCGCGCGGCAAGCCCGACTTCGACGTCGAAGGCCTGCCCATGGACGACGCCAAAACCTTCGAGCTTTTGCGCTCAGGCAAGGCGCTGGCGGTGTTCCAGCTGGACTCCCAGGGCATGCGCGACCTCTTGGTCCGCATCAAGCCCACGGATTTCAACGACATCGTCTCGCTCATCGCGCTGTTTCGTCCCGGCCCGATGCAGTCGGGCATGCTCGACATGTTCGTGGAGCGCAAGCACGGCCGCGAGAAGGTCAAGTACGACCACGCCCTCATGGAGA
>CAYHPY010000171.1:0-5164 GCA_964358485.1 uncultured Elusimicrobia bacterium
CCGCGCGTCCGCCGAGCCCCCCGGCATCGCCTCCCCCGCACTCCGCCGCAAGCAACTTGAACGGGAGAACTTTGTCCTAGTAGACGTGCGCCCACCCGCGGAGTATCTGTCGGGCCACATCCCCGGCGCCCGCAATAACTCCGTCCCCGGCATCGAATCCGCGGGCCTGCCGCGCGAGGGCCGCATCGTCGTCTACTGCTCGGAGACCCCCTGCCCCCTAAGCAAAGAGGCCGGGGAGCGCTTGTTGGCCGGGGGCTACGGCGACGTGCGCGTCCTGGAGGGTGGCCTGGGAGCATGGCGCAGGAAGGGCTATCCCGTTGAGAAGACTGTTTCGGCCCCGGCGGGTCCGAAGGCCGGGAGGATGGCTGCCAAGACGGCTTACAAGCGGATCAAGAAGGGAGATTTGACCGTCGTGGACGCCCGGCCCCCATTGGAATTCGCGGCGGGGCATTTGCCGGGGGCCCTCAATTTTCCTTTGGAGGAATTGTCCGGGGCCCTCGGACGGCTTCCCGAGGGCGTCGAGGTCCTGGTCTACGACCGCCAGGCGGATCGGAGCCGCAAGGCCGGTGATATTTTGGCGGGGGCGGGTTTTAAGGTGTTGGAGTTATCGGGTGGGCTGGCAGGCTGGGCGGCGGAGAAATTCCCGTTAGAGGTGAAGTGATAGAGAAAGACCTTCGGATAAAAACAGGTCTCGGGTTCCTTCTGGCGCTCGGGGCGCTTTTGGCCCCCGCGCGGGCGCTTGCCCAAGGGACCCTGTGCGCGGAGGTCAAGCTTGAAATCCTTCAAGAGGCCACCTTGGAGCGGGAGGCCTTCGACGCCCGCCTGGTGGTCAATAACAACCTCCCGGACAGACCGCTGACCAGCCTCCGGGTCCAGGTTTTCGTTAAAGACGCCGACGGCAACAACGCCGACACAGCCTTCTTCATCAAGCTGGGCACCATGACCGGCACCAACGCGGTGGACGGGACGGGGGTGATCCAGTCCTCGAGCTCCGCCGAGATCCGCTGGCTCATCATCCCCTCCCCGGGCGCGGGCGGGACCTCCCCCTTGGGGCGGCGCTACGGGGTGAGCGCCCTGATTACCGCCCTCTCTGGGACCGAACCGCAGAACGTACAAACCTTCGAGGACACGATCACGGTCTATCCCCAACCCTTGCTCAAGCTGGAGTATGTCTTGCCTTACGAAGTTTTCTCGGACGAGCCTTTGACGGCCGCCATCGAAGCGGTGGAGCCTTTCCCCCTGGGGGTGCGGGTGACCAACGTCGGCTACGGGACGGCCAAGAACTTCAAGATCGACTCCGCCCAGCCCAAGATCACCGAGAACAGGCAGGGGCTTTTGATCGATTTTAAACTGCTGGGAACGGTTGTCGGAGGGAAAACGATCCCAGATACATTGCTGGTCCCCTTCGGGGACATCCTGCCCAACGCCGTGGGCCAGGCCTCCTGGATCATGTCCACCAGCCTCTCCGGGCGGTTCGTGGAGTTTACCTCGACTTTCACCCACGCGGCCGAGCTGGGCGGGGCCCTGACCTCCTTGCTCCAGAGCGTGACCACTTATACCTTGCTCAAAGACGTCCTGGTGGACCTGCCCGGCCGGGACGCGACCCCCGACTTCCTGGTCAATGCTTCCTACTCCCGGCAAGAGATGCAGGTTTTGTTGGACGGAGGCGGCGTCCCCCCGGCCGAGCTAATTTTGGAATCCGACCAGTCTCTGCCCTTGCCGGTGGCCGAACTTGCGGGCCGTCTGGACGGAACCTTGGGCGGGGCCAGCGCCGGCCTGACCTTCTCCTTCGACCAGGCGGTGGGGGCGGGGGTCTGGGCGCATTCCTCGGTTCCGTTTCCCCTAGGGACCGGGATCAAGCTGGTCTCGGTCCAAAGGGCGGACGGCAAGGCCTTGAGCCTCAAAAACGTCTGGGTCTCCAAGCACTTCCGCAAATTAAATTTGGCCGTTCTCTATCGGCTCAATATCCTGGACCTGACCTCGTCAGCCACGTCTTATACTTTGAATTTCGATCCCCTGGGCGTGGACCTTCCGCCGGGCGCGGTGGGGGACCTGGCCGCGGCGACGGGCGCGCTGGGCGGGGAAGTGGTCTTGGCCTGGACGGCCCCGGGGGAAGACGGCTATGCGGGGGCCATTTTGGGCGGGCGCTACTTGATCCGGCACGAGGAGGATTCGGGGGCGGCCTTTAACCCGAATTCGGCCCAAATCAACTTCACCACCAGCACGGCGGCGGGGCGGGCGGAGAGCTACATCGCCCGGGGCTTGGTGGGCAACGCCACCCATTACTTGCGGTTGTGGACCCAGGATACGGGAGGCGGGGTCTCCGGCCTGTCCAATGGAGCCACGGCCTACGCCCTGCCGAATCCGCCCCGGGACTTGGTTTTCACGGCGGTGGGGACGGATACCGTGGCCGTTGGGTGGCAGATCGGGAATAACCGTATCCCGGTGGAGTATCAAGTGCGCGTGGATACGGATTCGATTGCTCCCATCGTGGCCGAGAGCGCGTTTCAGGATTCGTTCAACAGAACGTTCGAATTCCACGGATTAACGCCGAATACGACTTATTTTTTTCTCGGCCTGGCCCGCAACACGGAAACATTCGTCACTTCGGAGCTGTCCGCGCTTGGAAGCACGATTACCTTGGCCGGGGCACCCGCGGCGCGGCCGGCTATGTCGATCTCCACCGGAAGCTTGGTCCTGACCTGGGACTCGGCCGCAAACCCGGGGAGGACCGAGTACTACGCGGAGATTTCGACTGTACCCGGCCGGGACCCGACCCTGGCGTCGAGCGGCTGGCTGGCCCAGACGAGCTTCACTTTCACCGGCCTAGCGCCGGGCACGACTTTCTACGGCCAGGTCAAGGCGAGAAACCAAGCGGGCGTTGAAACCGCGTTCACGGACCTTGGGGCCGCCAAGACCCTGGAGGAGGACGTTTTGCCACCTAGGACCGCGCTCTTGGCGGGGTCGCCCAGCTTCGGAACGATTCCCCTCTTCGTAACGGCTGTGACCACCTTCAGCCTACCCGCCGTAGATGACCTGCGGGTGGCGGGGGACGCCCAGGGCGTCGGGGTGGACCGGAGCTTTGTGGCGGTGGATTCGGACGCCTTTCACGTCGCCTCCGGGACCTTCAGCCTCCAAGTGGAGCCTGGAACACACACGGTCAGATTTTTCAGCGTGGACTTGGTCGGCCATCAGGAACAGGTCCAGGCCAGGGAGGTGGCGGTGGACACGGCCCCGCCCGTGACAAGGCTGGATTCCTCCCCAGGAGCCTTCGTGGACGCGGGCGGCGGCTCGTTCTACCCCGTCCAAACCGCCTTCGGTTTATCGGCCGTGGACCCGCCGTCAACTTCCGCGGCCTCCGGCGTGGCGCTGACCGAGTTCCGCGTGAACGCGGGAACCTTGGCGGTCTTTGAGACTTTCGTTTCCACGTTCCCCCTGGCCGAGGGGGCGCATTTGGTCGAGTTCAGAAGCGCCGACAACCTGGGCAACCTGGAGCTCACGCGCTCGGCCACGGCCTTGATTGACGCGACCGCCCCCCTTACGACGATGACTTTCGTGGGGGCGCGGTTCTCGTCCGGGAGCATTCAATACGCCTCCGGGGAGACCCAATACCAACTGGATGCGGTGGACCCCGCAAGCGAAGGTGTTGCCTCCGGCGTCCGTGAGACCTTGGTCGCGGTGGACACGACCATCTTCTCGGCCGCCGTTTCCACCTTGCCGGCCTTGCCGGAAGGCCCCCACCAGTTCGCGTTCCTCAGTGTGGACAATGTCTTAAACCGCGAGCCTACCAGGTTCCAGGAAGTCATGGTGGACACGACCCCGCCGAGCACGCGGATTTCCCCTGACGGAACGGGATTTATCACTTCAATGACGACCATCACTTTTGAGGCTTCGGACCCGGTTTCAGGCGGGGTCTCGGCTGGGGTGAGCCGGACTTTCTTCGGCGTTGACGGCTCGACCTTGGCGGACTTCGCGGAGGGGTTCCACTTGGCGGAGGGGAGCCATACGGCCGTCTATTTCAGCGAGGACAGGGTCTCAAACCGCGAGTTGGAGCGGCGGACCACTTTTTTCGTGGACAACACCCCTCCCATTACGAGTTTGAGCTTCGTGGAAGGCCGCCAAGCCGAAGCCCTGGGACGGGTGTTTGTGTCGAGCCGGGCGAGCATTATCCTGGAGGCCCTGGACCCCGTGGCCTTTGGCGTAGCCTCGGGGGTCCAAGAGACCGTCTTCTCCGTGGACGGCGGCTCATTCGGGGTTTATGCCGCGACCTTCAGCGTCCCCGGGGAAAGTGAGCATTCGGTGAGCTACCGGAGCTTGGACCAAGCGGGAAATCTGGAAGAGTTGAAGCTGACGACGTTCACCGTGGACGCGACCACTCCGGTGATCGCCATCAGCTCCCCCGCGGGAGGGGAGCGGTTCACGGCGTTCTTGAGTACCATCGTGGTTCGCTTTCAGCTCACCGACGACCACGACGCGGCTCCGAGCTTCGAGGCTGTCCTCGTCCAGTTGGAGGATCGGGGGAGCCCGCGAGGGATCCGGCCGTCATCGGTCCCGGTTATCAGCGGGCAAATTCTTGAACCGTCCAGCCTGGACGACGGGCTCTGGCGGCTGGAAGTTTCGGCCGCGGATTTTGTTCTTAATTCGACCTCGGCGGCGTCCGGGAGCTTCGAGGTCGTCCATGACACTTTGCCTCCCAGGACGAGCCTCTCCGTCGGCCAGCCCCAGGCCGAGGTCGGCGGGACAGTGTTCGTGACCAGGCTGACTTCCTTCACGCTGAGCAGCGTGGACGATCTGGTGGAGCCGGGCGATGGCGCGGGCCTGGGGGTCGGATTCCAGGAGCTTACGGTGGACGGCTCGGCTCGGGCCACGTTTCCCGATCCCGAACCCGGACCGGGCCGGGTCTTGGCTTCTTCCTTCACCTTGGCGGGGGACCTGGACGGCCTGCATGCGTTGTCGTATTTCGCCGAGGATATCGGGGCCAACCGGGAGCCCCCGCGCTTTTCCACGGTGGCGGTCGACAATACCGCGCCGGTGAGCGAATTGTCGGTTGGGCTTTCCTCGTTTACGGCGGCGGACCTCAAGATTTACGTCAGCAGCCGGACCTTGCTCAGTTTCGTGTCGGTGGACCCTTCCAGCGGGGGGGTGGCCTCGGGGGTGGAGTTTA
>CAYHPY010000172.1:0-5105 GCA_964358485.1 uncultured Elusimicrobia bacterium
CTTTGGCCGAGCGTTTCGGGGCCCAGGCCGGGGAATCGACGCCGGGCCTCGCTACAATATCGCGCCCAGCCAGCCGGGCGTCGTCGTCCTGGCTGAACCGGAGCGGGTGTTGCGGCTCGCCCGGTGGGGGCTGGTGCCCTCCTGGGCCAAGGACCCGGCCATCGGCGCCAAGCTCATCAACGCCCGCGCCGAAACCCTGGCCGAAAAACCCAGCTTCAAACGGGCCCTGGAAAGCCGGCGCTGCCTGGTCCCGGCCGACGGCTTCTATGAATGGGCCCGGAAGGGCTCGCGAAAAATTCCCCATCGCTTCACGCTCAAGGACGGCGGCCTCTTCGCCTTCGCCGGCCTCCGGGAAACCTGGCGCGAGCCCGGGGGAGGCTTGCTGGAATCGTTTACCATCGTCACCACGCAGGCCAACGACTTGCTAAAATCCGTGCATGACCGAATGCCCGTCATCCTCCGGCGCGAGGACGAGCCGCTGTGGCTTGATCCCAAAACCGGAGCGACGGCCGAAGTGAAGGGCCTCCTGCGGCCCTTTCCCGCCGAGGACATGGCCGCCGCCGAGGTTTCGCCGCTGGTCAACTCCCCCAAAAACGACGGGCCGGCCTGCCTGGCCGCCCCCCAACCGCCCGATGATCTTCTCCCTCTTTTTTAAACTCCTCCTCGCCGCGGCCTCGGCCCAGGCTCCCGCCACTCTCAAGCAGGCTTATGAGTTGGCCTTGCGCCACAGCGAAAGCATCGCGGCCAGCGAGCAATCCATCAAGGAGGCGGAGGCGCTCTACCGCCGGGCCCTCGGGGGGGCCGGGCCCGAACTTTCCTTCCGGACCGCCGCGGACTGGGAGGACGAGCAAGGCTCCCGGCTGTCGCCTTCCTCCCAGAGCGGCCTGCGCCTGGCCAAAACGGATTTGACCGGCTACCGGGAGCTGGCGGCGGTCCGGGCCGCCAAGGCCGACGAGAACCGGAAAGGCCAATTGCGCCGACGCGCCGAACAACTGCTCCTGGGAGACGTCGCGGGCGCGTTTTTCGGCCTGCTCCAGGCGCGGGAAAACGTCGACGCCACCAAGCGCCTCATCGAGCTGGCCGACCAGCGCCGCACGGAGCTTCGGGAGCGCGTCCGCGTGGGGCGCAACCGGGAAGCCGACGTCGTGGGCCAGGATTTCCAGGCCGCGGCCCTGCGGTCCCAATTGGAGGAAAGCACCCGGCAGGCGGAGGCTCGGACCGACCTGCTCTCCTACCTGGTCCACGGGCCGTTCGGGGAACCCACGGCTCCCGCGCCCGCGCCGACGGCGGCCCGCCCCCTGGAGGACTATCTCGCGCGGGTCGAGACCCGGCCGGACCTGCGCGCCGCCGCGGAGGGGGTCCGGGAGGCGGATCAACTGGTCCGCTCCGAGCAAGCCGGCCGCCTGCCCCGGGTGGGGGCCCAGGCCAACCTCTATTCGCATCGCCCCGCTTCCTTAAAGGACAACCGGTGGGATGCTTCCCTCACCCTCGGCCTGCCGCTCTGGTCCTGGGGCGAAGTCACCGCCTCGGTGGACGCCGCCCGGGCCCGCGCGGGACGCCAGGAACTCGAGCTTCAGTCCCTGCGCCGCCTGGCCCAATTGGAGGTCCGCAACGCTTATCGGGACCTGGCCTCCGCCCGCCGCCAGCTTGAGCTTCGGCGCCAAGCCGTCGAGCTCGCCGAGAAGGACCATGACTTGCAAGACCGGGACGAGAAGCGGGGCCTGGTGACCGCCTTGGAAGGATTGGAGTCGCTCAACCGCCTCAACGGCGCGCGCCTTTCCTACAACAACGCCTTGCTGGCGGTCCGCTTGGCCTCCATCAACCTCGACGTGGCCTCCGGGGCCGAAGGCGGAGAAGTCGAGCTCCTGAAATGATCCTCTCGGACCTCGCCATCAAAAAGCCGGTCTTCGCCTGGATGCTGATGCTCTCGCTCCTGCTCTTCGGCGGGATCGCCTTCACCCGGCTCGGGGTGTCCCAAAATCCGGACGTGGACTCGCCCGTGGTCAACGTGCGGCTAAACTGGGAAGGCGCCGCCCCCGGCGTCATGGAAAACGAGGTGGTCGACCCCGTGGAGGAGGCCCTCATGACCGTGGAGGGCATCCAGAAAATACGCTCCACCACGCGCTTTGGCAGCGCCCAGCTCACGGCGGAGTTCGCCCTGGACCGGGACATCGACGCCGCGGTCCAGGACGTGCAGACCCGCATCGCCCAGGCCCAGCGCAACCTCCCCCGGGAATTGGACCCTCCCATCATCCAGAAGGTCAATCCCGAGGACCAGCCCATCATGTGGGTCGGGGTCTCAGGAACCAGGCCCATCATGGAGCTGACCTCTCTGGTCCGCGACCGGCTTCTGGACCGGTTCCAAACGGTTCCCGGAGCCGGTGAAGTTTCTCTCGGCGGCTACACCGACCCCAACCTCCGCGTCTGGCTCAACCCCGGAAAGATGCGGGACCTCCAGATCACGGTGGACGACGCGGTGTCGGCCATCCAAGCCCAGCACTCCGAGCTCCCCGGAGGGGTCCTTCAAACCACCCAGCTCGAGCAGAGCGTCCGCGTCATGGGGGAGGCTTCTTCGGTCAAGGAGTTCGGAAAAATCACCATCCCCCAGAGAGTCGGGCAGGGCATCCTCTGGCGCACGATCCGCATCGAGGACATCGCGACGGTCGAGGAAGGCCTGGCCGACGTCCGGCGCCTCTCGCGGGTCAACGGCGAAACCTCCCTGGGCCTGGGCATCCGCAAGCAGCGCGGGGCCAACGCCGTCGAGGTCGGACGCGGGGTCAAGGAGCGGATCGCCCAGCTTTCCAAGGAGCTTCCCGAGGGGGTCAAGGTCGGGGTCAATTTCGACACCACCCGCTTCACCGAGGAAAACATCCACGAACTTTTGACCACCTTGGCCTTGGCGGTTTTTCTCACAGCCCTGGTCTGCTGGCTTTTCCTGGGCTCCTGGAGTTCGACCCTGAACGTCATCCTCGCCATCCCCACGGCCCTGGGCGGAACCTTGGTGGTGATGTATTTCATGGGGTTCACCCTCAACACCATCACCTTGATGGCGATCTCACTGGTGATCGGGATCGTGGTGGACGACGCCATCGTAGTATTAGAGAACATCGCCCGCCACCGGGAGGGCGGCAAGTCCCTGATCGCGGCCGCCGTCCACGGAGCCAGGGAAATCCTGTTCTCGGTCATCGTCATCTCCAGCGCGGTGGCGGCGATCTTTTTGCCCGTGGCCTTCATGCGGGGCCTGATCGGAAAGTTCTTCTACGAATTCGGCGTCACGATCTCGGTGGCGGTGGCGTTCTCCCTGCTGGAGGCGATCACCTTGGCCCCGATGCGTTGCAGCCAATTCCTCCAGGTCGGCCACGAAACCGGCGTCGGCCGCTTCATGGATCGCCTGATGCACTCCCTGACGGCCCTCTACCGCCGCGGCCTGGAGGCCGCCCTGCGCCGGCCCTGGACCGTGATTCTCACCTCCGCGGCGCTGTTTGCGGCCTCGCTGGCCATTTCCGGTCGACTGCGGCGCGAAATGACCCCGCCGATGGACCAGGGGACCTTCACCGTCCGCTTCCAAACCCCCCCGGGCTCGTCCCTGGCGGCCACCGACGAGGCCTTCCGGAAAGTCGAGGCTTGGTTCAAGGAGCGCCCCGAGGTCCTCAAGTACTTCGGCACCGTGGGGGGATTTGGGGGCGGCGAGGTCAACACCGGGATGATCTTCGTCACCATGAAACCCCCGGCGGAGCGTCCTCGTTCCGCCAAGAAAAAGGGCAAGCCGATTTCCCAGCAGGAATTCATGGCCGTCGTGCGCAAAGGGCTCAAGGATGTGCAGGGCCTGCGGCGCGTGGCCCTCCAGGACCGGTCGCTCACCATCGGCTCCGGGGGCGGACGAGGTTTTCCCATTGAGCTCTCGGTCCGCGGTCCGGATTGGGAAAAGCTCGGCGAGTACGCCGAGGCCATCCGCGAGAAGCTCCAGGACTCGGGGCTTGCCGTGGACGTCGACACCAGCTACCAGGTCGGCATCCCGGAGGTCCGCATCGTTCCGGACCGCGACAAGGCGGCCCAACGGGGCGTCACGGTGACCGCCATTGCCCGCACCATCAATTCGACGGTCGGCGGCGTCCGGGTGGGCAAATACACCAAGGGCGGGCGGCGCTACGACATCCGGGTGAGCGCCGCCGACCAGAACCGCAAGGGCCAGGCCGACATCTCTCGGCTTTGGGTCCGCAACGTCCGCGGGGAGCTGGTCCCGTTGTCGGAGGTCACCCGCATCGTTTCCCAACCCACCTTGCTCTCCATCCAACGGGAGGACCGGGAGCGAGCGGTGACCGTCTTCGGAAACGTGGCCCCCGGAAAATCCCAAGCCGAGGCCATCGCCCAGGCCCAGGTCATCGCCAAGGGCATGCTGCCCGAAGGTTACCGCATCGCCACGACCGGCCAGGCCGAGGAATTCCAAAACGCCTTCCGGGAATTGACCTTGGCCCTGATCCTCGGGATTGCGGTCGCCTACATGATACTCGGGGCGCAGTTCAACAGCTTCATCCATCCCTTCACGATCCTGCTGGCGCTTCCCTTCAGCCTCTCGGGCGCCTTGGCCGCCCTGTGGCTGGCCGACTACTCGCTCAACATGATGAGCCTGATCGGGATCCTGCTGCTCATGGGCATTGTGAAAAAGAACTCGATCCTGCTGGTGGAGTTCACCAATTCCCGGCGAGCCGCGGGCCTGGACCTCCACGCGGCCTTGCTGGAGGCATGCCCCCTGCGCCTGCGGCCGATCCTCATGACCTCCTTGGCCATCGTGGCGGGCGCCGTTCCCGCCGCCTTAAGCCTCGGCCCCGGAGCGGAACTGCGCGCCCCGATGAGCGCGGTCGTCATCGGCGGGACCTTGGTCTCGACGCTGATGACCCTCTTCGTCGTCCCCTGCGCCTACTCCCTGCTGGCCCGGTTGGAGTCCGGGAAGCTGCGGGCCCGCATGGCCGAGGTGGACACGGTCCTCGCCGAATCCGAAACGGACCGTCCCTGACCGGACGGAAGGAACCGCTCCATGTTCCCGGATTATCTAAGAGCCTATCCCAATAACTGGAAAGCCCTTCGGTCGCGCGATTTTGGCTTCT
>CAYHPY010000173.1:0-5012 GCA_964358485.1 uncultured Elusimicrobia bacterium
GCCATCAATAAAGCCGTGTCCGAGCCCCGGGCCATCGACGAGCATCTGGTTCAGGCCCAGCAGGCCCGGCGCATCATCGACCGGCTCGTGGGCTACCGCCTCTCGCCCCTGCTTTGGGAAAAAGTCCAGCGGGGCCTGTCGGCCGGCCGCGTGCAGTCGGTCGCCGTCCGCCTCTTGTCCGAGCGCGACCGGGAAATCAAGGAATTCGCCTCCGAGGTCTATTGGACCTTGGCCGCCCAGGTTCAGCTTCCCGGAACGCCGCCTGCTTTCGAGGCCCGCCTGACCGCTTGGAAAGGCCAGAAGATCGAGGTCACGCGCACCTACGACCTCTTCGCCGAGCCCTACCGGGTCCGGACCACCAGCCTCAAGGGACTGCCGGACCTGGAGGCGGTGACGGCCTCCGCCAAGGGCGCTGCATTCAAGGTCATCAAGGTCGAAGCGCGGGAAGCCCGCCGCCGTCCACCGCCGCCCTTCGCCACCAGCACGCTCCAGCAGGCGTCTTCGCAGAAGCTTTATTTCACGGCCGAGCGGACCATGCGCGTGGCCCAGTCCCTCTACGAAGGCGTCGATTTGGGGGAAAAGGACCCGGCCGGTTTGATCACCTACATGAGAACCGACTCCTTCTCCGTGGCGCCATCCGCCTCGGCGGAGGCCGCCGCCTTCGTCAAGGACCGCTACGGCGCGAACTACGTTCCGGCGACCCCTCCCGTCTATCAGACCAAGTCCCGCGGCGCCCAGGAAGCCCATGAGGCCATCCGGCCGACCAGCGTCCTGCGCACCCCCGACGCGGTGCGGCCGTTCCTCAACGCGGACCAATCCCGCCTCTATGAGTTGATCTGGAAGCGGTTCGTGGCCAGCCAGATGGTCGAGGCGGTTTACGACACGGTCTCCGCCGACATCACGGCCGGCGAAGCCCTGTTTCACGCCAACGGGCGCACCCTGAAATTCGACGGCTTCCTGAAAATCTACGCCGCCACCTCCGAGACCCCCGAAGGGGAGGCCGAGGAGCCGGCGGAGGAGGAGGTCGAGACGGGCCTTCCTCCCCTGAAGGAGGGCGACGAGCTCAAACTCGAGGAGCTCAAGCCCGAGGAGCACCACACCAGCCCTCCTCCGCATTACAACGAAGCCAGCCTTATCCGGGCCATGGAGCGCCACGGCATCGGCCGTCCCTCCACCTACGCCCCCACCATCGAAACGGTGGTCAAGCGCGGGTATGTCCGCCGCGGCATGAAGGACCGCAAGCTCACCCCCACCGACCTGGGAATTTTGGTCACCGAGAAGCTCAAGGGCCATTTCCCGGACGTGGTCAGCCTCTCCTACACCGCGGGCGTCGAGGAGCGCCTGGACTCCATCGCCGAGGGGCGCGACGCCTGGACCAAGGTGGTTCGGGATTTCTACGGGCCTTTCGCCAAGGCGTTGGAAAGCGCCGCCAAGGAGATGGTCCGCACCCGGGTGGAGCCCAAGCTCTCGGACCATAAGTGTCCGCTCTGCGAGGCTCCCATGCTCATCCGCGAGAGCCGCTTCGGGCGCTACCTATCCTGCCAGAAGTTTCCCAAGTGCAAGGGCAAGCTTCAGATGGGCCCCGACGGCAACGTCCTGGTTCCGGAGAAGACCGGCGAGGCCTGCGACCTCTGCGCCAAGGACATGGTCATCCGCACCGGCCGCAAGGGGCGCTTTTTGGCCTGCTCCGGCTACCCATCCTGCAAGAACACCTTCTCCTTGGACGCCGACGGCAAGAAGATCGAAAATTCCCGGCCCGTGGCCACCACCCGGCCGTGCAACAAGTGCGGCAGCGCGTTTTGGCTGAGGTTGGGCAAGCGGGGCTTTTTCCTGGCCTGCTCGGGCTTTCCCAAGTGCCGCAACATCAAGCCGGTTTCCAAGGAAGAAGGGGAAGCCCTGCGTTTGGAGGGCGAGGCTCTTCGGGCCAAGGCCAAGGCCCAGACGGCATGACCCCGGGGGGGACTCCGCCCCACCGGCGGCTTCCCGACCTCAAGCGCTTCCTGGCCCATCTGCGGGGCGCCCGGAATTGCTCCCCCCACACCCTGCGCGCCTATGAGGGCGATCTCCGAAAGTTTCTGGCCTTTCCGGCCGGGGAGGGTGACGGCTGGGACGCCCTTTTCCAGCGCGCGCGCCTGAGGGCCTACGCCGCCGAGCTCCACGGCTCCGGCCAGGCCCGCGCCTCGGTCCTGCGCCGTTTGGCGTCCCTGCGGGCCTGGGCCCGGTACCTGCGGGAAAACGGGGAGCTCCGGGGAGATCCTTTTAAGTCCCTGCCCTTGCCCCGCCGGGAGTCCCGCCTGCCGCGCTTTCTGACCGAGAGCGAGATGTCCGAGCTTTTGGCTCATGGCCGGGGCCCCGCTGCCTTCGCCCCGCGCGACCGCGCCCTGATGGAATTGCTCTACTCCAGCGGCCTGCGCCGGGCGGAGCTGGCGGGACTTAATTGCGGCGATTTGGACCTTCTGGCCGGAACGGTCCGGGTATTCGGCAAGGGGCGCCGGGAACGAGTGGTCCCCGTCGGGGCGGCGGCGCTCTCCTCCCTCCGGGATTATCTCCGAGGGCGGCCTTCCTCCGCGTCCACCCCGCTGTTTCTCAATCCCCGGGGCGCGCGCCTCTCGGAAGGGGGGGTTGCCCTGGTCGTGCGCCGCTGGGTGAAGGCCTCGGGCCTGCTCAAGGGGGTCACGCCCCACGCCTTTCGGCACAGCTTCGCCACCCATCTGCTGGACCGCGGCTGCGACCTGCGCTCCGTCCAGGAGATGCTGGGCCACAAGAGCCTGGCCACCACCCAGGTTTACACCCATGTCTCCTTGGAACGCCTCCGGAAGGTGTACGATTCCTCCCATCCCCGATCCTAGGCCATGCTGGATAAAGTCAGCTTCCTGATGGAGGAGACCGGCTGCGACCGCGGCACCGCGGAGTTGGCCCTGGAAACCTCCGGCTTCGACGTGGAGGAAGCCATCCGGGCCATCCCGCGCCTTTTGCGCAACATCGTCGTGCTCAAGGCCCGCTTCCGCCACGAGGGACAGCATCAGGTCGGCCTGCTGTTGGTGGTCCTGAACTTTAAAACCCGGGACCTGCTGAGGACCCGCGCGGTGATATCCTACAATCCAGCCGTGTACTCCGCCCCGCTCGACAAAGGTTGGTTCGAGTTCGAAACTCACCTGTTCGCCTGCCGTTTGTGGGAGGGAAGCGTCCAAACCCAAAGCCAGGAGCTGGAGCGGCGGGTCGCCGAGGCGGTGGAACATTGGCCGGCGGAGACCTTTGAGTCCCTGGGGGCCGAAACGCCCAAGGCCGGGGAGGAGGAGGTCCAAAATCTCCTGAAAACCTATTTCCACGCCCCGGACCTCGCCCTCCAGGTGAAAAAAGACATTTTGGACCTGGGGCAATTCCAGTCCCTGAAAAGCGAGCCGGCTCCGGCGGCGCGCGCTCGGCGGAGCGGTTCCCGAGCGGGCGCAAAAGCTGCCCGGCTGGAGGGAAGCGAACCGCTGATTTTGAAGGTCTCCCTGGCCTTGGACCCCGAGGGTCCCCGGGCCGATGAGCTCCGGGCGGGGGACATGGTCTGGGCCCTGATTTCGGACCCCCGGGACATCGCCCAGTATTTGGGGCGCCTTCTGGGGGGACGGACGGCCGAGGGGGACGCCCCGGTCGGAGCGCCGGTGGAGGCCATCGAGGCCGGACCGGCGGGACTTTTGATTCGGCTGAGGTTGGCGGCCGGGGTGTGCGGGGACGCGGCCGCGGCGCCAGGCGTCCGCCTGCGGGCCGTCCGCCGAAAAAGCCATGAGCCGCCCGAGGGATCGTGGTGGCGGAGGATATTTAGAGCATGAGCCAGAAAAACGCTTTGGTGGTCGTCGGCGCCCAATGGGGCGATGAGGGCAAGGGCAAGATCGTCCATTACCTCTCCCGGACGGCGGACTTCGTGGTGCGCTATCAAGGAGGCAACAACGCCGGGCATACCGTCGTCGAGCGGGGCAAGACCTTCGCCCTGCACCTGATCCCCTCCGGAGTCCTCCTGGACCGGGTCCACGCCGTGATCGGCAACGGCCTGGTGGTCTCTCCGGGAGCGTTCCGCGAGGAAATCGGCATGCTGGAAAAACGCGGCATCAAGGCGCGCGGGCGGCTGTCCTTGAGCCTGGCGGCGCATGTGATCCTTCCCTATCACATCATCCTTGATACCTTGCGCGAGGAGGGCGGGCGCGGGATCGGCACCACCAAGAAGGGCATCGGTCCTTGCTACGAGGACAAGGTGGCCCGGATCGGCATCCGGGTCAGCGATTACCTGGAGCCGGAAACCTTCCGGGCCCTGGTGGCCCAGAATCTTCAGGTCCGCGCGGCCGAGCTTTCCCGGGTCAAGCCCTTGAAGGAAATATCCGCCGAGGTCTTCCGCGACTACGACAAGCTCCGGCGCTACCTGGCCCCCTTCGCCGCCGACACCTCCATGCTCCTGGACGGAGCCCGCCGCAAGGGCAAGCGCATTCTTCTGGAGAGCGCCCAAGGCTCCATGCTGGACCTGGATTTCGGGACCTACCCGTTCGTGACTTCCTCCAATCCCGTGGCGGGGGGGGCCTGCACCGGCTCGGGGCTGGGCCCCACCGCGGTGGGCGGGGTCATGGGGGTGACCAAGGCCTACACCACCCGCGTGGGCCTGGGCCCGTTTCCGACGGAGGTGGAGGGTTCGGTCTCCACCTACCTGCGCGAAAAAGGCAAGGAGTACGGCGTCACCACCGGCCGCGCCCGCCGCATCGGCTGGTTGGACCTGCCCCAGCTTCGCTACGCCATCCGCTCCAGCGGCATCGACTCTTTGGCCATGACCAAGCTCGACACCTTGGCGGGCATCCATCCCGTCAAGGTCTGCGTGGCCTACAAGCTGGGCCGCAAAACCCTCAAGGAATTCCCGCTCTCCCGCTCGGCCCAATTGGACGTCGAGCCCGTCTACGAGAACTTCCCGGGCTTTCCGGGGGATTTGGGCAAGGCCAAGCGCTTCGAGGACCTGCCGCCCTCGGCGCGGGAGTACGTCCTGG
>CAYHPY010000174.1:0-4977 GCA_964358485.1 uncultured Elusimicrobia bacterium
TCTCCGGAGTGATGATGCTCGAGCATCTCGGCTGGCAGGAAGCGGCCGACCTGACCATCAAGGCCCTGGAGACGACCATCCAGCAGAAGACCGTCACCTACGACCTGGAGCGGCAGATGCCCGGCGCCAAGAAGCTCAAGACCTCCGAGTTCGGGGCGGCGTTGGCTGGAAATATGGAAATGAGAACGGCGGTCAGTGCCTGAAAGCGGCGTCCCCACAAGGACCGCCGTCGTAGATCTTTCCGTCCTCATTCCCGTTTTCAATGAGGAGGAGAACCTTCCTTCCGTTGGTGAGGAGCTTTCTTCCGTTCTGCCCTCATTAGGCCTTTCCTACGAAGTTATCTTCATCGACGACGGCTCCACCGACCGGTCGTTCGAGGTCATCCGCGGCCTCTGCGCCAAGAACAAGTCCTTCAAGGCGGTCCACCTCGGCCGCAACGCCGGGCAGACGGCCGCCATGGCCGCGGGCATCAAGCACGCCGGGGGGGAACTTATCGCCCTGTTGGACTCGGACCTCCAAAACGACCCGCGCGACCTGCCCAAGCTCCTGGCCAAGCTCAAGGAGGGCTACGACGTGGTCAGCGGCTGGCGAAAGGACCGCCACGACGCTTTCGTGACGCGCCGCATTCCCTCCCAGGCGGCCAACGCCGTCATCTCCTGGGTGACGGGGGTCTCCCTCCACGATTACGGCTGCACCCTAAAGCTCTACCGCAGCCGCTTCATCAAGCCTCTGAGGCTCTACGGAGAAATGCACCGCTTCGTTCCGGCCCTGGCGGGCTTTTTAGGCGCGCGGGTCGGAGAGATCGAGGTCAACCATCGCCCCCGCACCCGGGGAACCTCCAAGTACGGGCTTTCCCGGACCTATAAGGTCATTCTGGACCTGCTGACGGTCAAGTTCATGGATTCCTACATGGGCAAGCCCATTTACCTCTTCGGGGGTTGGGGACTGCTCTTCGCCGGGGGTGGAGCGTTCGCCGCCGGCGCCGCCCTCTATAAAAAACTCTTTTTGAACGTCTTCATCAAAGACCAGCCCCTTTTCCAGGTTTCCATCTTTTTGACCTTGGTCGGTTTTCAGATGATCCTTCTCGGCCTTTTGGCCGAGGTGTTGGTCCGGGTCCATTTGGAACTCCAAGAGCGGACCACCTATTTCGTGCGGGAAACCATCGGTTTTTCTTGACTTGGCCGCCAAAAGCCAGTAGAATGAAACCCCTGATTTTCTCCCTCCGGGAAGTCCGCGAAAAGGGCCGCTTTCGACACGACGGCTCGTTGCCCGAGGAGGATTTTCAGGAAGCCCTGGCCGGAATGGCCGAACTTCGCGGACCAATCTCTGTGGAACTCACTTTGGAACTCATCGACGGCTCGGTGGTGTTGGGCGGCGCCTTGCGCGGCCGCTGGGAGCTTCCCTGCAAACGCTGCTTGACCCCGCGTGCCGATGATTACACGACTCCGCTGGAAGGCGCCTTCGGCCGGGAAATCGAAAAACTCGACGCCGCCGAAGAAATCCGTCAAACTTTGGTTTTGGCCGTCCCGTTGCAATCGCTCTGCTCGCCTGATTGCCGGGGGCTCTGCCCCCGCTGTGGAGCGAATCTGAACCTTGGAGAGTGCCGCGCCCATGCCTAATCCCAAACGCAAGCATACCCGCTCCCGCCGCGACAGCCGCCGGTCCGCCAACTGGAAGCTGGAATCCCCCAGTCTCAGCGTCTGCTCCAACAAGGCCTGCGGACGCCTTCACCCCCCGCACACCGTCTGCCCCGAATGCGGGCATTACGGCGGCCGCCTGATCGTGGCCCGCAAGGAAAAAAAGGGGAAGGGACAGACCCCGCCCGAAGGCGGCGCCCAGGGCTAAGCGAGCCGGCCCGAGCCCCCCACCATGAAGATCGCCCTCGACGCCGCGGCGGGGGATTCGGGAATCGCCCCGAACATCGAGGGGGCCGTCCACGCGGCCAACTCCCACGGCATCTCCGTGATCCTGGTCGGCCCGGGGGCCGACATTCGGGCGCAATTGAGCGCCCGGGGCATCTCAGGGGGCGACGCGCGCTTCGAGATCGTGGAGGCGCGGGAAGTGATCTCCATGGGAGAGGACGCCTCCGTCGCGTGCCGCTCCAAGCCCCACTGCTCCATTATGGCCGCGGCCGAACTGGTGGCCTCCGGCCGTGCCTCGGCCATGGTCTCGGCCGGAAATTCCGGGGCGACTTTGGTGGCCGCTCTCTGGCACCTCAAGCGCCTGCCCGGCGTCCTGCGGCCGGCCATCGCCGTGCCCATCCCGACGGTCCGGGGGCTCAGCGTCCTGCTCGACGGCGGCGCCAACACCGAATGCAAGCCTTGGCACTTGCTCCAGTTCGCCACGATGGGCGTCATCTACGCCAAGACCGTCCTGAAGGTCGCCGACCCCCTGGTGGGCATTCTTTCGGCCGGGGAAGAGGAAGTCAAGGGCAATGAATTGGTGCGGGAAGCCCTTCCCCTGCTCAAATGCGGCGGCCTGCGCTTTCACGGCCCCATCGAGGGGCGGGACCTGGCGGCCGGGACCGTGGACGTCGTGGTCTGCGACGGCTTCGTCGGAAACATCGCGGCCAAGGCCGTCGAAGGCACCGCCGCCGCCATCTTCTCGTTGTTGAAGGCCGCGGTGATGAAGGATTGGCCCTCCAAGCTGGGAGGGACGCTTCTCAAGGGCGCGCTGGCCGACATCCGCCGGAAAATGAGCTACGAGGAATACGGCGGCGCCCCGCTTCTTGGGGTCAACGGGACCGTCGTGATCGCCCCGGGCCGGTCGGGGCCCAAGGCCATCGCCAACGCCCTGGGAGTGGCCAAGGCCCTGGCCGCCGCCGACGTCAATGGGACCATCCGCAAGACCCTCGAGGAAATGAAAGTCAATTTGGAAGTCTCCAATTCAAAATGAGAACGGAATGAGACCATGACAACTGAAACCGCCGTTCAACCGACTCAAGTCCACGGACAAAGACTCAAGGACCGCGTCGCCCTGATTACGGGCTCGGCGCAGGGGATCGGGCGGGCGACCGCCGAGCACTTCGCCCGGGAAGGGGCGATCGTCATCCTCGCCGACGTCGACGCGGGCTTGGTCGCCAAATCAGCCGAGGCCTTGGCGGGGGAAGTGCCCGGCGCCAAGACCCTGGGGCTGAAAATGGACGTCACCCAGGCCGCGGATTGCGACGCCGCCGTCAAATCAACCCTTGAAAAATTCGGCAAAATTGATATATTGGTCAACAACGCCGGGATCACCCGCGACAATCTGATCATGCGGATGTCCGAGGCGGATTGGGACCTGGTTCTGGATATCAATTTAAAAGGGGCGTTCAACTGCACCAAAGCGGTGAGTCGGCCGATGCTCAAGGCCCATTACGGCCGGATCGTCAACATCGCCTCGGTGGTCGGCCAGGAAGGCAACGCCGGCCAGGCCAATTACGCCGCCTCCAAGGGGGGCCTGATCGCCTTCACCAAGGCCTGCGCCCGGGAGTTCGGCTCCCGGAACATCCTCGTCAACGCGGTGGCTCCGGGATTTATCAAGACCCGGCTGACCGACGCCATCCCCGAGGACGCCAAGACCAAATTGCTGTCCAAAATCATCGTCGGAAGGATGGGAGACCCCATGGATGTCGCTCGGGCGGTCCTCTTCCTCGCGTCGGATGAAGCCTCCTACATCACGGGCGCCGTGCTCGGGGTGAATGGAGGAGGGTATACCTGAAACGGGAGGTCGTAATGGCTGACAACAACATCGCAGAGCGCGTAAAGCAGATCATCGTCGAGCAACTGGGCGTGGACGCGGCCGAGGTCACCACCGCGGCTCACTTCGTCAACGACCTGGGCGCCGACTCGTTGGACACCGTCGAGCTCGTCATGGCGCTGGAAGAGGAGTTCGACACCGAAATCCCGGATGAACAGGCCGAGAAGATCCAGACCGTCGGCCAGGCGATCGAGTACATCCAGGCCCACGCGAAGAAGTAAGCCGCGAGCGACGCTCCGCCCGCGGGCCGGGGAAGTTCGAATCCCCGGTCCGCGGCGCGGGAGTGGACCGCTCCCCGCGTCCCCATGAGCGTCTCCTTGCACCGTCTGGAGGAGGTGGTCGGGCACCGTTTCAAGGCCATCGAGCTCCTCCGGGAGGCCCTCTCCCACCGGTCCTACGCCTCCGAGAGCCGCTCCGGCGTGTACAACGAGCGGATGGAGTTTTTGGGGGACAGCATCCTGTCGGCCGTGGTGGCCGATTACCTCTACGTCAACTTCCCGGGTGAAAACGAGGGGGGACTCTCGAAACGCAAATCCCATCTGGTCTCCCGGACCAGCCTCGCCCACTGGGCGGCCCAGATCAATCTCGGCTCCTTCCTCCTGCTCGGCGTCGGAGAGGAATCCTCGGGCGGGCGCTCCCGCCAAAGCCTGCTGGCCAACGCCCTGGAAGCCCTGCTCGGGGCCCTTTACCTGGACGGGGGCTATCATGCGGCCGCCCGCTTCATCCGACCCTGGCTGGACGGGCTCAAGGAGCTCCACCCGGAAACCGACTTCAAGAGCCGCCTCCAGGAAGTGCTCCAGAAGAAGTTCCGCATGACCCCCGCCTACGAGATGACCCACGACATCGGACCCGACCACGACAAGACCTTCCACATCTCGGTCCATCTCGGAAAAAGGCTGCTTGGGAAAGGAACCGGCAAAAGCAAGAAGGAAGCCGAGCAAGCCGCCGCCGCGCGCGCCCTGGACCACCTGGCCGCGGGCCATCATTGACCCCAAGGAGAGCCCCATGGATTACGAGCTGACCGACACCCAGAAGGACATCATTCAATTGGCGGGGGAGATCGCCCAAACCAAGGTCAAGCCGGTGCGCGATCATTACGATAAGACCGAGGAGTTCCCCTGGCCCGTCGTGGAGGATATCCGCAAGGCGGATCTTTTCGGCGTCTACCTGCCCGAGGCCTACGGGGGGCTGGGCGGGGGAAACCTGGAATTGGTCCTGGTCGTCGAGCAGTTGTCCCGG
>CAYHPY010000175.1:0-4867 GCA_964358485.1 uncultured Elusimicrobia bacterium
TACAACGTCTTCCGGGAAGTGGTGCACACGGCCAGCCCCGGCGCCCCGCAAAGAGTGGACGGCCGCTGGACTTACGACTATTCCTGGAGCCCCTCGGGACAGCGCACCGGGGTCTACACCTTCCGGATCAACGCCCGTAAGGCGGGATTGCCTGAGATCAACGCGGTCGGACGGGTGGCGGTGATCCGGTGACCCTCGTGAGATCCGGACCCTAGGGCTGCGAGCGTCACAACTTCGGAATATTCCCCGACCCCTTGATCTCGATCTCGGAGCGGAAGGCTTCCTTAAAGAGCAGGGGCCCCTTGCGATTGTCGGTCAAATCGCTGTCCTTGACCTCCAACTTTCCCCCCCGGTAAAGGGCGATGCCGCACAGATTGCCGTTGAGGCGCGACTTGGTCAAAACGATGGTCCCCGCGTCCTGCACGATGATCCCGCAGGAGGAGTTGCCCAGGGCGTCCAGCTTGGTCGCCGTCAGTTGGGAGCCCTCTTTCAAGGCCGCCCCCTCGCCCAGGTTATCCACGAGCTTGACCCGCTCAAGCTCCGCCCGCGAGCCGCCCGCCAGGGCGAGGGCCACGCCCTTGTTTTTGCCCGCCTGGGAGTCGGTCAGCTTCAGGGAGCTTTTCCCCGAGGCCGAGATCGCCGGGTCCCCATTGCGAAGGACCGTGGAGCGCTCCAACGAGATCGACGCTTCGTCCTCCGCGGACAGCGCCTTGGCGTTGTCGAAAAATTCCGCATCGACGAAAGCGGCCCGCGCCCGGTCCCGGACGCAGGCGCCGCGGCCGTTGCCCGAGACCTTGGAGGCCGAGACCTCCAGGCGGGAATCCTTGTCGGAGGCCTTGAACGCGCACTCCCGCAAATCCCGAAGCTCCGAACGCTCGGCCTTGAGAACCGCTCCGCCCTGGACGCTCAAGCCGTTTTTGCCGCCCTGGACTTTAATCCCGGAAAGTTCCGCGCGCGCCGGCGACCCCAGGGCCGAAACCGCTTCCTCCAGCCTGGCAAATACGCCCCCGGTGATTTTAAGGGAAGCGCCCCCTTCGACCGAAACGCCGGTTCCGCCGCCCTCCCAGCGGCAATCGGAGGCGGTCAAAAATCCCCCCTCCACCCGCGTCCCCATGCCCGAGGAGGACAAGGTCAGGCGGCGCAGGACCACCTCCGAGGATTGAACCTCCAAGGCCGTGCCTTCCCCCCCGTCGAGAATCGCGTCCCCTGCGCGCTCGGGGTCCCCCATCAAGGCCACATCCTTGAAAACTCTCAGATTTTCCCGGTAGCGGCCGGGGCGGATGATGATTTGGTCCCCGGAAACGGCGTTATGGAGGGCCTCGGCGATGGAATCGGTGTCGGCGTCCAGGCTTCGGCCAAGATCCACGACCCATCTCCCCGGCCGCCGGGCGCGCAAGGCCCGAAGCAAGGGCGGGGCGGACAGCTCCGACCCGCCCGGCTCGCGGACCCCGGGAGCCGCAACCGGAGCCGCGGGGGCGGGCGGCGCCGGGACTTGGGCGGCCGGGGCGGCGACGGCGGCGGAACCCGGAACTTGGCGGATGAGGGCGACCAGCCCCGACACCAACGCCAGGACCCCGAGAATCTGAATCCACGGGTCCTTGGTCAGGTCTTTCACTCTCCGGCCTCGCGGGTGACGACGATTTTTCCGGTCCCGGGAGCGATGCCCAACCGCACCCTCCTGGCGCCTTCACGGCGCGCTTCCTCGATGGCCGGATCGGTCAAGGTCTGCATGAGGCGGGAGAGTTGGCGGACCCCGTATTCCTGGAACTCCCGGTTGCGGCGCAGGGCCTCCAGGAGCAGTTCCGGCTCGGCGTAGGCCACCTCGATGCCGAATTTTTTCCAATGGAACGCCAATTGAAGGCAGGCCACCTCGGCCGATTCTAGGGGATCGAGCGCGTCCATGAGGTAAATCCCGTCGAAGCGCGCCAACAGGGCCTTCTCGAAACTCGCCGCCTTGGCCAGCGCCTCGCGTCCGCGGCCGAGGCGCTTGTTCAAATCCGTCGTGCCCTCCCACGCCCGCCTGAGGTCCGGGACCCCGGCGTTGCAGGTGGCGAAAAAGACGCAGGCGTGGAAATAGACGGTCCGGCCGGAGCTCTTGTCCCGACATTGTCCGGTGTCCAAGACGTTGTAAAGACAATGCTGGATGTCCGGGTGGCATTTCTCGAACTCATCGAGGAGGATGATGCGCCGGGGATTTTCCAAGACGGGGCGGGTGAGCGCCCCACCGATCTCGTAGCCGGGTTGGCCCGGCGGGGGCCCCAGCAAGGTGATGACGTCGTCGGGATGCTTGAATTGGTTCATGCGCAGGGCCACCAGTTCGCTGCCCGGAAACAGGGCCTGGGAGATCAGGTTGGCCAGGAAAGTCTTTCCGGTTCCGGTGGGTCCGACCAGGAAAAAAGCCCCCAAGGTTCGCTCCGCGCTCGCCAAGGAGAGCCCCTTCTGGAGCTCGCCCATGACCAGGTCCACGACTTCCTCATGGCCCCGGATGTTTTGCTTGACCCAGGGTCCCAGGCTCTTAATGTCGACGGCATGAAGGAGGGCGAAATCCTCCCGGGACAGGGACGCCTTGGACTCGCCCCGACGCAAGGACGCCGCCCGGGCCAGGAGGCCCGCCAGGCTCAGCGCGCAGACGACGAGGGCGCTGTGGGGCAGGGCCCGGTCGGCGGCGAAAAGCAGGCTCCCCAAACCCAGGATGGAGGACAGGAGAAAGAAGGGGTGCGTGAGCAGGCCCGGGGCGGCGCTCACGGCCGGTTCACTTGAGCCCCCAGACCGGATGCCACTGGGGAATGAGCTTGGCGTTTTTGAGAAGCGCGCGGGCCTGGCCTAAAAACTTGAGGACTTCCTCCGGGCGGAGGGGCTCCACGCCCGCAAAGGCCGTCGCCGGTTGAAGCACCAGCGGGATGTCCGGGGCCGACTCCTGCATGAGGCGAATGACCTGACGCCATTCGGACGCCGTGGTCTTGGAGGTCAGGACCACCTTGGCGAAAGTTTTCTTGGGCGCCACGGCCAAAAACTCCAGATGCTCCGACCAGGTGGCGCGGCCGGTGGCCGAGGGAAGCTTGACATCCATGGCCGTGGCGTCGCAAAGCGGGGCCAGGCGCCGGAAGGCCTCCACCCGGGTCCCGTTGGTCTCCAGGTAATTGCGCAGGCCGCGCTCGCGCGCCCAAAGCATCATGGGCTCCAGGAAATCCGGGTGCAGGAGAGGCTCCCCGCCCGTCCAGGAAACCCATTTGGGGTCGCGGCCCTCGCGCAGGCGCAGGATCTCGGCTTGAAGGCGCTCCCGGTCCCAGATTTCCCCGGAGGGCATGGGGATGGTGCCGGGCTCATCGCAGTAATCGCAATGGAGGTTGCAGCCGCCGAAGCGGACGAAAATCTGCCGTTCCCCGAGATGAATGCCCTCGCCCTGGATGGAGGAAAATACTTCCACGATCCGGGCCCGCTTGGAATCCGACAGCTTGAGGACCGCCGTCACGGCAGGGCCGGGTCGGATAGTCCCGCCTCCCGGAATCCCTTGGCCCGCAGTTTGCAGGAGTCGCACGCCCCGCAGGGCTTGCGCCCTCCCCGGTAGCAGGACCAGGTGAGGCCTATCGGGACCTTCAAGCGCCGGGCCAGGCGGACGATCCCGGCCTTGTCCAGGCGGATGAGCGGGGCCAGCACGCGCAGGCGCTTGCCGGAGGTCCCGCGCTTGGTGCCCAGGGTGGCGGCTTTTTCCATGGCGCGCAGATACGGGCCCCGGCAATCAGGGTAGCCCGAATAGTCCAGGATATTGGCCCCGATCACGATCGCCTCCGCGCCCTCGGCGTCGGCCAAGGACACCGCCAAGGATAAGAGGACGGTGTTGCGCCCCGGGACATAGGTGCTGGGAACGCCCCCCTTGCCGATCCGCGACAACGGAAGGTCCGGCAGGGCTTTGCGCCCGTCCACCAAGGAACTGGCCTTGAGCCACGGCAGATCCAGGCGCACTTCCCGATGGCTCGCGCCGGCGGCGCGTGCGAGCTTGCGGGCGCTCTCCAGTTCCCGCTCGTGGCGCTGGCCGTAGCCCACGCTCAGGGCCGACGGGCGCCAGCCTCGGCTTGCGGCCCAATACAGGGCGCACGCCGAATCCAGTCCCCCGGAGAGGAGGACTACCGCCTTGCGGCTCACCGAGTCTCGGCCTTCACGGGAAACTTCCCGGCCAGGGCGTCCTTGCAGATTCCCGCCAGGGATTCAGAGGCCTTGGCGTCGGTGGAGAGCCACATCAGATAGGCCGGGTCGCGGCGCGCCACTTCATCCAGGAACAACAACCGGTATTTCCCGAAATTGAACACCGCCCGGCCGTTGCGCCAGAGGAACTTCCCGTCGTCGTCCACCTTGACGTCGTTTTGCGTGCAGAAGCCGCTCAAGGCGTCCCAGGTCTGGGGAAGCTCCTTGTAACGTTCCAGCTGAGCCCAGAACACCTCGGAGGAGGCCTTGGCGTCGGGCTCGGCCCGATGGGAATCCTCCAGGGTCTTGCCGCAATAGAATTGATAGGCGGCCGAGAGCGTCCGCGGCTGCATCCGGTGATAAATCGCCATGGCGTCGAAGATTCGGCGCCCGGTCCGGGAGAAAGCGACCCCCGCGCGCTTGAATTCCGCCGTGAGCATGGGGATGTCGAACTTCAGGATGCCGAAGCCGCCCAGGTCGCAGTCCCGGAACAGCTCGTCGAGCTTCGGGGCGAGTTCTTTGAAGGTCGGCGCCCCGAAAACCATTTTATCGGTGATGTGGTGGATGGCCACGGCCTCCTCGGGAATGGGCACCCCGGGATTGACCAAGGAGGAAAAAATCTCCTCCTTTCCGTCGGGAAAGCGCTTGACCAGGGAAATGTCGACGATGCGGTCCTCGCTGGTCA
>CAYHPY010000176.1:0-4642 GCA_964358485.1 uncultured Elusimicrobia bacterium
GCCATGCTAGGCACGGTGATGAGCCCGCGAGCGCGCAAGGGCTTCGAGCAGAATGGCGAGTGCGACTTCTCTTTTCAGGCCGGCGAAGTGGCCCGATTCCGCGTCAATGCGTTTCGCCAGCGCCAACGGCTGAGCCTGGCGATCCGCTTCATTGCGACAAAGATTCCCACGATTCAGGACCTGCGTTTGCCGGTGGCGACGATGCGCAAGATCGCCGAGAACGGGCGCGGTTTGGTGCTCGTGACGGGCATCACGGGATCGGGGAAGTCCTCAACGCTTTCCGCGCTCGTCGACCATATCAACGAGAGCCGCGCCGAGCACATTATCACGATCGAAGACCCTATCGAGTTCGTGCACAAGGACAAAAAGTGCATCGTTTCGCAGCGCGAGATCGGCGAGGATACGGGCAGCTACGCTGAAAGCCTTAAGATGGCGATGCGCCAGGATCCTGACGTTATTCTAGTTGGCGAGATGCGCGACCTTGAGACCACCTCCGCCGCCATGACCGCGGCGCAGACGGGTCACCTCGTGTTCGGCACGCTGCACACGATCGACGCGATACAGACGATCACGCGCATCATCGATCTCTACCCTCCGCATCAACAGCCACTCATCCGCATCCAGCTGGCCGAGACGCTCAAGGCGGTGGTCAGCCAGCGTCTATTGCCGTGCACAAGCGGTGGCCGCGTGCCGGCCATAGAGATATTGATCGTGACCGCGCACGTGCGCAAGCTCATCGAGGATAATAAATCCTCGGATATTATGCAGGCTTGCGCCAAAGGCCAGTTCTACGGCATGCAGACCTTCAACCAGTCGCTGGTCAAGCTTTTCAAGGACGGCTTGTGCAAGGAGGCCGACGTCCTGGACGCGGCGAGCAGTCCCGACGACGTGAAGCTGGCGATGCGGGGGATAGATCAAGAAATCAAGGCCGGCTGAGACGGCCTTGATTTCTTTGAAGATCGTTTCGTTCGTTTTCAAATTTTAGGGCGGGTTCCGTTGAAAAAATAGTTTCAACGGATTTAAAAAATCTACTTAACGGAACAATTGAGCAACCCAAAGGGGGTTTAAAATGTTCGCAGAAGGCTACATCGGCATCGCGGGAACCATCGGCGTCGGCAAATCCACTCTGACCGTGGATTTGGCCCGAGCCCTCAATTTTGAGCCCATTCTGGAGGAGGTCGACGGCAATCCCTACCTGGAGGGTTTCTACAAGGACATGAAGTCCTACGGGACCATGATGCAGGTGTGGCTGCTCAACCATCGCTTTCGCCAGCACCGCGAGTTCGTGACCCGCATCTCCCTGGGCAAGATCCGCGGCGTCGTGCAGGACCGGACGATCTGGGAGGACACGATCTTCGCCCGCATGCTCAACGCCCATCCCGAGAAGATCATCTCCGACCTGGACTACAACACCTACCTGGACCTCTTCGACAACATGGTCCTGCGCGAGCTGGTGTTCCCCCAGCTTTTGATCTACTTGGACTGCAGCCCCGAGGTGGCCATCGAGCGCATCCACAGCCGCGGCCGCGTCATGGAGCAGACCATCGACCTGGGTTACCTGCGCGCCCTGCGCGACAACTACGAGGCGTTCATCGAGGAGATGCAGCAGGCCGGCGTGCGCATCCTGCGCCTGAAGTGGGAGCCGTTCCAGCCCATTTCCGAGGTGGTGCGCATGGTCCATGAGTATTCCCTCAAGCCCTCGAGCTTCACCAAATGGGTGCGCCCTTTGCGCCGCCCTCCGGAGCTAAAGCCCCGGGCGGCAAAAACGGAGAAAGGTTCTCTGAATGTCCACGCCTAGCGCGGCCCCGCGGCCCTACTGGCACGTCAATTCCGGAAAGATCCCCGCCGGGGTCCTCTTCGGGATGACGACCCGGGCCATGGGGAACATGATGGACCCGGAGCGCCGCAAGGAGGCCTTGGACGCCGCGGGCCTCGGCGGGCGGCCGGTGTATCTTTTGAAGCAGGTGCACGGCGTTGCAGTCCTGACCGCGGGCGACGCCGCCCCGGCGCAAGACCCGCCGGAAGGCGACGGCTGGATCACCAAGAAGAAAGGGCCCGTCCTGGCCGTCTTCGTCGCCGACTGCCTCCCGATTTTCTTGTGGGAGCGCTCGGGGGGGGCCGTCGGGGTGTTCCATGCCGGCTGGCGCGGGATCGCGCAAGGCATGCCGCGGGAAGCCGTGGCCGCGTTCGCCCGGCTTGGGGTCAACTGGGGAGATTTGCACGGCCAGGTGGGCCCCCACATCGGCGCCTGCTGCTACCGGGTGGGGCCCGAGACCGCGGAAAAATTCACGCCTTCCTCGGTGGAGCGCAAGGGCGGGGAAATCCATTTGAACCTGGGCCACGAGGCGGGGGCCCAGATCCGCAAGACCGGCGTGGCCGTGAGCGTGGCCGAGCAGTGTACCGCCTGCCTGGCGGAACAATTCTTCTCCTTCCGGCGCGAAAAGACCGACGTCCGGATGATGGCGTTCGCGGCCCTGGTATGACGGCCACCATCTCCCCTCGGCGGGCCCTGCGGGACGTCACGCCCTACATTCCGGGAAAATCCGTCGCCTCCGTCGAGCGGGAGCTGGGCCTCAAGAACGTGGTCAAGCTCGCCTCCAACGAAAATCCTCTGGGTCCCTCCCCGAAGGCCATGGCCGTCTACCGGCGCTCCGAGAAGCGGAACTCCCTTTACCCCGAAGGCTCCAGCCCACAATTGCGGACCGCGCTGGCGCGCTTTCACCGGGTCGGAGAGGACCACATCCTGGTCGGCAACGGCTCCGATGAGATTCTGCGCCTGATTTGCGAGGCTTTCTTGGAGCCCGACGACGAGGTGGTGGTCTCCCAGTACGCCTTCATCCGCTTCCGCCAGCACACGGTCACCATGGGGGCCCGCCCCATCGAGGTCCCGATGGTGGATTGGACGCACGACCTCGACACCATGGCCAAGGCCTCCAGCCCCCGGACCAAGATCGTGTTCGTGGCCAACCCGAACAACCCGACCGGGACCTACAACACCCGCGCGGAGGTGCTCGCGCTCCTGGAGCGGGTGCCGCCCTCGGCGCTCGTGGTTCTGGACGAGGCTTACTGGCACTTCGCCCACGGCCTGCCGAATTTTCCCGACAGCCTCCCCGAGCTGGCCCGCAAGTTCCCGAATCTGGTGGTCCTGCGCACCTTCTCCAAGGCCTACGGCCTGGCGGGCCTTCGGGTGGGCTACGCCGTGGCCGATCCCGAAATCATCGGCTGGATGGACCGCATCCGCATCCCCTTCAACGTGAACCTTCCCGGCCAGTTGGCCTGCGTCCCGGCGCTTCAGGACGAGGCTTTCCTGAAAAAAAGCGTCGCCCTGGTCGCCGCGGCGCGGGAAGTCCTGCCCGGCGCCCTGCGCGCCCTGGGCTTTTCGGTGGTCGACTCCGCCGCGAACTTCGTCTTCGCCAAGTCTCCCATTCCGGGCCGCGCGCTTTTTAAGGCCCTGCTCAAGCGCGGCTACATCATCCGCCCTCTGGAAGAATACGGCCTGGGGCAATTCGTCCGCATCTCCTTCGGGACTCCGGCCCAGAACCGGGGCCTCCTCGAGGCCATCAAGGCCTCCCTGGGAGGCGCGGCGTGAAGAAACGGCCCGCCGCCCGGAAAAAATGGATCATCGCCATGGACGGCCCCGCGGGCGTGGGCAAGTCCACCATCGGCCACTTGGTGGCCCAGAAGCTCGGCTACCACTTCATCAACACCGGGGAGATGTACCGGGCCCTGACCTGGAAGGCCTTGGCCGACGGGGTGGATCCCAAGGACGGCAAGGCCGTCGCCGCCCTGGCCCGGCGGCTGAAATGGGAGTTCCGGCCGACCGAGGAAGGCACGACCCTGAGGACCTTCATCGACGGCCACGGCGTGACTCTTCAAATCCGGCACGAGAAGGTCAGCGAAAACTCGAGCCTGGTGGCCGCCATCCCCGAGGTGCGGCGGCACCTCTGCCGCCTCCAGCGCAATCTGGGCCGCGGGGGCGGCATCGTCATGGAAGGGCGCGACATCACGACCCACGTCTTTCCGGACGCCGACTTCAAGATCTACCTGGACGCGTCCATTGATGAGCGCGCCGACCGCCGCTTCCGCCAGCTCAAGGCGATGGGCCAGGAGCCCGACCGGGAAAAATTGAAGCAGGCCATCCTGACCCGGGATCTCAACGATTTGAAGCGCAAGATCAACCCCCTCGCCGTCGCCGACGACGCGATCCTGATCGACTCCACCCAGATGAGCCTCCACGAGGTCTCGGAGAAAATTCTCCGGACTCTCCGCCGGCGGGCGGGAGGCGGCAAAAGCGATGAGTCATGAGTGCCGCCCCGGAAACTCCCTCCCTGGTCCGAAGGCTTTCCTTCGGGATCGTGCGTCCGTCCCTGATCGGGGCCTGGCGGCTGAAGATCTCGGGCGCCGAGCGCATTCCGGCGGAGGGGCCGCTGATCGTGGCCTCCAATCACGTGCACCTGGCCGACGGTCCCGTCCTGGTGGTTTCGGTCGGGGCGTCGCGCTACCTGCGGTTTTTGGCCAAGGCGGAGCTTTTCCGCGTGCCCGTCCTGGGGCCCTATTTGAAATCGGTGGGGATGGTTTCGGTGGTGCGGGGCCAGGGGGACCTGTCGGCCCTGCGCTCGGCCATGGAGCTTTTAAAGGGGGG
>CAYHPY010000177.1:0-4633 GCA_964358485.1 uncultured Elusimicrobia bacterium
CGGGGTCCACGTTGATGTAGGGGTCGCACTTGAGCATGGAGACCGACAGCCCGCGGGCCGCCAGCAGGCGCCCGATGGAGGAGGCGCTGATCCCCTTGCCCAGGGAGCTCACCACTCCGCCGGTCACGAAAATATATTTAGTGTTCATGATTTTCCTCGGCTTAAAATTCGGGCGGCCCGGCGCAGGTCGGCCGGGGTATCTATCGCGACGGTCTCCTGGGAGACCGTCGCGGCGTGAATGTGGATTCCGTCTTCCAGCGCTCGGAGCTGTTCCAATGATTCGGCGATTTCCAGCTTTGATCGTCTTAGCTTTGTAAACCTCTCCAAGATACTCGTCTGGAATCCGTAAATTCCAATGTGCTGAAACCACCCCTTGGTTCCGTTGCGATGATATGGGATCGGGGACCTGGAAAAATATAGGGCGCGGCCGTCTTTTGCGACGGCCGCCTTCACGGTATTGGGGTCAGCGGCGAGAACGGAATTAGTCAACGGAACAACGGCTGTGGACATCTGGGCTCCGTTTCGGAGCAGGTTGTCGACGGCTTTGAGCGTAGCCGCCGTCATGAACGGTTCGTCGCCCTGTAAATTGATCACCCTCGGTGTTTTCAAGCCGGCGGCTTTCAAGGCCGCCCGAACTCGATCAGTCCCGGAAGAAATGTTGGCGGCCGTCAGGATCGCCTGGCCCCCGAATTTTTCCACCGCGTCGGCGACCTGCCGGCTTTCGGTTGCGACCAGCACCGGCCCCAAATCCGCCTTCACCGCCGCCCGCCAGCACCATTCGACGATCGGCTTTCCTCCCAGCAAGGCTAAAACTTTTCCGGGAAATCGAGTCGAGCCCATCCGCGCCGGGATGACGACGGCCGTGCCGGTCACTTGAGGACCTCCCGAAGTTCCTCGGCGGAGGCCACCGCGGTTCCCAGCTTGGCCACCACGATCCCGGCCGCCCGGTTGGCCAGAACGGCGGAGAGGCGGAAATCCGCCCCGCAGGCCAGGGCCAAGGTCAAAACGGAGATGACGGTGTCGCCCGCCCCGGTCACGTCGAACACTTCCCGGGCCTCGGTGGGGATGTGGACGGGGGCCGCGTGGGAGCTGAAAAGGCTCATGCCCTCCCCGCCCCGGGTGATGAGCAGGGATTCGCATTGCAGGGCTTTGATGATCCGGCGCCCCAACTCCACCAGGGGGGCTTCGCCCGGCTGTTGGAGCATGCCCATGCCGGACCAGGCCTCCAAGGTGTTCGGGGTCAGGCAGGTGACCTTTTTGTAGCGCTTGAAATTTTCGACCTTGGGGTCCACGACGATCGGAATCTTCAGGCGCCGGGCGCCCGAGATCGAGGCGTCCAGGATGCGCGGGGAGAGAACCCCCTTGCCGTAATCCGAGAGGATCACCCCGTCGGCGCGCTTGAGGGCCCGGGTGAGCTCTCCCAACAAGCGCCCTTCCGCCCGGGGGCCGATGGGGCCGGAGGTCTCCCGGTCGTAGCGGACCACCTGCTGATGCTCGGCGATGACCCGGCATTTCTGGGAAGTGACCCGGCCGGTGTCGACGATCACGCTCGCGGGATCGATCCGTTGGGTCGCGAGTTCCCCGGTCAGGTGGCGCCCGGCGGCGTCGTCGCCCACCACGCCCATGAGCTCGACCTGGGCGCCCAGGGCGGCCAGATTGTGGGCCACATTGCCGGCTCCGCCCGGGACGAAGGTCTCGGAGGCCACGCGCACGACCGGAACCGGGGCCTCCGGGGAAATGCGGCTCACGCTGCCCCGGATGAACTGGTCGAGCATCAGGTCCCCGATCACCAGGATGCGCCTTTCGGGAAACTTCGGCAGGAGATGACTCAGGAGCCGCCTTTCGGCGGGGGAAAGCCTGTGGGAGGCGGCGGAGGAACTGGTCACCAAGGCTGGACGGAGTATAACATTTTCATCTCGGCTCGTAGGACTCCAGCTTGGCCGTGATGTGCCCGAAGAACACCTCCACCTTCATCTGCACGACCATCTTGCGCTCGTCGTCGGTCAGCCAAACCTGGAGACGCTTTCCCTTCTGGATGAAAATTCCTTCCTTGCGCAGCATGGGCTCGACGAGGATGGTCTTGAATTTTCCGGCCTTGACCCGGATGGTTTCGCGCTTGATCACCTTGATGACCAGCGGCCAATTCTCCTTGGTATTGACGTCGAGGATGATCTCCTTGCCCGGGGTCAGGTCGCCGAAGCGGACGAAGTAGAGGCTGGAGAGCACGTCCTGCACCCGGACGGGGATGGTTCCCGTCCGCACGGAGAAGGCTCCGTCGCGGGCGATGGTCCGGGCCCGGTAGACCTTCGAGACGGGATCGAAAAGGACCCACTCATCCCGATAGAAATGCCCCTCCCGGAGTTTTTTCATGTAGCCGAGGGAGTAGAGCCCCCGGGCGTCGATCCAGGACTTATTGACGTCCCGGACTTTGTAGAAGGTGCTGCAGAAGGGGTTGGAATTGGCCTGCGAGATGATCTCGTAGGCGGGAATCCCGCCGAAATCCACCAGGCGCGGGGCCTCCAAGGTGGCCTGGCCGACGTCGATGAGGCCCCAGTCCACGTCGAAGACCAGCTTTTCGGGAAACACCTGCAGAGAGGCGTATTTGCCCGACGGCTCCAGCACCCCCTTGATGAGGTTGTGCGGGTCGGCCAAATCCTCCGGCCAAGGCCCCACCGCGAAGGCGGGCCCGGCCAAGCCCAGCAGGAGCGTCAGAGTCCGGCCAAGAGCGCGTCGTTCCATGCGTTTTTCCCCTTGAGGATTTCGAGTTTGATGCCCAAAGCCAGCACCGAGCCGGTCAGGATTTTCTCCCAACCCTCCGGCAGGCGGGGGGCGTCCTTGAAAGTGGTCACCAGGGCGGGAAGCTTGTTTTCATCGCCGCCCGCGCGGCCCAGCCGGGCGTTTTGAATGGAGCGCAGCTCCGCGAGGGTGAACGGGTGGTGGTCCGGAAAACGCCAGCGGTGGGCCAGGTCGGCGCCGAGGCGCTGGAGCATGGCCTCGAATTGCTCCGGTTTGGCGATCCCGGAGAAGGAGGCCGCCTCCAAGCCCTTGAGAATTTCCGGGTCGCTTTTTTTCCGGGTTCGAAGGTCGAGAAGAAAGTCCGGCCGGTGGGCCGATTCGATCACGGCCGCGCCAGGGGCCATGGCCTTGAACCTCCCCCGCAGGGCCTCCAGTTGCTTGGCCGGGATTTCGTCGGAATGGGTCACGACGATCAGGTGGGCGCGTCCCAACTCCCGAAGGGGTTCGCGCAGGTCCCCCGCCGGAAGCAGGCGCTCCCCGCCGAAGGGGTCCCGGGCGTTGATCATCACGATATCCAGGTCCCGGTGGAGCCCCATGTGCTGGAAGCCGTCGTCCAGGATCAAGACCTCGGAGTGGTAGTAGGTGAGGGCCTCAACCCCCGCCTTCCAACGGTCCGGACAGACCAGGACCGGAACGCCCAGCCCGCGCAGGCAATGCTGCATCATCCAGGGCTCGTCGCCGCATTCGGTCCACGGGACCTCCCCGTCCTCCAGCAGGGCCAGGACGCGGCCTCCCTTGCCCGCCTTTTTTTTCGGAGCGGCGCCGTAGCCCCTGGTCAGGATGGCCGTTTGATGGCCGCGCTTGCGCAGGGTTTGGGCCGCGAGCAGCACCGCCGGGGTTTTCCCCGAGCCGCCCGCGGTGAGGTTGCCGATGCAGATGACCTTGGCGCCCAGCCGCCGCCGCTTGAAAAACCCCAGGCCGTAGAGCGCGCGCCGCGCGGCAGTGACACCGCCGTAGGCGGCGGAGGCGGCCCACAAAGCGGCCCTCCCCGCGGCGTGTCGCCGCAGTTTCTCCCGGCGGGTCTCCCAGGAAGAGGCGCTCACAGCCGGGACTCCACGGCCAAGAGGGACATGGCCGCCTTCAGGACGCGCTCGGGGGGAAGATCCCGCATGCATTGCAGCAGGATGGGACAGCGGTTGAGCCCGCAGCCGATGCAAGGAAGCTCCTCTTTGGAGAGGCGCACGACCAGGTGATTAGGGTCGGGAGGATTCCAGGACTCGGGATCGGAACTGCCGTGTATGGTCACGGTCGGGACGCCCAAAGCCACCGCGAGGTGCTTGGAGCCGGAGCAATTGGTGATCATTAGCCGACAACCCGCGATCAGCCGGGCGGCGTCGGCTAATGATCGCGTCTCTTCCGTTATTTTAGCTCCGTTGCCGATGCCGTTCACGACTTCTTCCGCGAGTTTCCGTTCCCCCGGCCCCCAGAAAACCAATATTTCATTCCCCGTCCTTTGCCGTATCATCCTTCCCAATTCGGCGTAGGACGCGGCCGGCCAGCGCCGGGTTTCCTTTCTCGAAGCCGGGGCCAAGGCCACCCGGGCGCCCGCGCGGCGGACCCCGGCGGCCAAGTAAATTCGGGGCAGGAAGGGGAAATTCCGGGGAACGCCGAGCTCGCCAAGGACGCGAATTTTCTCCTGCCCGGCGTAGTGCGTGGTGGAGGATTGGGCCAGCGGGCGGTTGTAGGCCCAACGATGGGAGACATGGGCCGGGCCCGCCCGCACGGCCGCCCCGCTGAAGGCCGTGAGGATGGCGCTCCGGGGGTTGCCCATGAAGTCGATGACCCAGTCGTAGCGCTTGCGCCGGATCCGCCGCATCCAGGCAAGGGCGCCCAACGG
>CAYHPY010000178.1:0-4542 GCA_964358485.1 uncultured Elusimicrobia bacterium
CCCCCCCCCCCCCCCCCCCCCCCCCCCCCCCCCCCCCCCCCCCCCCCCCGCGCCGGGCGGGCCCCCCCCGCCCCCGGCCGCCTCAAGCGGCGGCACGGGTCCCGCTTCGGCCGCCGCGCCCTCCAGCGGGGCCTCCGGCGCCGGGGCCTCATCGGGAGTCTCCCTTGTCAACGTCCTGCGCAGCGTCTTGACCAAGACCGGGCAAATCGCCCTGGAGCCCCGGAACAACTCCCTGATCGTCACCGACATCCCGGAGGTCTTCCCCCAGGTCGAGCAAATCATCGCGGAACTCGACAAGAAGGTGCCGCAGGTGATGATCGAGGCGCAAATCGTCGAAATCAACTCCAATCGGGCGCGGGATCTTGGCCTGGAGTGGGGCGGAACCAACGGCGAATTGGTGTCCTTCAGCGGGCCCAAACGGTTCACGACCTTTCCGATCACCATGCCCCAGGAAGTCGGCAAGTCCGTTTTTTTCAACCCGATTCCGACCGACAACGAGGGGCCTTGGGACACGAAAATCGAGCCGGGGGCCTTCGATCTGACCGCCCTTAAAGTCGTCCTCCGGGCCCTGGTCAACCGTTCGGAGGCGAGGTTCCTTGGAAAGCCTAAGATCCTGACTCTCAACAATAAGAGCGCCTTGATCGAGATATCGGCGAACCAGGCCGTCGGGCGCAAGACCTCCCTGACCAGCGCAGGGAGTACGGGATCCAGCGAAAGCACGGCCGAACGCATGGACACCGGGCTGACCTTGAAGGTGACCCCCCAGGTTAATAAGGAAGGCTTCATCACCTTGCTCATTCAGCCCTCCTTCAT
The DNA here is from genome assembly GCA_964358485.1 of uncultured Elusimicrobia bacterium. GTDB lineage: Bacteria > Elusimicrobiota > Elusimicrobia > UBA1565 > UBA9628 > CAYHPY01. The sequence goes on from CAYHPY010000178.1 coordinate 814, forward strand.
CGACGTCCGGGAGTCCAACATCTCCACCCCGGGGAACAAGACCTTCGACACCGTCAAGCGGGCCGCCAACACCTTGGTCCGGGTCAAAAACGGCCAGACCCTGGTGCTCGGCGGCCTGCTCCAATCCACCGAGACCAAGGTGGTCCGCAAGGTCCCGTTTCTGGGCTACATTCCCCTGCTGGGATGGCTGTTCACCACGACCTCCATGCGGCGGCAGAACTCGGACCTGGTCATCTTCATCACCCCGACCATCGTGAGCGATTAACGGGCGCCCGGCCTTGACAATTTCAGGCAGACGGCTATACTGGGGCTGAACATGGCAAGCAAGATGTCCCTGGCGGACATTCTCATCAGCTCCGGGGTGATCAACGAGGAGCAGAAGGAGAAGGCGCTCAAGACCTGCGCGCAGGTCAAGTGCCAGTTCTCCGAAGCCGTCATCAAGTTGGGATTCGCCAATGAGGACGCGATCGCCGTCGCCCTGGCCAAGATGCTCGGCCTGCCCTACGCCTCCCGGGAGAACAAGATCCTGAAGGTCGAGAAGGGCCAGGGCCTCGAGAAGAACGTCAGCGAAACCTTCGCCCGGGAGAATCTGGTCCTGCCCCTTTTCCTGGACGAATCCGTGCTGGCGGTGGCGGTCGCCGATCCCGAGAACGTCATGATGCTGGAAAACCTCAAGCTCATGACCCAGTGCGAGATCCAGCCGTTCGTGGCGACCAAGAGCCAGATCCTGAAGGTCATCGATGAATTCTACACCGGGGGCGGCACCACCCTCATCGAAAAGACCATGGAGAAAGACGACACCGCCGCCCCGGTCGACGATGAGGAGATCAGCGACAACGCCGCGCGCCTGGACCTGGACAAGGACGTCTCCGGGGGCCAGGACGGGCAGGTCGTCAATCTGGTCAATGCCATCCTCAAGCAGGCCGTCGCGGAGCGCTGCTCGGACATCCACCTTGAGGTTTACGACGAGCGGGTCGTGCTCCGTTTCCGGATCGACGGGGTGCTCTACGAGCGCATGCCGCCCCCCAGGCACATGTTCGGGGCCGTCATCAGCCGCCTGAAAATTCTCTCCAAGCTCGACATCGCCGAGCGCCGCCTGCCCCAGGACGGGACCTTCATGATCAAGGTCCAAAACCGCTCCATCGACCTTCGTATTTCCATCTGCCCGACCGTCTTCGGGGAGAAGGTCGTCATGCGTCTGATGGACAAGGGCGCGGTCGAGCTCAACATCGACAAGATCGGGATGGAGCCCAAGCAAAAGGAGGATTTCATCAAGGCCGCCCAGCTCCCCCACGGCCTGATCTTTCTGACCGGCCCGACCGGCTCCGGAAAAACCACCACCTTGAATTCGGTGCTCAACACCATTAAGAGCCCCGAAGTGAACATCATGACCATCGAGGACCCCGTCGAAATCAAGCTGGACGGGATCAGCCAAGTCATGGTCCGCTCGGCCATCGGCCTGACCTTCGCCGCGGCCCTGCGTTCCTTCCTTCGCCAGGACCCGGACATCATCCTGGTCGGAGAGGTGCGCGACCAGGAAACGGCCCAGACCTGCCTGCGCGCCGCCCTGACCGGCCATCTGGTGCTTTCCACCCTCCACACCAATGACGCGATGTCCACCGTGGTCCGCCTCATCGACATGGGCATCGAGCCCTTCCTTCTGGCCGGTTCTTTGGCCCTGGCCGCCGCCCAGCGCCTGGTCCGCGTGCTTTGCCCCGCCTGCAAAAAACCCTACAAGCCCGAGAAGGAGATCATCGAGCGCTGTTTCAGGGAATCCCAGCTCTCGGAGGCCGAGCGCCCCGATCCGGCCCAGCTGACCCTGTACCAGGCCCGAGGGTGCGAAAAATGCGCCCGGACCGGCTACTCCGGCCGCAAAGCGATCTACGAAGTCTATCTGATCAACCCGGAGATGAAGGAAATCATCAGCAAATACGGCGGCGACGTCATCCGCCTGCGGGCGGTGGCCGACAAATGCGGCTACTGGAACCTTCGCGCCAGCGCCTGGCGCAAGGTGCTCACGGGCATGACCACGGTGGAAGAAGTGATGTCCATTACCACCGAGGACTAATCCTCGGTGATCAGGGCCATGTCGTAGCGCGCGCCCTCGCGGGGCGAGCCCAGGAGTATCGGGACGTGCAGCATCGCGCTTTGGCTCAGAAGCTCCAGGCTGTCCTTGCGGCGCGAGAGGCTCTGCGAGTGGTAGGGCGGGTCCATTTCCTCCAGGAAATCCTTGGAGTAACCTTTCCGGGAGACCGACACTTTGTAGCCCCCTTCGGAGACTGGGGGCAGAATGATCTCAAAATTCCCCGCCGCGTCGGTCTTCGCCCGGAAGGTCTCGCCCGTCCTGGCATGCGTGAAGGAGATCTTCGCCTCCGGAACTGATTTCAGGCTGAGAAGATCGTAAGTCCGCCCGCTGATGCGCCATTCGGGAGGGGGGGGAGGAGGAGGGGGGGGAGGAGCCTCGACGGGGGGAGGAGGGGCGATCATTCTGGAGTGGTCCTGGAGGGTGTAGGGCTTGCCCGCGATTAAGGCCGCTCCCACGGCCGCCCCCAGCATCAAGAGAAGGGTCAACCCCTTGGCGAAATCCCAGCCGCTGGAGACCGGCGGCGCGGGCGAGGCCGATTCGTCGGACTCGGCCCTCCGGGGCGCGGTGCAGAGCGGACACTTGCCGGTGAGCTTGCTGATTTGAGCTTGGCACACCGGGCAAAGGTCCATGGGATCAATGAGGCAGGCCGAGAGCCTCGGCGAAAACGCGGGGGGATTCGTATCCCGGGGGAAGGCCCACGACTTTCCTGCGGATGTTGCCTTGGGGGTCGCTGACTACGAAATGAGGCTGTCCCTCCAAGCGCAGTTCCCCGCGGGGGTCAAAATGGGCCTGGGGGCCGAATTCGGCGGCATATTCCACCATCGAGCCGGACTCCCCTTTGGCCACGACCAGCCGGGATTCGACCCCGAATTCCCTCAAGTAAATGAAGAGCCGCCTGATCGACTCCGTCCCCATGCGGCAATAATCGCAGGATGGGGAGACGAGGACCGTCAGGCATGCGGGAGCGGGGCAGTCGGCGATTCGGGTCCTGCCCGTCCCGTCGGCTTTTTCCAAAGTCACGTCCAGAATCCCTCCCTCGCCGACCGGCCGCCTTCCGGCTTCGCCGCCGATCCCTGACCTTGGACGGGCCGCGTCTTCCAACGCCTGGGCCCGGGACGCGGCCCGAAAGCGGCCGCCGAGGGAATCGGCTTCGGTCATGGGCAACCGGCGCAAAGCCGTGATTCTCCACAAGTTACCGGAAAAATCGGCGTCGATCCGGGCGAAAACTCCGGTCCGGGCCCCGTCTTCCTCGAACTCCGCCAGAGCTGAGACCGTCCGGGGGGACACTCTATGGACGGTCCGCCGGTCTATGCCGCGAAGCCTCATCCGGGCGGTCCCTCGGGCGGTTTTTCGTTCGATGATGCCGGAAGGGCCCAATCTGGAGAGATAGGTCTCCAAAAGGGATTGCAGGTTTTCCCTGGCGGCGGAGAGTTCGACGACCTCTCCGGCGGCCGGCCCCTCCGCTGAGGCTCCGGCCGTTCCCCCGCCCAAGAGGACGGCCAGTGCCGCGACCGGGAGGGTCTTCATGCGCCGGGATTCTATTATATTTCGGGGCAAAAGAGGCGGCGCCGGGGCGACGGGCCGTTCGCTCCCAGTTCCCGGGGTTTTCGTTCCAAGCGCCCGACATCCGGGGTGGCGCTGAT
>CAYHPY010000179.1:0-4478 GCA_964358485.1 uncultured Elusimicrobia bacterium
ACCGTCCCTCGAACCGAGAACTTCTCTTTAAACACCGAACAAACCCCACTTTCCGTTCCGGGGCAAGAAAGGCTCAAGCTCGGAGGGGTGGTATCTCCTCCCGGTGAGGAAACCATGATCGGGATCAACCGTTCTTGTTCCCGATTTAGGACGTTGTCCTGGCTCCGGAATTTCAAGGCATGAAGGCCGGAAGCTAAAGAAAAGCTTCCGGCGTATACCCCAAAGGCCCCTCCGTCCAGGGAGTAGCGGACCTCTCTTAGCCCCGAGGCCCCGTCAGCGGCGGAGAGGGTCAGCTGATCCCCTGGGGCGAGATTCAAAGAAGCGCCGGCGGCCAAGGCTCCGTTGACGAACAACGAAGTGACGGGAGGCGATGAGTCCACGAAGACGGAAATTGTTCTCAACGCCTCCGTGTTCCCAGCCAAATCCGCCGCCCGCCACGAGATGGTTCTTTCCCCTCCTTGGCCTAAGGTGAATGACCCCGTAAACACCTGAAAAACCCCGGCGTCGATGGCGTAAGAGATTGTTCCCGGCTCCGAGGCTGTCAGCCCGAAACGCGTTGCCGTCGAAACATACAGCGGGGTCGTCCCGAATTTCGGCTGGCCGATTTCCAGGAACGAAGTGGGGGCGGTCGTGTCCAGCCCGGTGACACTCGCGTTGACCAGCGTCGCCGTTTCCAGATTTCCGGCGTTGTCTTGGCTTCGGAAAGCCATCGTATGCGTCCCCGCCGCCAGGGTAAAGGGGGCGGAGAAAACCTGCGCGGGGGCCGCGTCCAAGGAATAGCGGGTTTCGAGAACCCCCGTTCCAAAGTCTTGAGCCGAGAACGAAATCGTATCGGTTGTTTTTAGGACCAAGTTCCCGGTTCCGTTCCCTAGACCGTTTAATTGCAATGTTGTTATCGGCGCCAGGCTGTCCACGAAGAACCTCGTCGAGGCGGCCGCGGTGTTTCCCGCGTGATCACCGACCGTCACGGTCAGGACGTGATAGCCTTGGCTCAGATCTACCGAAGGCGTGAATGAAGCCGAGGACGCCGTCACCACGGCCTGGGTAGTGACATTCACCCCGTCCAACTCAAATCGGACCGTGATTAGGTCTATTCCCCGGCCCAAATCCGAATAATCGGCCACGAGCGCCGGCCGGGCGGAAGTGATCGTACTGCCGCTCGGAATCGACAGGGCCAAGGTGGGGTGGCTTGTATCGGGCGCGAATACGGTCAGATTGACCGACCGGGAAGCCTCAAGGTTCCCCGCGTTGTCCTGGCTCCGGAAACTCAAGGCGTGCGCCCCGGCGGCCAAAGTCAAGCCGGTCGTGAAGACCTGTTCCGCGCCGCCGTCCAGGGAAAATCTTGTTTCCCGGACGCCCGTCCCGGCATCAGCGGCGGCAAAAGAGATCGTGTCGCTGGTGCTCAGGACCAAGTTCTCCGCCCCGGCCTCTTGCCCATTGATCAAAAGCTGCGTGGCCGGGGAGATGCTGTCGATGAAGAAGGTCGAGGTGGAAGTTGTTGCATTCCCGTTCAAATCTGCCACGCGGGCCGACTCGACATGATTTCCCTGGGCCAGATCGACCGCGGGCATGAAGGCGGCCGAGGAGGCGGTTACAACGGACTGACCGGTTACATCCGTCCCGTCCAGAAAGAGCCGGACGGAACCCAAACCGACTCCGGTTCCGGAGTCTGAGTAGTCCGCCCGGATCAGGGGCCGGGCCGTGGTCACCGTGCTTCCGCTTGGAGGATTCAACGCGAGGGTTGGCCCAGTGGTATCCGGCCCGGAAACGCTCGCATTGGCCGTCTTGGCCGATTCGAGGTTCCCGGCGTTATCCTGACTCCGGTAGCTCAGGGTGTGGGTCCCGGCCTCCAAAGTGAAGGCGGCTGTGAAAACCTGCTCCGGGGCTCCGTCCAGGGAATACCGGGTCTCGCGGACGCCGGTTCCGGAGTCTTCGGCCGTGAAGGAAATTGTATCGGTCGTTATCAGGACCAAGTCCCCGGTTCCGTTCCCAACGCCGTTTACCAGCAGAGAAGTCCCCGGCGCCACGCTGTCCACGAAGAACCTCGCCGAGGCGCCGGCGATGTTGCCCGCCAAATCCCGGACCCGGGCCGTCGCCGTGTGGGTTCCTTGGCTTAGATCAGCCGCGGGAGTAAAAGCCGTCGACGATGCGGTGACGGAAGCCTGGCCCGTGACATCCTGCCCGTCCAGTTCCAAACGGATCGAGGCGGGATCTATCCCCCGCCCCAAATCCGAATAATTCGCCAGAATCAGCGGCCTGGCAAAGGTCACCGTGCTGCCGTGCGCCGGGGACAAATCCAGGACCGGCGCCGTTGCGTCAACGGCCAAAACCGTCAGGTTGACGGACTGCGGGGCTTCCGAGTTGTCCACATTGTCGATGCTGAAGAAAGCTAGGGAATGAGTGCCCGCCGCCAGAGAGAATGCCTGGGTTGAACTGACCTGCGCTCCCGCATCCAGCCTGTAAAAAGATTCTCGAACCCCGGAACCGGCATCCGTCGCCAAGAATGAGATGGAATCCGTCGAGGTCAATATCTCCGATGCTGCCGGTTGCCCGTTGACCAGGGCGCTAGTGACCGGCGGCGTTCCATCGACCGTCAAATTCCGGCTCTGCGGCGCCTCTTCATTGCCGATGAAGTCCCTCGACAGGAAAGTGATCGTATGGGTTCCCGCCGCCAAAGTGAAGGTAGAAGAATAAACCGGATTGGCGCAGGTTCCCCGGGGCGCGGCCGGACTTTGGGGCACGCCCTCGCAGGACTGCGGAGCGACGTCGATCAAATAAAGGATCTGCCCCACCCCGGTTCCAATTCCGTCCCCGACTACGGTCAGGTCATCCACGGCCGAAAGTTTCAGGGGCGTGTGGGTCGCGATGAACAGAGGCACCGTTCCGAATTTCGGCGTTCCGATGCTCAGCGAAGTCCGGGGAGGTTTGTTGTCCGTCGGAGCCGAGAAGACCAGATCCACGGCAAAATTGGTCTGTTGCGGCGCTTCCTCGTTGCCCGCGTTGTCCCGGGAGAGATAGGCGATGGTGTGGGTTCCGGCGCTCAGCGTGAAAGTGGAACTGTAGACTGGATTGGCGCAGGTGCCGCGAGGGGCGGTGCTGACTTGAACAACGCCGTCGCAGGATTGGGGGTCCACATCTATGAGGTAGAGGGTTTCCCGGACCCCGGAGCCCTGGCCGTCGCCAACCTGGGAACGGTCGTCCACGGCGGAAAAGCTCAGGGGAGTGAAAGTGGTGATGGCGATCGGATTCGTTCCGGATTTAGGTTCCCCGACGACCAAGGTGGTCCTGGGCGGCAAGGTGTCCGCCGGGGCCTGGCCGTCCCCCGAGCCGGGGAGAGCCGTTCCGCCCGTGAACTTGAAGGGTGTGCCTCTGCCTTCGACCGCCAGCCAAGTCCCCTCGGAGTTGACCGCGGAGTCGTTGGCCTTGCCTATTCCGGCCGCTGTCTCGGCGGCCTGTAGGGCTCCATCCAGGGAATAGCGCCAGACGGCCAAGGTATTGCTCGAGCCGTTGACGACGCCGCCCGCGACTGAAAAACCCTGCGCGGAAGCCACCACAGCTGCCGGGACGTCTTCGGCTGCAGGACTGGAATCCCAGGAACGACTCCAAACTTCGACGCCGGAAAGATCTTGCTTGGCTATCGCCAAGGACATGTCCCCCGCCGCGTTAAGCTTGCCGGCGGAGGTAAAGAGGGCGTCGTTGTGGATGGCCAGCTTGGCGTTGGTCTTCTCGCCGATGGAGCGGGCGTAGCCGGGTTTTCGGAAAGGCCCGGCGGTCAGGCTTGATCCAGTGGCTTCGTACTTCCAGAGCGCCAAGTCGAGTTTATTGGGCCCAGGGGTCGCGGGATTGGACGAAAAGCCGACGATCCAAATGTTCCCGGAGGAGTCCGTCCGCACGCCAAAGCCGGCGTCCAGGCCGCCGGGACCCGCGTAGAGGGATTTGAGCTTGAGGCCGTCCTGGGGGGTGTATTTCCAAAGGGCCAGTTGGGCCCGAAGATCCGACCCGGACTCGCCTCCGGTGCCTACTGCCCCGGCGATCCAGACCCCGCCGGTGGCGTCCAGGGCAATGGCGGCATTGCCCTGGCCCGCGTCGAAGGTGGCGGTGGATAGAATGCTTCCTTCGGGTCCGACTCGGTAGACGGCAACGTCGGGCCCCGTGGTTTCACCCATCGTGGAGCCCACCGCCAAGGCGTTTCCCTCCGGGTCAAAGCCTACCCGCCAAGCGCCGAAGTCACCCGCGCCTGGGAGGGGAATGGCGCCCTCGGAGGCGCCGGTCGAGGTGAATTTGGCAAGACTTATCGAGGCCGTGTCTTGGACCACCAGCCAAAGCTCTCCCTTGGGGCTGGCCGAAACGGCGAGGCCCCGGCCGTTTACGGCCTCTCCGTCCCCTCCTCCACCCCCTCCACCTCCTCCGGGAGGACCGCCGCCTCCCCCACCCCCTCCCCCTCCTGATGGACCAGTGGAACCAAAAATGGCGAACAC
>CAYHPY010000180.1:0-4211 GCA_964358485.1 uncultured Elusimicrobia bacterium
CTTTGGCGCCGTCCAGGCCGAGTTTGGATTTGCGGGCCTCCTTGGCAAAAATCTCAATGGGCGAGGACTGGTGATCCGGCCGGGCCGCCAGGCCGGGCTGGCGGTACAAGGCGTTGTCGTCGGAAACGATCTTTCCGTCCAGAGCGGTCAGCCCCGTCGAGGAGAGCAGAAGGGGATTGATCTCCACCAAACTGAGGTCCAGATCCATAAAGAGCTTGGCCAAAGCCTTGGCCACCTTCACGAACTCGCCCACCCGCTCGGCCGGAATCTTCAAGGCGAAGGCGAGCTTTCGGGCTTCGAAATCCCGCAGTCCCGCCACCGGATCGAAACTCTGCCGGATGATGGCCTCGGGCCGTTCCTCGGCCAGCTTCTCGATCTCCACGCCGCCTTCCGCCGAGGCGATGAACACCGGGGAGGCCGACTTGCGGTCCAGGGCGATGGACAGATACAGCTCCTTCTCGATCTTGGACGCGGCGTCGATGAGGACTTCCTCGACCTTGAGGCCCTGGCCGTGGGTTTGGTGCGTTGCCAAGGTCATGCCGAGCATGGCCTTGGCCAGTTCCTTGGCCTCCTTCGGGGTCTTGGCCAGCTTGATGCCGCCGGCCTTGCCGCGTCCGCCCGCCAGCACCTGGGCCTTGATGACCCAGGGGCCCTTGCCGGCCTTCTTGAGAGCCGCCGGAAGCTGGGCGACGGTCCGGATCACGCCTCCGGTCCGGGGCACGGGGATGCCGCGCTCGCGGAAAAGGTCCTTGGCCTCGTATTCCAGGAGTTTCATGGAAGCTCGGTCATCGCTGGGCGATGGGCGTGAACTTTCGGGGGGCCGCCCCCTCGTAGATCGAGTTCGGCCGGAAGAGCTTGTTGTCCTGCCAGTACTCCAGGATGTGGGCGGTCCAGCCGGCCACGCGCGCGATCGCGAAGATCGGCGTGAACAGGTCGGTGGCGATGCCCATCTGGTGGTAGACGATCCCCGAGTACAGGTCCACGTTGGGGAAGATCCCCTGCTTGCCCTTGCGCTCCACCATGGCTTTCTCGAGCTTGTCGTTGATCTTAAAGAAGCGCGAGAACTTGGTCCGCTCCGACAGGCGGCGGGCGTATTCCTTGAGGATGCGCGCCCGCGGGTCGTAGTTCTTGTAGACCCGGTGGCCGAAGCCCATCATTTTGACCTTCTTGGCCAAAGCGTCGTCAACGAAGGCTTCGACGTTCTTGGGGTCGCCGATGGCCTGGAGCATCTTGAGCACGGCCTCGTTGGCGCCGCCGTGCAGGGGGCCCTTGAGGGCGCCGACGCCCGCGGTCACGGCGGAGTAGATGTCCGACAGGGTGGAGGCGATCACCAAGGAACCGAAGGTGGAGGCGTTCATCTCGTGGTCCAAATGAAGGACCATGGCGATGTCCATGACGCGCGCCACGCTCTCCTCGGGCTCCTCTCCGGTCAGCATGTAGAGGAAGTTGGCCGCGTGGCCCAGCTTGGCGTGGGGCGCCACCGGCTTCTGATTCTGGCGCAGGCGGTGAAAGGTGGCCACGATCGTCGGGAACTGCGCCGTCAAGGACACCCCGCGGTGGAGGTTGGCCTCCGGGGAGCGCTCGGGGTTGTTGTCGAAGGTCGCCAACAGGGAGGCCACGGTGCGCAGGGCGTCCATCGGGTGGCTGGTGTGGGGCATCATCGCGATGAAGTCGATGACCTGCTGGGGAAGGGCCCGTTTCTGGCGGAACTCGTCCTTGAGGGCCTCAAGCTCCTCGTGGCGGGGCAGGCGGCCGTGGAACAGGAGGAAGCAGCATTCCTCGTAGGTCGAGCCCTCGGCCAGTTCCTCTATGGGATAGCCGCAATAAAACAGCTTGCCCGCGGTGCCGTCGATCTGGCACAGGCGGCTGCGCGCCGCCACGACCCCTTCCAGGCCGGGGGAGTAGGATTCGGTCTCTTTCTTGACGCTGCTGAGCAGGGCATCGGCTTGGGCTTTGGGATCGGCCATAGGGCCTCCTATTTGCAAAGGTAACGGAGCAGATCGCGGGCGGAAACGACGCCGTAACCGCCGGCGCTGAGGGCCACCGGAACATGCCGGTGCCCGCTGATCGCCATCTGATGAAACATCTCGGCCAATTGGTCGGTTTCCCGAAGGACTGCCGGGTTGGACCGGAGCGCGCGCTTGACCGGGACCGAGGAAAGCGGGGCCGACTCCGCGGAGTGCTGGAGGAGCTCCCACTCCGAAAGAACCCCCGACAGGCGGCCGTTTTCGGTGACCAGGACGCAGCCGACCTTGGCCTTGCGCATGGCCGCGACGGCGGTCTCCAGGGAGTCCTCGGAGGACACCGTCATGGCCTTTTTCGGGGAGAGGTCGGCCACGGAGCCCTCCAGAATTTTACGCTCCAGCCCCTTGGCGGCCGGCTTGGCCGGGATGTTGACCAAAGAGGCCCCGCAGGCGGAGCAGTCATCGGCTCCGGCGATGTTGGCGTGGCCGCAATCCGGACACCTCATTTCAGGCCACCGTCCAGGTTTCCGCGCCGCGGAGGAGGGCCTGAAGGTCCGGGGTCCCCTTGCGGGAGGCCGCGACCTGCTCGTCGATGAGCTCATGCAAAGTCGGGCGCTGGACGGACCGGAACACCCCCAAGGGGGTCGGAAACGGCGCCCCCCCTAGATGGGCGAACAAGTGCGCCAGGGCCGGGGAAGGCGCGAACTCGTCGTGAACCGCCAGGTCCGCCGGGGGCTTGCCCGGCTCGAAGGTCACGACCTCGGGGTTGAGGCCCTTGAAGCGGATGCCCTTGTCCAAGGCCTTGCCGAAGATCACCGGCTTGCCGTGCACCAGCCGGACGATGTGGTCCTCGCGGACGGACTTGTCGGAAACCTCGGTCCAAGCCCCGTCGTTGAAAACGATGCAGTTCTGTAGGATCTCGATGAAGGCCGAGCCCTTGTGCTGGGCGGCGCGGGCCAGCACGTCGCTCAAAAAGCCCAAGTCGGTGTCCACGGCCCGGGCCACGAAGGTGGCCTCGGAGGCCAGGGCCAGGGAGATCGGGTTGATCGGAAAGTCCACCGAGCCCATCGGCGTGGACTTGGTCTTCTTGCCGACCTCGGAGGTCGGGGAGGTCTGACCCTTGGTCAGGCCGTAAATCCGGTTGTTGAACAAAAGAATCTTGAGGTCCACGTTGCGGCGCAGGGCGTGGATGAGGTGGTTGCCCCCGATGGAGAGGCCGTCGCCGTCGCCGGTCACCACCCAGACGCTGAGCTCGGGACGGGTGCACTTGAGGCCGGTGGCCAAGGTCGGGGCCCGCCCGTGGATCGAATGAAACCCGAAGGTGTTCATGTAATACGGAAAGCGCGAGGAGCAGCCGATCCCGGAGACGAAGACGATGTTTTCCCGGGCGATGCCGATCGCCGGCATGAGCTTCTGCACGGTGGCCAGGATGGCGAAGTCCCCGCAGCCGGGGCACCACCGGACCATCTGGTCGGACACGAAGTCCTTGCGGGCCAGGACGGGGCCCTTGGCGGGAAGGGAAGTAAGTTCAGCGTCCGAGTCCATTGGCTTTTCCCTCCAGGAGCGATTGAACCGCGGTCTCGATCTCCGCGATCTTGAACGGCTGGCCCTTGACCTTGTTGAGCCCGACGGCGGGGACCAGGTACCTCGAGCGCAGGACCTTGAGAAGCTGGCCCAGGTTCATCTCGGGGATCAGGACATGGTCGTAAGACGAGAGAATCTCGCCCAGGTCGGGGGGCAGGGGATTGAGGTAGCGCAGATGGACCGCCGCCACCGATTTCTCCTTGGCGTGGAAGTTGCGGACCGCCGCGGTGATCGCCCCGTAGGTGCTGCCCCAGCCCACCACCAGGACCTTGCCCTTTTTGGGGCCGAGCACCGGGGTGGGCGGAATCTCCTGCGCGATCTTGGCGACCTTGGCCGCCCGCAGGCGGACCATCCGCTCGTGGTTCTCGGGGTCGTAGCTGACGTTGCCCGTGATGTCGGCCTTCTCGATGCCGCCGATGCGGTGCTCGTAGCCGGCCATGCCCGGATACACCCAGGGCCGGGCCAAGGTCTCGGGATCCCGCTGGTAGGGCTGGAAATCCGCCGCCGAGGGGGCGGGGTTGCGCCCGAAGCGCGGGAGCTTGGAGACGTCCGGGACCAGCCAGGGCTCCGAGCCGTTGGCCAGGTAGCCGTCGGAGAGGAAGATGACCGGGGTCATGTACTTGACGGCGATTCGGCACGCATCCAGGACCACCGAAAAGCACT
>CAYHPY010000181.1:0-4147 GCA_964358485.1 uncultured Elusimicrobia bacterium
GAGTAGTCGAATTAGCAGCCCTGGCCGATGACGATCGAGCCGGAGCCGATCACCAGAATTTTATTGATGTCGGTTCTTTTGGGCATTTATCCCTGGACCTTCGTTTCTTTTCGGGCGACCATCAGGTCTCGAAACCGCGAGAAAAGGTAGCGGCTGTCGTGCGGGCCGGCGGACGCCTCCGGGTGGTACTGGACCGAGAAGGCGGGAAGCTGGGAGTGGGCCATGCCTTCGGAGGTGCCGTCGTTGAGGTTGACGTGGGTGGTGCGCACCTCCTTGGGGAGGCTGTCCAAGTCCACGCAGAAACCGTGGTTTTGGCTCGTGACCTCGACGCGCCGGGTGGAAAGGTCCATGACGGGGTGGTTGGCCCCATGGTGGCCGAACTTGAGCTTGAAGGTCCGCCCGCCGAGGGCCAACCCGAGGAGCTGATGGCCGAGGCAGATTCCGAACATGGGAATCCGGGAGTCGAGCAGGCGCTTGATGGTCTCGATGGCGTAGACCACGGGTTCGGGGTCCCCGGGGCCGTTGGACAGCAGGATGCCGTCGGGCTTGAGCGCCAGGGTCTCGGCGGCGGTGGTGGTGGCCGGGACCACGGTGACCCGGCAATCCATGGTGTCCAGGCAGCGGAGAATCCCGTACTTGACCCCGAAATCGTAGACGACCACGTGCAGGACGGTTTGGCGGTCCGAGGCCCATTCGTAGCGCTTTTCGCAGGTCACCGTCCGGGCCAGGTCCATGCCCACCATGGACTGGACTTTCCGGGACTTTTTGCGGAGGCTCAGGGGATTGAGGTCTTTGGTGGAAAGCACGGCCCGCAGGGCGCCCTTGCGGCGCAGGCGGAGGGTCAGGGCCCGGGTGTCGATGCCTTCGATGGCCAGGATGCCGTGCTTCTTAAGGAAGAAATCCAGGGGCTCGATGGACTGCCAGTTGGAGGGGTTGCGGCACAGCTCCCGAACCACGAAGCCGCTCAGGTGGGGCCGGTGGGACTCGTTGTCGACCGCGGTGATCCCGTAGTTGCCGATCTGGGGGTAGGTCATCGTGACGATCTGGCCTTTGTAGGAGGGATCGGTCAGGATTTCCTGGTAGCCGGTCATGGAGGTGTTGAACACCATCTCCCCCGAGCTCTCCCCTTCGGCCCCGCACGCCAGGCCCTCGAAGATCGTCCCGTCCTCCAGCGCCAAAATCGCTTTGTTTTTGATCAATGCCGGAAGTGCCTCATGCCCGTAAAGACCATGGCCACGCCTTTCTGGTCGGCGCAGGCGATGACCTCGCCGTCCTTGACCGAGCCGCCGGGCTGGATGACCGCCGAGACCCCGAAGGAGGCGGCGGTTTCGATTCCGTCCTTGAAGGGAAAAAAGGCGTCGGAGGCCATGACCAGGAGATCGGGCGCGGGGTTGTCCCGTCGGTAGGCCTCGTATTTGAGCCCGGCCATGCGGACCGCGTCCACGCGCGACATCTGGCCCGCGCCGATGCCGACGGTGCCGCCGGCGTGGGCCAGGACGATGGCGTTGGATTTGACGTGCTTGCAGACGATCCAGGCGAAGCGCAGCGCGTCCTCCTCGGCCTTGCCCGGGGTTCTTTTGGTCGCGCATTCCAGCTTGGCGCCGAAGGTGGCGCGGTCGGGCTCCATGGCCAAGACCTCGGAGCCCAGGCTCCGCAGAGACAGGTGGTCGGCCGGGGGATCCCGGCGGAGTAGGAGCCGCAGGTTGGCCTTTTTTTTAAGGAGAGCCAAGGCCTCCGGGTGGAACTCGGGAGCGATGATGACCTCGATGAAGCGTTGGGATAGCTCCTCGGCGATTTCGGCGTCGAGGGGGCGGTTGACCGCGATGACCCCGCCGAAGGCCGAAAGCGGGTCGCAGGCCCAGGCCCGTTGAACGGCTTGCACGAGGGACTCTCCCGTTCCCACGCCGGAAGGGGTGACGTGTTTGAAAATGGCGGCGGCGGGGTCCGAGAACTCGGAGACGGCCTCCCAGACCCCGTTGGCGTCGAGCAGATTGTTGTAGGAAAGCTCCTTGCCGTGGAGCTGTTTGAAGGAAAGGACTCCGTCCCGGCTGTAGAGGGCGGCGCGTTGATGCGGATTTTCTCCGTAGCGCAGGTCCTGGATCTTCTTCAGGCCCACGGTCAAAGTCGCCGGGAAACCGCCCGCGGTTCCGCTTTCCAGGCTCGGGGCCGGGGCCGGGGCGGGAGGCGGCGCCGAAATTCCTCCCCCCCCGACCGAAGCGGGCACCTTGCTCCAGGCCTCGGAGATCATCCGGTCGTACTCGGCGGTGTGCCGGAAAGCGGAGGTGGCCAGGCGCCGCAGGGTGTCGGCCCCGAGCGCGCCGGAGGAGGTTTCCAGTTCCTTGATCACCCCGCCGTAATCCTGGGGAGACACCAGCACCGCCACGTGCTCGAAATTCTTGGCTGCGGCCCGGATCAGGGCGGGGCCGCCGATGTCGATCTGGTCGATGACCTCCGGGGAAAAAGGGGAGGGCGCCTGGGCCGCGGTTTTGGCGAAGGGATAAAGGTTGACCACCACCATGTCGATGGGCTCGATGCCGAGGAGCTGGGCCTCCTTGGATTGGCCGGGGTCCTTGCGGCGGAACAGGATCGCCCCATGGACGCTGGGGTGAAGGGTCTTCACGCGCCCGGAGAGGATTTCCGGAAAACCCGTCAAGGTGTCCAGCGCGCGGATGGTGAGGCCGGCCTCCTTGAGGGCGCGCCCGGTGCCGGAGGTGGACACGAGTTCCACCCCGAGGTCGGAAAGGGCGCGGGCGAATTCCGGCAGGCCGGTCTTGTCGGCGACGGTGAGCAAGGCGCGTTTGATCCGCGGGGAATTGTCCAGAGGGGAGGGAAGGATTTTTAGGCCCGAATCCGAAATTTGAAGCCGTCCCTCGCAGAACAAGGACACCGCCTTCGGATAGGCCCAATGCTCCTGGGTGCGGACGCGGGCCGACAGGGTCTCGGGGGTGTCCCCGGCCAGGACCGGCGCGGCCGACTGCCAAACCACGAGTCCCTTGTCGTATTCCGCGTCGATGAGGTGGACGGTGCAGCCGGTCACGCGGACGCCCGCCTTGAGGACCGCCTCGTGCACGGCGCGCCCGTACATGCCCTTGCCCCCGAAGGACGGGAGCAGGGCCGGGTGGATGTTCATGATCCGCCACGGGAAGGCCTTGAGCAGGGGACCCCGCACCTGGAGCATGAAGCCGGCCAGGCAGATCAGCCCGACCTCTCGGGCTTTGCAGAGCCGGGCCAAGTGGGCGTTGTATTCCTCGGGGGTCGGGAAATCGCGGGGATGGGAAATCTCGGTGGGAATGCCGGCCCGTTGGGCGCGCTTGAGGGCTCCGGCCTCGGGGCTGGAGGCAACGACCAGGGAGATTTTTCCCCGGATCCGCCCCGCCGCGGCCGCGTCGATGAGGGCCTGAAGGTTGGTGCCCTCCCCCGAGGCGAAGACCGCGATCTTGATCATTGCAGTTCGACCTCGTTTTTTCCCGCGACGATCTCGCCGATGAGCTTGGCCTCGGGAAGGAGCTTCTGGGCCAGCGCCAGGGAGTTGGGCCGGATGACGATCAGCAGGCCCATCCCCATGTTGAAGGTCTTCCACATCTCGGCCTCGGGAACCTTGCCCCGGCGGCGGATCTCGTCGAATACGGGCGGCCGGGTCCAGGAGTGGGTGTGCAGGACCGCCCGGCACCCGCGGGGCAGGACGCGGGGAAGATTTTCGACGATGCCGCCCCCGGTGATGTGGGCCATGCCCAGGATGATGTGGCCTTTTTCCTTGAGCCCTTCCTGAAGGCGGGTGATTTCCGGAACGTAGATCCGGGTCGGCGTCAGCAAAGTCTTGCCCCAGCGCTTGAGAGCATGGCCGCGGAACAGGCGGCGGACCAGGGAGAAGCCGTTGGAGTGCAGGCCCGAGGATCTGAGTCCGAGAATCAAGTCCCCGGGGAAAATCTTGGAGCCGTCGATCACCTCTGAGCGGCGCACCAAGCCGACCGAGAAGCCGGCCAGGTCGTATTCCCCCGGAGGGTAGAACCCGGGCATCTCGGCGGTCTCGCCCCCCAGCAGGACGGAGCGGCCCTGGCGGCAGCCCTCCATGATCCCGGCGATGACCCGCTTGGAGCGGGCCAGGTCTAGCTTGGCGGTGTCGAAGTAATCCAGGAAGATCAGGGGC
>CAYHPY010000182.1:0-1625 GCA_964358485.1 uncultured Elusimicrobia bacterium
CCGGCCAATTCCTGAAGGCCGGAGCAGAATTGCGCGCCCTTGAGCAGGGACATGAGGCTTTTCTTTTTGGCCAGGGAATCGCGCAAGGCGCCCAGGTCGCGCGGCCCGGCCTGGCGGGTGGCCAGGCGGTTGGTCACGCGCGCGATGTCGGAGATTTGCGCGAGGATCTTGCCCAGGGAGTTGCGCAGATCGGAGAGGTTGAAGAGCTCCTCGACGGAGTTTTGGCGGTGGACGATTTCGCCGACGTCGGTGGAGGGGTGCAGGATCCAGGATTTGAGCCGCCGGCTGCCCATCGGGGTCCGGCAATGGTCCAAAAGGCCCCAGAGGCAGTGCTTGCGGTCTCCCGAGGCGGCCTCGACCAGCTCCAAGGTCCGGATCGCGGTCTCGTCGAGCTGAAGTTCCGAGGCCGATTCCCGGTAGGTCGGGGAAAGAATTTCCTTGATGTGAAATTGGGTCTCGGCGACGTAGCGGCGGGCGCGCAGGGCCGCGCGGGCGGCCAGATGGTGGTTGAGCCAGATCGATTCCCGCGCCCAGGAGGGGTCCGCGCCGGCCGGGGGTTTGGGGACGGCCAAGGTCAGGCAGGTCCGCGCGCCCAAAACCTCGCGCAGGCGCAGGCGCTCGGCGGCGTCGGGCTCGGCCAGGACCTCGGCCGGGCCGATGCGGGCCAGCAGGGACAGGAGGCGGCGGAAGCCTTGGTCGTTCAAACCCTGGGAGGCCCAAAATTCCCCGGTGGAGACGTCGATGCAGGCCGCGCCCCAGCCGACCAGGTCCACCTCGAGGGCGACCAGGAAATTGGTGGCCGACGGCTCCAGGAGCTCGTCTTCGATCACCGTCCCGGGCGTGATGAGCCGGGTGATGGCCCGTTCGACGAGTTTTTTTTCCTTGGAAGCGGCCTCCATCTGGTCGGCGATGGCCACTTTGTGCCCGGCTTTGAGCAGGCGGGAGACATAGCCCTGGTAGCTGTGGACCGGCACCCCGCACATGGCGATGCCCTGGCGGGAGGTCAGGACCAGGCCCAGCGCGGGGGCCGCGGCCTCGGCGTCGCCGGCGAACATCTCGTAGAAGTCCCCCAGGCGGAAGAAAAGGATGGTGCCGGGATGCTTGGCCTTGAGCGCCCGGTATTGGCGCATGACCGGCGTGTCGGGAAGGGCGGCGGCGGGGGGCATCGGGGCGATTCTAGCAATTTTTCCGTCCTAGAATCGCCTCCCGCGGCTGAGCTATTGGGGCAGGATTTTGTCGATTTCCCAGCCCAAGGTCATCTTGTTCTTGGGGCCGTAGAATTTGCGGACCAGGGAGCCGTCGGGCCGGATGAGGAAGGCGCTGGGCACCCCGGGAACGTCCCAACCCGCAATCCGCTTGGCCCCGGCCCAAAGCAGTTGATAGGGCACGGAGTTTTCCCGGGCGAAGGCCGCGACCGCCTCCGGTCCGTCCTCATCCACCGAAACCCCCAGGATGGCGAAGCCCCGGTCCTTGTATTTTTCGTGGACTTCCTTAAGATCGGGCATTTCGGCCAGGCAGGGATCGCACCAGGTGGCCCAGAAGTCCACCAGGACGACTTTGCCTTTATAGTCCGACAGGGAAACCGGCTTGCCGGTCAAATCGGGCAAGGTCAGGGCCGGGGCGGG
>CAYHPY010000182.1:1725-4131 GCA_964358485.1 uncultured Elusimicrobia bacterium
CCGACAGGGAAACCGGCTTGCCGGTCAAATCGGGCAAGGTCAGGGCCGGGGCGGGCGCGGGAGTAACGGGGGTATTGCTCCCGGAACGAAAAACGAGAATTCCATAGAGAAGCGCTCCGGCCCCCAGAAGGGCCACCGCGGTTTTGGTCGCCCTCATGGTCGCCCGCTTACGGCTCTGGAAGCGACCATTTCCTCGCTAGGCTCGGTCATAGCACGAACTTGTAGAATGAGCGCGGCAGGAGCTGGATGAGCAAGGTGAGCTTGTTGAAGAACACCAGCAGGCCGACCGCGATCAAGAGCAAGCCGGCCCCCATCTCCCCGTAGCGGATGAAGGGCTTGTAGCGGGCGAAGATCCGCAGAAAGACGGGGACCCCGAATCCGGTGAGGATGAAGGGGATGCCCAGCCCCAGCGAATAGACCGCCAGGAGAAACACCCCCTTGGCCACGGTGTCCTGGGTGGCGGCCAAAGAGAGGATCGCCGCCAGGATCGGGCCGATGCAGGGCGTCCAACCGAAGGCGAAGGCCAGGCCCATGACGAAGGCCCCGACGGCGCCCGGGGCGGCGTTGTTGGCCTGAAAGCGCCGCTCGTAATAAAGGAGCTTGATGGGCACCCAGCCGGTCACGTGCAGGCCGAAGACGACGATGACCGCTCCGGCGATTTTGCTCAGAACCGCCATGTGGGTCGAAAGCAGTTGTCCCACGAAGGACGCGGAGGCTCCGAGGCAGATGAAGACCAGGGAAAAGCCCATGACGAAATAGATCGAGCCCACCCCGGCCCGTTTCCAGATCAGGGAGCGGTCCTCTCCCTTGGCCAGCTCCTCCAGGGATAGGCCCGAGATCAGCGAGATGTAGCCGGGCACCAACGGGAGCACACAGGGGGACACGAAGGAGGCGACTCCGGCCAGGAAGGCGGGGACGACGCCGATTCCGGTCATGTTCGAAGTTTACCATTTTGGCCGGGGAGCCGCCGTTCTCGCCGCCGCGCCCCCCATTGCGCTATCATATCCGCGCATGCCTGTTTATTCCCCGGCCCGGGTTGATCTGGATTTGGGCCCCATCGACCCCGCCTCCGCCCTGGAGGCTTGGATGAAGTTGGAGGGGGCCGATAAGGGGTTTCTGCTGGAGAACGTGGGTGAGGGCCGGGTTCGCATCGGGGTGGGGCCGTTTGAGGTTTTACGGATAACGAAGGGGCGGGCTTATTTGGAAAAAAACGGAAAGAAGCGGCCGTTGTCCGGAGATCCGGTCACGGCGGCGGGGAAGTGGGTGTCTGGGTTCAAAGTCAAGGGAGAGGTAAAACCATTTTCCAACGGAATCGTCGGGTGGTTGGGGTATGAGCTGGTCCGGTTTTTAGAAACGAAAATCAAGACCAAGGAGCTTGGCGATGAAGGGGTTCTAATGGCTTTCCCGGCCATGGTCTTGATTTCCAAGAAAAAGGTCACGCTTTGGACTCTGCGGGGGGATGGGAAGCGGCTGGCTCGGAGGCTGGAAGGGGTTTGGAGAGGGCTGCCCAAGGGAGAGATCAGGAAGGCTGAAAGTGTCGGGGCTCCTGAAGGCACGATGGGGAAATCGGCTTTTCTGAACGCGGTTAAGCGGATCAAGAGCCATATCCGGGCCGGGGATATATTTCAGTGCGTGATTTCGGAACGGTTTTCGGTGCGCAATGAAGAGTCCCCCATCGATCTTTACCGAAGACTGAGAGCCGTATCGCCGTCGCCGTACAACTTCTACTTCAGGGACGGGGAGAAAAGTTATCTGGGCGCTTCTCCGGAAATGCTGGTCAAGGTGGAGGGGGGGCGGGTGGAAACCTGTCCGATCGCGGGCACGCGCCCTCGGGGAAAGGGCGCCCACGATAAAAGACTGGAGAAGGCTTTGTTGGCTTCCCCGAAGGAGCGGGCCGAGCACCTCATGCTGGTGGATCTCGGAAGGAATGATCTGGGGAAGGTGTGCGCGCCCGGCACGGTGGAGGTGTCGAGCTTCATGAAGGTGCGCCGCTTCTCCCACGTGATGCATTTGGTCAGCACGGTGGAAGGGCGGATCGAGAAGGGCAAGACGGCGTGGGACGCGCTCAAGGCCTGCTTTCCGGCGGGCACGGTGAGCGGGGCTCCGAAAGTGCGCGCCATGGAGATCATCTCCGAGTTGGAGACCACTCCGCGGGGGTTCTACTCGGGGGCCTTTCTCCAGCACGATTTCCAAGGGAACCTGGATTCCTGCATCGCGCTCCGCTCGGTGCAGAAGAAGGGAGGGCGAGCGGTGTTTCGGGCCGGGGCGGGCATCGTGGCCGATTCCCGCCCGGAAGCCGAATACCAGGAAGTCCGCAACAAGCTCGCGGCCGCCCGCAGGGCGTTGGGGGCGGCGTGATTCTGCTCATTGATAACTACGATTCGTTTACCTACAACCTTTATCAAG
>CAYHPY010000183.1:0-4110 GCA_964358485.1 uncultured Elusimicrobia bacterium
GGGATCGACAGCTTCGTCTTCCTGGACGACGATCCCGTCCAAAGGGCCGAGGTCCGGGCCCGCCTTCCCGCCCTCGTCCCCGAAATGCCGCAAGATCCCTGCCGCCGCCCGCGCTGGCTGAGGGAACTGCCCGCCCTCAAGCGGCCGGCGCTGACCGCCGAGGACGCGGAGCGCGGCCGCCTCTACGCGGAACGCGCGGGACGCGAGGACCTCAAGAAGGCCGCCGGATCGCTGGAGGAATTCCTGGCGTCCTTGAACCAACAGGCGCTCTTTTCGCCGCTGGCCCCCGCCGGCGTGGCCCGGGCCGCCCAACTTTGCGGCAAAACCAATCAATTCAACCTCACGACCCGGCGTTATACCGAGGGGGAGCTGTCGGCCCTGCTTGCCGACCGCTCGGCCGCGGCCTTCACCCTTTCCCTCAAGGACCGTTTCGGCGACAACGGAGTCGTCGGCTTCGGCGTACTCCGTCTCAAGGACGCCGTCGCCGAAATCGACACTCTCCTGCTCAGCTGCCGGGTGCTGGGCCGAAGGGTCGAGGACGCCTTCCTGGCCTTCCTCGCCGCCCGCGCGGCCGCCCGCGGGGCCAAGACCCTGCGGGGACGATACCTCCCGACGCCGAAAAACGGCCTCGTCAAGGATTTTTACCCGGCCCGGGATTTCTCTCCCGGGCCGGAGGACGGCCTCTTCTCCCTGGATTTGTCGTCTCCTCCGGTTTTCCCCCCCGAAATCTCGATCCAGGAGGGCGACCATGCGCGCTCGCATTAAGACCCTCATGGCCTCCCTGTTCGAAGTGGCGGTCGGAGACATCCCCGATGACGCCCAATTCGGGGTCCTCAAGGGCTGGGACTCCCTGGGACACATCGCGCTCATGATGGCGGTGGAATCGGAATTCGGCGTCGCGCTCACCACGGAGTCCATGCAGAACGCGCTCACCTTGCCCGCCCTCGAGGACTTCATCGCCGCCGCCGTCAAGGAAAAACGCCCATGAACGCCTGGAATTTCGCCCGCTTCAAGGTGGGAGACGAGTTCGTCTGGGAGGCGACCGTCACCGCCGAGGACGTGGAACGCTTCCACGGGCTTTCGGGGGATTCCAACCCCCTGCATCTGGACGCCGCCTTCGCCAAGGGCCTCGGCTACAAGGACCGCGTGGCCTACGGCGGGCTGTCGATGGCCTACCTCTCCCGCGTCATCGGCGCGGAGTTCCCCGGCCACGGGACGGTCTGGCTCTCCCAGAACCTGAAGTTCGAGTCCCCTCTCTACATCGGAGACCGCATCGCGGTCAAGATCACGGTCAAGCAGAAAAACGAAGGCCTGCGCGCCCTGTCCTTGGGCGTGGAGATCGTCAAGCAGGGGACGGTCAAGGCCGTCTCGGGGGAAGCCGTGGTGGCCGCCGCCGGCCCGGAACGCTCCGCCGAGGGCAAGGCCGCCGCCATTGGCGAGGCCCTGGTCACCATCCCGGCGCGCGGGCTTTCCCCGAAGACGGGCGACGCCGTGGCCGTCGTCACCGGGGCCAGCCGGGGCATCGGGGCGGCCGTCGCCGAGTCCTTGGCGGGGCGCGGCGCGGCGGTCGTGGTCAACTACAACGCCAGCGCCGACGCCGCCCAAGCCTTGGTCCAGAAAATCCGGCAAGCCGGGGGCCGCGCCGCCGCCGTCCGGGCGGACGTTTTCCACCCGGAGGGCCGCCGCGCCCTGTTCGACGAGGCGCTCCTCGCCTTCGGGCGTGTGGACGTCCTGGTCAACAACGCCGGGCCCGGTCCCGCCAAGACCGACCTGGCGGACCTGACCCTGGAAGATCTCTCCGGAGCCTTTCTGGCCTGCGTCGGCTCCGCTTTCGAGCTCTCCCGGCTGGCGGCTCCCGGGATGCGGGAACGCGGTTTCGGGCGGATCGTCAACATCTTGAGCTCCTCGGTGATCGGACTTCCGCCGGTCGGTTGGACGGCCTATGTGACCGCGAAATCCGCCCTCATCGGTTTGACCAGGAGCTTGGCCGCGGAACTCGGCCCCCACGGGATCACCGCCAACATGGTCTCCCCGTCCCTGGTCCCCACCGATCTCTGGTCGGGCCTCACGGAGAACCAACTGCGGGCCATGGCCCTGAGAAATCCCACCCGGCGGCTGGCCGCGGCGCGCGACGTGGCCGAGACCGTCGCCTTCCTGGCGTCTCCCGAGGCCCAACACCTCAACGGCGTTCACGTTCCCGTGACGGGCGGGGAGGCCGTCCTTTGAAAAAAACCACGGCCGCGGATTTCAAGAACGCCCTGGCCGCGGCGGGAGCCCGCCCCGGCGACATCCTCCTCCTCCACAGCCACCTCCCCGCCTTCGGGCTGACGGAGGGGGGTCCCGAGGCCCTGATCGGGGCGGCCTTGGAATGGCTCGGCCCCGGCGGCACCTTGGCCATGCCCGCCTTCACCTTGAGCTACCCGCGCACCCGGACCTTCGACCTGGCGAAAACCCCCTCGGAAATGGGGGCGCTGACCGAGGCCTTCCGTCTGAGGCCCGGCACCCTGCGAAGCCGCCATCCCATCCACTCCCTCTGCGTGGCCGGAGCCCGCGCGCGTGAGATCGCGGACGCCTGGGCGCCGAGCTCTTTCGGCCCCGGTTCCGCCTTCGAAAAACTCCACGACGCCGACGCCCTGCTCGTCTGCGCCGGGGTCGGCGCCGAGCGCCTGACCTTCGTGCACTTCGTGGAGGAGAGAGTCGGCGTTCCCTACCGGGGCCTCAAGCATTACCCGGGAACCGTCGTCATGGACGGCGCGCCCGACCCGCGCCCCTACGCCATGTACTCCCGCGACCTGAGGTTCAAGCTGGATTTGCCGGGCTTTCACCGCACCCTCCACCGGGAGGGGCTTGAGACCGCGGTCCCGCTGGCCTACGGCACCCTTTTTTCCTACCGGGCCAAGGAGCTCTTCGTCCGCGTTTCGGACCTGCTCCGAAAAAATCCCGGCCTGCTCCTGTCCCCCGAATCCCCGCTCCCGGACCTGATCACCGGAAGGATCCAATGCCAGCCATGACCGAAACCATCAAAAGCGTCGTCGAGGAGCTCTACGGGCTTCACCGCACCCTCGTCTCGGAGGGCTTCGACGAGGGGCTCGAGGTCCTCCGGCGCCGCCTTCCCAAGGCCGCCGGTTTTTGGATCGAGGAATTTCCCTGCGGCCAGGAGCGCTGGACCTGGGAGGTGCCCCCCCGGTACGAAGTCCAGGAAGCCTACCTGGAGGTCGAGGGCGGGCGCCGGATCGTCGATTTCAAGGAGAACTGCCTGCACCTGGTGTCCTACTCGGAACCGGTGGACCTGACCCTGACCTTCGACGAGCTCCGCCCCAGGCTTCATTTCTCCGAAAAGCGCCCCGACGCCATCCCCTGGATGTTCAAGTACTACGACAAGACCTGGGGGTTTTGCCTCTCCAAGAAAGTCTTCGACTCCCTGCCGCGCGACAAGCGCTACCGGGCCGTCATCCGCGCCCGGTTCCAGGACGCCCCCGGGCTCAAGGTGGGGATCGGCCTCCTCCATCCCGAGGGCGGGCCCCCGCCCGGAGGCGAAGAGGTCGTCGTCAGCGCCCACCTCTGCCATCCGCGCCAGGCCAACGACAACGCCAGCGCCGTGGCCGTCGGCGTGGAGCTGGCCAAGCGCCTGGCCGCCAAGCCCCTGCCCTCGGGCAGCGCCTCCGTGCGTTTTCTCTTCCAGCCGGAGACCGTGGGCACGGTCTGCTGGATGTCGGGCCATGAGGACCTTATTCCGCGGCTGCGTTCGGCCGTCATCCTGGAGAGCATCGGCAACCGCAACACCCTCGCCGTCCAACATTCCTGGCCCGGCGGGGCCATCATCGACCGCGTGACAGACGCCGTCGTGCCCCCGATCGCGCCCGGCGTCCGGCTCCTGGACGCGTGGGCCATCTTCAGCGCCGACGAGAAAGTCCTCAACGGCCCCGGAGTCGGCGTGCCGTCCATCATGATGACCCGCGCCCCTTACGACGAGTACCACACTTCCGACGACGCCCCCGGCATCATCGACGAGGCCATGCTGGAGGAGGCCGTGCGCGCGGCCGAAGCCGTGGTCCGGATCGTCGCCTCGGACTACTATCCCAAAAGGAATTTCAAGGGTCCGGTCCACCT
>CAYHPY010000184.1:0-4107 GCA_964358485.1 uncultured Elusimicrobia bacterium
GCAACGCCGGACCGACAACGGCCTTCAGGCTCATTTACGGATTAGAAAATGCTGGCGGCCCGGGAATCCCGCGCCTACCTCGACGCCAGGCTCTTGGACGGCGCGCGGGCCTCGACGATGGCGCGCACGCGCTGGAGGGCGGTGACGGTGAGGGCCTTGTCCTGGCTCAGGCGAACGACTTCCTTGTAGGCCTTGAGGGCGGCGTCGAGCTTGCCTTCCAGCTCGACCATCAGGCCCAGGCGCAGGAGGCCGGCCAACCGGTGAGGCGCCGAGCGCGGGGTCAAGGCTTTCAGAGCCTGGTAGTGCGCCAGGGCCTCCTTGGGCCGCTTGCCTTTTTCCAGAATCAGGCCCGACTGGTAGCGGGCCGTCGCCGCGTAGGCCGTGCCCGGGAAATTCTTGAGCAAAGTCTCGTAGGCGGCCAGCGCGGCTTTGGCTTGGGAGCCCTTGCGCTGGGCCTCGGCCAGGCCGAAGAGGGCGGCCTCGCGGTCCTTGCCCGCGTCCTTGCGGGCCAGGAAGGCTTCGAAGGCCTCGGCCGCGCCGCGGTGGTCCGAAGCCTGGGCCAAGGCCGGGCCGAGCAAGAGGGCGCTGGGGCGGGCGTAGGCCCCGCCGTTTTCCGCCAGCACGGCTTGGAAGGCCCGGGCGGCCTCGGCGCCGCGGTCGAGCGCCAACAGGCTGCGGCCCAACTGGTGGCGGGCGCCGACGGTGTACTGGGAGCCGGGGAAATCTTCGATGAGGCGCCGGTACTGGGCCGCGGCGGCCTCGGCCCGCCCCTCGGCCAGGAGGCTGATGCCCAGCCTCCAGCGGATGTGGGCGGTCACGGGATGGCGGGGATAGGCGCCGACGGCGTTTTCCAGGGCGGAAGTCTCGGCCTTGCCGTCGCGGGCGGCGTACCAGAGGGAGGTCAGCAACAGGTTTTGGATCTCGCGGGAGCGGGCGTCGCCCGGGAAGGCTTCCAGGATGCGGCGGTAGCCGGCGGCGGCCTCGGCGTAGCGTTTGGTGTTGTAGCGGGTCTGGGCGGCCAGGAGCAGGGCTTCTTTCTCGTCGGCCGACCCCGGCTCGGCGGCCTTTTTCATGAGCTCGTAGGCCTCGGCGGCCTTGTCGGCGTCCCCACGGGAGTAGTGGAGCTGTCCGATCTGCAGAAGGCCCCGGGTCCGGTAAGAAGATCCATCCAACGCGGCCACGCGGCGGAACATCTCCATCGCGCGGTCCCGTTTGCCGGCGCGCTTCAAGGCCATGCCGAAGTGGAACAGGGCCTCGTCCCGCAGGGGATGGGCGGTCTGGGTCTTGAGGAAATCGGCGTAGGCGGCCAGGGCGCCGGAGGCGTCGCCGGCGGCTTGGCGTCCGTGGGCCAAGGCCAGGGCCAGGTAGCCGTCCAGGTTGCCAAGCCCGGCGGCCTTGGCCTGCTCGGAAGCGGCCTCGAAATGCTCCAGGGCCTTCGCGGGCCGTCCGGCCTTGTGCTCCGCCCGGCCCAAGGCCGCGTGGGCGTAGGCCTTGGCGGGGCTGTCTCCGGGGACCTGAAGGACGAAGCGGTAGGCGCGGGCCGCGGAGGCGGCGTCGCCGGCCTTGTGGGCGGCCAGGCCGCGCCAGAGCTGGCCGCGCAGGGTCCAAGCGTCCGCGCCGCGGCCGGCTTCGGGGATGAGGCGCTCGACGGAGGGATTCTCTTTCTGGGTTTCGACTGCGGCCAGAAGATAGGCGGCTTTCTCGCCGACCGCGCCGCCGGCGCGGGCCGCGGAGCGCAGGCTCTCGGCGGAGGCGGCTTTCTCGCCCGCCTTGAGCCGGAGCGCGCCTTGGAGCAAAAGGATTTCGGGGGCCGAAGCGTGATCGTCGAATTTAGCCAGGAAGCGGCCGCAGGCGGCCAGGGCCTCGCCGTCGCGCCCGGCGCGGAGGCTTTCCTGGATCGCCGAAAGGATCACGACCGGCCGCAGGGACTCATCGGAGCCGGCTTTGCGGCGGGAAGCGGTGGGCGCCCGCTCGAGCTCGTCGAGCCGGGACAGGGCCGAGGAAGCCTTCCGGGCCCAGTCGCTGGAGGGAAAGCGCCCCACCAGGATTTCCAGGCTGCGGCGGGCCTTGGCGCGGTCGCCCCGGCGCAGAGCCAGTTCGGCGGTCCGGTAAAGATCGAAAGCCACGACCTCGCCCTCGGCGCCGTCGTAGCGGACGCTGGCGTCCAGGGACTCGTCGAAGCTCTCCTGGGCCTGGCTCATGTCGTTCATCTGGTAATTGAGTTCGCCGCGCAGGGCCTTGGCTTCCAAGGAGGTCGCGTGCCAGGATTCCATCGCCAGGGCGGGCTCCTTGGACTTGGCGGCCGCCAGGGCCGGCAGGCCGGAGAGGACCAGGACCCCGAGGAGCTTTTTCATCCGACGAACTTGAAAGTGACCAAGCCCCACTGTTCCAGCTTTCCCCGCCCGGAGAGGGCGGCCAGCTTCTCGAACTTCCACTTGCGGACCGCGGCCAACACCAGCTTGTCGAGGTCGGGAAAGCCCGAGGTCTGCGTCACCAGGATCCCCTCCTTCACCGCGCCGCTGTCCATCACGACAAATCGCACCGCCACCGCCAGTTCCAGCCCCCGGCGGGACACCCACTCGGGGCAGCCCGGGGTCGGCCGGTTGAGCAGGCGCCGTCCCGCGGCCGAGCCCTCGATCTCCAGCTCCACTCCGGCCCCGGAAGCCACGCGGCCGTTGCCCCCTCCGGCGTTGGGCGCGTCCCGAAGGTCCTGCCCGGCGTCCATCAAACCGGCCGCGACCAAATCCTGGGAAGGCGCCCCGGCGCCGCGACCGACTTTGCCTCCGCCCGCTTCGGGTTGGGCGGCGGAGAGGGCCTCGTCCGGGGAGGGCAGTTCGGCCAAAGTGCGGGAAATCTCGGCTTTGCGCGCGGTTTCCCGGGCGCGGGCCTCGGCGATCATCCTGATTCGCTCCTGGCGGGCCCGGGCCTGGGCCTCCAGAGCCTCCCGGCGGGCCAACTCGGCGGCCTGGCGGCGCGCGGCCTCCAGGCGGCGGTTGATCTCCCGGATTTGGGCCTGCGCCAGCTCGCGCTCGGCCCGGGCCCGGGCCTGGGCGGCACGGCGCTCGGCCTTAACGCGGGCCCGCTCCTGGCGGCGGGCGATCTGCTCGGGAGAAAGGGGCTTTTTAAAGGCCTTTTTGATCGTTTTGGCCTTCACGGGAGCCGGAGCGGCGGGGGAGGCGGCCTCGGGCTCGGACGAGTCGCCGCCCGGAGCTATTCCGGCGGCCAGGGGGGCCCGGGACTGGGCGATGCCCACCGGCGGAACGGTCACGAAACCGACTTCCAGGAGCTTTTCGGGGGCCTTTTTGGCCGCCTGCCAGAGGATCCCGGGGTCGACCACCAGGAGAAGGCCGTGGAAGGCCAGGGCCACCAGGATGAAAGGCGCGTCTTCTTTCATATTCCTAGTGTAGGCGGATTAGGGCGCGAAAAGGAGGGCCCTAAGGCCCAGAGCGTCCTAGGTCCTTGGATGGGGCGGCGGACAACCCGGAGGGGAGCCGTCCCGGCCACCCTCAGGTTCGGCGTCGGCGGCCGGGGCGGCGGTCAACCCGCCAGGGGAGCCGTCCCGGCCACCCTCAGGTTCGGCGTCGGCGGCCGGGGCCGGTCCGTTGCGCCTCTTTCGATCAGGCCGGCGGCGCGCTGCCGGGCCGAGGAGGAACCGGATATGGTCATCATGGAATTTCCCACTCCCGCGGCGTGCCGTTTGTCGGTGGATTTTCCCCGCCAGGACGAGGCGGTCACTTCGGAGTTGTACACGATCAAGATCGCCGCGCCCCCGGACTGCAAGGCGGTAGAAATCTCGATCGATCAGGGGGCCTGGCGCCCGTGCCGCAAGGGCGGCGAACACTGGTGGTACGACTGGGCGGGCTACGAGAGCGGCGAGCACGAGATCATCGCCCGGCTGGAGACCCCGGAAGGACGGAGGGTGGCCTGCGAGCCGCACGAATTTTTCGTGCGGCTGTAAAGTCTTACCAGTGCGGGTTGCCGTTCATCCAGTCCGGGTCGCCGAACCGGCCGTGGCGAGAGCAGCCCCCCGATCCGGGGGCCGGGGTGGGCCGCGTCGGTGAGGCGGGCGGGGGCGTCCGGGGCGGGACGGGGGCGTGGGGGGTGGCG
>CAYHPY010000185.1:0-4064 GCA_964358485.1 uncultured Elusimicrobia bacterium
CCGTTGGGGGGGAACGAATCGTCCCCCACGGAGCCGCCGGACCCCGCGGGGGTCCCGGCGGTTTCGCCCCGACAATGCGGCCGTCGGGGCGCTGATCGAAGGCCCTGGCGGGCAAGGCCTTTGAAAAGTCCGGGAACCTGGACAGGCGCCGGGTGGGCGCCGGGTTGACAGAATCCGGTCCGGGGGCTAAACTGGACGTGCGAATGAATATCATCGTGGCGGGCGGCTCGGGCTTCATCGGCGGGCATTTGGTCAAGGTCCTTCTTGAGAAGGGCCGGCGGGTGACCGTTCTGACCCGGGGCGGAGGGGCCGTCCCGCCGGGCGCCGAGTCCTCATTCTGGGACGGCCGCGAGGCCGGGGCGTGGGAGGAGGCGCTTGGGTCCTGCGACGCCCTCGTCAACCTCAGCGGCGCGGGGGTGGCCGACCGGCCCTGGACCCAGGCGCGCCGCCGGATTCTAACCGACAGCCGCTTGGAGTCGACGCGCGCTCTGGTGGACGCCCTGGGGCGGGCCCCCAAGCGGCCCGCCGTTTTCGTCAACGCCTCCGCGGTCGGGATTTACGGCGAGGGCGGCGAGCGGGAACTGACGGAGGAGAGCCCCCGGGGAAGCGGGTTCCTGGCGGATTTGTGCGCGCGGTGGGAGGCGGAGGCCGCCCGGGCCCAATCGCTGGGCGTACGGAGCGTTCACCTGCGCCTCGGCGTGGTATTGGGACGCGGCGGCGGAGCTTTGGCGCGAATGCTCCTTCCCTTTAAACTGGGCTTGGGCGGCCGCCTGGGCGACGGGCGGCAGTTCATGCCCTGGGTGCACGCCGCCGACGCCGTCGGCCTGGCGCTGGCCGCCGTCGAAAACGCCG
Organism: uncultured Elusimicrobia bacterium; assembly: GCA_964358485.1. GTDB lineage: Bacteria > Elusimicrobiota > Elusimicrobia > UBA1565 > UBA9628 > CAYHPY01. The sequence goes on from CAYHPY010000185.1 coordinate 853, forward strand.
CCTATCGGGGGCCGGTCAACGCGGTCGCGCCGGAGGCGGCCACCAACGCCGAATTCACCGCGGCCTTGGGCCGGGCCTTGGGCCGCCCCACCCTATTTCCCGTCCCGGCCTTCGCGCTGAAATTGGCCTTGGGGAAAATGTCCGAGCTGCTTCTGGGAAGCCAGAAGGTCCGGCCGGCGGCCGCGCTAAAGGCGGGATACAAATTCGTCTTTCCGCGCCTGGACGAGGCCCTGGCCGACATCGTAATGATCCGCGAATAGAAGGTTGACCGCTCCGGTCTTCGGGTCGAAAAGCCAGGACATCGCGTGTTTTTGGGGCACCCGGATCACCCCGGGCCGCGCGTAGGTTCCGAAGACCAGATCCCAGAAAGGGCTGGTCACTCCGAAGTTCGCGCGGGGGTCGTGGAAGTGATGGTAAAAATGATGGCGCCGCAGAAAGCGCCCGTAGCGCCCGCGCGGGGCGTGGGTGTGGGTCCGCCGGTGGATGATTTCATACAGGGCGTACATTCCGGTCAGCCCAGTCGCGAAGGCGAAGGCGGCTTGGCGTCCCATCAACGGGGCGAGTGCGGCCCCGGTTCCCGAGATGACGATCATGGCGGCGAGGGCTTTCTTCCAGGCCGGGGCGAAATAACTGGTCGTGGCGTGATGGGCCATGTGTTCGATCCCGAAGGGGTTGTGGAGGGGGGAGCGGTGCCCCAGGCGGTCATGAATCAGGTATTCCAACAAGGTCCAGGCGGCGGCTCCGGCGGCGGTCCAGGCAATCGAGTTCATGATCTCTCCTTAATTGTAATTTGTCGGGAGCAATGAGGCGGCGGACTTGGAGCGGGGGACGACGGTCCACAGCCCCACCCGGACTCCGGCTCTCAGGAGCAGGCCCTCGGCCAGGGCCCGTCCGGCCGCCTTGGCCCGGGCGATCCCGTCCTTTTTCCTTCCGGCCGGGGCGGCCACCCGCAGGCAAAGCTCCCGGCACGCGGCCAGGACCGCGATGATTTGCAAAGCGTCGAGTTCCAATCTGAAGCGTTCCCGGGCCCAATTCGTCGTGAGTCCGGCCAGAGCGGCCTGGCGTTTGGCCGTGGCGCCGTAAAAGGGGGAGCCGGGGCGCTTTTCTTCCCGGTCCAGGGCGATTAGGGCGGGCCCGGCGGCCGCGGAGGCGTCCATGACCGCGTCCAGGTAGCCGCCGACCCACTCTTCGGGGGTCCGGGCGTCCTGGAGGCGGGCTTGGAGGCTTTCGGTCAGGAAGGCTTCGATCCGCCGGTGAACCTCCGCGAACAAGGCCTTCATGTCGGGAAAGGCGCGGTAGAAGGTCTGCCGGGAGACTTGGGCCTGCTTTAAGACATCCGCGACCGTCGCGTCCTCCAGGCCCTTGCGGCCCAGGACCGCGAAGGCGGCCTCGGCGATCTTGGAGCGTTGGGCTTGAAGTCCGGGGCGCGCGAGGGCTTCTTTCATAAACCGGATACTATCATACATTATTGTATGACTATGGGAAAGCGTCTCATCTCTGTTCCATTTGTGACTTGCCGGATCGGGCCGATTTGTTGCAATTTGGACTCAAGAGTCCGGAAAGCGGCCGTTCCAGGGGAGAATTGAAATGAATAAATTTTTCAGCGGGGCCGTTCTTGTTCTGGCCATGGCGTCGGGCGCGTCGGCGGCTTCTTCTCCGGACAACTGCGCCGCCTGCCACAAGAAGCACAACGGGGCGCTCGTCATGGAATGGGAGGGGTCCAAGCACGCCCAGGCGGGCGTTTCCTGTCTGGCCTGCCACGGGGCCGAGGAAAAGCAGGAGGGCTCCTGGAAGCACCAGGGCGAGCGCGTGTCCGTCATCGTGTCCCCGAATACCTGCGGCCAATGCCACGCCAAGCAGACGGAGGAATTCTCCCGCAGCCACCACGCCAAGGCCGGGGAGATTCTGGCCAGCCTGGACAACGTGCTGGCCGAAAAGGCGGCCGGCATGCCGGGCAACAACGCCGACGCCATCAACGGCTGTCTTCAGTGCCACGGGGGCCTGGTCAAATTCAAGAAAGACGCCGCCGGCAAGGTTTTGACCGAGGGCCCGGAGGGCCGTCCGATCGTGGATCCCGACACCTGGCCCAACAGCGGGATCGGCCGGATCAACCCGGATGGCTCCCGGGGCTCCTGCAACGCCTGCCATTCCCGGCATTCCTTCCAGGCCAAGATCGCCCGGTCTCCCGAGAACTGCGGCAAGTGCCACATGGGCCCCGATCATCCGCAAATCGAGATCTACAACGAATCCAAGCACGGCATCGCCTTCAACGCCAACCGGGACAAGATGGCTTTGGACAAAGAGTCGTGGATTCTGGGGAAGGATTACTCGGCCGCTCCGACCTGCGCCACCTGCCACATGGGAGGTCATCAGACCAAGGACGGAAAGGTGGCCGGCAACAGCCACGAGGTCGGGGAACGCATCAGCTGGACCTTGCGCCCCGCGGTCAGCGCCAAGCTCAACCTCGTGGTTTTCGAGGACGGATTTAAGGAGGATTATCCCGAGCCGCGCGCCCTTCCGAAAGTCGGAGATACGGTGGAAACCACCGAAAAAGTTCGGGAGGGAGACGTCCTCGTCAATAAAAAAGTCAGCCGGAAGGTGGCCAAGGTGCTCTCCTGGGGGGAGCGCCGGGCCAAGATGGCGCTCATGTGCGCCAACTGCCACGGCTCTTCCTTCGTGGACAACTTCTACAAGCAATACGACGGCCTGGTCAATCTTTACAACGACAAGTTCGGTATTCCGGCCAAGAAGATCATGGACGAATTGCTGGCCGATGGGGTGCTCAGCGCCAAGGCCCCCTTCGAGCACTCCGTGCAGTGGGTGTACTACGAACTCTGGCACCATGAGGGCCGACGCGCCCGCCACGGCGCCAGCATGATGGGCCCGGACTACACCCATTGGCACGGGATGTACGAGGTTTCCAAGCACTTCTACGAGAAGTTCCTGCCCGCCATCGTCGAGGCCGCCAAGCACAAGAGTCCGGAGATGGAGAAGAAATGGACGGCACGGGTCAAGGAAATCCTGGCCAAGCCCGAGCATGTCTGGGTCAAGGGCCTCAGCGCCAAGGAAGCCGAGGCGCTGAAGAAAATGTACAAGGACCGCTACAACCAATAACCCGGCGGGCGGACACCGAGTAGGGCATTTGTTAGAATGGCGGTCATGGTGCGTCCTGAACAAGCTGCATCGTACTTGCGGGTGGAAGTCCCGTCCGG
>CAYHPY010000186.1:0-3983 GCA_964358485.1 uncultured Elusimicrobia bacterium
GCTGGCTGTTGGCGTTTTGCGGCCTTTACGGAGCGGTTTGGTTTTTCACCGGTTCGGTCCTGCGATTTATGACCGCGATCGCCCCGCTCCTGTGTCTGGCCGCGGGCTGCGGCCTGCACCGGGTCTGGGAAACGCTCGGCCGGCCCGGACGTTGGCTCTTGGGCGGCGCCGGGGCCGCCTTGCTGGCCGCCCACGCCGGGCTTTTTTTATTCGAACACGGGATTTTCGCAAGCGCACGCCCGCTTCTAGGCCTGGAGGATCGGGAAAAGTTCCTTTCCCGCATGGATTACTATTCCTGCGCCGCCTTCTCCCGGGACCGCCTCCCTTCAAATGTTAAAATGATCATCGTGGGCGAACAGCGCGGCTATTACCTGCCTCAGGAACACGCCGCCTCCACCGTTCACGGCCCCAACCCCTATGTCCGCTGGGCCAACGAGAGCGCGGGCCCCGGGGCGCTGGGCCGGAAAATCCGCTCCGAGGGCTACACCCATCTCCTGTTCGTTCCCGCGGAGGCCCGCCGATTGGGGGCGGCCTTGGGCGTGCTGACCGAGAAGGGGCGCGCCAACTGGAACGGCCTGGAAAAAGCGGCGCTCAAAACCCTGTTTCAGGGTCCGGCCTGCACGGTTTACTCGGTGGCCGACCGGGGGGGGCGTTGAAAGATCCCGCGGCGCTATACCTGCTCGCGGTCCTCAGCGCGGCCGCGATCTCATTTCTGACGACCCCTTTGGTGCGGTGGCTGGCCCTGCGGCGGGGCTGGATGGATCATCCGTCCTCGGCGGTAAAAACCCATAAGGTGTCCACTCCCTCCTTGGGGGGGATCGCCATCTTCGCGGGATTCGCCGGAACCCTGCTTCTCCTTCGTTTTTGCACGGATTTCCCGACCGGGACTTTGCGCAGTCTCCGGGCCTTGCTGACCGGGGCGTCCTTCGTCTTCCTCCTGGGGATCGCGGACGACCTTTCCAAGCCCAAGGGCCTCCATTTCAAGCCGAAATTCGCCATCCAGGTCCTGGCCGCCTGCGCCCTGCTTTTCTTCGGCATCCGCATCCGCTTCATTCAGCCCGATTACTTCGCCATGGCGTTGACCGTTTTCTGGGTGGTGGGCATCACCAACGCCATGAACATCATCGACATCATGGACGGCTTGAGCGCCAGCCAGGCCGCCATCGCGGGCTTGGGGTTTCTGATGATCTCCCTGCCCTCCGAGGAGCTTTACGTCAACTTCGCGGCCGCGGCCCTGGCGGGGGCCGCCGCGGGCTTCATTCCCTGGAATCTCTCGTCCGAGCGGAAAATCTTCATGGGGGACTCCGGAAGCATGGTGTTGGGCTTTGTCCTGGCCGCGATTTCCCTGGGGACCCGGTACAGCGAGGTCAACCCGCTCGGGGTTTTCGCTCCGCTTTTGATTCTAATGGTCCCCATGTACGACACTTTTTTCGTGATGTATCTCCGGATGAAGGCCGGGACTTCCCCCTTCCTGGGCTCCAAGGACCATTTCGCCCTGCGCTTGGAGGAGATGGGCTACGCCCGCGACCGCATCGTGCTTTTGGCGGGCGGGGCGGCGGCGATTCTCGGATTTTGCGCTTTTCTCGTGACTCAGCTGAGCTTGGCCTGGGCTTTGGGGATATACATCGTCGTGGTCGGCGAGATCCTGCTCTTGAGCCGGGCCCTGGCCAAGGTCACGATGCGCTGATGGAAAAAACCGACGTCCTGATCCTGGGCGGGGGCCTGGCCGGGCTTTCGACAGCTTATCATCTCAACAAGCTTGGAAAACATTCGAGCTTGGTGGTCGAAAAGAACGATTTTGTCGGGGGCAAAGCGGGGACCCTGAGCCATGAGGGGTTTTTGTTCGACCATACCGGCCATCTCCTGCACCTCCACGACTCGTACGGCAAGAAGCTGATTCTGGGCTTGCTCCGGGGAAACCTGGCCGAGCATCGGCGAAACTCCTGGATTTTCTCCAAAGGCGTGTTCACCCGCTATCCCTTCCAGGCCAACACCTTCGGCCTTCCCCAAAGCGCGGTGGTCGACTGCCTGGCCGGATTTTTGGAAACCGTTCACCGGCCCAAGCCCCTAGGGCCTTCCCCGGATTTCAAGACCTTTTGCCTGCGCCACTTCGGAGAGGGGATCACCCGGCACTTCATGGCGCCTTACAACGAGAAGCTCTGGCTGCGGCCCCTGCAAGAGCTCACGACCGAATGGCAGGGGCGCTTCGTGCCCAAGCCCACGGTCTCGGAGGTCGTTTACGGGGCGTTCTCGGACCAACGGGCGCGGGTCGGCTACAACGCCTCGTTCCGGTACCCGGTGAAAGGCGGCATCCAGGTCCTGCCGGACGCTTTGGCGGCGCGCCTCAAACCCGGGCAGGTCCGCCGACAGGCCCAGGTCCTGGCGGTGGATTTGGCCGAAAAGACCGCCTTGGTGGGAGGGGTCGGGGAGATTCGTTACGAACGGCTCGTGAACACCTTGCCCCTGGCCGATTTTCTCGACCTGGCCCTGCCTTTGCCGGCGGCGGTGAGGGAGGCCAGGAAAAAACTAAGGTTCAACACGGTTTATAATTTGAACATTGGAATCAACAGAACTAACATTTCGGATAAACACTGGATATACTTTCCGGAAAAGAAATATCCATTTTACAGGGCGGGATTTTTGACGAATTTCAGCAAACAACTGGCCCCCTTGGGGGCCAGTTCCATGTACATCGAGGTCGCCCGCCGCCCCGACGATCGGGTGAATCTTCCGGCCTTGGAGCGCTCGATCCTGGACGGTTTGCGGTCCTGCGGCCTGCTTCGGGCATCCGACAAGATCGTGTCCAAGCTTTGGATTCCCATCCGCTGCGGCTATGTGGTCTATGATTTCAACCGGACCCCGGCCGTCAACACGATTTTCGCCCACCTGGCCCAGCGGGGCGTGGACTCCATCGGCCGCTACGGCGGCTGGAAGTACTCCTTCATGGAAGAAACGATCCTGGACGGAAAACGCTGCGCCGAACGCCTAGCCTGATCCTTAATCCCCGAGAATTTGAAGAATATGAATGCCAGGCACCAGGATTATTTGGACAGGAGGTCTTCGATTTTGGCGAGGACCTCGGGGGCGTCGGGCTTGGTTCGGGGGCCGAAGCGTGCGGCGACCGTGCCGTCGCGGGCGATGAGGAACTTGGTGAAGTTCCAGCCGATCTCGCCGTCCTTGGAGCCCACCGGGGAATCCTTGAGGAATTTGAAGATGGGCTGGGTCTTTTTGCCCTTCACGGGATTCTTGGCGAAGAGAGGGAAGGTCACGCCGTAATTGACCTCGCAGAATTTCTTGATCTCGGGGTCGGCTCCCGGTTCCTGGCCCAGGAAATCGTTGCTCGGGAATGCGAGCACGGTAAACCCTTTGGGGCCGAATTTCTCATGGAGGGCCTGCAAGGCCTTGTACTGGGGAGTGAGCCCGCACTTGGAGGCGGTGTTGACGACCAAGGAGACCTTGTCCCGGTAGGCCGACAGGGGCGCCGGCTTGCCCTCGTTGCTTCGGGCTTCGAGCGCATAGAAATTTTCGGGCGGGGCGGCGGGGGCGGCCTGGGAAAACGAGACGGCGGCGATCAATAAGGCGCTTTTAATCATGCTTGAGCTTAGCAAAATCATTCCGGCCCGGCATTGGACGAGCCCCCGTTCGGCTTCCTATCATTTAAGCATGCTCCGCCGTTTCCTCCTCCTGGCGCTTCCCCTGGCGCTCTGCGCCTGCCAAAGCGTGCCCTATACCAACCGCTCTCGGGTCCTCCTGGTTTCGGCCGGGGAGGAGAAGGCCATGGGGGAGCGGGCCTACGGCGACATTCTAAAAAAGGGAAAGCTCTCCAAGGATGACGCCCAGATCGCGCTCCTGCGCAAGGTCGGCCGTCGCTTGGCCGACGCCGCCCAAAAGCCGGATTTTGAATGGGAGTTCAATCTTCTGGAAGACGACAAGCAGATCAACGCCTTCTGCCTGCCCGGCGGCAAGGTGGCCTTCTACACCGG
>CAYHPY010000187.1:0-3974 GCA_964358485.1 uncultured Elusimicrobia bacterium
TCTGTTGGGGCCTGCACCGGCTCGGGGGGCCCGGATTCGGCGCTTACTTCGCGTTCCAAGGGATTCTGGCGGCAGGGATTCTATGGTTGACGTATCGCGTGACGTCGGTAATATTCGGGGAAAAGGCCGGCCTGCTGGCCGCCTTCTTGGCGGCGGTCGATCCCGGAATGGCGGTCTACCAATCGTACACGGTTGCCGTCAATGCCCGCTCGACCTTCCTCATCCTGGGAGCCGCGCGCGCTTTGGTGGAGGCCATGAGGGGGGGGAGGGCCGGATGGGCGGCGGCGGGGGGCCTGGCCGCGGGCCTGGGAATTTTGACCCGCCCGGACCTGATCTGCCTGCTGGCCTTGCCCCTCGGATGGGCCCGCAAACCTCGGAGGACGGCCAAGGCCGCGGGAGTTTTCTGGGCGGCGGCAGTCCTCACCGTTTTGCCCTGTTTGGCCAGAAATCACCGGCTTCACTGGCGGTGGATTCTCCAGGACAGCGCCGAACTTTTATGGAGGGGAAACAATCCCAATGAAACCGGAACCACGGTGACGCGCGATGGAACGCCCCAATTTCTCGCCGCGCTCCCGGAGTTCCGGGAGCGAATCCGCCGGGTGGGGGAATTGGAACGCGAGGACATTTTCCGGAGCGAGGCCGTTGAATATATCCGCCGGGACCCCGGGGGGTTTATCCGCCGCGCGCTCCGAAACGCCGCCGCTTTCTGGTGGTTCACGCCCTCCTACGGCCGTTCGGGGTATGACTGGGTCCCCGCGCCCCTGAAGAAAGCTTTCCGCCTCTATTACGCCTTTCTGGCCGCCTGCGCCCTGGCGGGCCTGGCCTTCGCCGTTCGCCGCCCACTGCCGGGGCCCCCCGAGGGATTGTGGGCGCTCCTGGCGGCCGCGGGAGCCCTGACCGCGATCCACTCGGCGACCTACGTGGAAGGCCGGCACCGCCTCCTGGTCCTCCCGTTTTTGTTGGCCGCCGCAGCGCACGGGATGATTTCTATTTGGTACAATTCGCGCGGCCATGATCGAGGCGCCGGTGCCGTTGCGCGTGGTGCGCTTGATGGACCGCCTTAATGTCGGCGGCCCGGCCCGGCAGGCCATCGAGTTGTCCGCCCGCCTGGGCGCTCCAAGCTGGAGGACCGTCCTCGCCTATGGGACCGTCGAACCGCACGAGGAAAGCCTGGAGAACGCGGCCAAGGAGAGAGGGTTGTCACTGGAGTACATTCCGGCTTTGGCCCGCCCGCTGAATCCCCTGGCCGATTTGCGGGCGTTTTTCGCCATACTCGGGCTCCTCAGGCGGGAGCGCCCCCAAGTGGTGCACACCCACAAATCCAAGGCGGGCGCCCTCGGCCGGGTCGCAGCGGCCTGGGCGGGGACGCCGGTCGTCATCCACACCTACCACGGACACGTCCTTCACGGCTATTTCAACCCCATCGCCAACCGGATCTTCCGCTTCATCGAATCGCTCTTGGCGCGGCTCACGGACCGGATCGTGGTCTTGACCAAGACTCAGCGCGACGAACTTCTGGGGCTTGGAATCGGGCGGCCGGAGCAATACGCCGTGATCCCCTCGGGAGTGGATTTGGAGCCCTTTCTCCGCTCGGAGTCCCTTCGGGGAAAACTCCGGGGAGAATTGGGGATCGCGGACGCCGTCCCGGTGGTCGGGATCGTGGGGCGCCTGGTCCCGATCAAACGCCATGAGGATTTCCTGATGGCCGCGAAATTGATCGTCGGAGAGCTCCCGGATTGCCGGTTTTTGATCGTGGGGGACGGGGAACGAAAAGCGGAGTTGGAAGACCTTTCCTATCGGCTGAGGCTCCAAGGCAGGGTCCATTTCCTGGGCTCACGGGCCGATATGCCGAAGATAAACGCCGACCTGACGGTCGGCGTGTTATGCTCGACCAACGAGGGCCTCCCGATGGCCCTCATCGAAGCGATGGCGGCCGGGAAACCCGTCGTGGCGACCAAGGTCGGGGGAGTCCCGGATTTGGTCGTGAACGGGGAAACCGGCCTCCTGGTGGAACCGGAGCGCCCCGAGAAGCTCGCCCGGGCGATCTTGGAAGTCATTCAGGACCCCGCCCGGGCAAAAAAAATGGGCGCCCGGGGCCGCGAGGCCGCCCGGGCCTACGGAGCCGACGCCCTGGCGCGCAATACCGGAGACCTTTATCGGGCCGTCCTGGCCCCAGGAGAGAAGACATGAAAACCCTCATCACCGGAGGAGCCGGATTCATCGGTTCCCACCTCAGCGAATATCTGCTGGCCAAGGGGGACCGCGTCACCGTCATCGACGATCTTTCCACCGGCTCCATCGAGAACATCTCCCACCTCAAAACCGAAAAGCGCTTTTCCTACCGGATCGACACGGTCATGAACCGCCCGCTTCTGGCCGAGCTCGTTGACGACTGCGACCGGGTTTTCCACCTGGCTGCGGCCGTGGGAGTGAGGCTGATCGTCGAAAGCCCGGTGCGCACCATCGAAACCAACATCCGCGCCACGGAATTGGTCCTTGAGATGGCGAACAAGAAAAACCGCAAGGTGCGCGTGGCCTCGACCTCCGAGGTCTATGGGAAATCCGCCGACGTCCCCTTCCGGGAAGACGGGGATCTGGTCATCGGCCACACCGTCAAGGGGCGGTGGAGCTACGCCTGCTCCAAGGCCATCGACGAATTCTACGCCCTGGCCTATTGGAAGGAAAAGAAATGCCCCGTGGTCGTCGCCCGCCTGTTCAATACGGTGGGCCCCCGCCAGACCGGCCGTTACGGGATGGTCCTGCCGACCTTCGTGCGCCAGGCCCTGGCCGGCCAACCCATCACCGTCTTCGGCAACGGCCGCCAACGGCGGTGCTTCACCCATGTCAAGGACTGCGTCTGGGCGCTGACCAAGCTCATGAACTCCCCGAAAGCCGTGGGGGGAGTGTTCAATATCGGCTCCCGCAATGAAATTTCCATCGGCGATCTCGCCCGGTTCATCAAAAAAAGAACGGGCTCCGATTCCCCGATCAAGCTTATTCCCTACGACGAAGCTTACGAGGAGGGCTTTGAGGACATGCCCCGCCGGGTTCCCGATCTGAAGAAAATCGGCAAGCTGATCGGCTACAAACCGACCCGGAGCCTCGTGGCCATCGTCGACGACGTCATCGCCCATGGCCGCGACGACCGGGCCTCAGAGGAAACCGCCTGACCCCGCTTCTTTGGGCCGCGGGCGGGTCCCTGGCCGCGACCGTCCTCTTGGTGCCCTTGGCCGGAAAACTGGCGACCGCCTTGGGCGTCGTCGCGCATCCCCGGCCGGACCGTTGGAGCGGACGGCCGACCCCGCTGCTGGGTGGACTGGCGGTCTTTGCGGGCTACGCCCTGCCCCTTCCCTTTCTCATCCCTGCCTGGACTTCGGTTTGGTGGGTGGTTTTGGCGGGCTTCCTGCTGCTGGGCCTAGGCAGTTGGGACGACAAACACCGCATCCCCCCGCAGACCAAACTCATCGGACAGATCGTCGTGGCCTGCCTGCTCGTCGCCGCCAACCACGGCTTCCGGCTCTGGCCGCTGGACGTCCTGGCTTCGATCGTCTCCATCTTCTGGGTCGTCGCCGTGATCAACGCGGTCAACCTCATGGACAACATGGACGGCTTGGCCCCGGGGGTCAGCCTAATCGCCGTAGCTTACCTTACCTACATTCTTTCCGCGGGGGATCGACCGAACCAGGCCATCCTCGCCGCGTCCCTAGGCGGAGCGCTGATGGGTTTCCTCTTCTATAATTTCCCCCCGGCCCGGATATTTCTGGGTGATTCGGGCTCTCTTTCCGTCGGAGTGACGCTGGCGGCCTTGACCTTGTCCTCCTCTATGGTCGCCGAACAGAAGCTGGGCGCCTTCTCCACCTTGCTGGGCCCGGCCTTGGTCATGGCGATCCCCTTATTGGACGTCACGCTGGTCTCGGTGACGCGGATTCTTTCCGGGCGGCCCATCAGCCAGTGGGGGAAAGACCATTCCTCCC
>CAYHPY010000188.1:0-3870 GCA_964358485.1 uncultured Elusimicrobia bacterium
CCGCCCTCCCCGGCTTGAATTCATCTCTACCCGGCTCGGCGGCCCCGAAAATCACCGATCCATCCGCCGCCGCCCCCCTCTCGGTTTCGGCCCCCAACTTCGAAGCCCCCGCCGCGCATGAAGCCGCCGCGGGTGAAACCGCCGCGTCCCCGCGCACCGCCGAGGCGGCTTCGCGGAACTCTGAACGCAAAGTCTCCGCCATTTCCGAGGGGATTTTGAACCTGGAAAGGGAGGGCGGCCGCTCTGAGCGGGCCACGGGGGAGGAGGCCAAAGGGTACGGCGCCTCAGTGAACGATCTCTTGAACGGAAAAATATCAGTCAACGGAACGGATGATCCTTTGGGCCCGATTTTCGGGCCCAAAGAAATGGCCCACTGGGGCAAGCCCGCGGGCGAATCCATCAGCCGCGCCGCCGAGGCTCATTTCGGCGGCCTGGACCGCGCCCCCGCCCCCGCCGCGGCCCGGGATTTTCTCGAACCCCCGTCCGCCCCCGAAGGGCCGGGCCAGAAACGCTCCGCCCTTTGGCACCGGCTCCTGGCCACCGTATTGACCGGAGCGCCCGCCGTGATCCTGGCTTGGCCCCTGCTCGTCGGAGGCCCGGTGTGGGCCGGGGCATTCATCACCGCGACCTCCCTCGCGTTGGCGGCGGCCCCCTGGCTGCCCGCCGCAACCCCCCGCTGGATTCGGGCCGCCCCCGGAGCCCTGCTGGCCGCCCTCGGCGTGGCGGCCACGGTTTCCGGGGTGGCCTATATCGGCGGGCCCTTGGCCGTGCTCTGCGGCTGGGGCTTCGCGCGGCTGAGCTTCAAGGCGGCGACCGACCCACAACACTATTCCCCCGAAAGCCGGCCGGTCGTCGGCGGCTATGTTGCGGCCGCGGCCTCGGTGATCGGTTTGGCTCTCTCCTTCGGGGCGCATTACGCGACCTTGCCCTGGATCGTCTCCACCGTGGCGGGCTTTCTCGGGGTGTTTCTCCTGATCCATTTGCCGCCCGCGATCCTGTCCCTGCTCGGGGGCCTTTCCGCGGCGTTTTTCTACGGCGCGGCGATCATCTCCGGCCTGGCCCGGCTGGTGCTTTGGCTGGTGCTCAAGCCTATGCGCTGGCTGAGATTGCTTCCGGCCGCCCCCGGCCAAAAGTAGTAAGATCGCCCCCGTGACGATTCTCCCCCTCCTGGCCGCTCTCCTGCTCCCCGCCCAGGCCGCGGTCCCCGATTACGACGACGCCGCCTCCCGGGCCCGAAAACTCCTGGAAGGATTGGTCCGGGCCGACACGACCAATTTGCCGGGCAACGAGGCGCGGGCGGCGCGGTTGGCGGAAAAACGGCTCAAGGCCGACGGCATCCCCTACGAGATCACGCAATTCGCCCCGGGCCGGGAGAACATCACGGCGCGCCTCAAGGGCACCGGGGAAAAACGGCCCCTCCTGCTCCTGGCCCACACCGACGTGGTCGGAGCCGAAGGACAGGCCTGGACTTTTCCCCCTCACGAGGTGACGGAGAAGGACGGGTTTCTCTACGGCAGAGGGGTCAACGATGATCTGGGCATGGCCGCGGTCGCCCTGGAAGTTTTCACTTTGCTCAAGCGTTCCGGGACGAAGCTCAAACGAGACCTCATCCTGGCCTGGACGGGAGACGAGGAATCCGGAGGGGCCGGAATTCAAATGATCTTGGAGAAGAACCCGGAGGCCGTCGCCTGCGAAGTGGCCCTCAACGAGGGCGGCGGGCTGGTCCTGGGCAAGGATGGGAAGGTCAAACTGGCCAATCTTCAGACCGGCGAGAAAATCTATCACGATTTCGAGCTGACGGCCCAAGGCCCGACCGGCCACTCCTCGGTCCCCCTGAAGGAAAACGCCATTTACCGCTTGGCCTCGGCGCTCGACAAGCTGGGCCGCTATCGAGAACCCGCGCGCCTGCACCCGGTCGTGCGCGCCTATTTCGCGGGCCGCGCGTCCCAGGAAGCCGAGCCCCTTTCCGGCGCGCTGAAAGCCCTGGCGGCCGCGCCCGGAGACCTCCCGAAAGACCCTCTGGCCGTCGTGGAAGCCGAACCTTCTCTTTCCGCGCTCCTGCGCACGACCTGCGTGGCCACCATGCTTTCCGGCGGCACGCGCGCCAACGCCCTTCCGGCGGAGGCCAAAGCCACAATCAATTGCCGGATCTTGCCGGATGAAACCCCAGACCAGGCGCAGGCGCGGCTTACCGCCATTTTGGACGATCCTTCGGTCAAAATTTCGTCCCTGGAAATCGGGGGAGAATCCCCCGCCTCCCCGCTGGAGGGGCCGGGGCCCCGGGCCATCGAAAAAGTGGTCGCCGGAATGTTCCCCGGCGCCCCGGTCATCCCCGTGCTCTCACGCGGCGCCAGCGACTCGCGCTTCCTGAGGAAGGCCGGGATCGCCGCCTATGGCTTCAGCCCGCTGCCCATCAGCGAGGAAGATTCCCGCCGCGCCCACGGCATCGATGAGCGCATTCCGTCCTCCAGCCTGCGGGTCGGCGTCGAGGTCCTGCACCGGCTCATCCTGGAACTCGATACCCACTAGGCCGGCCGTCCTAATAGCCCCTGAAGTAGGCCGGCACAACGGGGCTGCCGCCCCACTAGGCCGGCCGTCCTGATAGCCCCTGAAGAAGGCCGGCACAACGGGGCTGCCGCCCCGTTAGCCCTTCACGCAAAGGACTTGCTTGAGCCGGGCCACGACCTCCACAAGATCCGTCTGGTTGGCCATGACCTCGTCGATGGATTTGTAGGCTTCCGGGATCTCGTCGATCACGCCCGGGTCCTTGCGGCACTCCACGCCTTGGGTCTGGCGCTTGAGATCTCCGATGGTGTAGCGCCGCTTGGCCTCCGACCGGGACATCCGCCGCCCCGCGCCATGGCTGCAGGAGTCGAAGGCGTCCGGGTTGCCCTTGCCCCGGACGATGTAGGAGCAGGTCCCCATCGAACCCGGGATGATTCCGAAGTCCCCCGCCCGGGCCCGCACCGCGCCCTTGCGGGTGACCATGACCTCTTCCCCGAAGTGCCGCTCCCGCGCCGCGTAGTTGTGGTGGCAGTTCACCTCGAACTCGGGGAGCAAAGCCCGGCCCCCGTTGAGCACGGCCGACATTTTGCCCAGAACGCGGGAGAGCATGACCTTGCGGTTCTCCCGCGCGTAGTCCTGGGCGAAGGTCAGGTCATGGATGTAGGCGTCGTACTCCGCGGAACCTTCGGCCAGGTACGCCAGGGCTTGATCCGGAACCGACAGCGCCGCCTTGCGCAGGACTCCCTTGGCCTCGGCGATGTGGTATTCCGCCAAGCTCTTGCCGATGTTGCGGGAACCCGAATGCAGCATCAGCCAGACCCGGTTTTCCCCGTCCAGGCAAACTTCGATGAAATGGTTGCCCCCGCCCAGGGAGCCCAGTTGGGACATGGCCTTGGAGAGGAGCGGCTGGGCGCGCCGGTGCAACGATCCGAAGCGCTTCCACCCCTCCCAGGCGCGGACCTCGGGAGCAACGCACCGATTGCTTTCGAAGCCCGTCGGCACCGTCCCCTCGATGGCGCGGCGAAGGTCTCCCAGCTTGCCCTCCAGAGCCGAGGCGGGCAGGGGCAATTTCATGGCGGCCATCCCGCAGCCGATGTCCACCCCGACGGCGGCCGGAATCACCGCCCCCTTGGTGGCCACCACCGAGCCGATCGTGGCGCCGATCCCCAGGTGGACGTCGGCCATGGCCGCGACGTGATGGAAGACGAAGGGCAGGGAGGCCACGTTCTTCAATTGCTGAAGGCAGGCAGAGTCCGCGTCATCGGTCCAGATCAGGACCGGAACGCGGGATTTGAGCACCTGCTTGACGGGCATTGGTAGAAATTGGCGCGGGCTAGTTCAGCCCGATTCCAAATCCTCCTTTCA
>CAYHPY010000189.1:0-3793 GCA_964358485.1 uncultured Elusimicrobia bacterium
GCTTCTCTCGAGCCGCCAAGCCGGTGCCGGCCGGTATCATGTGACCGATGATGACGTTCTCCTTGAGTCCTTTGAGGTAGTCGATTTTGGAGGTCGAGATCATCAACCGCTTCGTGTTCGGCGACGCCAACAAGGAGATCCGGGACAAGGGAGGCAAGGAGGCCCAGGCCGAGCCCGTTCTTCTGGGCATCACCAAGGCCTCTCTGGCCTCCAACTCCTTCGTTTCGGCGGCCAGCTTCCAGGAGACCACCCGCGTCCTCACCGAAGCGGCCACGACCTCCAAAATCGACTACCTCAAAGGACTCAAGGAGAACGTCATCATCGGCCACATGATCCCGGCCGGCACCGGCTTGGCGGCTCGAGAGAAGCTTCTCGCGCTCCTCACGCCCGTGGCGGCGGTAAAGGAATAATACAATGCCAACAATCAACCAGTTGATCCGTTTCGGGCGGACCAAGCACAAGGGCCGCCCTAAAGCCCCCGCGCTGATGGCCTGCCCCCAGCGCCGCGGCGTTTGCACCCGGGTGTCCACCACGACTCCCAAGAAGCCGAACTCGGCCCTGCGGAAAATCGCCCGCATCAAGCTGACCACCGGCGTCGAGGTAACGGGCTACATCCCCGGGGTCGGACACAACCTTCAGGAACACTCGATCGTGATGATCCGCGGCGGACGCGTCAAGGACCTGCCCGGCGTGCGGTATCACATCATCCGGGGCGTGCTCGACACCGCCGGAGTGGAAGGGCGCCGCCAGGGGCGGTCGCTCTACGGAGCCAAGCGGCCCAAGGAAGCCGCGGCCAAGGCGTAAGGAGAATTCAATGCCACGAAAAGGTTTAAGACCGCGCGATCGCCGGAGCCTTCCCCCGGCCGATTTTAAGTACAAGTCGGTGCTGGTGTCCCGGCTCGTCAATAAGCTCAATTACCAGGGCGGCAAGAACAAGGCCGAGGGCGTGGTGTACCGCGCCATGGACATCCTTCAGCAGAAAGCCAATGAGGATGCGCTCAACGTCCTGACCCGGGCCATTGAGAACGTGAGGCCCCTGCTCGAGGTCAAGGCCCGCCGCGTCGGCGGAGCCACCTATCAGGTGCCCATCGAGGTCCAGCCGGTCCGGTCCTCCACCCTGGCGATGCGTTGGATCATCGACGCGGCGCGTTCCAAGTCGGGCAAGCCCATGCACGAGCGCCTGGCCGAGGAGCTTTTGGCCGCCAACAAGAAGGAAGGAACGGCGTTCAAGAAACGCGAAGATACCCACAAGATGGCCGAAGCCAACCGCGCCTTCGCCCATTACCGCTGGTAGGCCATGGCACGCGAATTCAAGCTGGATAAGATCCGCAACATCGGCATCATCGCGCACATCGACGCGGGAAAGACCACGACGACCGAGCGCATTCTTTATTACACCGGCCGCATCCATAAGATCGGCGAGGTTCACGAGGGCGCGACCACCACCGACTGGATGCCCCAGGAGCGCGAGCGCGGCATCACGATCACGGCGGCCGCGACCTACTGCAAGTGGAAGCGGGACAACATCGATTATCAGATCAACATCATCGACACCCCCGGCCATGTGGACTTCACCGCCGAGGTGGAGCGCTCCCTGCGGGTGCTCGACGGCGCCGTGGTGTGCTTCGACGGAGTTCAGGGCGTCGAGCCCCAATCGGAGACCGTTTGGCGCCAGGCCGACAAGTACCACGTTCCGCGCGTGGCCTACATCAACAAGATGGACCGCCTCGGGGCCGATTTTTTCATGTCGTTCAACTCGATCATCAAGCTTTTGGGCGCCAACGCCTGCCCCATCCAGCTTCCGATCGGCTCGGAGGCCAACTACGTGGGCCTCATCGACCTCATCGAGATGAAGGCCCTGGTCTGGCAAGGCGAGGAGTTGGGCGCCAAGTGGGACATCGAGGAGATTCCCGCCGACATGGCCGAGCAGGCCAAGGAATACCACGACAAGATGGTGGAAAAGATCGTGGAATTCGACGACGACATGATGGAGCGCTACCTCAACGGGGAGCACAACTTCAAGCCTTCGGAGCTCCGCAAGGTTCTGCGCAAGGGAGTGCTTCAGACCAAGATCTTCCCCGTCCTCTGCGGCTCTTCCTACAAGAACAAGGGCGTTCAGCCCATGCTCGACGCCGTCTGCGATTTCCTGCCTTCCCCCGTGGACGTTCCGCCTCTAACGGGGCTGGACGCGCTGACCGGGGAGCCGCGGGAGCGCAAGGCCGACGACAAGGACCCTTTCTCGGCCCTGATGTTCAAGATTCAGAGCGACCCCTTCGTGGGAAAGCTGGTGTACCTTCGGGTCTATTCCGGGTCCTTGAAGATCGGAGACACCGTCATGTTCGGCAATAACCGAAACACCGAGCGCATCGGGCGCCTTTTGCGCATGCACGCCAACCAACGCGAGGAGATCAAGGAGGTCCACGCCGGCGACATCGCCGCCACGGTGGCCCTCAAGAACGGCCGGGTGGGATTTACCATGTGCGCCGAGGACGCCCCGGTGATCCTCGAGCAGATCACCTTCCCCGAGCCGGTCATCTCGGTCGCTATCGAGCCAAAATCCAAGGCGGACGAAGAGCGGATGGCCAACGCCATGAGCCGCCTCGCCGAAGAGGACCAGACCTTCCGCATCAAGACCGATCCCGAGACCAGCCAAACCATCATCTCCGGCATGGGCGAGCTGCATCTGGACATCATCGTCGACCGCATGAAGCGGGAGTTCAACGTCCAGGCCAACGTCGGAAATCCCCAGGTGGCCTACAAGGAGACCGTCCGCAAGAAGGTCCTGGAAGAAGGCAAGTTCATCCGACAGTCCGGCGGTCGCGGCCAGTACGGGCATTGCATCCTCCTCATCGAGCCTCAGCCGATGGGCAAGGGCTTTGAGTTCGTCAACGCCGTTAAGCAGGGGCGCATACCGCGGGAGTTCATCCCCGCGGTCGAGAAGGGCGTGCGGGAGGCCTTGGGCGGCGGCTGTCTGATCGGGTGCCCCCTCGTCGACATCAAGGTTTCCTTGACGGACGGCTCCTTCCACGAGGTGGACTCGTCCGAAATCGCCTTCAAGATCGCCGGGGCCATGGCCCTGCGGTCGGGCTGCAAGAAGGGAAATCCGACGATCCTCGAGCCCATCATGAAATTTGAGGCGATGACCCCCGAGCAATACATGGGGGACGTCATCGGCGACCTCAACTCCCGGCGCGCCCGCATTCAGGACATGGGCGACCGCGGACATCTGAAATTCGTGCGCGCGACCGTGCCCCTGGCGGAAATGTTCGGCTACGCCACCGTGGTTCGGTCCATCTCGCAGGGCCGGGCGTCCTTCACCATGGAGCCCAGCCATTACGAGGACGTCCCCTCGAACGTCTATAAGATGCTGGTGGAAAAACACGCTTCCGCCGAAGAAAAGGAGAAATAGAATGGCCAAGGCAAAGTTCGAGCGCACCAAGCCGCACGTCAACATCGGGACGATCGGCCACGTGGACCACGGCAAGACCACGCTGACCGCGGCGATCACCCATTTTTTATCGAAGAAGGGCCTGGCGAAAGCCAAGAACTACGATGAGATCGACAACGCCCCCGAGGAACGGGCGCGCGGCGTGACGATCAACGTGCATCATCAGGAATACGAGACCGAGAAGCGCCACTACGCCCACGTGGACTGCCCCGGTCACGCGGACTACATCAAGAACATGATCACGGGAGCGGCCCAGATGGACGGGGCGATCCTGGTGGTTTCGGCGGCCGACGGGGCGATGCCGCAGACCAAGGAGCACGTGCTCCTGGCGCGGCAGGTCAACGT
>CAYHPY010000190.1:0-3778 GCA_964358485.1 uncultured Elusimicrobia bacterium
TGGCGTTTTCGAGCTATACCTATGACGCGGCGGGCAACCGGACGAGCATGACGGATCTGTCGGGGGCGCACAGCTACGGCTACGACGACCTTCACCGGCTGACGAGCGCGACGCATCCCGGAGCGAGCTTCGTGCCGACGAAGAACGAGACGTTCGGCTATGACCCAGTCGGCAACCGGCAGGCGGACGCGAACATCACGAACTACCAATACGACGCGGCTAACCGCCTTCTGGAGAACAGTAGCTTCACTTATACCTACGACGCGGACGGCAACCAAACAGGAAAAACGGACAAGGCGACGTTGGAACAAACGGTCTACGGGTTCGACAGCGAGAGCCAATTGAAGCAGGTCGATCTGCCGGACGGGACGGTGTTTGCGGCCAAGTACGATGGGTTAGGGAGGAGGATAGAGAAGAGCACAGGGACGGCGGTCAGCCGGACGGCGAGGTACGTCTACGACAACGAGGACATCGTGGCGATGCTTGATGGGGACAACGCCATGACGGCTGTTTTTTCGCACGGGCCGGGGATTGATGAGCCGTTGATGATGAGGAAGGCTGATGGGGCGGAATTTTTCATGCACCAGGATGGGCTCGGCTCGATTATTGCCCACTCGGACAACCTGGGATTCGAGGAGGAAAGGATTTGTTACGGGGCATATGGGATGCCGATTCTTTTGGATGTTCGGGGGCCAGTCGTCTCGCGGGACGACAGCTTTACTGAGAGCCCGTATGCTTTCACCTCCCGGGAGCGCGATAGAATCCTCTTGCTGTACTACCACGGGGCGCGGTACCGGGATTTTACAACTGGAGGTTTTCTTTCCCCGGAGCCCAATGGCTTGACAAAATTTGATGTGGCCCCTTACCTTTACGCCCTGAACAATCCTGCAAGATGGGCGGACCCTGATGGAGCCGCTCCTGCCGCTCCAAATCTTGCCCCGAGCCTCCCTCTATCCGGCAACCCTCCACCTCCAGATATTTTCACGCCATCGGCCGGTCCCCTTCCCCCGAATATTTTCCACCCTCAACCCGGCACAGGGCTCATTTGTCTATCAAAAGGACCTGAGAGCGATAATTGGGCCGCAAGGGCGGCGAGAAAAAAAGCTCAAGCAGGAGCAGGAGGTGGAGATCCGTGCAGGGTTCTAGATGAAATGGATCGGGACGCCAATATGCTCGGAGATAAGAAACAAAGGAATTCCACCAAGGCGGCGATCAAATTCGCAAAAAAATTGCTGGGGTGCCGGCATCACGGGGAGAGATACTAATGCCATGGTATGCTGCTAGCGTCGTAATGTACACGAAGTTTAAAGGTGGGCGGCAGGAACAATTCCCCGTATGGGAAAACATTTTGTTAATTCGAGCCGCGGATCCCAAGCAGGCTTTAAAAAAGGCATCTAAGTTGGCCCGGGAAAGGAATCCCCGGGATTCTTCCGGATCATATACCTACGAAAATCGGCCAGCGGTCCTGGTGTTCGCGGGCATCCGAAAAATAATTGAGTGTGATGATTCAGCAAGACGTCCCAGCGATGGCTCAGAGATTTCATATTCCCAAATGTTGGTTAAAAATAAGAATGACTTTAAAAAATTAATAGCAGGGGCTCCAGTACGATTGCTTTACAAAGAGTAAGCTGAGGAAACCCAGATTCTTGCCCTTTTAAATAACAAAAAATGCTCGCCATAAAAGCCGGATCCTTATTTCTCCTCTTCGCCGCGGTGGCCCGGAGTTCCTTTGCCTCGCCCCTCCAAAACGCCGCCCCCGGCGACACCGGCACAATCCAATTCAGGCTCAAAAACGACCCCGCCAGCCGCGGACCCCTCGAAGGCGCCCGGTTGGAGGTCGTTTCCGACCCCCCGAACCGTTTCACGGTCCTGGCGACCTCCTTCCTAGGCCCCGAGGACATCCCGGCGAACCAAACTCGGACCTTCGAGGTCGTCTACCAGATCGATGGAAGGGCGCCCGACGGGCCGATTTCCGTCTGGCTCAGGCCCCGCGCGGCCACCCCGGACTCCGCGCTGGCAGAGAGCATCACCAAAAATGACACCCAGGTCCAATTTTCCGTCTTCGGCGTCCCCCCCTTGGTGAGTTGGGACCTCCGCCGGGCCCCCCTGCCGCCCAGAATCAAACAATTCCAAGGCCTCGACCTGAGCGAACAAACGACCGTGGCCGATGACGCCTTTGTGAGCGTGACCGCCCTTGGGGGCTTGGCCGATCTGCGCATCCAGAAAGACGGGGAGACGATCCTTCATTTCGCCGCGGCCACGGCCACCGGCGCGCCGACCACCTATGGCCCGTTCTCCGTCCGGGACGCATTCTTCTCGGTGCCCGCGAAAATGCCGGACGGCGTTTATACCTTCACCGCAGTCGACGTTTTCAATCGAACCACCATCGGAATGCTCAAGCACTTCGCCTTTGAATTGTCCGTGTCCTCGGCGCTTTCCCATGCCGTCTATGATGAATACGCGGGGAAATTCATCAGCCGCGTGGCCTTGGAGGCGTGGAGCAACAGCGGCTACGGGGTGAGGGAGATCGAGGTCTATCCGGTCCGTCATGATTTGGCCTCAGATGAGGTGGTTTATCTCCCAAAAGTTGCAGGCGCCGTCTTTAACGGCGAGGCCTATCGCCTCTTCAACGCCGCCGGACTGGCTTCGGGTGACTACGCGGCGTTCCTCTATGATGATCGAAGCAATGTCATCGAGACGGACTTCACCCTATTTACCGCCCTGGAAGGCGGACTGTTCGCTGATTTTCTGATCAGCACTGCCGCCTATGAAAATACGGAAAGAGTTGGGGGCGGCGCAACTGGGGCGTTTTCCCTAAGGGTAAATCAATCTTTGGGGAATTTGTTCGAGCCAAGCGGGAGCGTCACTTCGCAGATGTTCGATCTCATGACCCTGCTCGATCCCGGAGTCGGGAGCCAGGAGCCGACTGTCAAGGTTTCAACTTTGGCGATCGGCTTGGCGCTTTATTCCCCGCCTCGCGCCGATTTCGGCGTCCGGGCAAGCTCCTGGATTCCCGCAAACCCAACCCAAGAGCCTCCCTTGACGGACACAGGCATGACCATGACCTTCGAAGTCAGGAGCGGCCCGAGCAGCGAGGAGGCCGCGCAGGGCGTTTTCCGCCCGATTCTCTCTCAGAGGTCATTTGCCCGGGCCTCCCCGGGGCCGCCCTTGATTTTCGAGAACACCCGGACCGAGCCCCTGGCCATAGAGCGGTTCGTGCAATATCGGGTCAATATGACACGAAGCTCGGTGCCCCTCCTTCTTGAGGGAGTCACGGACGTCCCCGCCGGAGGGGAAAGTCCCACGGTCTCCGATAGCCACTGGAACGTTTCCACGGCCATGGTTGAGGAACTGCGGCAGGGTCCGGGCGGGACCTTCCGGGTGGCAAGCCTTGAGACCGTAGACGGCGTCCCCGCGCTGGTGCTGCGCTTCGCGGCCACGACGCGGCCGATCACCCCCATCACGGTCAAAAACGAACAGCCCTCTGTTTATCCGAGTTTGTTCCAATATCCGGGCCTCCAGGATTTTGGCGCCTTGTCCGCCTTATTCAACATCGACCCGGATACGATCACCTTCGAGGGTGGCGGGGTGGTGACCATGAAAATTCGCCCCCAGGACGCGGAGGCGGCCGGGATTGATCCCCAGACCTTGGCGATTTGGCGGGCGGAGCCCGGCGAGGAGTTCCAGCCGCTTTCGGTCTCGGTCCTGGACTTGGCCGGGGGGAAAATCGAGGCTAGGATCGAGCATCTTCAACTGACCAGCCTCTACATGGTGTTCG
>CAYHPY010000191.1:0-3774 GCA_964358485.1 uncultured Elusimicrobia bacterium
ACGCCGAAAGCCGCCTCCTGCGGCTGGCCGCCAAGATCGCCATCGCCCACCACGAGTGCTTCGACGGCTCGGGCTACCCCTACGGGCTCAAGGCGGAGCAGATTCCCATCGAGGCGCGCGTCGTCTCGGTGGCCGACGTCTTCGACGCGCTGATCTCCAAGCGGGTCTACAAGGGGGCCTGGAGCATCGACGAGGCCCTCAATTACATCAAAGGCCAGGGCGGCAAGGTCTTTGACCCCGCGGTCATCGACGTCCTGGGCCGGCGCATCGACGAGATCCTGGCGGCCATGGAAGAGGAGAACCGCCGCATCGTCGAGGACGAGACCATCAACCCGGTCTTCGCTGAGCAAAAAAAGCTCACCGACCAGCATCCGCATGTCTGAAGTTTGGTATAATCGGCGTCGGACTTAACGCGGGCGTGGTTCAATGGTAGAACGGGTCCTTGCCAAGGATCAGACGGGGGTTCGATTCCCCTCGCCCGCTCCAGTTTTCCCATGTTGACCATCACCAGCCGAATCACCATCAGTGCTCCCAAGGAGACCGTCAGCCGCTACCTGCGGGAGCTCAAAAATATTCCCGACTACGAGCCGCGGATCGAGACCGCGGAGGTCGTTTCCTCCTCCGGCGAGCAGTCCGAGGTTTCCGCGGCCGGCCGGTTCCTGGGCCTGGCCTGGAAGGGGAACATGAAGGTCACCTTCACCCGCGACGGCGGCTATCAGGCGGAGTCGCCTCTGGGGTCCATCGCCCGATTGGAAGCGGCCTACCGGATCCACTCGGTTTCGGGCGGGACCGTGCTCACACACGAGGAAAAATTCCACTTTCCATTCCTCATCCGCCCCTTCATGTTCGTTCTGCAGGGCGCCTTCCTCCGGGCCGCCGAAGACGAGCTGGGCTTCATTAAAGAAGGCGCCGAACTCCTGGCCCGGCGTCTCCAACTGCGGGACATCGAAAAGCAGGTCTAGTAAAAATAGGGACACCCCCCGTTTTTACCATTGAATGGTAAAAATGGGGGGTGTCCCTATTTTTACCTAGGGGTCGACGACCGCCGCGAACCGGCCGTCCGTCTTTCTCACCTTGGCGTGGCGTCGGCCGATGTCGTGCTGGAACAGCAGGGTCCAGTTCTCCGCCGAGGCCTTCTCCAACCACTCTCGCTTGACCTGGAGGGTATCGACCGGATATAGGTCATAGGCCATGATCCATGGCAGGGGCACATGGGCGCGGGTGGGGATCAGGTCCCCCAGGTAAACGGCGGTCTCCCCTTCCGATTCGATGCGGACGCATTGATGGCCGAGGGTGTGGCCGCCCGAGCGGACGACTTTCAGGCCGGGTTCCACCTCGTATTCGCCCTCAACCAATTCCAGGACCTTGGCGTCCTCCAGGGGGGCGTAGTTCTCCTCCATGTAGCTGGCCTGGTTGCGCTCGTGCGGGGAGGTGGCGTCCGCCCATTCCTGTTTTTGGACCAAGTATTTGGCCTTGGGGAAGGCGGGGACGGGACGGCCGGAGTCGGCGAATTCGGTGTCGCCGCCCGCGTGGTCGAAATGAAGGTGGGTGTTGATCACCAGGCCGATGTCGGAGGGGGACAGGCCCAACTCTTTGAGCTCCGCGCGCAGGGTGACGGGACGCTCGACTTGGTAGACCCCCAGGAATTTCGGGTTCGCGTCGTATTTCGAGGAGAGGCCGGTGTCCACCAAAATCCGGCGCCCCGAGGGCGTGGTGATGAGCAGGCAGCCGAGGGCCAGGGAGATCCGGTTGTGTTCGTCGGCCGGCTCCTTGCGCTGCCAGAGATTTTTGGGCACCACGCCGAACATCGCCCCGCCGTCCAGGCGAAAGCGCCCGTCGGAAAGGAGTTGGACCTCGAAGCGCCCGACTTTCAAGCCTTCTTGAGGGCGCAGCACTTCTTGTATTTTTTGTTGGACCCGCAGGGGCAGGGCTCATTGCGGCCGATCTCGGGCTCGGTCTTGATGAAGGTCCCGGCCCGGGCGGCATCGGCGGGGGGCTCGTTGAAAGTCCCGGCTTCCAAATCCTTTTTGTTCTTTTCCAGCCAAGCTTTGACCTGGGCTTGGTCCCGCAGATTGACCCCGTCCTTGGCCATGTGGGCCGCGACGGCCTTCATCTGCTTGATGAAGGCCGGGTCCTTCCATTTTCGGTAGAAAAACGACATGAGTCCTTTGGCTTCGGGGCTGTCGGCCAGCTCCTTGGGAAGCTCCGGCGCTCCGGGAGGGGCGGCGGGGGTTTTCCCATCGGCGGCCGGGGCCTCCTCTTCTTTTTTGCGGAACGGATTCAAGGATTTTAGCCAGGACATGGTCAGGGCTCCTTGCGAATTCGGGTTATGTGGACGGTTTTTTCCGACACTTTGTATTCCAACTTTTTCAGGGAGCAGATCATTTGGAGGACTTCCCGCACGGAGGAGCTGGTTAACTCGGCGCTGACGGGGATTCTGCCCAACTCGTCATGGTAGACGAATTTCAGACCGCTCTGGACCTCGAGGGCGGAGAGCAGGTCCTTGAGGGGCGCGTCGGAGAGCTTGAGCGCCACTTTCGTTTCCAACGGGGATTCATCCCTTTCACCCGGATACAGAGGTTCGTCGTCCTCCCGCCAGCGCACCAGGAATCCCTTGCCGTCGGGGTCCATGTCGAAGGCCAGGCCCTTGGCCTTGGCCAGGGTGTCGAGAGCCTCGCGGGCCGTCGCCCGCTTGAGGGAAAGGGTGACCTTCGGGTTTCCCACGGAGGCGCTGACGTTGAACCGGAGCCCGGTTTCGTCGGTGATCTGCTTGAGGGCGGATTTAAGCGGCGCCTTGGAGAGCTCCAGGGCCAGGGGCGTGTCCAATCCCTGGGGGACGTCCGCGGCGCCGGCGGGGAGCGCCACAAAAATGACCGCCGCCAAGAGTGTTTTCATGTTCAAAAGACGGCTCACGCCGGAAGGGGGGGGATTCGAACCCCCGAGGGGCTTGCACCCCTGACAGTTTTCGAGACTGTTCGTTTCAACCACTCACGCACCCTTCCTGGCAGCGGCCTGCGGCGTTCCGCCGGCCGCCCCCTATTTTACCATAACCCCCACACCCGTTCTCCGTTCCGTTCCCTTTATTCCGTCCCCGAATTTCCGTTCCTTCCCGTTTTTGTTAAAATCTCTCCATGCCCATGGAACTCGCCCGCGTCCGCCTCTTCGACGTTCTCCGCAATTCCCTGACCGGAGAGCTCTCCGTGGTCATGGGCCTGGCCGGCCCCCTGCTGGAATTGCGGGACAAAACCGGGACCGTGACCCGCTTCAAGTTCGGTCCCCACTTTTCTCGGGCCCCGGAGGAGGAAGCCGTCGAGTTTCGGGCGGCCCTGCGCGCCCTGCGCAAACAAGCCGAAGCCGCCTCGGGCAAAAAGCGGCGCCCGCGCACCGCGGCCGCCCTCTTGCGCCGTCTTTCCAAGAAGCGCTGAACCCCGTGCCCGCCCTTTGGATGGCGCCCGCCGTATTTTTCGTGGCCCTGCTCTATTCCTCGGTCGGCCATGGAGGCGCGACGGGCTACTTGGCGGTCATGGCATTGGCGGGGGTTTCCGCGAACACCTCGGCGTTGAGCGCCCTGGTTTTGAACCTCCTGGTTTCGGGCATCAGTTGGCGGTCGTTCGCCCGCCAGGGGCATTTCCGCTGGGACCTGGCTCTTCCGTTTTTGGCCGCTTCCGTGCCCGCCGCTTATTTCGGGGGTCTGCTTCGGGTTTCCGGAGGGACTTACAAGGGGCTGTTGGGCGCGGCCTTGGCCGCGGCGGCGGTGCGGCTGTGGGTCGTTCT
>CAYHPY010000192.1:0-3740 GCA_964358485.1 uncultured Elusimicrobia bacterium
TCATGTCCCTGCTCAAGGGCGCGCAATTCTGCTCCGGCCTTCAGGAATTGGCCGGGCGCCTGGACGAGGCCTTCGAGACTCTGGAGCCCTGCGCGCGCCTGCTCGACGGCGCCCTCCAGCCCCAACTTCCCGCGCGCCTATCCGACGGCTCGGTGTTCCAGGAAGGCCACGACCCCAAGCTCGACGAATTGCGGAGCCTCAAAACCGACGGGCACGGCCACCTGGCCAAGCTGGAAGCCGCGGAGCGCAAGGAAACGGGGATCGGGTCCCTTAAGGCCGGGTACAACTCCATCTTCGGCTATTACCTGGAGATCACCAAGGTCCATCAGGCCAAGGTCCCCGCCCGCTACACCCGCAAGCAGACCTTGACCAACGCCGAGCGCTACATCACTCCCGAACTCAAGGAGTTGGAAAACGCCATCCTGGGCGCCGAGGACAAGATCCTGCGCCTGGAGGCGCGGCTGTTTGAGTCCCTTCGGGAGAAGACGCTCGAGAATCACTCCCCGCTCATGGCCCTGGCCCAGCTCCTCTCGGAACTGGACGTCCTCTGCGCGCTGGCGTCGGCCGCCTCCATCCACGATTTCGTCAAGCCGACCGTGGACCTGAGCCACGACCTGGAGATCGTCGAAGGCCGACATCCGGTGGTCGCGCCCCTTCTGCCCTCCGGCCAGTTCGTCCCCAATTCCTTGACCCTCAACTCGGACGACCCGCGGGTCATCGTCCTGACCGGCCCCAACATGAGCGGCAAGAGCACTTTCCTTCGCCAGAATGCCCTGATCGCGCTCATGGCGCAGATCGGCTCCTTCGTCCCCGCCCGCTCGGCCAAGGTGGGGATCGTGGACCGGATCCTGACCCGGATCGGAGCCCAGGACGCGCTGTCGGAAGGCCAATCCACCTTCATGGTCGAGATGACCGAGACCGCCCACATCCTGCGCTCGGCCTCGGCGCGCAGCCTGTTGATCTTGGACGAAGTCGGCCGCGGCACCTCCACCTTCGACGGAATCTCCATCGCCTGGGCGGTCCTGGAGCACCTTCACTCGGCTTACTTCGCGGGCGAGTCCTCCCAGGGCCCGCGGGTGCTGTTTGCCACGCATTACTTCGAGCTCACGGCCCTGGCGGCGGGGCTGGCCGGAGTGGCCAACTTCAACGTCGAAGCCAAGGAGTGGACCAACGGGGACGGGCGCACCGAGGTGGTTTTTCTCCACAAGATTTCTCCCGGACCGGCCGACCGCTCCTACGGCATCCAGGTGGCGGCCCTGGCCGGTCTGCCCGCCGGAGTTCTCGCACGCGCCCGCGAGATTTTGGCGCGGCTGGAGGAGGAATCGGCCTCCGGCCGCCTCTCCGGCGCCGACCGCGCCCCGGACGCCGAATTGACCCTGCCCATGTTCGAGGAGCATCCGGTCCTGCACGCGCTGCGCCTCTTGGACTGCGAGCGCATGACCCCCTTGGAGGGCCTCTCAGCCTTGGCCGAGCTTAAGAAGAAGCTCTGATGCCCATCATCGAGCGCCTGCCGGAATCGGTCTTCAGCCGCATCGCCGCCGGGGAAGTCATCGAACGCCCCGCCTCCATGCTCAAAGAACTTCTGGAGAATTCCCTGGACGCCGGGGCCGAGAAGATTTCGGTCGAATCCACCGGCGCCGGACGCAAATCCCTTCTGGTTTCCGACGACGGCAAGGGCATGGACCGCAAGGACTGCGCCATGGCCCTGGAGCGCCACGCCACCAGCAAGATTTCCTCCCTGGAGGATCTCTCCCGGCTGGACACCTTCGGTTTTCGCGGGGAAGCCCTCTACGCGGTGGCGGCCGTCTCGCGTCTGACTTTGCGCAGCTGCGCCCGCGGCTCGAAAGAGGGCTGGAAGCTGGAAGCGGAGGCGGGCAAGGTCATCAACTCGGGCCCCGCCCCGGCGGTGCCCGGCACCACCATCGAGGTCCGCGACCTCTTCTTCAACACCCCGGCGCGGCTCAAATTCCTCAAGTCCGACGCATTCGAGCGCGGGCGCCTGACCGCCGCGCTGGAGGAAGCCGCCCTGGCCAATCCGCAGGTCGCCTTCACCCTCAAAAACGAGGGCCGCAGCGCCTTGCGCGTCCTTAAGGAGAGCGCCACCGACCCCTTGACCGCGTATCGTCGGCGCGCCGAGTCGGTGCTGGGCAAGGAGGCGGCCGGACCCTTGCTCTCGGCGGTGGTGGATCGGCCGGAGGTCAAACTCTGGATGTATCTTTCGCCATCCGACGAGCTGGCCGCGACCCGCAACCTCCAGTTCTGGTTCGTCAACCGCCGCCCCATCTCCTCGCGCACGCTCCAGCAGGCGCTTTACCGGGCCTACCAGGATTATCGGTCTCGGGACCGCCACCCGGTCTGCGTGGCGCACCTGGAGCTCAACCCGTCTTTGTTCGACGTGAACGTCCACCCGGGCAAACGGGAGGTGCGCTTTCACTCCGACCGGGAACTCCACGAATTGATCTACTCGGCGGCCTCCACCGCCCTGGCCAAGGCCCGGCCCGCGCCCGCGCTTCTGGGCGGGGCGCAGCCGATCCGCGAAGTCCGGCCGTCGTATGCCTCGCCCGCTCACGTCCGAACCGACGCGTACGAGACCTCTCTCCCCCTTCGCTCGGAACCCGCGGCCGCGCTGGAAGCGCCCTTCGGCTCGCCACGTTGGTTCACGCCCCCCTACCGCTTCCTAGGGCAGATCGAGCGCGCCTATCTGGTCTTCGAGGCCTCCGGAGGCCTCTTCGTCATGGACCAGCACGCCGCCGCGGAACGAATTCTCTACGAGAAGTATCTGGGGGAAATCGAGAACGGCCGTCCCAAATCCCAAAAGCTTCTCCTGCCCTTGGCCTTGGAACTTCCGGCCTCCCGGGTTCACGAAGTCCTCAGCCACAAGGAGGCTCTGCGCCGCCTGGGTTTCGAGATCGCCCCGTTCGGAAAAACGGGAATTCATGTCCTGGCCGCGCCGGCCCTTTTTTCCAAGGGCTCGGACCTCAAGGGCCTGGCCCACCGCCTCCTGGACTCGGTGGCCGGACCGGGGGACGCCGCGCGCGACCAGAAAAAGCACGCGGTGGCCACCATCGCCTGCAAGGCCGCGGTCAAGGCGCACGACCCGCTGGGCGCCGCCGAGGCCCTGCGGCTGGTGGAAGACCTCAAGGATTGCAAGGACGGCTCCTGCTGCCCGCACGGGCGACGGGCCATCCTCTCGTTGGACCGGGAAGAGTTGGCGCGGCGCTTTCAGCGCCCCGGCGCTCCGCCCTTATAAAGGAGAAAACCATGGCTTTGGATGTAGAGAAGGTCATCGCCGCCTTCCGGGACCCGGCCGTCAACGAGATCATGATCAACCCCGACGGGGGCGCCTTCGTCGAACGCCTCGGCTCGGGCATGGAAGCCCTGCCGGTCCTGCTCGACACCGAGTCGGTCCAGGCCTTTTTAAACGCCGCTCTGGGAACCGAAGAAGTCTTCGGCGCCAAGCGCCCCTACGCCGACCTCTCCGCCCACGACGGCTCGCGCGTGCACGTCATCAGCCCCCCCCTGACGCGCGGCGGCATGTGCGTGACCATCCGCAAGCGCCCCACGCGCTACCTCTCGCTCGAAGAGATGGTCCAGGCCCAGTCCCTGACGCCCAACTGCGCGGCGTTCTTGAAGTTCTGCATCGAGAACCACAAGAACATGCTCATCGCCGGCGGCACGAGCTCCGGCAAGACCACCTTGCTCAACGCCCTGGCGTCTTTGGCCGGAACCAAGGACCGCAT
>CAYHPY010000193.1:0-3691 GCA_964358485.1 uncultured Elusimicrobia bacterium
GGTATAGGTCTGGCCGATGGAGGAGGTCTGGACCATGCTTTTGAGGCGGGCGTCCGCGTAGCCCAGGCCCAGGTAAGGCATGAAGCTCTCGAATTTCAAGGCGGCGCTGACGGTGAGCCCGTAATTGATCTGGCTCATCTCCACGGAGCGGTTGACGACGCCGTTGGAGACCATGACCCCGTTGGTGGTCGTGGCCACGTCGAAGGTCTCGGAGGTCCGCCCGTTATTGGTCTGCTTCATGAAATAGATCGACGCGAGCACCGCGATCATTTCGGACTCGTAGGGCTGGCCCCTGAGCTCGAAGGCGTAGGCGAAATCGGGGGGGAGGTCGATGACGTTGGAGCGGTCGCCGGTGTTGGCCACCGCGATCGGGGCGCCGGCCGGTTGGGGCGTGGTGAAGCGCAGCGTCTTCTCGGTCCGGATGATCTTCTTGGTGGCGGCGCCCAACTTGGCGACCATTTCCACGAACTCCGTGGCGTAGCTGGTCTTGAGGAAAACATAGGTCGCGTTATGGTCGATCTTCTCCCAGGTCCGGACCGTGGTGATCGAGGAGCCTACGGGGCCGTCGAAGTCCGAGAAATAATCCCCGCTGCGCAGGGTCGAGACCGAGGTGAGCGTGTCGGTCCTCAGGCGGGTGACCGAGGGATTGGACATCAGGACCATTTCCTGGTCGAAGACCGAGGTCGCCTCCACCCCCATGGTGAGGCCCCCGCCCTCGGCGAACGCCGCCCCGGCCCCCCCAACGAGGGCCAGGACGGCGGCGAGCAATCGTCTCGAACACAAACCCATGGTGCCCCCCGATTGTAGCCGGGGCGTATTATGGAATTATGAATTCAAATCGGGAGAATGTTAAGAAAGTGGATACCTGGCACCTAGTCTTCTTGGGGGAAGATGTGGCGGGCTTGGTTTTGGAAGGCGGGGAGGAATCGGTCGAAATGTTTTTTTTGGGCGCGGTAGTGGAGTTTCCAGAGGCCGCGCTTGCCGGGGATGAGGACGGATTCAGTCACATAGGCCTCCACCGCGCTGCCCAAAAGATAACCCGGAGGATAGTAGAAAGTGCCGTAGCGCGCGGTGTAGGAGGGCAGGCCGAAGGTCACGGTCTCGCGGACGAGGCGGTCGTCCTCCGGCGTCCCGGCCGTTTTCAGCTTGGACAGCTCCTCTCCCAGAGGGAGATAGCCCTCGTCCTTGGCGCTGATGTATTGCGCGGCGATCCGGGCCCGGCCGAGCTTCTCGCGCCATTCCAGGCCCGAGGCCAGCTTGACCGGCGGGCCCCATTGCAGCACGTCTTTATAAGAGAACCCGCGGGCCTGGACGGCGCCCGGGCCGACTGCGGCGGCGGGTGGGGCGGCCACCGGTCCCAAGGACCCGAGGCGGGCCTCCAACGGCTGGCGCCAGAGCATTCGGCCGAGATCGGCCAGGGCGGTCTGTAAAACGGCCCGCTCGGTCTCGCTGGAGCGGTCCACCAAGACCGCCATGCCGCTGCCCTCGGCCACGGTCTTCCAGGGATCGGGGCGCAGACGACCGAGAAAGACGACCTCCCCGGGCCGAGCCTCGACCGCGGCCTTCAAGGCTTGGGCCAAAGTAAAGCGAAAGACCCGGTCGCGCCCCATGCGCCGCCAAGTCACGCTGACCGGGGCGTAGCGGCCGGGGAGGACGTCCAGAAGATACAGGTTTCCCCGGGAGGCGTGATTGGAACGCAGGAGGCCCTCCTCGGCGGGCTTGCCGCCGACCACGCGGAGAAACTCCGCCTCCACGGGAGGGGGCCAGCCGAAGCGGCTGGCGGTGGGAGCCGCCGCGAAGACCAAGGCGGCCTGCTCGGGCCCGGAAGGCTCGGCCGGGGCGGGACGCAGCCGGTCGATCGAACACCCTTGGAAGACCAGGACCAGGAGAAGGGCCCGGGCCGGAAGGACCACTTACTTGGGAGCGGCGGCCGGAGCGAGCTCGGAGAGGTCCGCGAAGGCCTTGAAAAGGCGCGCCAGACGTCCGAGCAGCCGCAGGCGGGTCTCTCGCAGGGCGGGGTCCGGGGCCATCACCATCACCGAGTCGAAGAATCGGTCCAAGTGGGGCTTGACCCCGACCAGATCGCGCAGGCCCTGCTCGTACTGCCCGCGCCCCAGATTTTCCTTGGTCCGGGTTTCCAAGGCCTGCACGGCGTCAAACAACGAGAGCTCCGCCTCCTCGCGCAGGTCCTCCCGCTTGGGGCTATCCGAGGTCCGGGCCCCCGCCTGCCGGAGAATATTGGACGCCCGCTTGAAGGCGGCCGCCAAGGGCTCGAAGTCGGGATCGGCCCGCAAAGAGATCACGGCCCCCAAACGCCGCCGCGCGTGGGGGAGATTGGTCAGCGCGCCCTCCCGCACCGAGCGGATTTCCCGCACCTGCCCGCCCTCCTCGGCCCACAGGGTCTCCACCCGGCCCCAGAGGAACTCGAGCAATTCCTTGAGCACGGCGTCCTTGGGACCCGCGAAACACGCCGGAGGGACGGCGTCGAGGGCGGCCAGGCAGGCCTGCCCCAGGTCGAGCTCGAAATGATGCTCCAGGACGATGCGCACCGCCCCGGTGGCCTGGCGGCGCAGGGCGAAGGGGTCGGCGCTCCCGGTCGGTTTGTTTCCGACGGCGAATTGCCCGGCCAAGGTCTCCAGCTTGCCCGCCAAAGAGGCGATCGCCGCGGCCCGCCCGACGGGCACCGGTCCTCCGGAGGCCGCGGGCGCGTAAAACTGGGCAAGACCCTCGCAGACCGCCTGGCTCTCGCCTTCCTGCCGGGCCAGCCACCCGCCCAGCGCGGCCTGAAGCTCCGGGAATTCCTTGACCACCTCGGTGACCAAATCGGCGTAGGCCAGCCGGGCGATCCGGGCGGCGGCGGGCTTGTCCTCGGCGCCCAGCCGGGCCGCCAGCCAATCGGAAAGGGCCGCCACGCGCCGGGCTTTGTCTCCCATGCTCCCGAGATCCTTGTGATAGGTCACCCGGTCCAGGCCGGGAAGCTTGGACTCCAAGGTGGACCGCCGGTCCCGGCCGATGAAGAAGGCCGCGTCGTTGAAACGCGCGTCCACCACCCGTTCATAGCCCGCGCGCACCTCCTTTTGCCCCTCGGAGAGCCCGTCGCGGACGCCGACAAAGCCCGCGGCCAGGCCCGACCCCGAGCGCACCGGGTAGAATTGAAGCTGGGTCCGCAGGACGGTGGTGATCAGGGCCTCGGGGAGGGCCAGGAATTTCTCGTCGAAACGCCCCGCGACGCAGACCGGGTGTTCGGTCATCGCCAAGGTCTCGGCGCTGAGTCCCTCGTCGGCGTCGAGCGTCGCGCCCAAGCCGCGGGCGGCCGACTCCAGCCCCCGGTCCAAAGCCTTGCGCCGGGCCGGTTCCGAGGCCAGCACGGCCCACTTTTCGAGGACCTTGCCGTAGCGCGCGGCTTCCGTCAGGGGTTCGGCCTTGGCCGGGGCCCAGGGAGGGGGGAAGGGCTTGCGGCCGGCGGAAATCCCGGCCACGGAAAAGGCCGCGATTTTCTTGCCGTGCAGGGCCAGGAGGTTTCGGATGGGGCGTCCGAAGCGGAAGCCCGATTCCTCCCAGAACATGCTCTTGGGAAATTCCAGGGAGGCGATCAATTCGGGGATGAGCCGGGAGAGAATCAACCCGGCGGGTTCGCCGGGAATGTCGACGCGCGCCGCCAACACTTCCTCCCCTTTGGCGTTTTTTTCGA
>CAYHPY010000194.1:0-3565 GCA_964358485.1 uncultured Elusimicrobia bacterium
GAAAGGAGGATTTGGAATCGGGCTGAACTAGCCCGCGCCAATTTCTACCAATGTCCCAAATCTCAGGTAAAGGTTTGAGGTCAATCTGGACCTTCTCATCCCGGCCGTCGTAGACAACCTGTTTGGCCAGGAGAGTCAACGCGGTCCGCGTTGTGGCAAGGCCTGCGTCTGCTCAAGGCGGCGAATCCGCGCCTTCTACTTGATATCCCTTACGGGGCGAACGCCGAACCAAGAATGATTGTATGTCGGCGGAGAAGAATAGCGAATCGTGGTCCGGACCCCGGACCTTTCACTGCCGTCATACCCTCCGCGCAGGACCCTAGCGAAGGCCTGAGGGGAACTCTGCCACGCGCTGCCGTCGGCCGGCGCCCCCTGGTAGTTCTCATGGTATTCATCCTGCACCCACTCATTGACGTTTCCCGCCATGTCGCAGAGTCCCTGGTCGGTGTTGCCGGCCGGCCTGCTGCAGACAGGCTCATCCCCGCAGGTGCTCATGCGAGCCCGGCCGCATGTCGCGCCTCCGTAGGGCCATGGATACGTCCGGTCCTGCCCCAGGCTCCGCGCGGCGTATTCCCATTCGGCTTCTGTCGGAAGACGTCCACCCGCCCATTCGGAGAACGCGTTGGCTTCGTTCCAGTCGATGCAGTTCATGGCATAGTCATCCTCATCGGGCTTTCTATATCCGCAATCTGATCGCGGGTTCTTGCAGGCTCCGCTCCGGACGCAGGCCCAGTATTGCCCCGCGGTGACCTCGGTCCGGGCTATCTCAAAGCCCTTCACGTTGACTTGATGCACGGGCTTCTCGCCGGAACTCCCGTGGTCCGATCCCATCATGAAGCTGCCGCCCGGCAGGCTGACCCATTCGATGCCGGCCTTGCCTTTCGACACTTTCGGCGCGGCAGCCGCCTGGGGCGCCGCCTTGGTCGGGCTCCGCCGCGACGGAGGCGATGAAATCTGCGGGCCTGACCTTGCGACACGGAACCCGACATTGGCCGTCAGATTGTCCGGGTCCGTCTCGTAGCGATAGGTTACGGGGCCGCTGCCCATCCAATCGCTTCCGCGAGTCAGGCGGTAACGGTCAGAAGGGTTCTCCCACGCGCTGCCATCGCTCGGAGCCCCCTCGTAGGTCTTGTGACGCCCGTCCGCGACCCATTCGGCCACATTCCCCAGCATGTCGCACAAGCCCTGCGACGTGTTCCCCGCCGGCTTTGAGCAAACCGGCCAGGTCGCTCTTTTGCCGCAGCCTTGATCTCCGATCACCCCTCTATCGCAGTCGGCGCTCCCGCTCGCATCTCCCCATGGGAACTTGGCGGTCTTCCCCGCACTCCGGGCCGCGTACTCCCACTCGGCCTCTGTCGGCAAGCGGCCGCCCGCCCATTGCGCGAAGGTCCTGGCCTGCTCCCAATCCACGCAGACGACGGGCTGGTCATCTCCCTGGAACGCGGTTTGCAAAGTATCCCATCTCCACAACCCCCAGCCGCCGGAGTAACATCGGCGCCTCGCGATAAGTTCCGGGGTGCAATCCACGACGACATAGCAAGCGCCTTGCTGGATGGCCGACGGATTGCATGCCCC
This sequence comes from uncultured Elusimicrobia bacterium, assembly GCA_964358485.1. Classification (GTDB taxonomy): domain Bacteria; phylum Elusimicrobiota; class Elusimicrobia; order UBA1565; family UBA9628; genus CAYHPY01. The sequence continues at coordinate 1,576 of CAYHPY010000194.1, forward strand.
GGCATCCACGCAAGCCTTGAATTGCTTGAATGTGACCTCGCTCTTGGACATCTGGAAACTCTTGATACCCACCTGATGCGCGGGCTTGGAGCTGTCATGCTCGTCGGACCCCATCAGGAAGGTGCCGCCCGGGATATCCACCCACTTGATCATCGCTTTGCCTATGCTCGAGAGCTTCGGCTTCCGCGCTCCTTCCGGGGATTTGACCGCGTTTATTTCCGCCGGACTCAGCAGGCCCTGGGGCAGATACGGCAGGACCTCGTTCAGGTAAGGGTTGTCCTCGACATTCTTGCCATAAGCGCTCACGAAGGTCGAGGAGAACCTCCTTTTATCGGCCTCGCCCACCACGGACAGGGCCAGAAGCCGGCTCAGCTTGGCCCAGTCCTTGTCCCTGAGCTCCGCCCGCTTGGCACGAGCCTCCTCGGCCGCGGCCAGCTCCCGCCAATAGCGCTCCCACTGCTCGGCGCGTTCCTTGGAGGTCTGAGCGTACCTGGGATACTTCCTGCCAAGGTCCTGCCACGCCGCAGCCTTGTCCTCGGGGATGAGATCCCCCTTTTCCTTCTCCACGACCGCGTTGAAGGCCGCTTGCGCGGCATAGTCGTCCCAGCCCCCGGCGCGCTTTTGCGCGAGGTCGGCGTAGGTCTGGATTTCCTTGCCCAGCTGCCGCCACTTGGCCGCCTTCTCTTCGGGGGAAGCGGCCCCCTTCTCGAACTTCACCACGGCGTCGTACTTCTCGAGGGAGTCCACATCTACGCTGCTGAAATCTATCCCTCCCGCGCCGCCGATGTCCCCGGGCATCTGGACGCGAGGCACGCCGCCGAGGCCTGCGGCCGGGGGGGCGTCGGCTCTGGGAACCTCGGGCAAAGCGCTGATCTTAAACTCGAAGTTCCCGCCCCGGCCTTCCCGGTCAATCTTGGCCAGATCCGGCCCGGCTTCCTTGCCCGAACCCAGGACCGTGTCGCCGACGCCGGCCGCCAGCTCGGGCGTCTGGGTCCGGTCCTTCGCAAGCTTGAGCGCCCGAGTCACGAACTCCACGAGCCCCGAGGCCGTCACCTGGCCCTGAGGGTCGGCGGCCCAGCCGCGCAATCCGCCCAGCGCCAAATAGCTGAACGCGGGTCGAGGGTCTGAGGACTTGGGCAGCGGGCCCGCGAACTGGTCGGACCTTGCCGCGGTCATCAGTATGGTCCGGCTATCCGGTACGGCCGGATTCGCGGCCATCACGACCAAGGGCTGGAGGCCCTTCACCAGGGCCTGGCCCGAGGCCGAGCGCCCGCTGAAGCAGGCGTCGATGACAACGACGGTTTTCGCCTGTTTGCCCCTGGACAGGATGCCCAATAGCTCGCTGCGCGGAAGGCTCCGAGCATAGAGGCTGTCGGCCCTTTGTTGGGCGTCCACGCCCACCAGGATGCCGTCCTTGCCGTCCCTGGACGGCGCCCCATGCCCGATGAACAGGAACCAAAGCGTGCCGCCGGGCTTCACCTCGGCGGCCTTCTCCTGCGCGGATTGGCGCATGAGCTCCAGGGTCGCCTCTTCGTTCCTTAGAAGAGCAACCTTGTCGGCCGGGACCTTGAGGGTGTCCGTCAGATAGGCGTGCCAGTCGTCGGCGTTCCTTCGGGCGCCCGGGATTGCCTCCACGAAAGCGTACTTCTCCACGCCCACGATGACCGCCGCGTCCTTCTCTCCGCCCCCAAGCACCCTGGACGGAGATGATATATCGGGCCACAGGTCCTCGGCATGGACCGTGCCCCTCGCGAACAGACCGAACACTAGGATGGCGGCCGCGTGGATCTTGGGCATCAGGGGTTCGCCTCCTGGGAACTCATGTACTATAACTCTCCTCCTGCTTGAGCCGCAATGCCCCCGCCAACCGGTTCGGAGTCAATCCCGATTTTGCTAGGGGGGTTGGGGGAGGGCACGCAGGTAGACCCATTGGTGGAGGGGTGGGAGGGGAAAGACGAGCCGGTGCCGGACTAACGGGTTCGGGGCGGCG
>CAYHPY010000195.1:0-3496 GCA_964358485.1 uncultured Elusimicrobia bacterium
CCGACGTGGCCACCGGCGACGGGATGGCCATGGCCTACCGGGCCGGGGCGACCATCTCCAATATGGAGTTCGTGCAATTCCACCCCACCTGCCTGTTTCATCCGCACGCCAAATCCTTCCTGATTTCGGAGGCCCTCCGGGGCGAGGGCGGCCGCCTGGTCGGCAAGGACGGAATCCGCTTCATGTCCCGCTACGATTCCCGCCGGGAACTGGCGCCCCGCGACATCGTGGCCCGGGCCATCGACTCGGAGCTCAAACGCACCGGCGCCGAGTGCGTCTATCTGGACATGACCTTCAAGCCCCGCGCGTTTTTGAAAAAGCGCTTTCCCAACATCTACGAAAAGGTCCGCTCTTTCGGCATCGACATGGCGGTTGACCCCATTCCCGTCGTGCCCGCGGCCCACTACTTTTGCGGGGGAGTCCGAGTCGATGAGAACGCCGAGACCGACCTGCCCGGGCTTTTCGCCGCCGGCGAGGTGGCCTGCACCGGCCTCCACGGCGCCAACCGCCTGGCCTCCAATTCCCTCCTGGAGGGCTGCGTCTTTGCCCACCGCGCGGTCGATAAGATTCGGGCCGTCGGCTTGGCCGGGGGCCCGCCCCCGAAGGTGGAGCCGTGGAAGACCGGCCGGGCGGTGCCCTCCGACGAGGCCGTCGTCATCTCCCAAAACTGGGACGAGATCCGCCGCCTGATGTGGAACTACGTGGGCATCGTCCGTTCCAACCGGCGCCTGGAGCGCGCCCGGCGGCGGATGGAACTGCTCAACGCGGAGATCGATGAGTATTATTGGGACTTCCTCCTGACCCCGGACCTCATCGAACTGCGCAACATCGCCGTGGTGGCCAATCTCGTCATCCTCTCGGCGCTGGCCCGCAGGGAGAGCCGGGGCCTGCACTACACCCTGGACCATCCCCGCCCGGCCGCCTCCCAGCGCAAGGACACCTTGCTCCGGAGGGACTAAGGTTGGACCGAATCCGCATCGTCGGCGCGCGCCAGCACAATCTCAAGAACGTGTCGCTGGAGCTGCCCCGGGGCAAGCTCATCGTCTTCACCGGGCTTTCGGGCTCCGGGAAATCCTCCCTGGCCTTCGACACCCTTTACGCCGAGGGCCAGCGGCGCTACGTGGAGAGCCTTTCGGCCTACGCGCGGCAATTCCTGGAGATGATGGACAAGCCGGACGTGGACCTTATCGAGGGGCTTTCTCCCGCCATCTCCATCGAGCAGAGAAATCCCTCCCGCAACCCGCGCTCGACCGTGGCCACCGTCACGGAGCTCTACGATTACCTGCGCCTCTTGTACGCCCGGGTCGGCTCCCCCCATTGCCCGGAGTGCGGGCGGCGCATCCGGGCGCAATCGGCCCAAGCCATCGTCGCGGAACTGCTCCGGCGCTTCGACGGCAAAACCGCCTCGCTGTTCGCGCCCATGGTCCGAGGGCGGCCGGGCACCTACGAGGACCTTTTCAAGCGGCTCAAGCGTTCCGGCTTTCTCAAGGCCCGCGTGGACGGCAAGACGGTGGAGCTCGACGCGGTCGGGACCTTGGACCGCTACCAGAAACACGACATCGAACTTTTCGTGGACCGCCTCAAGGTCTCACCGGCCGAAAGGCCCCGCCTGGCCGACTCGGTCGAGATCGCCCTGAAGGAATCACGCGGGCTGGTCCTGGCCGACGGGGGCTCTCCGGGGGACAGCCTCCTGCTCAGCGAGCACCATGCTTGCCCGGAATGCGGGATCAGCCTTCCGGAGCTGGAACCCCGTCTTTTTTCCTTCAACTCCCCCTACGGCGCCTGCGGCGATTGCGGGGGCCTGGGAGCCAAGACCGAGGTGGACCCCGCGCTGGTCATCCCGGACCCGACCATGTCCGTCGCCGAGGGCGCGCTGGCCGCCTGGTCCGACCCGGTGACCACCCGCACCAACCGTTGGAAAAAATCCTGGGCGGGCTATTACACCGAGATCCTGGACCAGGTCTGCGCGCAGTTCAAGATCGACCAGAACGCCGCCTGGGAGGACCTTCCCCCCAAGCACAAACAGACCATCCTCTACGGGGGCGGGACCTACCGCCCCTCCTGGGCCAAGAACGAGCAGGAGTTCGAGGGCGTGATCCGTAACCTGGAGCGCCGGATCGCGGAGTCGGAGTCGGAATTCGTCAAGGGCGCCATCGCCGACCGCTTCATGCGCCGGAGGGTCTGCCCCACCTGCAAGGGCGCCCGACTCAAACGGGAGTCCTTGGCGGTCAAGGTGGCGGGCCTGAGCATCTCCGAGGCCGTGACGCTCTCGGTCGGCAAGGCCCGGGACCTGTTCAAGAACCTGGAGCTCGGGCCCAGCGAAAAGCAGATCGCCAAGAGCATCCTCAAGGAGATCATGTCCCGGCTGGAATTTTTGTCCAATGTGGGACTGGAGTACCTCACTCTCGACCGCCGCTCGGAAACCTTGGCCGGGGGCGAGGCCCAGCGTATCCATTTGGCCACCCAGATCGGCTCGGGCCTGACCGGAGTCCTGTATGTTCTGGACGAGCCCTCCATCGGCCTGCACCCGCGGGACAACTCGCGCCTGCTGGAGACCTTGCGGCGCCTGCGGGACATCGGCAACACCTTGGTGGTCGTCGAGCACGACGAGGAGACCATCCGCGCCGCGGATTGGATCGTGGATCTCGGGCCGGGCGCCGGAGTCCACGGGGGCAAAATCGTGGCCCAGGGGCCTCTGTCCAAGATTCTCGCCGAGCCCAAATCCTTGACCGGGGCCTACCTGAAAGGGAAATTTCCCCCCGCGCCCCGCCCCAAGCGGGAGGCCCGGCATTTCCTGGAGATCGGGGGCGCCCGCCAATTCAATCTCAAGAACATCGACGTCAAAATTCCCCTGGGCCTTTTCGTCTGCGTGACCGGGGTGTCCGGCTCCGGGAAATCCACCTTGGTCCACGAGGTCATCCACAAGGCCCTGGCCAAGCGCCTGCACGGATCCAAGGAGGAGCCGGGCTTGCACCGTTTTCTCAAAGGAGCCGAAAACCTGGACAAGGTCATCGTGGTGGACCAGTCCCCCATCGGCCGCACCCCGCGTTCCAACCCCGCCACCTACACCGGCCTGTGGGGCCCCATCCGGGACATCTTCTCAAGCCTTCCGGATTCCAAAGCCCGGGGCTACAAGCCCGGGCGCTTCTCCTTCAACGTCAAGGGCGGCCGCTGCGAGCACTGCTCGGGAGACGGCACCCTCTGCATCTCCATGCAATTTCTGGCCGACGTCTACGTCCCCTGCGACGAGTGCCACGGCGCCCCCTTCAACGAAGAGACCCTCACGGTCCGCTACAAAGGCAGGAACATCTCCGAGGTCCTGGCCATGAGCGTGGAGGAGGGCATGGACTTCTTCTCGGTCCACACCGGCATCCGCCGGACCTTGGCCACCTTGGACGACGTGGGCCTGGGGTATGTGGCCCTGGGCCAGAGCGCCGTGACCCTGTCGGGCGGCGAGGCCCAGCGCGTGAAGCTGGCCGGCGAGCTCTGCCGCCGC
>CAYHPY010000196.1:0-3426 GCA_964358485.1 uncultured Elusimicrobia bacterium
ACATCACCGCCGAACCGCTGATCGTCAGCAACAACTCGCGACCCACCTCTTTCTTCCTCCCCCGGGGCGCCGAAATCGGACAGGTTCTCGCGGCCTCGACGAAACGTGGCTGGGCAGACCCGGCCGACGAAGTCATTCTTCCCGCCATTTCGATGGATGAATACAAAAGGAGCCGGGGCCTAGGGAAAATCGACCTCGTCAAAATTGACTGCGAGTTCCACGAACGAGAGATCCTCGAAGGGATGAACCACATCCTCAAGGATGACAAGCCGAACCTTCTCATTGAGGTCTTGTTCTATGAAACCGCCGGCGTTAAGGGGCAGCTCAATTACAGTCAGTCGGCCGAGATTGAACGGATTTTGCGCGAAAACGGATACCACTTTTACCTGATCGCCGAGTCCGCCTTGATTCTGATGGACCACCTTGAAAACAACCCTAACAATCGCAATTACCTCTTTTCGGTGAAAAGGTCGCCGCGGCAGTACATCCCCTACGACGAGGCCGATTTCCTCTACTCACCGAGCCGTCGGCTCTGAGCCGCCCCGCCGAATGCCGGTCGTCAGCCAGGACGCGGCCCTAACTTGGTAATTCAGGATGGGCCGGAGGGTGTCCCTCAACGGCCGCCAGGTTCCGGTAAATGCGATCATACGACACAACAGCCGTTTGAAGATCGTACCACTCCCTGGATTTGCGGCGGACTTCTTCTCGTTCGGCGGTGGACGCCACGCGCAAACCCGGGAGGACCGCCTCGAAGGCAGAGCTGGTCAAATTGTCGATCAGAATCCCACCTCCCACGGCCGGGAGGATAACGTCTATGTCGCCGATCCCTGTGTTGGAAATGATGGGCAGGCCGACGGCGAGCAATTCGCCGATCTTGGTGGGGGAGCTGGCGATCTTCGAATAACTCGGCCGAATGAAGGAAATCCCGGCGTCAGCGGCGGCGAGCAGGGCGGGAAGCTCCGAGCGGTCGGTGGCACGTATCCTTAACGCCGAGGGGTCGACACCGCGGCGCCGCCCGGCTTGGAGGACGGTCTCGGTGGGATCGGGGGTCAAGAATAGGAAAACAGATTCCGGCCGAGCTGCATTGAGGGCGGCGAAGAAGGCGAGCATCTCATCGAGCATGTACCACGTTCCCAGGGAACCGAGATAAAGCAGGACAAAGGCTCCTCCCGGGATGCCCAGTTCCCGGAGGGCCCGCTCGCGGTCAGTGCCCAAAGGGAGATGGAAGGAGGCGAAATCCACCGCGCACGGAATCACCGAAATCGGGACGCCCCCGTATGCGGGCCAGCGGCTGAGTTCGGCTTTCCCTTTTTGGGTCAGGATGACGATCTCGTCAGCCGCCCGGAGGAAGGCTTTTTCCCGCCGCTTGTAGACCGCATAGGCGAGGAGGAAGAAAGGGTTGCGGAGGTTCCAGAGCCCGCCTTCCACGCGCTCGTCCACCCAAAATCCCCTCATGTCGAACAAAAGCCGGACCCCGAAGTCCTCCTTGAGCCGGATCCCGGCCTCCATAGCGACGTAACTCCGGCAATGCACAATGGAGAAGGGGTTTTTAGCGTGCAGCCGCCGGGCTTCACGAATGAGCATCGCCTGATCCCAAAATTTGGCCGCGACGGGCGGGAAGCGGTGAAACGCCAAGGGATGCCACGACACGCCTGCGGGCCCGAGGAGGGCACGGATGCGGGTCCCGTGGGCCTTTAGGCGTTCGGGTTTTTCGCAGCTCAAAATGGAAATCACCCAGCCGCGGGCGGCTAAGCCGATGATATAGGGGATGATTTGGGACCCTCCCAGAGGGTCCGACAAGCCATCATAAGTAATGTAGAGGACGCTTTTCACGGAACGGGGGCCTTCAGGCGATTTGGGGCGGGGACGGCGGGCTCAACTGGGCGCCGCAATTTCAGAGATGAGGTGCTTCCAAGCTTCGGGGAAATTCTTGGAAATATCCAAAGGCCCCGCCGCTTTCGATTTTCGGGGACTCAAGCCCACCGCCCAGTCAGCCATGGCGCGAAGGCCATTTTCCAAAAGGGTTTCGGGAATTTCGCCAAAAATTTTCTGGCTCCGTTCGTGGGAGGCGTAGGCAAATTTGACTTCCTGCCTGGCCGGAAGGTGGGTCACGTTGAGAGGACGTCCGGCAACCCTCGAAACCATGGCGGCGAGTTCTTTCATGGTGATGGCCGAGTCGGAGCCCAGGTTGAATATTTTCCCGTAGGCGGCCGGGGTGTCGATGGAACGGGCGATGACCGCGGAGATGTCCCGCACGTAGGTGAAGCCTCTTTTTTGAAGGCCGTCGCCGTAGATCGTGATGGGTTTGCCCTGAAGTACCTGATTGAGGAAAATACCGACAGCGTTACGGTAGGGGTCCCCGATATTCTGCCGTTCCCCATAGACGTTGTGAGCCCGGAAGATGATGAACGGCATTCCGAAAAGGCGCATGGCGCAGGCCAAATCCTGCTCGACTGCCAATTTCGCCACCCCATAAGGGTCCTCCGGAAAAGTGGGGGCGGCTTCGTCAATGGGGAGGTCGCCGCTTTCCCCGTACACCGAGACCGTCGAGGGAAAGACGAACGCCTTGACCCCGGCATTGACTGCGGCATTGATCAAATTGACCGAGCCCATGATGTTGACGGAGAAATTATGCCTGCGGACATAATGGCTGAGGCCGACCGCCAGGAAGGCGGCGAAGTGGAACACGTACTCGAACCGGTGCTCTTCGAATAGCCCGTTGACCAGTTCGGTGTCCCGGATATCACCCCGCCGGAATTGGGCCCCGGCGGGCACGTTCTCCTCCGCTCCGCCGCTGAGGTCGTCGAGGGCGACAATCCGGTGTCCCCGCTTGAGGAGTTCTTCGCAGACATGGGAGCCGATGAGCCCGGCGCCGCCCGTCACCAATATGTTTGCCATGATCGGAAGCGCTCCCGGAACGGCCTATCTGGCCGGGGAATGCTCCGGGCCGATAATAGCATTTCCCCTCTAGGGGAGTCCACGCGCGGTCCGGCGCAGGATGTCGAGGAACCGGGGCGCCCACACCTGTCCGGAGTAGCGCTCCTCCGCCGTCCGCCGGCCTTCCCGGGATAGGCGCTCCCGCAACTGCCGATCGGCGAGAGCCCGGTCCATTTTCTCCACCCACTCCTCGGGGGAATCGGCAAGGAGCCCGTTCTCCCCGTCCCGGATGATATCCCGAAGCACCCCATGGCGGGTCCCCACGGCCGGAACGCCGAGGGCCAAGTATTGGATGGCCTTCAAGTATTTACCCCGAGACCATTCATCGGCCCTAAGAGGCATGAGCCCGACGTCGAAGGACCGGATAACGTCGATCTCCCGGGCGGCGCTCCACGGTTCGCATTCCACATCTAGGCCGGGCAGACTTAGGTGCGCGGTTCCCATGACCCGCAGTCGGAACGGCCGGCGCCGGCGCAATTGCGCCCCCCC
>CAYHPY010000197.1:0-3417 GCA_964358485.1 uncultured Elusimicrobia bacterium
CGGAATTAAAAAAACTCCGCCGCGCGGGCGCCACGCCGGCGTCCGCCGCCGCCCCGCGCGCCGCGCCGGCCCCCGTCCCGAGCGCGGCGACCTCCGCGCCGGCCGCCCGCTCCGACGTGGACCAATTCCGGGGCAAGCCCTTCTCCCCTCGGCCCGACGATTACGCCCTGGTGGTCGGAATCGGGTCCTATCAAAATCTTCCCGCGGCCGATTTCGGCGAGCGCGACGCCGAGGCCGTGAGGCGTCATTTGATCGGCTTGGGAGTGCCCGAGGAGAACGTGATCGTCCTGACCGGCGCCCGCGCCACCTTGACCGGCATGGCCAAGTACCTGGAGGAATGGCTGCCCCGGAACGTGACGGCCCAATCCCGCGTTTTCTTCTACTACTCCGGCCATGGCGCGCCCGATCCCGTGAAGGGGGACGCCTACCTCGTTCCCTGGGACGGCGACCCGACCTTCTTGAAATCGAGCGCCTATCCCGTGGCCCGGGTCTACCGACAATTGGAGGAGCTCAAGGCCAAGGAAATCCTGGTCGCCCTGGACGCCTGCTTTTCCGGCGCGGGGGGACGCTCCGTGATCGCCAAAGGGGCGCGGCCTTTGGTCACAATGACCGAGGCCAAGGCTCCGGGGGATCCGCGCTTCGCCATCCTCTCCGCCTCCGCGGGAGAGGAAATCGCGGGAAGCCTGGAGGAGCAGAGCCACGGATTATTCACCTACCATCTTCTCAAGGGACTGGGAGGAGAGGCCGACGCCGACAAGGACGGACATGTTTCCGTCCAGGAACTCCACGCCTTCGTCCGAACCGGGGTCCAACGCGGCGCCCGCCGCCAAAATCGCGAGCAGACGCCCCAGTTGCACGCGCCCAACCCCGGACTGAGATTCTACTGAGCCTCATCCTCGCCTGCGCCCTTTTGCTTCCCACCTCCGCGGCGGGCGCGGGAACGGACGCCGGAAGATTATTTGGCACGGATCGAGGGCGGCTGTTCGACTCCTACGCCGCCGACATCCGGGACGGCCAGCATCTTTCCGTTGAGGGATTCCGCCGCCTCGGCACGACTTGGGAGCGGGAACTGGAGCGCTCACGGCGCCGTTTCCTGGACGCCCGCACCCGCGAGGAGGCCTACTTCGCCCTTCTGTCTCTTAGAAACAGCGTTCATGACGGACACAGCTCCTTGGCCGTCCCGGATTCCTTGAAGCTCGAGGAAAAGGTGGTCCATGTTCCCTTAAGCCTGACCGTCGTGGACAACGGCGGAGCTCTCGAATACCGGGTCTTTTGGAGCGGAGCGGAGTCGATCAAGGCCGGCTTTCTCTTGACCGGCTTTCAAGGCCGGAGCGTGGCCGAGGCCCGGTATGAGGCCATGGAATGGCTGAGCAACAACTCCTCCGACCAACTGGACCTGCAATTGGCGCATTGGCTGATCCGCCGCTTCTCGCCGCACGAGCCGCTTCCCGAGGGGCCCACCGCGCGTTACGAATTTCGGGACCCCGCAAGCGGCCGGACGGTCGTCGCGGAACTTCCGTGGAAGCCGGGAGGCCGGGAGCGCGAGGACCCCACCCGCCCGACCCCGGAAACCGACTACGCGGGCTGGGCCTGCGATTTCACGGGCATCAACTATTGCGTCTATGCCGACACGGCCGCGGACGCCTTGGTCCTGCGCTTTTCGTCCTATTTCTCCCTGGAGGATTTTCTCCGGCTCAAGCCGGCGTTGTCCTATGCCCCCAAGACCCCTCTCAAAGGGAGCGACCCGCGCCGCGCCGCCGCGGCCCTGGCCGGGGAAGACCTGGAGCATTTGGCCTCCTATCTGAAACGCCGGAACACCCGATTCAAGAAGCTCCTCATCGACTTGCGCGAGGGGAGCGTGCTGTTCAACGGCAGTTTTCCCGGCAATCGGCGCCTGCTCGAGATCTTGGCCCGTGGGCCTTTCCGTTCCACGACCGCCGCGACGGTGTTCGTCCCGCTCCTGAGCCGCGATCCGGAGTTTCTCGCGCGGGCCTTCCCGGAGGGCTGGCCCCTGGGGGAGAGCCTCAAGGCCGAAATGCGGCGAGGGACCAAGATCTCGCCCCCGAGAGCCTTCGCCGACTGCGCGACGCCTCTCTGCCGTCCGGGGGAAGGAGACGGCCGCCCGCCCCGGACGGGGGTGCAATACCGCCTCTATCTCTTGAGCGGGCCCCGCTGCGCCAGCGCCTGCGACCAACTCGTTTCGACGGTGAAGGACAACGGCCTGGGGGAAGTGCTGGGACTTCCGAGCGGCGGTTCCTCCTCTCCCGCGCGCGAGGCCAAGAGCTTCCGCCTGGCCGACGGCCAAACCTTCGAGCTCACGCTCAACTTCGGGATCACCTACCGCGCCAACGGGGAAGTCCTGGAAGGAAATCCCGCCGGTCCCGAAAAAAACCTTTACCCCCGGCCCGGCTACCTGCGCGAAATTTTATCGGGCCTGCGCTGAATAGCCGGCTTCATCCTGATCTATCTAGGATTTAAATGACCCCCTTGCAAGTCCCGCGCATATCCACTATACTCTTATAAGATGCTAATTAAATGCGAGGTGGCCCCATGCTGAACATTCGACAGGATATCCATTCCTTGACGGATTTCAAGCGCCACACAGTCGACTTCGTGAAACAACTCAAAAAGGGCCATCGCCCCTTGGTGCTGACGGTGAACGGCAGAGCCGAGGTGGTCGTCCAGGACGCGGAATCCTACCAGAGGCTCCTGGAGATGGCGGAAAGCTTCGAGGCCATTTCAGCCGTCCAGGAAGGGATTGCGCAGGCCGAGCGCGGGGAGGTGACAACCCTGGAGAAATTCGATAAGCGCATGCGAAAAAAGCATGGCCTACGGCGTTAAGCTGACCCCGCGCGCGCAGAGGGACGTAGAGGAAATTTATCGATGGATAATCCTCCGCGCGCCTCATCAGGAATCCGCATGGTACAACAGCCTAATGGAGGCGATCAAATCGCTGGCCGACCATCCCCAGCGATGTCCGATCTCCCCGGAAGGGCTTGAACTCCGAAAGCAGGTCAGGCAGTTGCTTTACGGGAGGCAGCCTTATCGAATTCTATTTTGGATCGACGGCAAGGAGGTTCAAATCCTGCACATCCGCCGAGGAGCGCGCAAACCCTGGAATCCTTCGGAGAAATAAATTAGATTGAATTACGTCCCCGTAGCTCAATGGATAGAGCCCCCGTAACTGCTACGGGAAGGCGAAAAAGGAAGCGCAGGTAAGCCCTTTTTATGAACCTGGAACAGGCTCGACCGGCGGTAGGGGTGGATTGGTGGCCGTTTACCCGGCTGCTGATCACCGCGGCCGTGCTGGGGCTCGCGGCGCATACCTTCTTTGGATGGAGCGTCGAGCCGCGCCGCCTGCTGTCTACGCCGGGGCAAATGCTGGGAGTGCTGTCGATCCTGGCCATGATCTCCTTC
>CAYHPY010000198.1:0-3412 GCA_964358485.1 uncultured Elusimicrobia bacterium
CCGCGGCGTCACTCGTCCCTCACAGGCGGCCAGCCTGCTCGCTCCTCGTTCCTTGCGGGAGCCCTAAAATGAGCGACCAAAATAGCGGTTATAGGCCGGTCGCAGCACTAGCGGCGGCGCTAATGGCGGCGGCCGTCCAACTGCCCTTCGTGGGCAAGGCGGTCCACATGGACGAGCCGCTCTTTCTGTACACCGCTGAGCATGCCTCGGTCGAGCCCGGGCGCCCGGGGAATTTCCCCTTCAATTGGTACGGGACCGCCGAGCCCATGTCCCGGGTCAACAACAACCCCCCGGCGCTGGCCTACTTGCTCGCGGCCCTGCGCCGGGCGGGGCTTTTGGATATCAAATCTCTTCGTCTGGCCCTGCTTCCCTTTGACATGCTGGCGGCGGCGGCTCTTTTCGGGCTGGCCGGTCTTTTTCTAAAGAATCCCTTCCTTCCGACCTTGGCGGTGCTCGCTTCTCCCGCCTGGATCGTGAACATGACCCATTTGCAGGCGGAAAAACCCGCCCTGGCCCTCGGGGCGGCGGGACTCTACCTGGCCGCGCGTTCCGTCGAGGGCCAAGACCGGCCGCTTTGGCCCGCCGCGGCCCTGCTGGCGGGCGCCTCCCTGTTTAAATTCGGCGCCCTGTTTTTCGTTTTTCCCGCGGCTTGCTACCTCCTCCACCGCGGCGCGGGGGCGCGGCGCGCCGCCGGTTTTGCCGCCGCGGCCGCTTTCCCCCTGGCGGCCCTCCTGGTCTGGGATTTTTTCCGGGGAGGGGAAGGTCTTGGCCCCGCTCTTACCGTTCTGTCGCAAACCGGCGGCTCCTGGGCGGCCAAGGCCTACAAATTGCGGGCGTTTGTCTGCTTCACCGGCGGGGCCTGCCTGGCGGTCCTGGCCTGGCCCTGGTTCGCGCCCGCGATGACGCGCCGCCTCGCGGCCATGGCCGTCTTTCTCGCGGCCGCGCTTCTGCTCCCGTGGTGGGACGCCGAGCCCGTCCGCGGCCTCGACCGAGCCGTAGGCTTGCTGTTCGGCGCGGGAGGGCTGGCCGCGGTGGGGCTGTGCTTCGGCGCGCGCGCGCGGGCTCTGAAGGGCTGGGCGCTTTGGGCGCCCTGGGTCCTGGCGGCCTCGGTTCTGCAGGTCGGCTTTTACTGGTCGGTCCTGGCCCGCGTCACCTTGTACCTCGTGCCGCCCCTGGTTTTTCTTTTGGCCGAGCTTTATGAATCCGAAGGCGGCTTGAGCGAGCCGGCCCTGAGGGGGACGGTCCTGGCTTCGCTCTCTCTGAGCTTGTGCTTGGGCGCGGTGGACTTTCGCTACGCGGGGGCCCAGCGGGAGGCGGCCGAGGAAATGCAAAGGCGCTTTCTGTCGGAGGGGCGGCGGGTCTGGTATCTGGGCCATTGGGGCCTCCAATATTATCTGGCGCAAAAGGGCGCCGACCAAATCGACGAAGCCGCCGGGGGCTACGAGGCCATCCGGCGGGGGGACATTTTGCTCGTCTCCAAGGTCAATTCCAACAACTCCCGCCTGGGGCGCCCGGCGCTGGAAAAAGACCATCGCTTGAACGAGGAGTACCGGTGGAAAGTGGACAGTCCCATTCCGTTGAGACTCCTCAGCGGTTGGACCGGGCAGGGAGGTTTCTACGCCGATTCCTGGGGTTTTCTTCCCTATTGCGTGAGCCGGGAACCCGTGGATGAATTCGTCGCGGGGGCGCACCAATGAGCGGCCCGGACCGCCGGGGCGCGGCGCTGTCGGCGCTGGCGGCGATCGTTCTCGCCCTGCCCTTTCTCGGCCGGGCGTATCACATCGACGAGCCGTTTTTTTTGGCGGTGGCGCGCCACGCCCTTGTAGATCCGTTCCGTCCCCTGGGCTTTTTGTTCAACTGGTACGGTGAATCGGTCCCGATGTCCACTCTCAACAACACCCCGCCGGTCATCTATGTTCTTTTGGCGCTCGCGTGGAAGTTGACCGGCGGGACGGAAATCCTGATGCGCCTGCTCTTTCTTCCCTTGGACGCCGCGGCGGCCGCGGCCCTCTATCTTCTCTCCGCCAGATTATTACGCCGCCCTCTTTGGCCGGTATTGGCCGTTCTTGTTTCACCCGCCTACGCCCTGACCATGGGCCACCTTTGCCCGGAAAAAGCGGCCGTCGCCTTCGGCCTTTGGGGCCTCTACGCCTGCGTGCGCGGGGTGGAGAACCGAGACGCGCGCTGGCTCCACGCCTCGGCGGCTTTGCTCGCCGGGGCGTCCTTGTCCAAGTACCACGCGGCCTTCCTGATTTTTCCCGCCGCGGGTTTCGCCTTGGACCGGGGACTCCCGCTGCGGCGCGTGGCGGTTTTGGCCGCCGCCGCCTTGGCGCCGACGGTGATATTCGCCGCCCTTTCCTCCACGGGCGGAGGCGGGGTCGAGGCCGCCTGGAAGGTCACCGCCGAGGCGGCCGGTTCCTGGTGGTCGGGCCCGGTTCACAAGGGCCGGTCTTTTTTTGCCTTCGCGGGCGGGTCCCTGGGCGCGGCCGGTCTTTGGACGCTGGGCGTGGGCAGGCGTGAACGGGTCGTTTGGGCGGGCGCGTGCCTGCCGGCGCTTCTGTTTTTGGCCGCCGGTGACGCCGTCCCCGGGGTTTCGGGCGCGGACCGTTTATTGGGCGTCGTGCTTGCCGCGGCCGGGGGAGCTTCTTTGGCCTGGCTTTTTTTCGGGTCGGGGCGCACGGTCCCCGGCTGGGCCTTGTGGGCGCCGTGGATCTTGGGCGCGGCCCTGGTCCAATGGGTCCTTTATTGGGCGGTGTTGGGGCGCTTGACGATGTTCATGGCCGCGCCGCTGATCCTGGCCTTGGCGGCGGGCCTGGAGGCGCGGTTGGACGAGGTGGCCTCTCGAAAGGTGTTCGTGTTTTCCGCCGCGGCCACCTTGCTTTTGACCTTGGCCCTGTCCGGGGTCGATTTCCGTTATGCTGGAATCCAGCGGGATTTCGCCCGCGAGGTGGGCCGCGCCTACCGGCAAAAGGGCGTTCGGGTGTGGTACACCGGCCATTGGGGCTTTCAGCATTATTTGGAAGAAGAGGGGGCCCTACCCTTGGAGCATTCCAAGGGCGGCTGGGACCTGGCCAAGCCGGGGGACGTCGTTTTGTGGGGGAAGGTGAATTCGAACGTCCTGCGGGCGCGGGGCAAGAGGCTGGCCAACGTCCGGACCTTGCGGGTCGAGCACCCCCTGCCCCTGCGCCTGATGAGCGCCGAGGCCGGCCAGGCGGGATTTTACTCCAGCGGGTTCGGGTTTTTGCCGTTCACCTTCAGCCGGGAGGCGCTGGAGGAGTTTTTTATCGTCGAAATTCTTTGAGCCGGGGGCGCTTCTCCCGGCTTGCGCCTCCCGTGACCGTTATGGTTAAATTGCTCCGATGCCCCCCGAAGACCTGACCCCCTCCTCCGAGAATCTGATCGTCGTCGTCGA
>CAYHPY010000199.1:0-3246 GCA_964358485.1 uncultured Elusimicrobia bacterium
TCTCTTCGTCATCACCGACCCCTCCGGGAAGCGCAGGACGGGGAAGATCGGGGTTGTGCGGTGACCGAAGCATTCGCGGCCGAATGCGAGGAAATGGTTGAGCCATGCAGGCGAACACCATGACCGCGGCTCGTCAACAAAAACCCCGAAGCTTTCCGACGGGCCGCGCGGCGGCCGTTATTCTAGGGTCTTCCGTTTTATTTTTCCCCGGCGCGGCCTTTTCGGGCGGCGGCGCGGTGACCTCGGTCGCCCCGGTCTTCAAGCTCCCGGCGGGGGCGCGTCCGGCGGGCATGGGGAACACCTTCGTCTCCGTGGCCGACGACGCCAACTCCGGCGCCTGGAACCCGGCCGGGCTCTCGCGCGTCCCGCGCAAGAGCGTCTCCTTCATGCACCAGCAGCTCTTCGAGTCCGTCAACTACGAATACCTGGCCTACGCCCAGCCCGTCGGCCGGGGCGGGGGGCTGGGCGCGCATCTGGCCTATGTGTTCACCGATCCCATCGAACGCACTTACGAGGACGCGGGCGGCTCCTTCGATCCCAACCGCTCCGGCGGGACTTTCCAAGACTCGGATATGAAGCTCAACCTATCCGGCGCATACAGCCCGTGGCAGTGGGTGGCCTTGGGCGCCGGGGCCAATTTCCTTCAGGACAAGGTGGATAAGGATTCCGCCTCGGGCTTCATGGGCGACCTGGGCCTGCTCGCGGTCCCTATGCCCGGGATCTCCCTAGGCGCCGCCCTCCTTAATTGGGGCCCGCCCCTGCGGGGAGGGAGCCGCCCCCCGGCGCTCCTGCGCCTGGGCGGCCATTGGCTGGGCTGGCCGGGAGGATTGGCCGCGGCCGAATACGACTACTCCTTCGACAGCGACCGGCGCACCTATTCCCTCGGCGTGGAGCATTGGTTCGCCGGGACCGCCGCGTTGAGGGCGGGCTATCAATGGGGGGAGCGCAAGGACGCGGGGGGCTACCGCTACAGCATGGGCCTGGGCTGGAGATTCCGCACCCTGCAATTCGACTACGCCTTCAGCCCCATGGGGGAACTCGGCCACACGCATCGGGCGGGGCTCACCTTCTCCTTCGGCGCGGACCGGGACGGGGCGGCCGGGGAGGATCGAGTATCCTCCGAGGATGTCCCCGAGCCCGGAGCGCCCGCCCGGAGGGAATCCGCGGCCGAGGACCGCATCCGGCAGGCTTCGGAGCTCATCGAAAGCGAACTCTACATCGAGGCGTCCCGGGAGCTCAAGGCCGCGCGGCGCCTCCTCAATCCCGAGGACGAGGCCATGGTGCGCGTCCATACCCTCAACGGGAAGATACTCCTCCATGAGGGCTCCGCGGAGGAGGCGAAGCTCGAGTTCATCAAGGCCGGGGGCCTGGCCAAGCGCCGGGACATCTCCGGGCCGGACCTGGCCGAGGCATACGCCGGACTGGGCGCCGCGCTCCTAAAGCAGGGAAAGCCCGCACAGGCCGAGCGGGTCTTCAAGAAGGCTTTGGAAGCCGGCCCCTCCTCAATGACCAAGCGCCTGGTCGAAGCCGAACTCGAACGCCTCAAGCCCGCCCAGCCCTGAGGCCCCCCCCGGGCGCGACTCCACACGCCGAGAGCAAAAAGCCGACCAGCCCGACCGGCTCCTTCCTCCGATTTATTTTATATTTTTTTAATAAATTTATGCTGGAATTTAAAGGACAATCAACATCGCCCGGGCGATGTTGATTGTCTTGAAAATCATTGAATAATTTTTTTGAAATCAGCAAGGGAGGCCGGAAATCACCGCCATTCCAGACGGAGCTTCGTCTCCGCAAGCCATCCGGAGGGCAAGCGCCTCAAGGCTCTCTGGTGCCGCGCATCGTTGCGCGGCCCTCCTTCTCAATGTGGATGATGTCTTTGCGCCGAAAGGGTCCCCGCTGGAACCGGTGCAGGGCATGCCGGTCTGGTCACTCCGAGACATGCTCTTTCACGAGGCAAAGGGCTGACTTCCGACCGGAGCGGTCTTGGGAAGTTGCGTGGGCAGGTCCAGGACAAATTTCCGAAAACCCCGTCAAAATAGCCTGCTATTTTGACGGGGTTTTCGGTTTGTCTATGCCGTAGGCCTTGAGCTTGCGCCAGAGGGTGTTGCGGCCGATGCCCAGGCGCTTGGCGGCATCCACCTGGTTCTCCCCGCAGGCCTTGAGCACCTTGAGGATGTGGGCCTTCTCTATCTCCTCCAGGGGTTCGGCCCGGCCATGGGCGGACTGCGCGCCGCGAACCTCCGGGGGCAGATCCTCGGCGAGCAGTTCGGCGGCGGAGGACATGATGACCGCCCGTTCGACGGCGTGCTCGAGCTCGCGCACGTTGCCCGGCCAGGGGTAGCGCAGGAGCGTCTGCGCCGCCTCCGAGCCCAGCCGCTGGGCTTTTCCGCCGTGCTTCTGGCGCGCGCGCTTGAGGAAGACCTCGACCAAGGGCAGGATGTCCTCCGGACGCTCGCGCAGAGGCGGGATCACGATGGGGAACACGTTGAGGCGGTAGTAGAGGTCGTCGCGGAAGGACCCGTCCTTCATGGCCACCTTGAGGTCCTTGTTGGTCGCGGCCACGATGCGCGCGTTCACCTTGACGGAACGGTTCTCCCCGACCCGGCGCACCTCGCCGGACTGCAGGGCCCGCAGGAGCTTGACCTGGAGGTTGGGGGTCATCTCACCGATCTCATCGAGGAAGAGCGTCCCGTCGCGCGCTTCCTCGAAAAGCCCCCGCTTGGCCGCGATCGCGCCGGTGAAGGAGCCCCGGGCGTGGCCGAAGAGCTCGCTCTCCAGCAGGCCCTCGGGCAGGGCCCCGCAGTTGATGGCCACGAAGGGGTGGTTGCGCCGGCCGCTGGCCGAATGCACGGCGCGCGCGATGAGCTCCTTCCCGGTGCCGGATTCCCCCTCGATGAGCACCGAGGCGTCGGTGGAGGCGACCTTGCGCACGAGCTCCAGCACCCGATGGAAGGCGGGGCTCGCGTAGATGATGTTCTCGAAACTGAATTTCCCGCGGACCTGGGCCCGAAGCTGCTCCACCTCGGTGAGCAGCCTCTTGCGCTCCACGGCCTTGCCCACGCACAGGGCGAGCGCCTCGGGCTCGATGGGCTTGGTCATGTAGTCGAAGGCGCCCCCCTTCATGGCGCGCACGGCCGAGTCCACGGAACCGTGCCCGGTGATGACGATGACCTGCGCCTCGGGAAGGAGGCGCCGAGCGGCTTCGAGGACCGCGAAGCCGTCGACCTTGTCCATCTTGATGTCGGT
>CAYHPY010000200.1:0-3204 GCA_964358485.1 uncultured Elusimicrobia bacterium
CCCGGGTCACGCCCGCGGGCAGGGCGGAGGGGTTGGCGCCGGGAGGGTCCAGGACTTCGATGGTTCCCGCGCCGGCCGGTGCCAAGGTCAGTTTCCCAAAGCCCGTAGGGGAGAAGGCGTCAACGGTACACTCTGGCCCGTGGGAAACGCCTCCCGCGATCGTCGAGGTGCCCGTCATGGCCGAAAAGACGAGTTGGGTGCCGTTGCAAATCATGGTGGCCTGAGGCGGCCGGAATATGTTGAAGCGACTAACCAAGTCCCCTCCGCCGGGGCCAAGGCACGTAGCGTTGTCATTGATATCGCGGCAGCGGACAACAAATTGGTGCTCCCCGTCTGGCAGCGCTGACCCATTGTTGATCGTGTTCAGGTCGATCTGGAAAACGAAGCTGTCGAGCCCCGGCTGGAAGTCGGCCACGGCAGGATTTGCGTCCAATGGCTCAACGCCAGTTTGGGTGCCGACTGAGGGCGTCGCGCCTGCCCTCGTCACGCCTTCAGCCGGTCGCCCACCAAAGCCAAAGGTGGCCTGGCCGGTGGGGCCAATGTGGATGGGTTGGGTCGGGTCGCTGTTTCGGAAGATGAAGAAACTGACTTTGTCCAAGTCGAGGCCGCCAGTGCTGTTGACCCTGACCGAGAAGGCCCTCGGTTGGGTCAAATCCTGCGGGCCGAACACCTGACCCTCGGCCGGAAATTGAATCGAGGCGGACGCGCCAGTGTGGGAATGTTGAAGCTCAAAATACGGATTATCCTCGGGATAATTCAGCCCCAGGTGAAGATGCACGTTGTCGGCGGCGGAGTCACCCATAGGCGCTATTAGGGTGCCCGGGGTCACGAGCGCCCGGACCACAAGGTTATTGCCGGCAGTATCTGTTACGAATGCGTTGCCGTCAACGATCCATCGGCCGTCCGCTCCAAGACTGGTGATGGCAGAGATAGCCCCTGTCGCGTCCCAGCGAATTATCACGTTCCGCAACACTCGGCTCGCAGGGTTCGCTGGGTCCGCCAATTCAACGTCGCGCCTGAGCTCCCAGTAACGGGTGGCAGAGCCCGCCTCGGCAACGGTCAGAGTTGTATTCCGGAAGAGGTGGCCGTAGAACCATCGTTGTCCTGTATTGCTACCGCGAACCACGACCTCGATAAATGTCGCGTTGTTGCCCACCTGGAAAACCACCCCGTCCTCAAGGTTGGGAATCGCAGTCCCAATATCCGCATCTCCAACGACGGGATTGAAGTCGACACCTTCGTGGAAGTCCCATGCCCCCACCATGCGTGGCCCAAAGTCCGAGCTAACGGGCCAGGGCCATCGGGGGGCGACGGTTTGAGCCTGGCCCGCCACCGGGAGACCGAGCAACAGCGCTGCAGCGATCCCTATTCCAAGGGTTCCCATGGGAGCCTTTCCAGATCGAGTTCAACGGTCTTGTTCTTGAGCTGCTCGTCGGTCGTTAGAACCAGGACCTTTCTTGGCCCCACCGGCTTGCTCACGATCACGTCAAGCAGGGTGGATGAACGCCAAATTCTCTTCCTCTTCACGTCGAGAACTATGGATGCGGGTATCCTGCCCTTCGTCCCGCAAGACGTCATGACGTAATTCCCGTTGCCCGAAACCCAATGTCCTGAAGACGCAACGTCGCAGTCGCCGTTTCTCCTGGGGAATCGAACAAGTTCGTTGCCTGTAGAATCCCAGACGACAAGCTGCCGGTTGGGTTGATCTAGGGGAAGGTCGCGGCAGTTTATTTCGCAACCCTCGATGACGGAGATAATTTCGCCGCCATCCGAGATTCGACGCGGGTGCATTGCCGCCTTCTTGGGGGAAAGATCCTTCCTCCACTTCAGCGCACCGCTCTCATCGTAATACTCAACCGATCCGTGACTCCCCATAGTGGCCGCATCGGTCCCTTCAAATCTCTTTGCCTCTTGAGGGGACAAGGGCACCATCAATTCGACAACATCTTCCGTGACGAGAGCCGCTCGTTTCGATCTGGCAACGACTCCGCTCCGGGATCGTCGCTCCTCGACTTCCCGCTCAACGCCTCTCTTGTCTTTTCTCCTGACCTTAGTCGTCTCGGTCACTCCGGGACCGTTCTGGGGGCCTGCCCTGAGCCCTTTCAGAAATCCACCATCGTCCGGGGCTGCCGAATAGCTCCATGAGGCCAAGCAGGGAACAATGAGCATGGCTAAAATTGGGTGACGATTAGGTGTTTGCATGAGGTCTGCACCCCGCAAGGAGTCGGTTCTCAATAGAATACCAGCGGCTATAGTGATGGTGGTTGGGCGCGAACTTCCTTGGGCGGGGAAACCCCTCCCGCGGGGCTCGCGGGCGAGAACTTCGTTCATCGAACAATCCCCAACCTCCTCTGCGCGACGGGGTGGAGGCAACCGCCATTGCGGCGGTGTCACGGAGAAGTATAGCCTCCGGGACGTTTCTTCGCCACCCCCTTGACCAATCGGTTTCTATCGACGACAAAGGCGAGCACTTAGGGGGGTGGATCTCCCGACAGGGCTGCACTCGGCCCCCGCCCAGGTCGCCCCCCAGGCCCCCACGCGATGTGCCCGCGGCAGCGCAGCCGCCGTTTCCTCGGTCCCCACGGGCGGCGCGCTGCACGCTCGGAAGCTCCCAGTCCACGCCCGCCGCGTCGCACGTCGCTGGCCGTCTTCGTTGGGCCGTTTCCTTCCCGCTCGCGCGCCGCAGGCTCGTAATCCCCGCGGTCCACGTCGTCCATCCGGCTCCGCCGCCGCGGCTTTTATCCGTCCCGCCGCCGGGACCGAGCAGGTCTTTCATAGCCCCCCTCCACCCAACGGAGGCCGGGGCTTCGGCCCGGCAAGGGTTATTCCCATAACCGACTTGTCCACTTTGGCCATCGTCTCCACCCCCAGGCCGAAGACGGTTGGGCGGGAAAAAGGGCAGACGGGGGGCTGCCGTGGCCGTTGGGTCGCGGGGTGCGGCAAAGGAAGCGGATACTCGGCGCTGACAGAAAGAAACCGCTCCGGGGCTGATGCTCAGCCCCGGAAATTCCCCTAAGTGTAAGGGGTGAGGCTCCTTTTGTCAAGGCCCAGTGACTTTCCATATAAAGCTGTATTATGCCGTTTGATTGCATCTAAATATTTTACCCGCGAAGGTCATGGCGTTGCCGCCCTCGTCGACCGACGCCGTCACCCGGGTCCGCACCCCCTCCGTGCTCACCCGCACCAACCGGCCATGCCGCTCCT
>CAYHPY010000201.1:0-3191 GCA_964358485.1 uncultured Elusimicrobia bacterium
CAGTCGCGGGCCAACCGATCCGTGCAATCACCGGCGGCATTATCACGTCTGTTAGCCAGGGCCACGATCAACAAGGTCGTCCAATATTAATCCGGCTCTCAATAGACTCGCTCATTGATGGAAGCCAACGCCGCTTCAACTATCTTCATATTTTTCACAATGGAGCGCTGCCCCTGCGGAGTGGAATTTTTGAAATAAGGAAAAGCACTGAGCCGGGCCAGCCTCTTTATATTATCCGCAAGGCAAGCGGAACAATTCCGGCTGCCGCATTTGCTCAAATCGCGGATTTAAGCGTTCCAGGCTTTCCCGACCTGACGACACAGAACAGCGTTTCCGAAGGCGATTTAATTGCCCCGACGGGAAACTCAGGTGGCAGCTTCGGCCCGCACCTCCATCTCGGCCTGGACATGGACTTCGCTAATAGTGGACAGGGGCAGTGCGGCAAGACCGCCGGAAAAAATCCATTCTTATTCCTCACCCCCCACCCCATCAAAATGAAAGACCCCTCCGTTGCCGGCGGCATCGCCGACTTCCCCGACAACGTTTCTGATTTCAGCATCCGCAGCCTCTGCTACCCGGAGGTCCCTTTGCCGTTCGGCTCATCCCATCCCCCGCCCCTGCGGCCGAGTGATTTTCAGAGGTTTCTTGCGAACGGCGCGCCGCCGGAACAGACCGAGTGGCGCCTGCGAAAGCGCCTTTGCGCCCGCGTGGACTCCCGGACAGGGCTCGATCTCAATAGGTTCAGCTACTCCCTGCGTCCCGAGGCCGCGGCGGGATTCGGCCTGGGGGGCCTGGATTTCAGCGGGGGGTTGGCGGTCTCGACTTATCCGGCGGCGGCCTCGGTCATCCCATTGGACGGCAACCCAGGGTTCGACGAGTTTATTCTATTGGACGCGCCCGTAAGCCGCGGCCGGGAGCCCCCGGCCGGCGGGCGCTACTTCCTCGATCTTGAAGCCAGGGACGTAAATGACAAGCCGAGAGAGGTTCCCGTCCCTCTCTATGTCGACCGGGGTCCGATGGTTCGGGTCTCCACGGCGGAATCAACGACGGTGTACGATCGCGCCACCGAGGAGTTCAAAGCCGCGGTCCGCGTCGAAATCCAATCCCCCTTCGCCTTGAATTGGGTCAAGGTTTACCAAGTCGGGCCCGAGCCCGGCGACGAGGACCCGATGAAGTGGACGCTCCTGCGCGATGCCGGCCTGGCCGCGAGCGGCTCCATTTCCGACCTTGGCGACGGGAGGTACGCCGTCGTGGCGCAAGACGCGCTTGGAGTGATGGGAACAGCGCGGTTCGATCTCGTGACCCGGAGGCGGGTCCGCGATGGCCTGGAGACCACCTTCCTGGCCAAACGGGAAAGCCGCGGTCTTCGGCGCCTGGATCCGGGAACCGATTCCAAGAGATTGATCGTGGACCTTCCGGGCGAGGGGGGAGTCGTGTTCTCAACGGCGGCCGACATGAGGTCGGTCGCCATGCCGGATGCGCCGAACTCCAGCATCCTGGGGGCGTTCATCGTCGGGGTCTCCAGCGAGAGCGTCGGGCATCATTTTTCGCAGGCCGCCGCGGACGATATTTGCGCGAACACATATCCGTCCGCCGGGCAGAACCTGGCCATCCAAAGCGGCATGGAAAACGGCCTTTACCTCGGCGAAACCCTCCTCTGGAGACTGCGCTACACCCGCGCGATAAATTTCACGGTCGGTCATTGCGATCCTCCGTTCGTGGCCGACGGCCCATTTCCCCAAGGCACCCCCGTGGCCGACTTGATCCCGGAGGGGGCCCTTCCCATTGAGATTCCCAGGTTCTTCAAGTTCGAGGGAAGAATGGCCTCGAATGCGGAAACGCTTTGCGGGGGGTTGTTCAGCCATTGCGCCGGGCCGCGCACGACTTCGCCGATCGACCCTTTCACCTTCGCCGCGGCCACGATCACCTATCAGGCGTTGGTTAACCGTGAGGGCGAGGGCGCCGGTTCGGGCTACAACATGACCGCCGGCATGAATGTCGTGGTCAATCTCCCCGAGGCCGAAGTGCGAATGAACTCAAATGGCTTGGCGGAAATGAACGCGTTCCCGGGAGTCATTGACTTGCCGTTTTGCCGGGGCCAGGCCCCGAACAAGGTTTGCTATCGGCGGATCGCGGGGTCCCATGCCTTCGGCGTTAATAGCGGCGCCCTCCGATCCCAAGAAACCCCGATAACCCATTTTCAATTTGACATCAACATGGCCGCCGATGACGCCGGATTGAGCCGGTCCCAGGCCGGAAATATCGTCATATTGCAGAGCACCGGCGCCGCTCCTTTTGAAATTCAAACTTCACCGTTTGCCGACGGCCGCATTACCGCCTTGCGGGCGAGGAGTCAGAGCGATTTCTCGATGGGGACCCTAATCGTGGCACTGAAGGACCTCCAGCCGCCTCCCCGGAGACAGATAATTCCCGTTGATGCCGGGGACCGCCACCTTAATTTTCAGTGGATTGCCCCCGGAGATGACGGTGACGAGGGCCGCGCCTCCGGCTATGACATTCGTTTCCGGCTAAGCCAAAATGGGGAATTCGATTTCGAGACGGCTCCCCCGCTCTTTTCGCAGTCCGGGGATGGGGACGATGACCTTTCGCCGAGTCCCGCGGGCCTTGCCGACGGGGTTTCTATCGCCGGCTTGGAGCCGGAGACCACGTATTGCATCGGGGTAAACGCCTTCGACCAATCCGGCCAGGAATCCGGGCCATTCGTCGGTTGCGCGGTAACGTTGCCCCCTCAACAATTTAAGCTGGCGAGCGCCGAGCAAATATCCGTCAATGGAACGCTGCTTCCCGAAATCGAATTTTCCTCTACAAGGGAGGAAATCACGCTCGAGAGGCTCGTCGGCGCCAATCCCCGCCTCACTTTGATGAAGAGTTCGGCTGCAAATTCAGGGTTAATTCCTGTCTCAAATTTTTTTGCCGTCGAGCCGAGCGGTTTGGCGCTCAATCCACCCGCGTCAATAGTCATTAGATTTGACTCGGCAACCGTTGTTGCGGCCGGAATCGATCCGAATTCATTGCGGATTAGGGAAAGCACCGGGACGGCCGGCGATTCCTTTGAACTCCCCGGGCAAGTATTGAATATTTCGTCCCAGGCGGTGGCAGGGCAAGTCGGCTTCATAGCTTCCGTGTTCGCCATTTTTTTGCTTGCTATTGTTTGCCGTCCACTTCCAGTG
>CAYHPY010000202.1:0-3129 GCA_964358485.1 uncultured Elusimicrobia bacterium
CTCTCCCCCCCACGCCGCCTCCCGTGGCCCGGCAACCGATCGACCCGACCGGTGTTTCCCGGGTTCTTCTGCTGGCGTTGGTCGCGGTTATTTTCGGCCGTTTCTGGCCGGCGCTGGGTCGGGCCGATTGGTTGGGAGGAGGATTGTTCGCCCTGGCCGCGACGGCCGTTTCCTTCGTGGACCCGCGCGGGCAGGGGGCGCGCAAAGCTTTCGGGGTGGGGCTCTTCCTGCTGATGGTGGCCTGCTTTTTCGGGCCGCATGCGGCGGATGGAAAGTTCTCGGGCCGCCTTCCCTTGCTTCTCATGATCGGCGGAGGCCTCGGTTTGGCCGCCGGTCTGGCGGGAGTCTACGAGGGGCTTTTCGATCGCGATGAGACGGACCAATGGCTGGCTCTGAGTTTATTGGGCGCCTCGGGGTTGATTTTGCTGGGCTGCGCGGCCCTGCTCGGGTCGCCGGAGGGCGGTTTTGCCTCGGCCCTTAGGGCCCTGGGCGGGGATTGGAGCGCTTTCGTCGGGACCGGCGGTCTTTGGCGGTGGAGCGCCCCGGCCGTTTTTTACGCCGGTTCTTGGATCTTTTTTCCCCCCGAGCGAAAGCGGAAAACGCAGGCCCAACGGGTCATCAACTGGAATCTCTGATGAGGGGCTGAGGGCCGGACTAAGGCTTGCGGCCCGGGTCGACGCCGTACTTGGCCGACAGATACCAGAGAACCGCTCCCGCGCCGAGCAGGATGCCGCCCAGCAGAAGCAGGGGGGCCAGCCAGATTCCGGCCACCGCCAGGACGAGGCCGCCGCCGACCAAAGCCTTGGGAATCCAAGAGACCTTGTTCTTCGGAGGCTTGCCGGATTCGGTGTCCTCGTCGCCGGGGCTGGAAAGCTTCGGGGTGTAAATCGTGACCCCGGGGAAGGGCGAGTTGCCCTCGAAATGGTAGGACGGGCCTTTGCGGGGCTCGGGGGCGCTTTCCCCTGACATGGCGCGCACCGCGCCCGATCCTGCCTTCACGGGTTCTCCGGTGAACCCGACCGCGGCCAGATTGCGGGCCGCTTCGGGCGTGGCCGCTCCCGCGGGGTCCAGGGCCGCTTCGGCCTGGAGGGCGTCGAACGCCGGGGAGGAGAAAGTGTAGGCGCGCGCCGTGCCCGAGGCCGCGAGGGAGAATATCACGATTAGGATCTCGGCGATCACGCCGTGATTATAGCACAACGAGGGCGGGCTAAGGAAGGGTTTTCGCCGAAAGCAGGACGCTGGAGATCAGCGGTTCGGGGAAAATTCCCAGCGCGAGCACGGCCGCGGCCGAGACGATCAGCCCGCCGGCCAGGTACGGATTCATGCGGACCGGCTCCTCCGTTTCCCCTTTCTTCAGGAACATGTGGAAGACGATCTTCATGTAGAAAAAAACCGAAACGACGCTGTTGAGCACGCCGGCCACCGCCAGCGCGTAATGCTTGGCCTCCATGGCGGCTAGGAAAATGTAGAACTTCCCGATAAAGCCCGCCAGCGGAGGAATTCCGGCCAGGGAGAGAAGGAAGAACACCATCGCCATCGAGAGCCCGAAATTTCGGGCGGAGAGGCCGTTGAAGCCGCTCAACGAGTAAGCGTCGCCCCCTTTGCCCGCCCGGCCCTGGGCCACGGCGATGACGACGGCGAAGGCCCCGATGTTCATGGCCACGTAGACCGCCGAGTAAAGCAGAACTCCCTGAAGGCCCCGTTCCCCCCCGGCCACGATTCCGATCATGATGTAACCGGCCTGGGCGATCGAGGAATAGGCCAGGAGGCGCTTGGCGTTGTCCTGAAACAGCGCGGTGAAATTGCCCACGGTCATGGTCAGGATCGCCAGCAGGGTGAGCAGGGCGGTCAGATCCAGGGAGGCCGACGGCACCAGGACGGTGAAGATGCGCAGAATCGCGGCCATGGCCGCGATCTTGGGGGCCACGGAGAGATAGGCGGTGACGGGGGTCGGGGCGCCCTCGTAGGCGTCGGGAACCCAGAAGTGCATGGGAGCCATGGAGGCCTTGAAGCCGAAGCCGAGCAGGACGAACAGCATCCCCAGGAGATAGACGGGATTGCCCGCGGAGGCGGCCACCGTCAGGCTCGTGTCCCCCGTGGCGCCGTAGACCAGGGAAATTCCGAAGATCATCACGGCCGAGGAGAAGGCGCCGAACACGAAATATTTGACGGCCCCCTCGTTGGACTTGGGATTGAACCGCTCAAAGCCGGAAAGGATGAAGGACGAGATGGAGATCAGCTCCAAGGAGATGAAGACCATCAGCAGGTCCACCGACGAGACCAAAAACATCATGCCCGCCGACGCCAAGAGCAGCAGGCAGGAGAAGGTCCCGGCCTGGTTTTCCGGAAGGCCCTCGTATTCGTGGCCGATGACCAGGGCCAGGACCGTCGTCATTAGAATCAGGATTTTGAAGAATTGGCTCAGGGGATCGACCGCCCACATTTTCCAGGCTCCCAATCCCGCCGCCTGCCCTCCCGCGCTCATCGAACCGCCCGTCCAGAAAAGGGCCAAAAGGCTGCCGACCAGCGCCAATTGATAAAGCGCCTTGCGATGCTCGCGGGCCACGAAGAGGTCCGCGACCAAAAGGCCGAGCGCCATCAAGGAGAGGGCGATTTCGGGATAGAGCAGGTGGAGATTGGTCATTTAAAAAGGCCGGCCAGATGAAGCATGGTCTGGTTCATCAGGTCCAGGGCCGGCCGGGGCCAGACGCCCAGGTAGACGGTCAGCACGCTCAAGGGGATGACCGAGGCCAGCTCCCGAGCCGTCATGTCCTCCAGGCCGCCCCATTTGGAGTTGAAAGGCCCGAGGAACACCTTCTCCAGCATGCGCAGGAAGAAGGCCGCGGTGGCGATGATGCCCAGCACCGAGATCGCGGTGTGGTATTTGAGGGTCGGGAAGGAGCCCAAAAAGCACATGAACTCGCTGACGAAGCCCGCCAGCCCGGGCAGGCCCAGGGAGGCGAAGCAGGCCATCGACATGAGCCCGGCGTAGACCGGGACCCGGGCGGCCAGGCCGCCGAAGGCGTTGATGTCGCGGGTGTGGGCGCGGTCGTAGATCACGCCCACCAGGAGGAAGAGCGAGCCCGTGATGATTCCGTGGTTGATCATCTGAAAGACCGCCCCGGAGAA
>CAYHPY010000203.1:0-3101 GCA_964358485.1 uncultured Elusimicrobia bacterium
GAAGGTGGGCGGAAAGATCCTGCGCGGCCTGCTCATGATCGGCCCGCCCGGTTGCGGGAAGACCATGATGGCCAAGGCCATCGCCTCCGAGGCCGGCATTCCCTTCCTCTCCACGGCGGGCTCGGAGTTCGTGGAGATTTTCGTCGGCGTCGGGGCTTCCCGGGTCCGCAAGCTCTTCACCCAGGCCCGGCAGTACGCCCAGGCCTACGGGGCCTGCATCATTTTCATCGATGAGCTCGAGGTGGTCGGCAAGACCCGGGTCTTCATGGATGCTTTCGGAGGCTCCTCGGAATCCAACAGCACCCTCAACCAGCTGCTGGTGGAGATGGACGGCCTGCACGACGACGACTCCCACATCATCGTCATCGGCGCGATGAACGCCCAGGAGGAGGTCCTCGACCCCGCCCTCCTGCGCCCCGGACGCTTCGACCGGACCATCAACATCGGCCGGCCCAATCTTCAGGAACGCAAGGAAATCTTCGAGTACTACGCCCGGAAGATCCGGCTGGCGCCCGACGTGGATTTGGCGCGCCTGGCCCGCAAGGCCGTCTACAAGACCCCGGCCGAAATCGAGAACATCCTTAAGGAGGCGGCCCTGATCGCCACGCGGGACCGGAGGGAGCTGATTTCCTACAAAGACGTCACCCGGGCCATCGAGCGCATCGAGCTGGGCGTGGAGCATCGCCTGAACTTGACGCCCCGCGAGCGGCAAATGACGGCCTATCACGAGGCCGGGCACCTGCTCATCGTCTACCTCTGCCATCCGACCAACGACGTCTTCAAGGCCTCCATCGTCCAGCGCGGCGGCACTCTCGGGGTGGTCCACTCCGTGCCCCGCGAGGAGCTCTACAGTTCCGACGCCCAGACCATGTTCGCCCACATCAAGGTGTCCTTGGCGGGCTACGTCGCCGAGAAATTGAAGTTTTCCGTCACCACCGACGGGGTGTCGGCGGATTTCGCCAACGCCATGAACATCGCCCACGGCATGGTCTGGCGCCTGGGGATGGGGGGAAACGGCTTCGTCGGGGACTTCACCCGCATTCCCAAGGAGCAGCTCTCCGACAAGCTCAAGGACAAGCTCAACGAGGAAACCCAGCAGCTGCTCCACCGGGCCCTGACCGAAGTCGAGGGCACCCTCCGGGACGAATCCAAAATTCTGGACCGCTTCGCCTCCGAGCTCCTGGCCCACGACGAGCTGGATTACGACGAGATCGTGAAGATCTTCCTGGAATACGGCAAGCCCCCGAAGACGATCCCGGGAGAGCCTCCCGCGGAGGCCGCGCAAATCTCCGCGGAGGGCGCCGCCGGCAAGGCACCCCCGCCCGATCTCCCGCTCCCCGGGTGACGCCCGTGCCCGAGCCGGCTTCGGCGCGGGACCGGATTCTTGAGAATTATTCCTCGGAGCGGGGCTTTCACATCTTCACCGCGGCCGAACTCGCGGGCATATACCGGGCGCTGGGGATCGATCCGAAAAGCGCCCACCGCCTGATCTTCGAGACGGAAGGCCTGTCCCACCACGGCCAGGCCGAAATGCTCCGGCTCTTCGAAGCGGCCGGGATTTCGTCCGCACACCTGGTCCTGGACGCGGGTTGCGGCAACGGGGGCCCCACCCGCCTGCTGGCCAAGACCAAGGCCTGCCGCATCCAAGCCTTCGACCTCAACCCGGTTCAGATCGCTCGAGCCGAGGAATGCGACCGGCTGGAGGGGGTCGAGGCCCTTATCGAGCTTTCGGTCCAGGATGTCCACCGCCTGGCCTACCCGGACGAAATGTTTGACCGGGTCATTCATAACGAAACCAGCTGCCATTGGGAGCTCAAGGGCGCCGCCTTCCGGGAGCTTTTCCGGGTGCTCAAGCCCGGGGGGGTGATGGCCTTCCACGACTGGGCCCGGGGCGACGCGGGCGGGCTCGATGACGCCGGGGGGGATTTTCCCGGCACGTACGCTCCGGGCATCTGGTTCCAGACAACCCCCGCCGAAACCACCCGCCTTTTGAGGGAAGCGGGGTTTGAGGTTCTTTTAGATGAGGATACCACCGAGGCCGTGGACGTCGGAATGCGGGCCCGGCTCAAGGAATTGGAGCTTTCCAGCGCCTGTCTGGCGTGGTTTCCCGAGGAATACTACCGCCGTTCCTTGCGGTATTTCCGGACCATGATCGCCACCCATTACACCTACCTTCGCTACCGCCGGTTCTTGGTAAAAAGACAGTAAGAACCGGGCGTTGTCTTGACAAATCAAGGGGCCGGGGCTAAACTGGTATGGAATCACGCCGTATCTCGATTTTATGGCATTTCTAGCGAAGGTCAAGCGGGACAACGATCCCTTTAAGAAGTACTGGGGTCTTCTGCTCATTGGGTTTGCCATGGTCGGAGTGTGGGCCATGCTTCCCGCCCTGGAGCAGGGGACCGGCTCGGTCCAGTACTCCGCGCCCGCCAAGCCGGCGGAGGAGCAGAGCCTGGATTCCTTGGCCAATCCCCAAGGCGCCCCCGGATCGGTGATCGATCTTTCCATGGATGGGACGGGCGGCTACAAGAAGAAATCAGAGGGAGACGCCGCCTCGTCTTTGTACCAGGCGCCCGAGGTCGCCGCTCCCGGCGCCCCGATCACGGCCATCCAATCGGCCTCCCCCAACACGCTTGCGTCCGCGCTCAAGGACGTGAGCAAAAAGGCCGACGCCGGCGGCTGGGGAGGGGCCAAGGTCCAGAAGGCGTTCAACGCGCCGAAGGGCAATTTCGGGGGGCTTTCGGGCATGGGCGCGGCCTCGGCGGGAGGCAGCGGCGCCAGCGTCTCAGCGGGAGTCACTTCTTTCGGCAAGGCCGCCTCCAATCCCGGCCTGACCAACACCCGCGGCTTGGGAGAGGACGCGGACAAGGGCGACAAGGACGGCCCGAGCTTTCTCAAGGCCCTCAACAGCGCCGCCGCGGCCTCCCAATCGGCGGCGGCGGCCAAGAGCGCCTTGTACGCGTTCACCCAGGCGGGCGAGGTGCGCCGCGCGAAGCGGGTGTAGAACAGCGACCCGACGGCGAAGCACAGGTTCGCCGCCAGGGCCAGATAGGTCGGGGTCCTGTCCACTGGACCCCATTCTAGGATTTAGCGCGCCAGCG
>CAYHPY010000204.1:0-3081 GCA_964358485.1 uncultured Elusimicrobia bacterium
GCGTTGAGGTTCCCCGGTCCCGCGTAGGTCGTGGCCAGGCTCAAGAGGCCGGTCTGGGGGGAGAACCGCCACAAGGCCAGACTGCTTTTGAAATCAGGGGCGTCGAAGGTCCCGCCGGTTTGGATGGTCCCCGTGATCCAGGCGTCCCCGGCCGAGTCAAACGCCAAGTCGGCCAGGCCGAGGCCCGCGTCCAAGGTGGCGCTGGAAAGAACCCTTCCCCCGTCCGCGCTGACCCGGAAGACCGCCAGATCCAATGGGTCGCCCGCGCCGCCGGGCGCGCCCCCGACCGCGATGGCCTCCCCCGCCGTCGAAAACCGGATGGTCCACCGCCCTTGTCCCTGGGCGCCGGGCAAGGTGGTCGAGGACAAGAAGCCCCCGTCCGGCGTGAACTTGGCCAGGCCGGCGGACGCCTCTGTGAAGCTGAAGATTTCCCAAAGCCGGCCGGAGGCGTCGGCGCTCAAGGCCAGACCCGCGCCCAGCGCGGTGGGCGGCGTCGTCGAGCCCGGGCCGCAAAATTCGTAATCCGCCGAACTGGCGTTGCGAGGGCCAAACCCGAACTCAAGGGTCATGATGGAGACGATGTTGGACGCCAGGGTCGTTTGTCCGATTTCTGGGAAGCCATGCACGTGGAGCTGGTAGGTCGTGGCGGGGATAAGGCCGCCGAGGATGGCCGAAGTCGAGGTCGTGATCAGGCTGGCGGAATGAAAGAGTTCCGTGCTGCATGCCGGGACGCCGGTCGCGTAGTCGAGGATGTAGCGCGTGCCCGGGGGATTGCCGTTGGGCTCCCAGGAAAGCTCGAAGGTGGTCGAGGAGCGCGCCGTGACCGCGAGGTTCAACGGGGGATTCAAGTCGGTCGTGGCCAAGGCCACGGTGAACCGGGATAATCGGGAGGCGGTGTTTCCCGCCAAATCCGCCACGCTTGCGCTCAACTCATGGGGTCCCGGGACGAGGTCGAAGGCCGGGGCCGCGGAGGCCGAGGAGGCGGTGACCACGGCAAGGGTCGTGATGTCCACCCCATCCAGGAACAAGCGCGCCGTGGCCGTGTCGATCCCCGAGGCGTCGGAGTAAAGCGCCGCCAGGAGCGGGCGGGCCGCGGTCGTCGTGCTCCCGTCGGGCGGCTGGAGGGCAAGCTGGGGGGCGGTGGTGTCGGCTCCCTGCGTGAGGGACTGTTCCGTTCCAGCCAGGGCGGCGCCGCCCTGAAACCGCAGAGGCAAGGCTTGGTTTTCGGGCGCCAGCCAGACGTCGCCTCCAAGCCGGGCCACGCCGTTGGCCGTCCCCGCATTGGAGAGCCCTTGCGCCGAGAGCAGGCTCCCACCCGCGTCGTAGCTCCAGAGGGCGAGGGACCTTGAAGATTCCAGGCCCACCCCGCCCGCCACGAGAATTCCGCCCGCCGGACCCGCCGCGAGGCGCTTGGGGAAATCGTCCACGCTCCCCGCGCCGCGCCACACCCGCTCGGAGACCACTGCCCCCGTGAAATCAAACAAGGCCGCGGCCAAGTCCCGGTCCCCCGCTTCGCTCAAGCGCGTGGCCGCGATGAAAATTCCGGAAGAAAGAACCAAGAGCTTGGCGTTGAAGGCCCCCTCCGGGTCCTTGAGGTAGCCCGGCCGGCGGAAAGGCCCGGCCAGGAGAGCCGTTCCCGTGGGATCGAACTTCCAGAGGGCTAGGTCAAGCTTGTTGGGGCCGGATGTCCCAGGATTGGAGGAGAACCCCACGGTCCAGACGTTTCCTTGCGCGTCCAAACCCACCCCGAGCCCGGCGTCAAAACCCGCCCCGGCCGCGTAGGTCGTGGCTAGGGAGAGCAGGCCGTCCTGGGGATTGAAATGCCATAGGGCAAGCTGGAAAGCCACGGGCCCGGAGAAATCCGCCGGCCCCGAGGTCTGGACAGCGCCCGCGATCCACACCCCTCCCGCGGCGTCGAAGGCGAAGTCGTTCTTGGAGAAGGAACTGTCGAAGGCGGCGCTTGAGACCAGCGTCCCCGCAGGGTCGGCTTTGTAGAAAGCCAAGTCCACCGCGCCCGCCTCGGAGAAGGCCGCCCCCGCGGCATAGACATGGGCGCCGTCGAAGGCCAGGCTCCAATTCCCTTGATCCGACCCGCCCGGCAGCGCCAAGTCCCCTTCCCGGCCGCCGGTTCCGTTAAAGCGCGCGAGCTTGATCTGGCCGGTTTCCCGGATCACCTCCCAAAGCCGCCCTTGGGCGTCCGCCCCGAGGGCCAGGCCCGCGTCCCCCCCGCTCCCGCCCCCCTCCCCTTGGCATTGCGTCAAAGGGGTCGAAGCGTCGGAGCCCGGAGCCGACAAAGTCGTGATCGTGTAGTTCCCGGTCAGGCCGAAGTCGGTCCTGTCGGCGCCGTCCGGGTCGTAGAGGTGGAGATGCATGGCGTACAGCGTTCCCGGAATCAGCCCGGTCAAAGCGGTCTGGCCGACCGTCACTCCGGAGGAGAAAGGGGCGCCGAAAAAGTTCGCCTGGCAGTCTCCCGTGGCGTAATGAACCCGATACTGCGTCCCGGCGGGGTTGCCGTTGAGGCCCCAGGACAGGTCCAAAGAGACATCGGTCCGCGCGACCAGCCGGAAATCGACCGGGGGATTGAGGCGACGCGTGACCGTGACCCGGTTGACCCCATCGATGAAATTCGCCTCGTAGGTCCCGGACTGGTCCCGGGCGCGCGAGGTGATGACGAAAGTTCCGGTCCCGGAATGGATGGCGAAGGCCGAATTCAAAGTCCAGTTCCCGGCGCCCTCGGCCGGAACGAAAACTTCGTCGGGCCCATAGGAAACGCCGTTCCAGTAACGCCCGTCCGAAATCCGGCGCACCGAGACCCCGACCGCGGCGACCCCGGTCGGGGAGGCGGCCGTCCCGGAGACGGTCAGCAAGGAGGCCACGGTCGACCCCTGGGAGGGAAACGACACCGCGGAGACGACCGTGGTCGTGGACGGGCCGCCTTCCTCGCAAATCAGGGAGTCCCCGGAGCCCACGCTCTGGAGGCCCTCCCCGAGGCCGAGGGTGGCCAAGATCACCGCATTGGGAGCGGGCGCGGTCACCCCGTTGTCCGGGACGTCCGTATTGACCCGGAAGAGATGGGTCGTG
>CAYHPY010000205.1:0-3037 GCA_964358485.1 uncultured Elusimicrobia bacterium
GTCAGGGCCATGGCCGTCAGGACCATGATGGGCCAGGTCCATTCCTTGAGGCGGTTGTAGTTGAGGCGGCTGAAGAAGGCCATGGCGCAGAAGCCGATCGCGGCCCAAACGAGCTGGCGCTTGACGAAATAGAAGGTGTCGCCCCGGAGATTCTGGTCGGCCCAGATGGCGCTGGCGGAATAGATCATCACCAATCCCCCGCAGAGCAGGAGCATGCTGACCAAAAACAGGGTGAAATCCGCGTGGGCGCCGCGTTTCATCGTCCGGTTTTCCCCCCGCCCGCGGCCTTGATCAGCTCTTTAAACCGCCGTCCCCGGTCCTCGAAATCCCGGAACTGGTCGAAGGAGGCGCAGGCCGGGGATAGGAGCAGGATTTCTCCCGGCTCTCCCACCTTAAAGGCGGTGTCCACGGCGGTGGCCAAATCCCCGCAGGGAAACACGTGAACGACGCCGCCGAGTTCCTCCTCGATCTTGCGGGCGGCGCTGCCGATGGTCAGCACGCACTTGGCGTGGGTCTGGAGGAGCCCCCGCAGCGGAGCGTAGGGGCTGCCCTTGTGCAGGCCTCCGAGGATCACCAGGACTTTTCCCCGCCCGGCGGCGGGTTGGGCCTTGGGATCGTCGGCCAGGGCCTTGAGGGCGACCAGGGTGGAATCCACGTTGGTCGCCTTGGAATCGTTGATGCAGCGCAGGCCTTTGGACAGGCCGGCCTCCTCCAGCCGGTGCTCGACCCCGCGGAAGGCCTTGAGGCCGGCGCGAAGGGCGGGCAGGGGCACGCCGCGGCTGAGCGCCAGCAGGCAGGCCGCCATGGCGTTCTCCAGGTTGTGCGTCCCCGGCAATTTCGGCGGGTCCACCAGGACCTCTTTTTTGCCGGGAAGGCGGAGGTGAATCTTGCCCTTGGCCGCCCACGCGTTGGCCACCGGGCCCGGAGGGCCGAAAAACAGGCGGCGGCCGCGGCAGCGGCGGGAGAGCTTCATCGTCAGGGGATCTCCGGAATTGAAGACGCAGGCTTGGCCGGGCCCCTGATGCCGGAAGACCCGGGCCTTGGCCTCGATATAGGAAGACATTCCGCCGTGGTGGTCGAGATGGTCGGCCGTGATGTTGAGGACCGCCGCGGCCTGGGGCTGGAAAAAACGGCTGTCCTCGAGCTGGTAGCTGGAGGCCTCGATGACCAAGGTGTCTCCCGGCTTGGCCTTTTGGACCACTTCCGAGATCGGGAGTCCGATGTTTCCGCATGTATAAACGTGCCGCCCCTTTCGGGCGGCACGTTTAAATATTTCCGTTGCCAAAGCCGTTGTCGTCGTCTTTCCGTTGGTTCCCGTCACCGCGATGACCTCAACCTTCGGCGCGAACGCCAACGCCACTTCCAATTCGCTGAAAACCGGAATGCCTTTTTCTTTCAGTTTCTTTAGAATCTCCGCGTGGGGCGGCAGGCCGGGGCTTTTGACCGCGAAGCCGCATTTGAGGGCGCGGTCCCCGTGCCTGCCCGCCTCCCATTCGATGGCGGAGGCCAGCCGCCCGAGGCCGGCGCGGACCTCGGCCCGGGGCCGGAGGTCGGTGGCGAAGACCTTGAACCCTTTTTTCTTGAGCAGGCCTGCCGCCGCGACGCCGGAGCGTCCGAGGCCGATGACGCAGGCCTTCTTTTTTTTGAAGTAGCCGGGGTCGAACTTCGCGGGGGCCTGACTCATCTGATTTTCAGGGAGGCCAGGGCTCCCAGCATGAGCACGATTGACGCGATCCAGAAACGGACCGTGACCTTGGGCTCGGCCGTTCCCGCCAGTTCGAAGTGGTGGTGCAGGGGGGCCATGCGGAAAATCCGTTTTCCCTTGCGCAATTTATACGAGGACATCTGGAGGATCACCGACAGGGTTTCCACGACGAAAACCCCTCCGATCACCGGCAGGAGCAGCTCCTGCTTGACGCACAAGGAGACCACGGCGACCGTCCCTCCCAGAAAAAGCGACCCTGTGTCTCCCATGAAAATTTCCGCAGGGTAGGCATTGTACCACAAGAATCCCAAAGAGGAGCCCACCAGGGCCGCCAGAAAGACGGCGATTTCCCCCGCCCCCGGCACGGGGATGATCCGGAGGTAGGCCGACATCCCGACATGGCCCGCCGCGTAGGCGAAGACGCCGTAGGTGACCGCGCAGAAGATCATGCTGCCCGCCGCCAGGCCGTCCAGGCCGTCGGTGAGGTTGACGGCGTTGGAGGCGCCCACCACCATCAAGGCGGCCAGCACGAAATAGAGGGGGCCCAGATCCAGGAACAGCTCTTTGGCGTAAGGGACGTTGATCGCGGTGGCAAACGCGCCGTTGGGCGGAAAGACCGCCAGGTACAGGGCGGTGCCCAGGCCGGCGACGATTTGGACGGCGAACTTGGTCCGGGAGGAGATTCCCTTAGGATCCTTGCGGACCAGCTTCAGGTAATCGTCGCAGAAGCCGACGGCGGTCAGCAAGGTGGCGACGCCCAGCAGGAGCCAGGTGAAGCGGTTGTCGGGCCGCATCCAAAGCAAGGTGCTCACCGCCAAGGTGACGTAGATCAGCAGGCCTCCCATGGTGGGGGTTCCATGCTTGCTCAGGTGGCTGGCCGGCCCGTCGGCCCTCTGGACCTGTCCGACCTTGCGGCTGCGCAGGGCGGCGATCAGCGCGGGTCCCACGAGCAGGGAGACGGCCAAAGAGGTCAGCGCGGCGCCGCCGGCCCGGAAGGTGATGTACTGAAAGACGTTGAAGGCGCCCCAGAGGTCGCGGAACTGGCTCAAGTGATAAAGCATCAGCGGGGTCCCTCCAGGCCGGTCCACATCTCCTCGAACTTCATGGCGCGCGACGCCTTGAACAGCAACGAGGTCCCCGGGCCGAGGGTCGCCTTGAGTTCCTCGGACCAGTCCTTCCAGGACTCCCCCCAGCGGACGATGGGGGCTTTCGGGGTCTTTTGGAGGGCCTCGAATGCCGGGCGGATTTCGGGCCCGGCCAGCCAGATTCGGTCCAAGGACTGTCCGGCCAGCCAGTCTCCGAGTTCCCGGTGGTAGCGCTCGGAATGCGCGC
>CAYHPY010000206.1:0-3022 GCA_964358485.1 uncultured Elusimicrobia bacterium
CCGCTTTCGCCGCTTCCCCCACAACGCCCGTCACCGCCAGCCCCGAACGGATCATTTTTGCAAACTAGCCGCGTGTCGCTATTCCCCCAAACCGCCTCCCATTCGGCTCCCACGACTCCTTCGCCATGGTCCGCGGCGGGCACCTGGACGTCACCATCCTGGGCGCCATGGAAGTGGCCGAAAACGGAGATCTGGCCAACTGGATGATCCCGGGCAAGAAGGTCAAGGGCATGGGCGGCGCCATGGACATGGTGGCCGGGGCCAAGAAGGTCATCGTGGCCATGGAGCACGCCGTCAAGGACACGACCCCCAAGATCCTCAAGGCCTGCAAACTGCCCCTGACGGGCAAGGGCGTGGTCTCGACCATCATCACGGAATACGCGGTCTTTGACGTGACCAATAAGGGCCTGGTCCTCCGGGAGATCGCGGAAGGCATGTCCGTCGAGGGGTTGAGGAAGATCACCGAGGCGAACTTCGCGACGGCGGAGCCTCTGAAGACGTTTCCGGCCTAGAGGCCGAAACGGGGGCTGAAACCCCGCATCATTTGCACAGAAAGCCCCTTACCAGGGTTTGCCGTCGCCCTCATCCCGCTTCAGACGTCCAATCGCCTCCTGTGCTTTAGCGATGGCCGAAGTTAAATTCCCCATCGATTCCTTCAGCGCTCCCACAACCTTGGGCAGTTTCAGGGCTTGCATCCCCGTGAAACGCTGCGGAGCCGCCGCGATGGCCGCCGTTCCCTGCTTGGCGATTTTCTGGGCGTCATCCACGGCCCTGACCAGCAATGGAATGATTTGCGCCGCGGCGGCGGAAGTCGGCATTCCGTTGGCGGCGGTCTTTTTTCCCATCCGGCGCATCTGAACCACCGCCGCCGCGACCCGCACCTTGGCCACAATGGCGTTCACGGCGCCGTAGAAATGATCAAACTCGGCGATCTCGCTCGGGCTAAAACAGACCGGCGCCTCAAGGAATGGATCGATTTCGGTTCCGGCCCAAGCCGAGAAACCGGCTCCCACATCGGCCATGGAGACGCATTTCTCGCCGGGTTCGATCTCATCCCAAGCGCGGCCCGGAGAATCTTCGGCTCCTTGCGGCGCCGGCGGCAGGCCGGCCAAACTTTTTCGCACGGCTGAAGCCAGAACGGGCCGCATGGGGTGAGTCAATCGGCCCCCCGCTTGGCCGGGGGTCCGGCCCGCGGCGGATTCGGCGATGGTCGCCGCCATATTGGCCCAATCCTTTCGGGAGACCAGGATCGAGCCCTGGTAGAGTTTCACGGAATCCGAAGATCGGGTCAGAGTCACCGTCACCTCCGCCTCACGGGCTCCGCCGTCCGCCGACCCATCCCGGTATCTCTTGAGTTCGACGGCCAGCATCGCCTCGGCGGCCTCGATTCCGACCAGCGGATAGCCCTTCCGCAGCAGGGCAGCCTCGACCACCTCCCGCAGTATCTCCGACCCATCCGCTTCCGGCCCGCCCGCCGCCACGGCTATCGGGAGGAGAGCCAAGTTCGCCGGCGGAATAAAACCATCCATAAGAGTGCTTTTCGGGACGCTAGCTGCCCCACCGCGGCCTCGCCGCCCGCCCCGCCGGCCCCGGGGGCCTTCTTCGTCTCGGAAGGCGCGGGACTCTGAGCCGGAATGGAGGTAGAAGCCGATATCGAATCCCAAGGCGACGCCGGAGATCACCTGATCCGCACCCTTCGCATAGTAGCCGCGAGCGGAAGCCGAGAGTTTTATTCGTTCGGAATCCTTTAAGGGGACGGCTAGCGCCGCTATCATCCCATTAGCGAATTGCGGTCTCTGGCCAAGGGAGCTATCTGTTCTCCAGAAAAAATGGCCTCCCCCCAGGCCTAACTCCAGCCTCCGAATGGGGCGAAACTTGACCTGGTAAGCGATGAGCGAAAGGTCTTTCCGTCCAGGGCTTACGGCAATATGTTGCGATACGGCCCGACTCTGGAGAGCGTAATCGCAAGATACCTCGGCCCCCCATCGACCGGCATAGTAACCTTCGAGAAAAAAGCCGAGTCCTGGGCCGAGGTACGTACTGCTCCCCTCCTCCCGCCTTCCGGCCCGATAAGATTCCCCAGCCGCCGTAACAAAGGCGGAAGGTCTAGCCCCCAAACTCAGCGCCGACCGGTCCCAGAAATCACCCGCAGTGGCGCGAAGCCAGGGAGCGCCCAATATTACGAAAAGCGCGAGAAGGCGCCAAATCCCGCGCCTCACAGCTTGCGGCCGCCCCACGGGTTATTTCTGGTCCTTAGGATTGGCGGAACCCGTGCAAAGTCCCTGCCCCCCGGGAATCAGGCGGGTTACTTCGCATTCACCCAGAACGTTCCCCTGGCCATCGAACGTCTTGACCGTCGTCTTGCAGCCCCCCAAGGCCAAAAGGCCTCCCAACGCGGCCAAGCGCCAGATTCCCTCGTTCATATTTCGCCCCCACTGATCGAAATTTACAAACGGCTTCGGTTCCGAACTATAGCATCGCTTTGACTTATAGTCAAGTTTATTTAATCTTATAGATTATTCTTTGCGGGCCATGGAATCTCTACAATGCTCGCCGGAGCATGGAGAACACAATTTACGCCGTTCTGGGCCGGCGAGTGCGCGAGGAACGGCGCGCGGCCAAACTTACACTCGAGGACATGGCTCACCGGGCTCAAATCAGCTCAAGTTTCCTGTCCTACATAGAGAGCGGCCGCCGCAAGGCAAGCCTGGGTACCGTTGAAAAGCTGGCCCGGGCGCTCGGGCTCGATCCGGGCGACCTGCTTACCTCGAAGGAACAAGCCGCCGCCGATCCGGCCGCCCAGGCCGCCCGGCAGTTTTCCAGCCTTGTCCGGAACTGCGACGCAGGCCAGACCAGGGCAATCCTGGATGTCGCCCGCGCGGCGGCGGGCGCGATCCGCCGCCGCTGAACAAACGAAGCGGAACCCTATTTTTCGCGGCTTTCGGGTCTGCCCCCCTCGTTGGCGCCTGAACATGTAGGAGATTCTAGCCCGCTTTTCCGGAACCCACCCCCCATCCCGCCA
>CAYHPY010000207.1:0-2926 GCA_964358485.1 uncultured Elusimicrobia bacterium
ATCCGGTCGAAGTCAAAACGCGCCGCGTAGGAGGCCATCATCTCGATGGCGCAGCAGGCGAGGCCGAAGGTCATGGGCCAAAGGGAGGATTTGCGCCCGAAATCGATGAGGGTGTCGGCCGCCGTCAGGATGAGCTCTCCGCCCGGCAGGCCCTTGGTGGCCCCGGGAAGCTTTTCGAGGATCAGTCCCACACCAAGGCTCCTTTGCGCCAGGCGTAGACCAGGCCCAGGAAGAGGATGGCCAGAAAAACTCCCATTTCCATTAAGGAGAGAGGAAGCAGTTCCCGCGCGGTCACCGCCCAGGGGTAGACGAACAGGGTTTCCACGTCGAACAAAACGAAGAGGAGGGCGAAAACGTAGAACCGGATGTTGAGGTTGACTTCGGTCGTGCCGGTGGCCGGGATGCCGCACTCGTAGGTGGTGAGCTTGCGGGCGTAAGGGAGGCTGGGGCGAAGGAGCTTGGCGGCGATCAAGGTGACGGCGGCGAACAGGATTCCCACCAGAAAGAAGGCGTAGATCACGGCGTAGGCCGACATCATGGCCGGGGCTCCCGTCGCTGCAGAAGGACCTTGAACACTTCCCCCATTCCCTCGGGATGGATCAGGGTTTTGATCTGGGCCCGGGACCGCGCGGGGGCCCCTTCAATCAAGGACCCGATCCCGTTGTCTATGAGGAAGCCGCCCATGGTTTGGAAAGTTTCCAGGGCCAAGCCCCTCCGGGAGCCCTCCTGGATCAAAGTTTCGAAATCGACGGAGGCCGTGATGTCGGTTTCTCCCGCCCGGGAGGCGTCGGCGTCCCCGACACGGTGGTGGGAAAACGCCCGGGGCGGGTTGGGCAGGATGGCGCCCGCCGGGGACCTTCCCCCGTAATCGATGGTCAATAGATATCCCGCTTTCAGTTTATCGGAGACCAATCTGGTCCAGCGCGCCGCTTCCAGATTCACGGCGTGCCGCTGCCCCTCGCCGAGAAGCCTTTCCACGCCCCGGGCGTGGATTTCCAATTCCGGCCGGGACAGGGGCCCGGCCCGGAGGTCGCCCTCCGGTTCGACGTAAAGCTCGATGATCTTTCCGCCCCGTTTTTCGAGAAGGTGGAACGGGAAAGCGTCGACGAGCTCGTTGGAAAAAAAGACTCCCGTGGTTTGAGGGACGTCCTCAAGACGGGAGAACCCGAGGAGCCTTCCGGCCGCGCCCGGCACGGCGGTCATGCTCTCCAACAGAAGGTTCCTGGTCCTCTCCACCATGACGTAGCGGATTTTCTGGGACCATTCGGGGTGATTTCGGCCGAGGGCGTCGAGAACCTGGCGGGCCAAAAGCCCGGAACCCGAGCCCATCTCAACGATCGAGTAGGGGCCGGGGACTCCCGCGCCTTTCATCCGCGAGAAGAGGTCCGCGAGCTTGCGGGTCAGGATTTCCGCGAAGGCCGGGTGCAGTTCCGGGGCGGTGTAAAAGTCCTCCTTGACGGCCCGTTTGGAATAGAATCCGCGGCGGGCGTCGTAGAGGGATGTCTCCATGAAGTCCCGGTAGGTGACCATGGAGTTCACGAGGGGCGCCGGATTTATAGGTCTTCGGCTCCCAGGGTCTTCTTCTTTCCATCCGCCTGAACCTTGGCGATGGAGGCCTGGACCAGCTCCCCCACTTTCTTGGAAAGACCGTCGATGTAGTCGCCACCGGTGCGGAAACCCGCCTGCTTGACGACCTGCTTGACCTTGCTGACGACCACGAGCGATTCGGCCATTTCTTCCTCCTTTGAAAAAAAATTCCGCCGAAAATGTATTAAAAAACGGCCGACAAGTCAATCTAAGGGAGGGCCGGGGAAATTTCCAGGGCCCGCGTCTCGTCGCGCTGCGCGTCGGCCGCCCGCCCCAACCCCCGGAGGGCCGAAGCCCGGTCGCGCAGGGCCTGGGCCATGTCGGGCCGCAGCTTCAAGGCCCGGTCCAGATAGGGAAGGGCGGTGCTGAAATCCCCCTGCCGGACCGCCAGGGCGCCGATGCCCGCCAAGGCTTCGGCGTTGCGGCGGTCGAGCCGGACCGCCTCATAGAGATCCTTGAGCGCGTCATCGGGCTTGCCTTTGGCGAGCAGGGCGCGCGAGCGGCGGAGGTAGGAACGGCTGATGGAGGGGGCCAGGACTCCCTTGAGCTTCTTGCGCAGGCCGACGGCCGCCTTGAAGTCCGCGATCGCGCCGTCGTCGTTCTCCAGCTTGTGCCGGGCCGTGGAGCGGTTGGCGAGCGTTCCGGGGTTGGCGGGATCAATCGCCAGCGACCGGCTGAAAAGCGCTTCGGCCTCCAGGAACCGCCCCTCGGCCAGGAGCTGAACGCCGCGGGCGTCCAACTCTCCGGCTCCGGCCGCCGCCGAAGCGGGGCCCGCGAGCGCCAGGAAGAGAAACACTTGGATGAGCATTTGAAGGATCGGTGGCGCCGAGAGGATTTGAACCTCTGACCTAGCGCTTATGAAACGCCCGCTCTAACCCCTGAGCTACGGCGCCGAATTCGTTGTGCGAGCGGACGCATTATAGTATATTTTACTTCGCTCGCCGCACGGAGGATATCGATGGCCGCCCCTGTCCTGAAATCAAAAAAGAGAATCACCGTCGTTCTCGCCGATGACCAGACGCTGTTTCGGGAAGGAATCAAGGATTTGCTGGAGAGCGAGAAGTCCTTGCAAGTCGTGGGCGAGGCGGGCGACGGGCCCGAGGCGCTGCGCCTGGTCAAAAAACTTAAGCCCAACGTCGTCCTCATGGACATCAAACTCCCCCGCATGGACGGCATCGCGGCGACCCGCCAGATCCACAAGGAATGCCCCGAGACCAACGTCCTCATCCTTTCCTCCTACGAGGACGAGTCCCATGTGATGGAAGCCATCCAAGCCGGAGCCAACGGCTACCTGTCCAAGATGCTTCCGGCCTCCGAGTTGGTCAACGCGCTGAAAGCC
>CAYHPY010000208.1:0-609 GCA_964358485.1 uncultured Elusimicrobia bacterium
GGTTGGATTTCTCGTTTCCGGGGCAGAAGGGGCAATCCTTGACCTTGGCGGGGGAGGGTTTGGGGGGCGTCGGGGACTTGAGGTCCTGCGGGCGCGTGGCCCTCTCGGGGGAGATGATGACCCAATCTTTCGTGGCGAGGTTTTGTCTAAATTCTGGCATTGGCCGATTCTATCATGTCCTAAATTGCTTTCACCATTGATTTTTTCCCGTCCCCGGTCTACACTACAGACATGCAATGCCCTCGCTGTCCCGGCGGAACCCTCAAGGACCAGCCCGGCCCCAACCTCATCATCGTCGACTCCTGCGCCGGCTGCGGCGGGGTCTGGCTCGACAAAGGAGAGATCTACCAGTACGCCGAGCGGCGGATGGAATTGCACTCGGCCCTTCAGGAGGCGTACAAGAAGATTTCCGCCTCCTCCCTGTCCTGCCCGCGCTGCCGCAAGCCCCTCTTTCAGGCGCCCCTGGCCGGGTCCGTGACGATGGACGTCTGCGCGGCCTGCGGCGGGAATTGGTTCGACCGGGGGGAAATCGAGGGCGTCAACCGCCTGCTCGATGGACACATTCCTTCCCCGCGCCCCGCCATCGCGGCGGCCGCCG
Source organism: uncultured Elusimicrobia bacterium (assembly GCA_964358485.1). Lineage (GTDB taxonomy): Bacteria > Elusimicrobiota > Elusimicrobia > UBA1565 > UBA9628 > CAYHPY01. Next base: position 599 of record CAYHPY010000208.1, read on the forward strand.
CCGCCCTGGCC
>CAYHPY010000208.1:709-2925 GCA_964358485.1 uncultured Elusimicrobia bacterium
GCCAACGCCATATCCAAGGGCGGCCCGGGCGGCTCCCCTCCCGGGTCGACCGCCGCCCTGGCCGCCAACGCCATATCCAAGGGCGGCCCGGGCGGCTCCCCTCCCGGGTCGACCGCCGTCCTGCCCCATCTGGGGCTCTATTCCGGCGGGGTCCTGGCCTCCCTCTACGGCCTGCTGGCGGCCTTCATGTACGCCGCGACCGCATTCTTGAAACTGGACGCCTCCTACGCCTTCATCGGGGCGGCGGCCGGGCTTCTGATCAACTTTCTAATCAGCCCGTTCCTGCTGGACCTTAGCCTGAGGTGGTTCCAGTCCATGAAGTGGATCGAGCCCGAGGAGCTCCCCCGGCACCTACGGGACTTTCTCCAAAAAGCCTGCCAGGAGCACGGCATGCCCCTCCCCCGCCTGGGCATCATCGAGGACGGCAACCCCAACGCCTTCACCTACGGCCATTCCCCCTCCAACGCCCGGCTCATCGTGACCCGAGGCCTGCTCAAGATGCTGGAGCCCGCGGAACTGGAGGGCGTGATCGGCCACGAGCTGGGCCACGCGCTCCACTGGGACATGCTCATCATGACCTTGGCGGCCCTGGTCCCGACCCTGCTGTACGCGATCTACAAAGTCTGCATGAAATCCCGGGGCTCCTCCTCCGATAATAAAGGAAATCCCCTTCCCATGATCGGCTTGGTCGCGCTCATCCTTTATTTCGTCACCGAATACGTCGTGCTGTTTCTCTCCCGGGTCCGGGAACTGCACGCCGACCGCTTCGCGGGAAACCTGACCAAAAACCCCAACGGCCTGGCCTCGGCCCTGGTCAAGATCGCCTACGGCTTGGCGGGAAGGCGTGACCCGACCGAGGAGGAAGCCAAGGCGGGCCGCATCGAGATCAGCGCTTCCCGGACCCTCGGAATCTTCGATCCGGTTTCCGCCTTGGGGCTGGTGGCATCTTCCGCGGGCTCGGGCGGCTCCCTGTCCCGGGAAAACATCCTGGGGGCCATGCAGTGGGACCTGTGGAACCCCTGGGCGGCCTTCTACGAACTGCGCTCCACCCATCCCCTCCCCGCCCGCCGCATCGACCACCTCGGCCGCCAAGCGGCCCAATTGGGCCAGGAACCGCTGGTCCGCTTTGACCTGGAGAAGCCGGAAAGCTATTGGGACGAGTTCTTCGTCGATCTGGCCTTTCTTTGGCTGCCCTGGCTCTTCGGAGGCGCCGTCCTGGCCGCGGGGGCGGCGGGCCTGCCCGTCGGGTCCCTCTGGCCCTGGGCGGCGGCCGCCTGGTCGGCGGGATACATCGGCCGCTTGATGTTCTCTTATTCCGGCGGATTTTTCCCCGAGACCGCGGTCGGCGCGGCGCTTAAGACCGTCAAGGTCTCCGAGATCCGAGGCGTCCCCGTCACCCTCACCGGCAAGATCATCGGGCGCGGCGTGCCGGGTCTGCTCATCTCCGAGGACTTGGTCCTGCAGGACGAGACCGGCTTCATTTTCATGGATTACCGCCAGCCCCTGGCCATTTTCAACTGGATCTTCGCCCTGCGCAGCGCGGGCAAACTCATCGGCCAGGAGGTCCGGGTCCGCGGCTGGTACCGGCGGGCGCCGGTGCCCTTCTTCGAACTGCGTTCCCTGGACTGCGCCGGGGAGAACCGCCACTGCTGGAGCCTGGAGGCCAAATGGGCCTTCGGGATTCTGGCTTTGGCGTTCAGTCTGGCTTGGGCGGCGGCTATTTAACGAGGGGGTTGGCGGGGATCGTCGGGGCCGCGGCGCGGATTTCGGCCTCGTTCAGGGGAGTTTCTTAAAGGCCTCCGGCGGAAGCAAATAGCTTTCGAGAGAAACGATTTTTCTGCCGGTTTTTGCCTCCAGTTCCAATCGGGCCTTTTTGGCGATGCGGCCGCCGGTCTTGGGGGAAACCTTGTTTTCCCGCATGCCGATAGCCTCCGCGCTCTGGGCGATCTGCCGGGTGGACAACTCGGCCAGCGCGGTAAAGATCAGCTCCGCCTCGGTCATGTGGTCGCGCAAGTTCTGGGTTTTGAGGCCCTTTAGGCTCTTATGCGCCTGAACGCTGACATATCGGCCCATTCCTGGTGGATGATGTTGGTCAGGATGGCGTATTCGTCCTCTTTCTTGATTTCATGCTTTGCCCAGTAATCGGTCAGCTTATTGCGCGTTTCCTGCCCGGTCATGCGCTGTTCGATCCACTTCTCACTCCGGCCGTGTTTTTT
>CAYHPY010000209.1:0-2828 GCA_964358485.1 uncultured Elusimicrobia bacterium
CTTCCTTTCGACCAACAACGGCAACACATCACATAACAGAACTGACCACATAATGACCGAGCATCTCTTGCACCACACGCAGCGACGCCCCGCCCTCGAGCATTGCTGTCGCGCAGCTATGGCGAATCTGATGCGGCGACACGCGGCCTGAGATATTGGCGCGCCGCGCGGCGGCTGCCAGCCTCCGCGCGAAGCCGCCCCGCGTGATCGGCCCCCGGCCTCGGCCATTCAGGAACAGGACGTCGCCGGCAGCCGGGAAGCGCGCGGCGCGGGCCTCAAGATAGCGCCCGAGGGCCGTCCCCGCCCTCGGCCCAAAAGGGACGAGGCGCTCCTTGGAGCCCTTACCCATCACGCGCACCCATCCCTCCCGGAGATCCATCTGCCCGAACCGCAGGCCGGTCAGCTCCGATACCCGCATCCCCGTGGCGTACATGAGCTCAAGCATGGCGTGGTCGCGCACGGCCGAGAACTTGGCCCCCACGGGCGGGCGAAGCAGCCGATCCATGACCTCCGGGGCCAGGGGTCTCGGAATTCGCTGTTTGAACCTGGGCAGCCGCATCCCGGCAGTCGGGTCGGTCGAAACGCGGCCGGTTGCAACCAGATGGCGATGGAACTGCCTGAGCGCCATGGCGGCGATGAAGATCGACGCGGACTTGAGGCCGTCGCCCTTGCGACGCTCCAGGTAGGCAAGCACGTCATCGCGGGCGGCCGTGGCCGGTTCCAGGCCCCTGGCCCGCAGGAAGGCCAGGTAGGCCCCCAATTGATACCCATAGGACAAACAGGTGTTCTCAGAGAGCCCCCGTTCCACCCGCAGGTGCCGAATGAAGCCATCCAGTAGAGCGTCCTGGATCATGGCATCGCCTCCCCGGCCCACCGTTGGGCCTCTTGGTCGATTGTCTTGGCCCCGCGCCGCCGGGCCTGGCGGATCTTGTAGGCCACGTAGCTCCTGGCCCGCTTCAGCGACTTCCTGGGCACGGGGATGCCGGACTCCCGCATGCGGTCGAAGGCCCAGCGCTCGGCCTCGTACTCCTCGACGTGGCGGGGCTTGCGCCCGGACCTGGGCCCTGGGGCCGCCCGGGCGGGCCCTGGCCCCACGTGGGGCAACGTCGGCCCGAACTGGGCGGCCTTGTTGGCCCTGACGTGCCCCAGGGCGACGTGGGCGCACTCGTGGAGGAAGACGTGGAGGGCCCGGCGGGTGACCGGCCTCGGCACCGCGATCTCCTCCAAGCTGTAGGCCCGGCCCGTCAGGGTCCTCCGCATACGGATCACCCGCACCGACGCGGGCGTGTTCGCCAACGCCGCGCGGGCGCATGCATCTCGCATCCGGGCTTTCGCCGCCCGGAGCTTCTCAGTCGTGTCCATATCCATCATCTCACCTCCACCTTGCGGATTTGATAGAGCGCGTCCAGCCCATACTCTTCGATGAGCCTGTTGGCCGCCTCCCTGCCCTCGGCCTCGGCCACCGCCATCAAGGCCATCGAGCAGATGTTGTGCGAGTATGGACCGTTCTGCTCGATGGCCGTCTCGATCTTCCGCCGCGCCCACGTCACCTTGTCGCTCTCCACGTCGTCCTCTTATGCCTTCTGGACGACCTTGACCCGCTTCTGGTCGTCCTTTTCGACCCGCCAGCCCTTGCGGGTGTAGCTGACCATCCTCGCCCGCACGTTGGCCGCGAGGTCCTTGCCCTTGGCGGCCTCGGCCGCCTTCTTGGCCAGCTCGGCCGCGATCTCCTGGGTCGTGTGGCCGCCCGCCAGGAGCATCGGGTCGATGATGGCCGCCAGGGAGCCATCCTTCTTGGCCTCCTGGGGCTTGGTGGCGTGGTCCTTCACCGCCGTCTTCTCCACCGGGACGGCGGCCGCTGCCACCCTCGCGGACACCTTTCCACCTTTCTTGCTGCCGTTCTTCTTCGCCATGTCTCTCTCCTCCCATTCGATTCTTTTGATTTCCTCCGCGCAGGCGTAACACACAAACCCCGCGAAGGTCCGCCTGATCACGAGCCGCCCGGCGTCCACATCGGCCCCGCAGCGCTCGCAGGTCATGGATACCTCTAGCTATCCCCGCCGCATCCCCCCAGGCATCCCCTTCTCGCGCTCCACGAACTCATGGACCCCGTGGTCAACGCCCATTTCGGCGGCCGCCTCGACTTCCTTGCAGCTGTAGCCCAACTCCAACGCCCGGATGACCTGGTCCGCAACCAGGTCGGTCACGATGGCGTTGAGCACGTCATCCTTCGGCAGGTTCATTTGATCCCCTCCTTGAGCGCCGCATCGTACTTCTCGAAGGCGGCCAGGATGCGTCCGGCCTCCATCTCCGCCTCGGGTCGGGCCGTGTAGACGGCATGGATGCTCTCCGGGTCGAGCCCCCCCTTGAACTGGAGGGCCAGGCCCTTGGCATCGGTCTCGAAGCAGATGTCTCCGGGCGTACTCGCCGCGTTCGGCCGCGTCACCACCCAAAACTTCTTGATTCTCATCTCGCCCTCCTTAAGCCAGGAAGTGCTTCGCCAGCGAGGGGTCGGATCGGTAAACCTTCAGCATTTCGACCGCTTCCCGCGCCCCCCGCACGAACTGCGTCCGCGACTGCCAGTCCAGGGTGGAGTGGAAGATGTCCTCGCGCATGATGTCCTCGACGTACCCCGCATCCTTCACGTTGACCCCCGTCGCCTTGATGATGAGGTCTTGGTAGAAGGTCATGTCACCCTCCTGTTTATCGCCCGCCCGCGTTCTCGAAATGCCGAAGGACGTGCGCCACGATGAGCCCACGCATGCGATAGCCACACCGCCTGGCCTCTTTCCGGATCATCGCCTTGATCTTCGGGCTGCGGGTCTCCA
>CAYHPY010000210.1:0-2801 GCA_964358485.1 uncultured Elusimicrobia bacterium
CGTGCTCGTCACCGGGCCGACGGGCTCGGGCAAATCCACGACGCTGGCCGCGATCATGGAGTTGATCAACCAAAAGCTCACCGGCCACATCCTGACCGTCGAAGACCCTATCGAGTTTGTCTACGAGTCCAAGAAATCCATCTTCCGCCAGCGTGAAGTCGGGCAGAACACCAAGTCCTTCGGCGCCGCCTTGAAGAGCGCGCTCCGCCAGGACCCCGACGTCATCTTGGTCGGCGAGCTCCGGGACCTGGAAACCATCCAGCTGGCCGTCACCGCGGCTGAGACCGGCCACCTATGCTTCGGCACCCTGCATACCCAGGACTGCCCTTCGACCATCGACCGCATCATCGACGTCTTCCCGCCGCACCAGCAGTCCCAGATCCGCGTCCAGCTGGCCGTCGTCCTGCAGGGCGTCGTCTCCCAGGTGCTGGTCCCGCGCAAAGACGGCGAGGGCCGCGTCGCCGCCCGGGAGGTCATGATCAACACCCCGGCCGTCTCGAACCTCATCCGGGAGGGCAAGACCCACATGATCTACGGCGCCATCGACACCGGCGCTAAATTCGGCATGATCCCGATGGACAAGGCCTTGGCCGACCTCTGCCGCCAAGGCCTCATCGCCCCCGAGGAAGCCCTGCTCCGCGCGCACAACCCCGAGACCCTGCGGACCCTGGCCGGCCTCTCCAGCCGTTCGGGCGCGACGGCGATGTAGCCATGGAAGCCTCCGAAAAGCTCGCCCTGCTCAAAAAGGTCCGGCTCCTGGACCAGATCCCCGAAGGCCACCTGGCCGCGCTTGGGGAGTTCCTCAAGCCGCTGGATTTCCTCGACGGGGCGGTGATCTTCGAGGAAGGCTCCAAGGGCGACAGCCTCTATTTCGTCACCCTCGGCAGCGTCCGCATCTCCAAGAAGGTCAAGGGCGGGCCCAAGGATCTGGCGATCCTCGCGCCCGGCGACTGCTTCGGAGAGATGGCCCTGGTCGACACCGGCACGCGCTCGGCCACGGCCGCGGCCGCGGGGCCCACGTCCTTGTTCCAGCTCGGCCGCGACGACATGAACCGGTGGCTCAAATCCCATCCGGAGCTGGCCGTCGACTTCTTCGCCGAACTGGTCCAGATCCAATCGAAACGCCTGAGACGGACGTCCAACGAGCTGACCCTGCTCTTCGACCTTTCGAGCCTGCTGCTCGAGCCCATCAACACCGGGAAGGACCTGCTCAAGAAGGTCCTCGACCACGTCGTGCCCCACCTTGAAGGCTCCTGGGACTCGGCGGCCTATCTTTACAATATCTTCAACGAAGAGATGGACCTGGTCGGCGGCGGCACGGGATTCGACTTCCCGGCGCTGGCTCCGAAGCTGCCTCCGTTCTCCGCCCCCCGCAGCGTTTGGATCGACGCTCAAACCTACCACGTGTCGCTCTACGGGCCGAAGAGCCTGCTGGGCTACATGGTCTTCCATTCCCACGCTCCCTTGACCGACGAGGACCGCGGCGAGGTGGGGCGCACGCTGACGACCGTGGCGCGCCTGCTGACCTCGGCCCTGGAGAACATCAATTTCCGCACCGACGAGATACTCCGCGCAAGGTTGAAGGCACAATCCCATGGCTCGAGCTTTTAGGACCGTTTCCATCACCGCCGCCCGCGCGCTCTCCGATAAGAAGGGCGACGCCGTCCTGCTGCTCGACGTCGCGGGCCTGAGTCCGCTGACCGACTTCCTGCTCATCGTCACCGCCCTGTCTGCCGCCCATCTCTCGGCGCTGGAGCAGGAAGTCAAGAAGACCCTCAAGGAATTCCAGCTGCAATGCCTGCACCGCGCCCGGCCCGCCAGCGACCAGTGGCGGGTGCTCGACTTCGGCGGCCTGATCGTCCACCTGATGGTCGAAGACGCCCGAGGGTTCTACGCGCTCGAGAAGCTCTACGACGACGCCCCTCGCGTCAAGTGGGAACAGAAGGTCCATGCCCGAGCTCGTTGAGATCCTAAAGACGACGGCCCAGATGGGCGCCAGCGACCTCCACCTGGTCGTCGGCAAGCCGCCCATGGTCCGCCTGCAGGGCGTCATACAGGCCATCCCCAGCGTGCCGGCGCTCGACGCCGAGACCTGCAAGCAGATGATCTACTCCATCCTCTATGACGACCAGCGCGCCCGTTTCGAACAGGATTGGGAGCTTGATTGCTCCTTCGAGCTGGCCGGGGTCTCGCGCTTCCGCGTCAACGTCTTCATGCAGAAGAACGGCGTGGCCGCGGTCCTGCGCACCATCTCGGCCAAGATCCCGTCCCCGGCGGAGATCGGGCTGATGCCGGCCATGGCCAACCTCATCGACCTGCCGCGAGGCCTCGTGCTGGTCACCGGGCCCACCGGCTCCGGCAAGACGACCACCTTGGCCTGCCTCATCGAGCTGATCAACCAAAAACACCAGAAGCACGTGCTGACCATCGAAGACCCCATCGAGTTCGTGTACCAGGACAAGAGGTCCATCATCCTGCAGCGCGAGGTCGGCCAGCAGACCAAGACCTTCGCCGAAGCCCTCAAGCACTCCCTGCGCCAAGACCCCGACGTCATCTTGATCGGCGAGATGCGCGACCTGGAGACCATCCAGCTGGCCATCACGGCGGCGGAGACCGGCCACCTTTGCTTCGGCACCCTGCACACGCAGGACGCGCCCTCCACCATCGACCGGCTCATCGACGTCTTCCCGGCGCATCAGCAGCAGCAGGTGCGCATCCAGGTCTCCACCGTGCTGCAGGCCGTCATCAGCCAGACGCTGCTGCCGCGCAAGGACGGCCAGGGCCGAGTCTGCGCCCGGGAG
>CAYHPY010000211.1:0-2741 GCA_964358485.1 uncultured Elusimicrobia bacterium
GCCCGCGATCTTCTGCCCCCCGATGTCGATGGCCCCGTAGCTGGAGGTGGCGTTGATGACGGGCGGGTCGGCCCCGAGGGTCTTCCAGACGGCGCCGCCCCAGCCGTATTCGAAGGCGCGCATCACCTGCTCGCCGGAGTTGGTCGGGGGCGCGGAGGCCAGCCAGAACGGGTTGGGGGATTTGATGCCGGCGCAGTCGACGGAAAGATCCACGGGCTTGGTCATGAGTGGGCGCGCTCCGGGATGGGCGCCACCCTGCGCCCCTCGATGGTGGAGACCCAGTAGGCGTGTTCCGGGCCGGGTTCGGCCCCGGGGAAGAGGGATTGGTGGATGCCCCAGGCCGCGCGCTTGCCGTCGGCGGCGGCGTTGACGACTTCCTTGCCGCCGTTGACGGCGTCGCCCCCCGCGAAGACTTTGGGGTTGCTGGTGGACAACGTGTCGGCTTGGATTGCAATACGCCCGTCAGAGCGGAGGTCCAAGCCGAGAGATGCCGCCAGGCGGGTCAGCTTGGATTGGCCGATGGCTTTAATAATCCGGTCTGCCGGCAGCACGAATTCCGGCCCGGTGAGGGCGACCGGATTATTGCCCCTTTTCGTTGTTTTTCTAAAGACGATTCCTTCTACCCTTCTTTTCCCTAAAATTTTCACCGGGGCGCAGTTCCACAAGAACTCCGCCCCGTCCTTTTTCGCCAAATCAAACTCGAACCCATAAGCCCCCATTTCCTTGGCCGAGCGGCGGTAGGCCATCACCACCTTCCCCGCCCCGGTCCTCAAGGATTGGGTCACGGCGTCGATCGAGGTGTTTCCGGCGCCGATGACCACGGTCGTCCCGCTTTTGCCCAAGGCCCCGAGGTCCCGGTTTTTGACGTGGCGGATGAAGGAGATGGCGTCCCAAACGCCCGGAAGGTCCTCGCCGGGGACGCCCAGTCGGTGGGTGCCGCCCAAACCGACGGCGACGAAAACCGCGTCGAAATCCGCGAGCAGTTTCTCCGCGGGAATGTCCCTCCCGATTTCCTTGCCGAGGGTGACCTCCACGCCCAGGCCGACCACCCAGCGGGCTTCCTCCAGGGCCGTTTTCTGGTCCATCTTGTATTCGGCCACCCCGAAGGTATTGAGCCCTCCGGCCAGCTTGTCCTTTTCAAACAACGAAACCCGGTAGCCCAGGCGGCGCAAATAGGCCGCGGCCGAGAGGCCCCCGGGGCCTCCCCCGACCACCGCCACCCGCTTGCCGTTGGCGGGGCCGGCGGAAAAAGGGCGGAGCTTGTTTTCGTGGAGGTGATCGGTGGCCCGGCGCTGGAGGCCCGCGATGTCGATGGGGCGTTCCTGCCACTCATGGTAAACGCAGGCGCCCTCGCAGAGCACCTCCACGGGGCAGACCCGGGCGCAGGAATGGCCCATCGGGTTGGCCTCCAGGATGGTCTTGGCCGAGCCTTTCAGGTTGCCCGAGGCGATTTGCTTGATGAAGCGCGGGATGTCGATGTGGGTGGGGCAGGCCGTGACGCAGGGCGCGTCGTAGCAGTACAGGCAGCGATTGGCTTCGACGGCGGCTTCCTCGGCTTTCAGGGCAGGGGCCAACTCTGCGAATTTCTCCCGGTAAAGCTTTTGGGTGGCGGAGTCGGCCATGTCGTCGGGCGGGTCTTCGGGAGCGATTCTATCTTATCCCCGGAAGGGTGTCAAACCCCTGGACAAATGCTCGAACCCCTGTTATATTGCGTTGATATGGCGCCAGAAACCGGTCCCGATCCCTTGATCGGGCGCACCCTTGGGCCCTGCCGCATCGACGCTTTGCTTGGGGAGGGCGCGATGGGAAACGTCTACCGCGCCCATCATCTGAGATTGGACCGGCCCGTGGCGGTCAAAGTCCTCGGGCCGGAGCTCACCGGAGAGGGTTTCGCCCAGGCCCTGATCCGGGAGGCCCGCGCCGCGGCCAAGCTGGAGGATCCACGGATCGTTCAGGTCTACGACGCCAATGAAGAGGGCGGGATTCATTACGTGATCATGCAATTGGTTCTCGGCCAAACCCTGGAGGCGCGGATTCGCCAAGGCGGTCCCCTGCCGCAGAAAGAGGCGTTGGCGGTGATGGGAGAGATTCTCAAGGGGCTTGAGACGGCGCATGCCCAGGGAATCGTTCATCGGGATCTCAAGCCCGCCAACGTCATGCTGGCGGAGCGGGGCCAAGTCAAAATCATGGATTTCGGCTTGGCCGCGATGTGGGGCAACCCCGCTTCCCGCCGCCAGAATTTCGGGCTCGGCACGCCGGAGGTGCTGTCCCCGGAGCAAGGCCTCGGCGGGCCGCCGGATCCCCGCGGAGACTTATACGCTTTCGGGGCGACCTATTTCTTCGCTTTGACGGGGAGGTTTCCCTTCGAGGCCCCCTCCCCCCTGACCGTCATGGCGATGCACCGCGAGGCCCCGGTCCCCGACGTGCGCCAATTTAATCCCGGCGTCACCGAGGAAGTCGCGGCTTTGCTCAAGCGGCTGTTGGCCAAGATGCCGGACCAGCGTCCGGCAAGCGCCGGGGAGGTTCTTCGGGCCCTGGGCAACCCCCGAATGATCGTCGATGTCGATGCGACCGGTTCCCCGTTCGCGCTCAAGCCCGCGCCTCTCGAGGTTCAGCCGGGCTTTGTGCCCCCCCCGGGGTTCTCCCCTGAACCGCCCCCTTCCACAGCGCTCGCCGAGGCTCCATCCGACCCCGCCCCCCGACCCGCCCCCGATTGCCCTCTCCCCCCCCCGCCGCCTCCC
>CAYHPY010000212.1:0-2734 GCA_964358485.1 uncultured Elusimicrobia bacterium
CATCTCCCGATAATGAAACCGTGACGTCCTCGCGGGCGAACTTGGACACCAGGAACGTAGGAATCTGGGATGAATCCGCGAACGGCTCGTCGTAGATGAAGGGAAGGCGGGGAATCACCGCCATGGCCTCCCGCGCCGTAACCCGAACCGAGGTGTGGTCGGTCCCCAAATGCGCCGCGATCTCCGCGGCGTATCGCCCCTCGTCGAATTCCTCTTCCTCGAAACTGACCGTGAAAGTCTTCGCCGCGCGCCCGCCGATTTTCTGCATCATCGCCGCGACCGCCGACGAATCGATCCCGCCTGAGAAGTTGAGCCCGAGCGGAACGTCCGATTCCATGCGGGATTTTACGGCCGCCTCCAGCAATGCGTCCAGGCGGCAAACGGCGTCGTCCTCCGAGCCCCGGAATTGCCGGGCCACCCCGTCCTCGGCGACCGTCAGCGCGGACCAATAGGGAACCGGCGCCGGCGGCGTGCCCTCCGGCGCGTCCCACGGAATTTCCAGACTGGTACCCGGAGGGAGCTTGAAAATTCCCCGATAAATGGAATAGTGGCCTGGAACATACCCATGCCGGAGATAAAGCGCCAAAACGTCGGGATCGACGTCCCCCTTGAATCCGGGATGCCGGAGAAAGGCCTTGAGTTCCGACTCGAAGAGAAAGGACTTCCCGCTCCAGCCGTAATAGAGGGGCTTTTCCCCCAGGCGATCCCGAACCAGGTGAAGGCTCCGTTTTTCCCGGTCCCACAGCGCGAAAGCGAACATCCCATTGAGGCCCGGCAGGGTCGCCTCGATCCCCCGAAGGCTCACCGCGGCGAGCAGAACTTCCGTGTCCGAACTGCCACGGAACCGGACCCCTTCCTTCTCGAGTTCCGCGCGCAATTGCCTAAAATTATAAATCTCCCCGTTGTACGTGACCACATAGCGCCCGCAGAACGAGGACATCGGCTGGTGGCCCGCCGAAGAAAGATCGAGAATGGCCAACCGGGTGTGCCCGAGAAAGAGGCCGGCGTCTTTATCCAGCCAAAGGCCGGAGTCGTCTGGTCCGCGGTGCCGAAGAGCCGCGACCATGCGCCGGGCCGCAGCTTCGTCGATCGGATCGCGCCGATTGAAAAATCCCGTTATGCCGCACATAGAGGCCGCCGAACCGAGCCCGGAGAGGGGACAAAAGAAGAGACCACCCGGCGGCATTATATTACAATTGGGCATGCTCCGAGTCATTCACTTGGCCGATTCCCTCGGGAGGGGCGGCGCCGAGCGCCACCTGCTCAATATCGCGGCTTATTTAAAAGGGCGGGGCGTCGAGCAGCTGGTCGTCCAGCTGTGCGACGACCAAGGGCTCCTCCCGGAATTCACCGCCCGCAGCATCCAGACCCTTTCCCTCGGATTTGATCACAAGATCTTCCGCCTTCCCCTGATGTTGGCGAAGTTTTTCGCTCGCGCCCGGCCTTGGCGCCCCCAAATCATCGTCACCCAGCTTCCGATGTCGGATATCGTCGGCCGCCTGGCGGCAAGACAACTGGACGTCCCCACCCTCTCCGTTTGGCAGGCCACCCGTTACGGCCCCGAAGCCGCCGGCAACGAATCCTTTCGAGCCCGGGTGGTTTTGAGATTGCTAAAAAAACTCGAATGCCTCTCGCTATCTCCCCATTCCAGGTTCATCGCGGTCTCAAAGGCGGTGGAAATCAACTATCGGGAGGCCTTGGGCCTTGCGCCGGCCCGATGCACGGTCATCCCGAACACGGTGGACCTGGGACGATTCCCCGAGATTGCGCCCCTTCGAAATTTCGACCGCGCCGGGATCCGCCTTTTGCATGTTGGGCGGCACGTTCCCCAAAAAGGATTGTCCACCCTCCTGCAGGCGCTGGCCCTCCTCCCGTCCCGCCCGGAAGTTTTGCTCGATCTCATCGGCGGCGGCCCGTTGACCCGGGAACTGAAGGCCGAGGCCTTCCGCCTGGGCTTGCATTCGGCCGTCGTATTTCGGGGATCGATCCACAACATCGTTCCGGCGCTGCTGGACGCGGATTTATTCGTCCTCCCGAGCCATTACGAGGGGCTCTCCCTGGCCTACCTGGAGGCATTGGCTGCGGGATTGCCGGTGATCGCGAGCGATATTTCCGAAAACATCGAGGTCGATCCCGAAGGGGCGGCGACCCTATTTTTCAAGGCCGGGGATGCCCACTCCCTCGCCGCGCGCATCCAAGAGCTCGCCGGCGATAAGAACGCCCGCTTGCGCCTCGCGAAGCGGGCACCGGGCATCGCCCAGCGGTTTCAAATCGAGCGGATCGGCCCCGCCTTCCTCGAGGCGCTTTCGTCCGCCGCTGCCGGAACCTGGCCCCGTTGATTTTTGGGCTTTCCAACGGCATTCCGGTTTGGCTATCATTACAGCGCCCCGATGAAAGACTACCGCTCCGTTTTGTATTCCTCATACCACACCACGTTTTATTCCGAAAATCCAGTCGAACCGGACGCCTTCCTCCAATATTACGATCTGGATTTTCCCGACCTCCTACCTTCCCGCAAGGACGCGGCGGTCCTCGACCTTGGCTGCGGCACGGGACATTTCCTGTTTTACCTCCGCCGGGCAGGCTACTCCAACATTCAAGGCATCGAGCGGAGTCCGGAGCAGTCGGCCATCGCCTCCAAACTCGGACTTCCCGTAGTCCTGGTCCCGGACGCCCTCGAATACCTCGCGAACCGTCCGGCGGGTTTCGACTGCGTCGTCCTCAACGACGTCTT
>CAYHPY010000213.1:0-2634 GCA_964358485.1 uncultured Elusimicrobia bacterium
CGACCGCTACCCTACCTCAGAAACCGCTCCCGTACGCCCCCAATATCCCTATGCCTTGACCAAGTGGATCGGGGAGCAATCCGTCCTCCACTGGTCCACGGTGTACGGCATCCCCGCCCTTTCGCTCCGGCTTTTCAATGTCTATGGCCCCCGCTCACGGACCTCGGGGGCTTATGGCGCGGTTTTTGGGGTCTTCCTGGCCCAAAAGTTGGCGGGCTGTCCTTTCACCGTTGTCGGTGATGGACGGCAAACCCGGGATTTTATACATGTTTCCGACGTGATCGAAGCGTTCGTCTTGGCGGCCCGTTCCCGTCTTCGCGGCGAGGTCCTCAACGTGGGTGGCGGCCGGCCCCAATCAATCAATCGGCTTGTCGAATTGCTTGGAGGACCGACTGTTCATGTCCCCCGCCGGCCTGGAGAGCCGGAACACACCCACGCCGATAACCGGCGCATCAGACGAACTCTGGGCTGGCGTCCGCGGGTCGCTTTTGAGGATGGCGTCCAGAGGATGCTCGATGGGATATGGGCTTGGGAAGGCGCTCCCGTATGGACCCCGAGCTTGATTCGCCGTCAAACAGCCGACTGGTTCAGGCGCCTCGGCTAGCCATCTGGAATTTAGCGGGAACTTTCGTGAGTGTCCCAGAGGGATGGTTGGTCATTTCCGGTAGCCAAGGGCGCACCAGTATGGCGTTCCTTGACGGAAAGCGATGCGTTCGAACCCGCCGGATTCGAGCATGTCCCGGATTTGGGCGGCAGTGAACCGCTTCTCTAGGCGGGTGCCGAAGCGGTCCAAGGCGTCGTTTCTCATGGTGTAGAAGCTCCGGCGCCGATAGAAGGCGAGGGGCCAACCCGAGACATCGGTGCCCGCGTCCTCCAGGAGGCGCGCGGTCCTGGCCAACGGGAAGTAAACTGCCGCGGCGGCCGTTTGGCTCAATACGTAGCGTAGTGGATAAGGGAGGCGGGAAAGGACTCCCCGTGCGAGCTCTGAAGCCCTCCACAGCCAACGGTACCATGCGGGGCGGTTCTCCAGAGCGTAATAAATATAGACCAGAAAGGGAGCGCCCCGTTTGAGGACGCGCGCGCAAGAGGCCATGGCCGCCCCAGTGTCCGGGAGATGATGCAGGACGCCGAGGCTATAGCCGAAATCCATGGATTGGTCGGGGAAAGGCAGTGACTCGACTGAGGCGAGGTGGAAATCGCAGCCAGCCGTTTCACCCAGATTCCGGCGGGCGACTTCAAGAGCAGCAGGGCTCGCGTCGACTAAGTGGAGTCGGTGGACCCGGGGCGCTACTAGGCGGCCCCAGCGTCCAGAGCCGCAGCCCATATCAAATCCCACCGGATGGGGAGGCAGGCGATCCCATGGGAAAAGAGAAAAATAGGACTCGAAGAGCTCACGTTGGTCGGCCGTGTTCGGCTCGGCGTGGTCGAAACTTTCCCACTCACGCCCGAAGCCGGCCACGGTATCGGGATCTTGATTGGCGCTCATTGTGTCTATTACCAGAGCATGGTTCTGGGATCCCGCCAACGGAAGCGGCTCTCAAGGACCAGGACCCGGTACGGAGGAAGGTACCAGGAGGGGCCGATTTTCTTAAGCAATTCGCGCGCGTTGCGCCGATCCTCAAAGAGCGGCCGCCATTCCCGCTCCAATAGCGCGTCGGGAACCTTTTGATGGAAACCCTTTTTACGGTTAAGGATGATCACATAGTCCCGGCGGCGGTAGCGCCATGCCCGCGCCTCGACGCCATCCGGGTTGGGGCGGAAGGGGATGGCGGTCGGGACACCCCGCTCTAGAATAGGTTTTAAGGCCTTTATTTCCCGGGCCACGCGGCTGACGGCCTGCCAGCGTTCTGGGATATCCAGGAGGGACCGTACGCGGTTGTCCTCGGATTGAAGGAAGCGGTAAAAGAAGAGGCCGTTCGCGCCATGGAGAATGGCGGCATAGGACATGAACCGAAGCTCGGAGTGGTTCGGAAAGCGGCCGATCTTGGGCCTTGCTGGGTCCCGCTGGAGGGGCTCATCTTTCCAATCGAATGCCTGGATGACCATCCACAGCGGTTTGCCGGAAGGCAAATACCGCTTCGCTTCGTCGATTTCATCGGCAACCGAATCCAATGGCAGATGGGGAACGGGGTACCAGTCCAGCATGAAGATGTCCCCAACGGCGCCGTACTCCCGTGCGGCCCGGCCCGAGCCGACCACCAAGGTCTGGGGGCGCGGGTCCCAGTTCCGAATCTCCTTGGACCGAGCCTCCAATTGGGCCGGAGTTATTCCGTTTACGTCCGGCTCGTCTTGAAGATGCCAAGCCAGCACCGGCCAGCGCCGAACCTCGTTGGTGGATATTTCTTGGGCCTGCCTGGGATCCAGAATAACGGACATGCCGCGGCGGCGCCCCGAGCGGGCTACTTCAAGTCCCCGGGGATCGGTCATCGAGGGATATACGCAGTCGAACCCCCCTCGGGCGATCTCATTAAGATGTTCGGGCTGGCTCATGGAGTAAAGGCAGATCGGAAACCGGGTGCCAGTTGGAGAGCGGCCCAGACCGCAAGCGGTCAATGCCGCGGCTAGGGCGATCATGACTGCGGCCCGAATCTTCACACTCGGTTCGGCTTTGACCCAGCAATCTCTAGGGTTCGG
>CAYHPY010000214.1:0-2561 GCA_964358485.1 uncultured Elusimicrobia bacterium
GCGCGCACGGCGTGGCTGTGCACGGCCAGTACCACCAGCTCCGCCTCCTCCACGGCCCGTAGGCGCGACGAGCTCTCGCCGTCCAGCCACACCGAGACCAAGTCCAACCCGAGCGCTCCCAGCATCTCCCGCAGTTGGACCAGGTTGGCGCGATGGTCGGACTCGTTGCGGTCCATGAGATGTCCCACCACGGCCGCGCAGTTTGGGCGCTTGCGCTCCGAAGACAAGCCAAGCCCCTTGGCCAAGGCCCCCAGGGCGTGGGCGTAGCCGTCCAACCAATCCCCGCTGAGGGAATCCGGAGGGATGTCGACGGCGGGCTTGGGAAACCCCGGCTCCAAGGCGCGGAGGACCCTGCCGTAATCCACCCCCGTGATCGAGCACATCGGCAAGGCGGTGGCCAAAATCAGGCCGCAATCCTCGATTTTTCCCAACCGCCGCAAGCCCTCCAGGATGACCGCGTCGTGCTCCTTGACGACGCCCTTGGAACAGACATTGGTGAAAGCCACTCGGTGGCGTCCGTCCAGCCTCAGGAGAGTCGAATTCCAATCGTGCCGCCCGTGGATGAAATGGGCCTTGTACAAAGTGCAATCGGGCCCGTCCACCAGGATATAGGCGTCGGCGATCGCGTTGACCGCCAAATAAACCCCGAGCAGGCCCGGGAAATTCATCGGGGTGCTCAAGCTCCCCGGGTCCGGAGCCGCCGCCTTGGACGGGGAGCGCTTCATCGAAGGTCCCCCAAATGCGCGGCGTAGCGCCGGTAGAAGGGCCAGCGGCAGAGGCCGTTGAGCCGGCCCACGGTGCGCAGGGCCCCGCCCAGTCCCGGCTCGAAAGAGTCCAGCGCGAATTGCGCCTTGCCCGCCCCGGCCAGCCGGCCGTCGAAGGCGTACTCGGAGTAGACGGCTTCAAAGCGCCCCTCCCGCAACAGCCTTCCCAGTTCTTCCTCCGTTTTGAAGAAGGCCAGGCCCGGCCGCGCGGCGGGAGACTCCCCGTGGCAAAGGACCTCCACGCGGTATCCCGCCTCCCGGAGCATTCTCAGCAACGGAATGCCCCACATCCGGGCGGGCTCGGTCAAACGATTGATGTGGGCGGCGTCCACCACGAAGGCCAGCCCGTGCCCGGCCGCCTCGGCGCGGGCGGCTTTCCAGCGCGCGGCCAGAGGGCGGGCCACCCGGGCCAAGGCGGCGTCGGCGTTTCTCCCCAAGTGCTTGGCCAACGCCTTGACCCAGTTCCCCGTCGCCTCCCAGCCCCAGGGCGCGTCGAGCCTCAAGGTCTTCACGGAAAGGGGTTCGAAGACTTCGCGATAGGTCGCCTCGAAGGCCCCGTTCGGGTAAAAGACCTGGACTTCGGCCGCGAGGTAGCGGCGCGCCTGGCGCAGGCTCAGATAGGGCATGACCCGGGCGTTGATTTCCACCTGCGCCTCCTTTAATATCCCCTCCAGCTCCTTGAGGCCCGGGCCTTCCGGAAAACCGACCAGGTTCACGGAGCCCTTGCGCCTGCGGACCTTGGAAAAAGCGGGCTCGTCCCGGAGCCGCTTGAACAGGGCCAGCCCCACGTCCACCTCTTCCTTGGTTTGGGCGGGGTTGGTGTAGAGGATCGGGACCTTCGAGCGGGAACGCCAGCGGGCGACCACGGCCTCGGCGTCGTCGCCGATCACGGTGGGGACGCAGGTGGAATGCACGACCACGGCTTCGGCCCCCCGGGAGGCGCGGTCCACCGCGCCCGCCAAGGCCGCGTCCAGCTTCCCGCCCCCGCCGTGGATGATGTCGCCGTCCCGCAAATTGGTCATCGCCTCGCCGAAGGCGCCAGAATCCCCGGCCCCCCGCTCCTCGGGAAAATCCGGCTCCACCACTTTCGGCCAGGGAAATTTAAAAAAGGCCGGAAGAGTGGAATCGAAATAATCCGGGGTGGCGTAGGAACACTCCAAATCCTGATGCCAGACATGGACGGTGGGGGCGCGCACCTCCAGGCGGGTCCGGGCGTGCCGCCGGGTCTCGAAATCGCAGAAGAAGCGCCGCCACTGGGCCGAATCCCCCCAGACTTGGGAATTGCGGCCCGGGTCCCCCTCCCAGAGAGAGGCCTGCCAGGACAATTCCTTGACCAGGTCCGGGCCCCGCCCCCCCTTGGGAGATTCCCGGCCGGGCGGGCCCTCCCGGGATGCCGGCGGCGGGGGCGGAGGCGGCTCCGGAACTACGGGCGTCGGACGCTTCCGGTCGGACCGGAACGCCGCGCGGGATAGCTCATGGAAGCGCTCATCGCTCAAGGGAGTCGGTACGACGGCCGCCTTCCGTTCGAAGGCCAGGAGGGTCTTGGCCAAAGAAGCGATCGTCTTGGCCGCCCCGGAGCCGGGAGCGTGCTCCGACACGGTGACGCGGCGGTATTCGGCCTCCCGCACCGAGGGGTCGCGGACCATGAAATCCAGGACCTGGGTCCCGATCAGCCGGGAGAAGCGCTCGACGGCCCGGCGGTCGGCCCCGGGATCGCGGAGATTGGCGAATACGCCGCAGAGGGCCACCCCGTTGGCGGAATAATTCCGGATGGCGCGGGCGATGTTGTTGGCCGCG
>CAYHPY010000215.1:0-2551 GCA_964358485.1 uncultured Elusimicrobia bacterium
ACTGTCGACACCCGGTTTTTCAGACCGGTGCTCTACCACTGAGCTACCCCGCCGAACTGGTGGAACCGGAAGATTAAACCAAAATGGCGGGGGGGCCACAAGGCGGGTCGGCGCTCAACGGGGTTTTAGGAAGAACCTCACAAGGGGGCCGGTCATCAGGGTGGTCGTCAGGGCCATGAAAACCAACATCGTGAATAATTCCGGGGAGAGGATCCCAAGATCGTGCCCGATGGTGAGAACGACCAATTCGACCAGCCCGCGGGCGTTCATCAGCGCCCCCACGGCCAGGGCGTCCCGCCAGGGGAGGCCCGTGAGGCGCGCCGCGACGGCCCCTCCGCCCAATTTCCCGGCCACTCCGACGGACACGATGGCCGCGGCGACGGCCCAGTGCTCGAAGGATTGGAGGAGGCCGAACTTGGTGCGAAGGCCCGTCAGCGCGAAAAAGATCGGAAGCAAAACCAAGGTGGAGATCGTCCCCAGGCGCCCGGCCAGGGATTTTCGGAGAGACTCGTCTTCCGGCATCGTCAGTCCCGCGAGAAAGGCTCCGAACAGCGCGTGGATTCCGATCATTTCCGTGGCCAGCGCCGACGCTCCCGCCAGGAGGAGGGCCCCGGCGGGGCCGGGCGCCGCTCGGCGTTTGAGCCAGGGACGCAGGACCCCCAGCATGAACGCCGCGTGGGCCGCGCCCAGAAGCAGGGACAGGGCCGCCCGAGCCGGGCTTGCCTCTTGGACGATTCCAACGACGGCCGCCAGGGCGCACCAGGCCGCGGCGTCCCCGAAAGCCGCGCAGGCCACGGCGGTCAACCCGGCCCGGGTGTTTTGGAGGTCGAGGTCCCGGAGAATGCGGGCCAGCACCGGGAGCGCGGTGACGCTCAGCGCGGTGCCCAGAAATAGCGCGAAAGGCGGAAAGGGGATCTGGCTGGATGCGTGCCGGGTATATAGAAATGGGGCCAACCCCAAGCCCAATAGAAACGGCACCGCGACGCTCGCCAGGGAGATGACAAGCGCGGCGCGGGCCTGCCGCCGGAGGGCTTCCTGGTTGATTTCCATTCCGACCGTGAACATGAAAAAAAACAACCCGAGCTGGCTGAGGCCGTTCAATATTCCCAGGGAATCGGGCGGAAACAGCCGGGCCCAGGCGGCCGGATGGAGCCACCCGAAGAGCGACGGCCCCAGGAGAATTCCCGCGGCGATTTCCCCGATGACCGCCGGTTGGCCCAACCGCCGGGCCGCCGCCGCGCAGCGGCGGGCGGCCGCGGCGATGGCCAGAATCTGGAGCGGGAGAAGGGGGAGTTCTCCCCAAGCCGCCCCGAAGGCCGAGGCGTTCACGGGTGCGGGGTGGGCGTCACGGAGCTTTGAGGCCGCGGGCCATCACGAACTCGTAGGGCATCCGGAGGCGGCCGCCTTGGACATGCTCTTGAGCGGCGGCCAAAACCTCGGTCCGCAGGGCCTCGCGGTCTTCGCCCGACATCGTTTCCATGACGCCCCGCAGGCGTCCGGCTCCGGCTGTCATCGCGTCCCAGTAGGATTGGGGGGAGGAAAATTCGAAGGTTCCCGAGAGGCGCTTTTCCTCGACTTCTTTCAGATCGGCTTTTTGGAACGCCGCCGTCAAAGTCCCTTCGGGTCCGAAGCCGAACAAGGTCGGGGCGCCCGGAGTTTTGAGCTGGGGGGCGTACTTGAGCGCCTTGCCCAGGATCAGGCCGGTGAAGAGCATGCGCTCCCCTAGGCCCTGGACCAGGCAGGCGACCGCGCCGCCGGGGCGCACAGCCCGGCGCATCCCGGCCAGGGCTTTGTCCGGGCGGGCGAAGAGCATGAGTCCGAGCTGGCAGACCGCGGCGTCAAAAACCCCGTCGGGGAAATCGAGGTCTTCGGCGTTTTTTTCCAGGACCGAAACATTCGCGTAGCCGCGTTCCTTCGCCCGGAGGCGCGCCAACTCCACCATCCCGGGGGCCAGGTCCACGCCGGTCACCTTTCCTTTCTCCCCGGCCGCCTCCGCGGCGGCCATGGTGGCCAGGCCGGTCCCGCAGGCCACGTCCAGGACCGCGGCGCCCTCGGCCACGCCCGCGAATCTCAGGAAGGTCCGGGCCACGGGGGGGAAATGGACCATGCTGAGGCGGTCATAGTCCGGGGCCGCGGAAGTCCAGGAGGCGCGCAGGTCCGAGGTCCAACGGTCGGCGTCGAAGGGGGCGTCGGCCATGCGTCCAGTTTAGCATTTGACCCGCCGGGGTGAATTTGTTTTGATGATGGCATGAACCTGATCCCCCAAGTCATCGAAAAAGCGCCCCAAGGCTCCATCATCGGCTACGACATCTACTCCCGCCTCCTGCGGGACCGCATCATTTTCGTCGGCGGCTATGAAGGCGAGATCACGACCGACTCGGCCAACATCCTCATCGCCCAACTTCTTTATTTAGAAGCCGAGGACAACACCAAGGACATCAACATCTACATCAACTCCCCCGGCGGCATGGTCACGGCGGGCCTGGCCGTCTACGACACCATGCAGTACATCAAGGCCCCCATCACCACCATCTGCATGGGCATGGCCATG
>CAYHPY010000216.1:0-2510 GCA_964358485.1 uncultured Elusimicrobia bacterium
TGCTGTTTCATCACGGGCTTGCGGGGGGGGAGGGGGGCGGGGGCCGCCACGGCCTTGCGCAAGGACTGAAGGCGGCCGTAGAGCGCGTCGCCGGGACAGCTCGTGCCCTGCTGGTCCCGGTGCCCCAGGATCTGCCGGGGCTCCATGGAGTAGGCGGCGACCAGCCGCCGAGCCAGGGCCACGAAGGCCTTGCTCTGAGCGGCGGTGGGCCGGTGGGCGCTGGGTGGATGGAAATTGCCCAAAAGAGCGATCCCCACGTTGCCGTCGTTTTTGTTTCGGACATGGGCGCCGATGACCGAATGCGGGCGCCCTTCCCAGACCCGGCCCGAACCGTCGATCAGGAAGTGATAGCCGATGTCGATCCAGCCGCGCCCCTGGATGTGAAAATCCTGAATGACCCTGAGCTCCGTCACCGCGTCGGCGCGGGTCAAAGGCTGGGCCATTTCCGTGTGGTGCAAGGTCAACCTCAGGGGCAACATGGGTTCATAGGGCCCTGTGGCCGGGCGCGCGCCCCACGCGCTCCGAGGCTCCACCCCGTCAAGAACCGCGCCGTCGACCGGAAGCGGGGCCAATCCGGAATCAGTTCCCGCCGCCGAGGCTTCGCCCCGGAGTGGGGTCAAAACGGCTTGAAAAATTTCCAGGGCAGCGGAGGGCCCGGCGGCCGCCCCGGTCAATCGGAGGCGCAGAATCGCTCCCTTCTTGCCGGAAATCGGGATTCGCACCCAAAACCGTCCGTTAGGATAGCGCTCCGCCCCCGCCGAGGCAAACGGCCCCCACCCGGAGCCGGAGCGCGCGGCCGCCTCAAAAATAAAATCCCCCTCGGGCATGAATCCCTGCAGGGCCACCGCCGAGAAATCCTCCGAAACCGGGTCGCTCGGGCCGGATTCCCAGAGGGGGCCCGCGGAACCCGGCCCCACCCGCATTTCCAGTCGCTGAACGATTTTCGCTCCGGAAAAGGTCAAATCCCGGCCCGCGTCGTCGGCCCGGGAAGCGACGGCCGTTCCAAGCAATAACGCCGCCAGCCAAAACCTCATGCTCCGATTATACGGGAGAAGCGCCCCTCCCCCCTGGGCCCAAGGCCCCAGGCGGGGGCCGGGGGTGGACCTGCCCCTCGGGGGGTCCTTAGGGAACTAGCGGCAGGGCTGGCGGTGGAGGTAGGGCCCGAGACAGCGGTTGACGCCCGCGTTGTGGCCGTAATCGTCGCGCTGTTCCACGGGGCAGGCCGCGGGCCCGATCAGCGGCTTGAAGGATTCCTCGTAGCGGACCTTATTGCCCTTTTTGTCCTTGCCGTATTTAAAGCTGGTGTAAAACCCCGCGCAGGCGGCGCCCGCGTCGGTCTTGGCCTTGATCAGGCGGGTCAGGCCTTCCCCGAAATAAAAATTGTCGAGCATGACGATCTGGTCCACGGCCTCAAAAGACGGCAGGCTGGCCGTCAAGCCGGCGTAGCCCCCGCTATGAGCCGCCAGCACCACCCCGTCGAACACCATGCCCAGGGAATCGGCGACCGCCTTGAGATCCTTCGGGGAAACGGCGAGGTGGCTGGAGGCCGTCACGAAAAGCGCCACGCGCTCCTCCTCGGCGATGCGGCCCAATTCGAAACCCGCAAAGGCCCGCCGGGCCGACTCCTCCCGCTGGTTTTCGGGGACCGTCCCGCCCCAGGAGGGATGGTGGCCGCGCAAGTAGACCAGAACCCGGGAATTGCGCCGGCCATCCAGGGAGGACGGCAGGTAATAACAACCCAGTTTCCCGAACATCCGGCATTCGGAGGGCTCAGGAACCTTCGGGGCCGCCATGGCGGGGGCGGCCAGGAAAGTTAGGAGAGCCGCAAGGGAGACGGGGAGCATCATCCCCCCAAGTGTAAGCCGGGGAACCCGCCCTGTCAATGGTCCTGGTAAAGTCAAAGAATATGAATGCCGGGCTCCGCCCGGCGTTAAGGGCGGCCGAGGTGGCCGGGGCCCAGGAGGCGCCGCAGGCTCCAACGGAAAACGACGAAAAGAGCGGCGGCCGAGGCGACCAGGACCCAAAGGGAGCCGCCGAAGATGATGAGAATTCGGGTCTTCTCAATAGCCAAGGCGAATGTAAAGCTCACCGCCAGCACTCCCAGCAAGCCCCAGATTTTGTCGAAGCCCGGCACCTCGTCGAAATCGACGTTGCGGCGCGCCAGGAACAAACAGAGGACCATGGCGGCGATGGGCGCGAAATACGCCAGGAGGCTCGCGTCAAGGAGGTTTTCGCGGGTGAAGAGGGCGGAGTAGGCGATGAGGCTCGCGGAGAAAGTCCCGGGAAGGCAGGTGGCGTAGACGATTCCCGCATAGAGGTGTTTCCAGGGAGCCTGCCCGCCGCGTCCCGGCCCATGGAGCAAGCCCGCCAGAAGCGAGGCCGCGCAGGGCAGGGCCAGCAGGCCGAGGGTGAGAGCGGGCCTGGCATCGGCGGCGAGAATCAGGTCTCGAAGGGTCATTGGTAGAAATTGGCGCGGGCTAGTTCAGCCCGATTCCAAATCCTCCTTTCAA
>CAYHPY010000217.1:0-2428 GCA_964358485.1 uncultured Elusimicrobia bacterium
ACCATCCGCGACGGGACCAACCGCCTGGCCGTGCCCGGCGAACTTCCGGGCTTGGTTCAATCCATTCTTAACGGTTCGTGGCCCAGCGGGCGGATTCCGGAACTCTGGGACGGACGGACCGCCGAGCGCATCGTTTCGGTCCTTTCCGGCCTGTGAACCCGCCTCCCGGGGACTCCGAGAGCCCCGCGAGCCGCCTCTTGCGGGATCCCGCGGAGAAGGAACGCCTGCGGACGACCCTGAAAATGCTCCCCGCGGATTGCTCCTCTCTATTAGACGTCGGTTGCGGTTCCGGGGCGTTTCTGCGCCTACTGCGCGCCGAACGGGCCGGCCTGCGGACCGCCGGGGTGGACCGCTCGCCCTCTGTGGCGGCGGCGGTTACCGCCAGCGGAGCGCCATGCCTGCGCGCCGACTCGATGAAATTGCCGTTCGCCGATGCGGCATTCCATTGCGCGAGCGCGCTGGAGATCCTCGAGCACCTCGAAGACAACGCCCTCGCCGACACCGCCCGGGAGCTTTCCCGGGTCGCGTCCAAGCGGATACTGGTCTCAACTCCCCATGAGGAAGAATTGATCCGCCTTCGCTGTGCCGGGTGCGGGAGGAGTTTCAACCCGAACGGCCATGTCCGCCGCTGGGATGAGCGCGCCCTGAAGGCCCTTTTCGGGAAATGGACCCTGACCTCCAGCCGCTTGATTTGGGCCGAGAAACGGCCCTATTTATACCGGGAACTCCATGGGTTCTACGCCCGGATCGTGCGGCCCCGGTTGGCCCCCGCCCATTGCCTCGATTGCGCGGGTGGGGATGGGCGAGAGAACTGCCCTCCCGCCCCAACCCCCATTGGGAAATTCCTGTGGCGCGCCCTTCCGGGACGCGTCAAATACCGCTGGATCGCCTGCCTTTTCACCCGATAAACCGCTCCGGCTCAATTGCTATACTTGCCCCGCCCATCCCCCCATGACTCCATCCAAGGCCCGGGTCGAGCGCAGGCTCTTGATCGTCAGCTACTGCTATCCACCCTTCCCGGCGATGGGCAGCGCACGAATCGCCTCCTTTGTGCGGCATCTGCCCGCCTTCGGGTGGAAAACTGCCGTTGTGACGATCCGACCCGGCCGCTTGGCGCCCTTTCAGCTTCCCCAGCTAGAGGACGAGTCGTCCGAGCAGATTTGCCGGACTCCGGTCCTGGACATCTCCCGGCTGTTCAAAGCCCTGGCGGGGGGGCGGCTTGAGGGCAACAACGTCAGTCGCGCCCACGCCTCGCGCAAGGGAGGCCTTCGCCGCCTGGCCCTGGCTCTTTATGACCGTTTTCTCGCCTTTCCCGATTCCGCCTGGCCCTGGTATTATCTGGGACGCCGGCGAGCGCTGGCCTTCGCGCACGACTTCGGCCCGGACCTTCTCCTCTCCAGTTCTCCTCCCGAAACCGCGCATGTGCTGGGCGCATACCTGGGCCGGCGCCTGGGCATTCCCTGGGTCCCCGATTTCAGGGACCCCTGGAGCCAAACCCCCTGGAGGGATTTCTCGCCCCGCGGCCTGGCGGCCGCCCGGGCGCTGGAACGCAAGGTCATAGCCGGCGCTGCGGCGCTCTGCACCGTCTCCGAGCCGATCGCGGAGGCCCTTTCGCGTCTCCACGCCAAGTCCGCCTTCACCGTGACCAATGGCTTCGAGCCCGGCCCGGTCCCGGAAAGCCCGCCCCAGGGTCCATTCCGCCTGCTCTATACCGGCATGATCTATCCGGGCCGCCGCGAGCCCGGAATCATTTTCGAGGCCGTGCGGCTGCTGCGGCTTGAGGGAAGGGCGGCTCCCCGGAACCTTCGGCTCGTGTTTTATGGCCCCAACCACCAGCTCACGCGCCGCCTGGCGGCCAGCCACGATGTTTCCGATTTCGTGGATACTCCGGGAGAAATTTCCCGGGAGGAAGCCCAAGTCGAGCAGCGAAGGGCCCACGCCCTGCTTCAACTGGAATGGAACGACCCGCGTACCGCAGGGGTCTTTCCGGGGAAATTTTTCGAATACTTGGGAGCCGGACGGCCGATCCTGGCCGTCGGCCCCCGGGACTCGGTCGTGGAAAACGTCCTCCGCGAGACCGGGGCGGGAAACATAGCCCATGACGCGCCGGCGGCCGCGGAATTGCTGGCCCGGGCCCTCGCCCTTTGGAAAGAAGGGCGGAGCGCGGCGGCCCCGCGCAACGAGGAAAATATCGCCCGTTACACCCGCCGGGCCCAAGCGTCCAAATTGGCCGAGCGCCTCGAAGGCATCCTCCAGGTGCGGGAGGGCCGCAAGGAGTGAGCAAACGGTTTTGGGGCAGTCTGGCCGTGGCCCTGGCCGTCGGCTTTTCGCTACGGGTGGCGGTCCTTTTCAATTTCCTTGGCAAACACAATTGGCAGGGGGAGATCTGGGAGGATGAGCGGATTGCCGCAAACCTGATAACGGGCAA
>CAYHPY010000218.1:0-2392 GCA_964358485.1 uncultured Elusimicrobia bacterium
TCTGTGTTGGTGTGTGGCTTGTCGCGGTTGTATGAGTCTGGGGGGGGGGGGGGTGCGGGGCGGGGGGGGGGGGCCGTTGAGTTTTTCCACATCTTTGGAGGCAGCGTCGATTTGGGCGTCCCCCCACCTATCTTTCCCGGCGGTTTCTTCATCATCCATTGGGTCAGGGGAAACATCTGCCGGGAAGAGAGGGGCGGTCAAAACCAGGACCCCGGCGACCAATGGCGGGAAAATTGTAAACTTGAATTTCAAAATGCTGCCTCTTTGGGTTCCCTTAAGTATGCTGCTCATTCCCCAATTTGTCAACGGGGGCGAACTGAGCGTCCAGAAATCAAGCGCCACCGCCACTTTGGAGTCCGTCATCCAACGGTTGCTCTCACATGGAGAGGACGAAAAATTCTCCGGAATTACAAGGTTTCCAAGGATTATCAAGAATTCCCCAACAAGGGAAGAGTGGGCATTCCCCAAAGCTTCCGAAGATCATCACCGTCGCTATATCGCCGCAATCCTGGACCGATCGACAGGAACGGCAAAAACCGCAACGCATGTCGAATTTTTTGTCGCCCGCAAAGATAAGGCGGCCCGCAAAGGAGAAGAAATCTATTTCCTGACCGGATTGGATGGAACTCTCCTGGAAGCGGGCTTCGCGGTTGGTCCTCTGGACGAAAAGGGAAAATCAATCCCAGGGCCAGCCTTGGCACCCTTTAAGTACTTCGACATCACCTCCCCCGAAACCCGCGCCCTCTTCCAGCGGGAGCTGGACTTCTGGGTGAAGGGAGTGGGACGCAAGGCGCCCGTTCCTCCCGCCAAAGGGAGCGGGGCGAAACCCTCGGAGAAGCCCGGCGCCGGACAGAGGGAAGCTCCCTAGGTGAGCATATAGGCTACCCCCGAAGGGGAAGCGATGAGCCCTTGCCGCTGCGGTCTTGTCTTCCGATAAAAGTCGGTAAAAAGCCTTGTAGGCATTGAAAAACTTGCATGGCGGGGTTAAACTGGGGATAGTGCGATCCCCTATTCTCCCTGAGCTATTCGTTGCCTTGTTGTTGGTATCGCCCGTCTCCGCGCGGGATCAAACTATTGAACCGCCAGCCGCCGCGGGCGATCCCGATGTTTGCAGCTACATCAAGGACATGAAGGGCATGGCGGACGGGAGCGCCGCCAAACAGCAGGTCGCGGTTCTGGAGCAGCGCGTGCAACTCGCCTGCGAGAAGATCACCTGGGCCGTCCTCACCGAGCGCGAGCCAGCGGCCAGTTCCGCCTGTCGGGAATCGGTCCCGAAACGCCGGGCCCTGGTCGAGAAGGCCGTAGCCATCCTGCGCAAGCACGCCGTTGACCCGAAGGCGCTCGAAGACACGCCGGACAACCCCGCCGCCTCGGCCGCGAACGCCGACCTTTCGCGTCTTCCGGATGCTTCCCCCAGTGAGCCGCTCAACGCACAGTCCATAGCGGCCTGGTTGCCCCCGGAGGCTGATGGAGCCAAACAGGTATACGCTCTGTGGCTCGTGGTTCAGAACCATCGCCTCAGGGACGAGAAGTGGAGCCAGGATCAGCAGTTGAATGACCCGGTGACTCCGGAGCGGCGAAAGCAGATCAACGAGACCTTGGCGGCGAACAAGGTGCGCTTGAAGAGGCTGGAGAAGATTGAGGACCCCGGCGAGTTTAAGACCTTCGTCGAGGGCTCCGTAATGGGCCAAGGAGACGCAGGGGTCGGCTTCGACGCTTCGGGGGCGCTTGGCCCGAGGGGGCCCTCCGGCGAAGCGACTGACAAGAGGCCGTTGAAGGTCCAGCAGTCGATGGGCGGCGTAGACAGAAACTCGATCCCGCCGCCTTCCCAGCCCCAGAGTCCACCGCTGGCTCCCACCGACCAAGGCGCGGATTCAGGATTGCTCGCCAAGGCCATAGGCTTTGGCGGCGCGGCCGGGGCCGGAGCCCTGCTCTTATGGCGAAAAAAGAGGGAGGAGCGGGAGCTTGAAGAGGCGCGGGGTGAAGTGGCGGCCGAGGACCATGCACGCGCGGTCGCAGCGGGGACTATCATTGACCCGCCCAACCTGACGAAAGACCCGGTCGGATTCGTGGCGGATCGCGCATTCCGCGCGAAGGAGTTTGCGCTGGATCATCCTTACCTCACCGTCGCCGGCGTAGGAACGCTGGCTATGGGAGGCTGGCTGCTGGTTGGGCCGACGCTCCTTGGCGGAGGAGGCGGGCTCCTTCTGACAACGGGCGAGGCACTGGTTCCTGCGATCACGCTCGACGGCGTCGTGAAGGCCGGCGCCGCCGCCGTGGTTACGGTAGCCGGCGCGAAAGGAGCGTCCGATTACATCAGCTCTGCGAAATCGGCTCGGGACGAGAAGCGATCCGCCGAGAAGCCTGCCACGCCGGAGGGAGGTGATGGGAA
>CAYHPY010000219.1:0-2391 GCA_964358485.1 uncultured Elusimicrobia bacterium
GCATTACGGCCGCATCTGCCCGATCGAAACCCCGGAAGGTCCGAACATCGGTCTGATCACCTCCTTGGCCACCTACGCCAAGATCAACGACTTCGGCCTCATTGAGTCGCCTTACCGCAAGGTTTCCAAGGGAAAGACCACCGGCGCGGTGGAATACCTCGGCGCGGACGCCGAGGGCAACCAGATCGTGGCCCAGGCCAACACCCCGTTGGACAAGGACCGCATCAACGCCGAAACGGTCTATTGCCGCTCCCGCGGGGACTTCCCCGTGGTCGAGCCCGCCAAGGTCGACTACATGGACATCTCCCCCATGCAGGTCGTCTCGGTCTCGGCGGCCCTGATTCCGTTTCTCGAGCACGACGACGCAAACCGCGCGCTCATGGGCTCGAACATGCAGCGGCAGGCCGTTCCCCTGCTCAACGCCGAGCCCGCCCTGGTCGGCACCGGCATCGAAAGGAAGGTAGCCCAGGACTCCGGAGCCTGCGTGCTCGCCAAGCGCGCCGGCAAGGTCCTTTACGCGGCCGGGGATCTCATCGCGGTCCACGCCAGCGGCGGGGAAAAATCCTCCGAGCCGCCCGTCGACCTCTATGTTCTGCGCAAGTACACCCGCTCCAACCAGGACACCTGCATCGATCAGCGTCCCGTGGTCAAGAGCGGAGACACGGTCAAGG
Source organism: uncultured Elusimicrobia bacterium (assembly GCA_964358485.1). Taxonomy (GTDB): domain Bacteria; phylum Elusimicrobiota; class Elusimicrobia; order UBA1565; family UBA9628; genus CAYHPY01. The sequence continues at coordinate 672 of CAYHPY010000219.1, forward strand.
CCAAGGACGTCCTGGCGGACGGTCCGGCGACCTCCAACGGCGAATTGGCTCTGGGGCGCAACCTGCTGGTGGCCTTCATGCCCTGGGAGGGGTACAACTTCGAGGACGCCATCCTGGTGTCCGAGCGCCTGGTGCGCGACGACGTGTTCACCTCCATCCACATCTCCGAGTTCGAGGTGGAGGCGCGCGACACCAAGCTGGGCGCCGAGGAAATCACCCGGGACATCCCCAACGTGGGGGCCGAGGCGCTGGAGCATTTGGATGAGTCCGGCGTCGTCATCCCCTCCACCAACGTGCGGCAGGGAGACGTTCTGGTCGGCAAGGTCACCCCGAAGGGAGAGCAGCAGCTCACTCCCGAGGAGCGCCTGCTGAAGGTCATTTTCGGAAAGAAAGCCGAGGACGTGCAGGACGCGTCCCTGCGCGTGCCCCCCGGCGTTTCCGGAAAGGTCATCGGCACCCGGATCTTCGTCCGCCGCGAGAAGCTCTCCAAGCCCGAGGAGCGCAAGCGCCTCGACGTGATCCAGGAAAAGCTCGACACGCGCCTGACCGCCCTGCGCCAGCACCGCAAGGAATCGATGACGGGCCTGGAGGATGAGCCCAAGGCCAAGCGGGACGCCGAAACCGAGCGCCTTGAGATTTTCTACAAGCTCATGGAAAAAAAGCTCCGCGAGGACGCGGCGCGCGACAAGGAGAACATCAAGCAGGGCGACGACCTCCCGGTCACCGTCAATAAGGTGGTCAAGGTCTACGTTGCCTCGCGGCGCAAGCTCCAGGTCGGAGACAAGTTCGCCGGGCGCCACGGAAACAAGGGCGTCATCGCCAAGGTTCTGCCGGTCGAGGACATGCCCTTCATGCCGGACGGGACCCCGATCGACGTCGTGCTGTCGCCCCTGGGCGTGCCCTCCCGCATGAACGTCGGCCAGCTTTTGGAGACGATGCTGGGGTGGGCCGCCTACACGCTCAAGACCGCGATGGTCAACCCGGTCTTCGACAGCGCGTCGGAGACCGAGATCCGGGATATGGTCAAGGAGGCCAAGAAGGCCCTCAAGGCCGAAGGCACCCCCGAGAAGTACCTGCCGTCCGACGACTGCCGCATCACGCTCTACGACGGCCGGACCGGGGAGCCGTTCCAGGAACGGGTCTCCATCGGCTACATGTACATCCTCAAGCTGATCCATTTGGTCGAGGATAAGATTCACGCCCGGTCCACGGGCCCGTACAGCCTCATCACGCGCCAGCCCCTGGGCGGAAAGGCCCAGTTCGGAGGCCAGCGCTTCGGAGAAATGGAAGTGTGGGCCATCGAGGGGTACGGCGCCGCCTACGCCCTGCAGGAGTTTTTGACCGTCAAGTCCGACGACGTCAACGGGCGCACCAAGATGTACGAGGCGATCATCAAGGGCGAGGCTCCGGCCCAGCCCGGCGTTCCCGAGTCGTTCAAGGTCCTGGTCAAGGAGCTTCAGGCCCTGGCCCTCAATGTCGAGCTTCTCAAGCTCGGCAAGGATGGGCAGCCCGCCGTCGAGGCAACCAAGAAGGAAACCGCGAAGGAACCTGCGAGGAAGGGATAAACCATGGCATACACGGCGACCACGGACAAGAAACTTTCGCTCGGAGGAAAGAAGAAAAAGAAGACCGACGGCCTGGACTTCTTCGATTTCGACGCCATCCGGCTCTCGATGGCCAGCCCGGAGCAGATCACCTCCTGGTCCTTCGGCGAGGTCAA
>CAYHPY010000220.1:0-2380 GCA_964358485.1 uncultured Elusimicrobia bacterium
CGGCGGCGTATTCGATGAATTTCCCGTAAAAGGGATGCTGGCCCAAAGTGGAGGAATCCCCGATGACGATGAGCAGGCGCCGGGCCCGGGTCATGGCCACGTTCATGCGGCGGGTGTCCGACAAAAAGCCCACCTCGGCGTCCTCGTTGGAGCGCACGAGGCTGACGATGGTCGCCTCTTTCTCGCGTCCTTGAAAGCCGTCCACCGAGCCGATTTCCAGGCCCGGGACCTTGACCATGGTCTTGAGGAGCTTGGCCTGGGCGACATAAGGCGTCAACAGGGCCAAATCCCGCGGGTTCATGCCGGCGGCCCGCAGGCGCTCCAGGAGCTTGACCGCGGTCCGGGCCTCCCCGGCGTTCTCCCGGCTTTCCAGGAGCTCGTTCCAGGATTCCTCGAAGCCCGCCCCGGCGGTGTCGATGAAGATGATCGGGACCTTGGTGAACTCGTCGTCGGCCACGCCCGAAAGCTCCCGCGCGGTGTGGGTCCGGACCGACTCGTCGGCGATGAGCTTGCCCTCGTAGAATTGGGCCGAGGAGAAATTCATGATGTCCTCGTGCATGCGGTACTGCACCCTCAGGAGGGTCTGAAGAGAGGGAGGCAGCAAGGCCTTGAGGCGGTCAAAGAGGGTCGTCGCCAGGCCCTTTTGGGCAGCCTCTTTGGAATAGATGGTGGGGGGCAGCTGCATGGAATCCCCCGCGAAGACCGCCTTGCGGGCGGAGACCAGGGGAACCCAGGAGAGGGGCTCGGTCGCTTGGGAGGCCTCGTCCAAGACCACGAGGTCGAACTCCCCCTTGACCATGCGCTTGGAGATTCCGGCGTGCGTGCCCAGCACGACCTGGGAGCCCGCCACGATCCGCCGCCCGATCTCCAGCTCAAGTTCCCGGGCCTGGCGCCAGAGGCGCCGCAGTTCCCGCTCGCGGTCCTGCCGCTCGTCATAGCCCAACTGCGCCCGGCCATGCCGGGATTTGCGCTTGGCCAAGCGCTCGCGCCAGGCGTCGAGCTCCTGGATCTCGCCGAAGCCGGGATCGGCCTCGACCTGGAAGGCCAGGTTGAACTCCCGGAGGCTCTCCAGGGTGCGCGCCGGATGGCCCAGGCGCGCGACCCGCAGGCCCGAGCCGATGAGCTTTTCCAGGATGTTGTCCACCGCCACGTTGGAGGGCGCCGTGGCCAAAATCCGCTGTCCGCAGGCGGCGACTTGCCGGATGACCTCGACCAAGACCGTGGTTTTTCCGGTCCCGGGCGGGCCGTGGACCACGGCGACGTCGGGGGCGGCCAGGCAGGAGGCCACCGCCTCGCGCTGGAATTCGTTGAGGCCGGAATTGAAGAAATTTATTTCCCTGGGCTTGCCGGTCTTGGGCGGGCGTTCCCCCAACAGGACGTCGCGAAGCTCCGCCAGGCGGTTTTTCCGGGCCTCGGGAACCGCGGCCATGGCCTTCTTCATCTGGTTGAAGGTGGCCTCCGAGCCCAGCATGTCCATCTGGCAGCCGTCCCAGAGGCGGGCCGGGGCGGGCCCGTTGATCGACGCCGTGGCGGTGTATTCCCCCACCTTGTAAAGGGTGCCCTCGTAGGTCCGCGGCTCGGCGGCGGCCGGCAGGGTCAGGAGAACCACGTCTCCCTGGCTCATGGCGTGAAACGGGGCCAGTTCCTCGCCGGCCTCGGGACGCGTGAGGACGACATTGGTCATGCCGAGCGCGCCGGCCTCGGCCGATTCCATGCGCAGGCCGGTCACGGTCTTGCCCATGGCCTCGCGGGCCGCGATCGGGAAACGCCGCAGCTGGCGGATGTTCTCCTCGCGCTCGGCGGCCTTTTCGATCTCGATGAGCTCGAGCAGGGCGGAGAAGTGGCCGGTTCCCAGGGGCGCGGGCTTGGGGGATTTTTTCAAGGGGTGCTATTGTACCAAGTTGCCCGAGTTGAAATGTTAAAATCCTGCCGTGGAAATCCAAGGGCTGAAGAAGCTCCTGCGGCGCCTGCCCCCGGGCTCCGGAAATTTCGATCAGGACAGCCGGGATTTCCTCCCGGGAAACGCCCTGACCTTGCTCTCCACCGGCAAGCAGGCCTTCGAGGCCATGGGCCGGGCCATCGAGGGCGCCCGCGAAACGGTCCACCTGGAGACCTACCGCTTTTTCAGCGACAAGACCGGCAACGAGTTCGCGCGGCGGCTCATGGAGAAATCCCGCCTGGGCGTGCGCGTGCGGGTCATCATCGACGGGATCGGCTCCCTGGAGATGAACCCCGTCCTCATCCAGCGCATGAGAAACGCCGGCGTCCAATTTCTGGAATACCGCCCCGTGGCGCCCTGGCGCGCGCGCTGGGGCTGGGGGCGCCGCAACCACCGCAAGATCCTGGTGGTCGACGGCAAGGTGGCCTTTACCGGGGGCAT
>CAYHPY010000221.1:0-2377 GCA_964358485.1 uncultured Elusimicrobia bacterium
TAAAGGGTACTTGTTCTCCGAGGTTCCGTACCGCTTGGGAGTCAGAAAGGGCGGGGTGTCCAGGGCCGCGTCGTTTCCCTCCTTGCTTCAGGTCGCTCGAGGATATTTGCGCCTGGTCAGGGATATTTATGGGGCGGAATCCGGTACGATTCGGCGGGCCTACTCGTCCGATTCGGCGACAAAAATCCGGCGGCTGGTGACCAAGCGCAAGCCGCTCAAGTCTTGAGCTCCGTTGCCCGGGCCGCGCCCAGCGTTCCACTATGAAGACTCTGTTTTGGGGCGGATTGATTTTCACCGCTTCATTTTTTCTTCACCTCCTCCTTTGGAAAATCCGTCTTCCTGGGCGCCAGGTCAAAACCCTGCTGGGAATTCATTTCGGCGGTTTGTTGGTCGCCTTGGCCTGCTTGGCCCAGCTGCCGCCCGGAAACGGATTGATGGGGGTTCACCGGCCTGCGGGGGCCGCCGAATTCGCCCACGTCTGCCTTCTTGTGACCGCTTTGATCCTGGCCTACATGATCACTTACACCGCCGTCGAAGCGGATAGTCCTTCGCTCCTCATGGTTTTGAAAATACAGGCCGCCGGCCCAAACGGAATCGGAAAGGACGCATTTGAGGCGTTTTTCACCGACGAACGGTTGGTCCTGCCGCGCATCAAAGACCTTTTGACCGACAAGATGGCGGAATTGGAGGGAGGGCGTTACCGCCTGACCCCCAAAGTGAAACTCCTGGCCGAGATATTCATCGCTTATCGGTCGATCTTGGGGCTTGGAATGGGCGGATAGGGCCGTGATTAATGTTCTAATCCCGATCGGGGGATTGGCCTGCAACGTCTTCGTTCAGGTCGCGAGTTTGCGCCTGGCGGTGCGACCGAGCCTCCTTCGTTCGATCTACCGTGGTTTTGGGGTCGGAGCCGGCGGAGTCTGCGCCGCCCAATGGTTGGCGCACGGCCCCAGGGGTTTTGCCTGGGATCTGGCGGCGAATCTGGTCATTTATGGGATTCTCGGGTATTGCTATTTCCACTTTCTAAATTTGGGTGAGACGGGCCGGAGAGTTCGCCTTGTCCGGGAACTCCACGACTCTCCAGATGGTTTGACCTTGGAGGAGATCGTTTCCCGATACAACGGGGCCCAAATCGTTTCCATGAGGTTGCGGCGGTTACTCGAAAACGGCAAAATCGTAGAGAAAGACGGGCGATACCGTCTGGGGCGGCTGACCATGGCCCGGATCGCCACGCTGATCATGCATTTGAAAATGGCTATCCTGGGACGCAGAAGCGAGTTCGAATTGGGGGAATGAATTGAGAAATGATAGCATCGCCCCCGTGGCGACCACTAGGCGGGGACTCTCCGGGCCGACCCGACTCTTAAAGGATTTGTACCTGCGGATGCTTCGCATCCGCGCGGTCGAAGAAAGCATCGCGTCCCGTTATCCCGAAAAGGAAATGCGCTGCCCGATCCACCTCAGCATCGGACAGGAAGGCCCCGCCGTTGGGGTATGCGCCGCTCTTCAAGTTGGCGATTACGCGATGAGCTCCCATCGGTCCCATGCCCACTATTTAGGGAAGGGAGGAAATCTTAAGGCCATGATGGCCGAGTTCTACGGCCGCGCCGCCGGGTGCAGCGTAGGTAAGGGCGGTTCGATGCATTTGATCGACACCTCCGCGGGTTTTCTCGGGGCCACACCGATCGTGGGAAGCACCATCGCAATCGCCGCGGGCGCGGCATTCGGCGTTCGGTTGCGCGGAGAAAGCCGGGTCGTCGCCGCTTTTTTTGGCGATGGGTCCACCGAAGAGGGGATTTTTCACGAAGCCTTGAACTTCGCCTCCCTCAAAAAACTTCCGATCGTTTTTGTTTGCGAGAACAACTTTTACTCGGTCTACTCCCCCCTTTCCGTGCGGCAGCCCTCCCGTCCGCTCGGGGCGCTCGGCCGGGCCCACGCCATCAAAACGCTCAAAGGCGACGGCAACGACGTCGTCAAGACCCTCGGCTTGGCCGAAGCGGCCGTCCGGCACGCCCGGTCCGGGGCGGGTCCGGTTTTCCTGGAACTCGACACCTACCGCTGGAGGGAGCACTGCGGCCCCAATTACGACAACGATATCGGGTACCGCGTCGCGGCGGAGTTCGAGAAATGGAAGCGCCGAGATCCACTGCTCCGTTGCGAAAAAAAACTGGCGGCCGCCGCCGCCTTCGCCCCCGGGGAGCTCGAGGCCCGGAAAGACGAATTCAAGGCCGAAATCGACGAGGCTTTCCGCTTCGCCAAGGAGATGCCGTACCCTGAAAAAACCCAACTCTTGGCGGGAATCTATTCCGAGGCCCCGGCCACGGAGGGAATGGTTCCTGCCCCTCGAAAGTCCTCCGGACACATCAGGGAACTCAAA
>CAYHPY010000222.1:0-2332 GCA_964358485.1 uncultured Elusimicrobia bacterium
ACCTCCCGCTACGGGGCCATCGACATCGGGGGGCAGAAGATCGCGGGCTTCAACAACATCGAGCTCATCACCGACCGCCCCCTGGAGGACAACCTCAAGGAGATTTACCAGGTCAAGAAGCGCTTCGGGGGCCGCGCGGTCGTGGCCTCCCTCATGGTCCCCTGCGAACGCAAGGCCTGGCACGACATCGTCCAAAAAGTCCAGGACGCGGGCTCGGACGGCGTCGAGCTCAATTTCGGCTGCCCTCACGGCATGAGCGAGCGCGGCATGGGCGCGGCCGTGGGCCAGGTGCCGGAGTACGTGAAGATGGTGACCGAGTTCGTCAAGGAGAAGTCGCGGATTCCCGTCCTGGTCAAGCTCACCCCGAACGTGGCCGACGTACGCTTCCCCGCCCGCGCCGCCAAGGCCGGAGGGGCCGACGGGGTGGCCCTGATCAACACCATCAATTCCCTGATGGGCATCGATCTCAAGACCTTGAAGCCCAAGTTCTCCGTCGGCGGCAAGCTGTCCCACGGCGGCTACTGCGGGCCGGCGGTCAAGCCCATCGCGCTGAACATGGTCAGCCAGATCGCCACCGACCCCGAGACCCGGGGCCTGCCCATCTCCGGCATCGGCGGCATCTCCACCTGGTCGGACGCCGTCGAGTTCATGCTCCTGGGCTCTTCTTCCGTACAGCTCTGCACGGCCGTGATGCACTACGGCTTTCGCATCATCGAGGAGCTCAACGCGGGGTTGGAGGACTGGATGGCCGACCGGGGCTTTTCCAAAACCACGGACTTCATCGGGCTCTCGGCCCCGGCCATCGTGGATTGGAAGCACCTCAACCTCCATCACAAGACCGTGGCCTCCATCGACAAGGCCAAGTGCATCTCCTGCGACCTCTGTTACGTCGCCTGCAACGACACCGCGCACCAGTGCATCGTCATCGACCGCAAGAAAAAGGGCAACCGCAAGCCCCAGGTCATCGAGTCGGACTGCGTCGGGTGCAACCTTTGCTCCCTGGTCTGCCCCGTCGACGGCTGCATCACCATGAAGGAAGTCAAAACCGGCCACGCGCCGCTGTCCTGGGACCAGTACGCCAAGGGCGGGATGAAAGGCTACAAGGAAGTCTACAAGAGGATGCATTCCTGATGCCCCCGCAAACCGACAACCTGCGTCTGGAGGAGCTCTATCAGGACGACCAGAAGGACCGCTCCGGGGTCTACGCGGACGCGGCCTCCGTCGACCAACTCCGGGAGAAAGACCGCAAGCGCCGGGAAGAGGTCCTGCGCATGATGTCCCAGGGGGAGGTCCTGACCGGCAAAGACCTCTACCACGCGGGGATCATCATGCTTCACGGCGACAATCTCCAGGATTTCCTGACCGCGCACCGCCTGGCCGTCATTTCCGCCGTCATGGGCCTGCGCCCGTCCCGGTGGCTGGCGGCCGCGAGCCTCGACCGCTACCTCATGGCCCTCGGCCAGCCCCAGGTCTACGGGACTCAGTTCGAGCACAATCCGGAGGACAACCGCTACCAACTGCGCCTGCCCATCGAGGACAGCCGGATCATGGGCTTCGAGAAGAAATTTTTTGACGTGCCCCTGGTGGGGGAGAGGCTGGCCCAGCTCAACGGCCGGCTCGAGAAGTAAGGAGCCAACATGGCAAGGATCGTCAAAAGCGGATTGATTCAGACCTCGTGCGACTGGGAAACCCCGAAATACACCCTCGCCCAGATCAAAAAGAAGATGATCGACAAGCACGTCCCCATGATCGAGAAGGCGGGCAAGCAGGGCGTCCAAATCCTGTGCCTCCAGGAAATTTTCTACGGCCCCTACTTCTGCGCCGAGCAGGACGCCAAGTGGTACGAAAGCGCCGAACCCATCCCCGGCCCGACCACCAAGCTCATGCAGGCCCTGGCCAAGAAATACAAGATGGTCATCGTGGTGCCGATGTACGAAACGCCCTCCACCGGGACCTACTACAACACCGCCGTCGTCATCGACGCCGACGGCGAGATCCTGGGCTCCTACCGCAAGAACCACATCCCCCACTGCGCCCCCGGCTTCTGGGAGAAGTTCTATTTCAAGCCCGGCAACCTGGGCTACCCGGTCTTCCAGACCAAGTACGCCAAGGTCGGCGTCTACATCTGCTACGACCGGCACTTCCCGGACGGCGCCCGCATCCTGGGGCTCAACGGCGCCGAGATCGTCTTCAACCCCTCGGCCACGGTCGCGGGCCTCTCCGAGTACCTCTGGAAGCTCGAACAGCCGGCCCATTGCGTGGCCAACCAGTACTTCCTCGGGGCCATCAACCGGGTCGGCTGGGAGAAGCCCTGGAAGATCGGCGAGTTCTA
>CAYHPY010000223.1:0-2328 GCA_964358485.1 uncultured Elusimicrobia bacterium
GCAGGTTCCTCCCGGCCATCGCCATGGCCGAGGTCAAGGGGATATTGCAGCCCGACTCGCATGGGCATGGAGGCGCGTCATGAGCCGGACTTTGTTCGCGGCGTCCTTCGAGGGCCCAGCCGACCTTCTTGCCGCCGTCGCCGAAGCGCGCCGCCTCGGCTGCACGATCAGCGACGCTTATGTTCCATACCCTGTCCACGGCCTCGATGAGGCGATGGGCATCCCGCCCTCGCGCATGGGCTGGGCGTGCTTCCTTTTCGGGGCGCCGGCGCTGGTGGCGGCGCTCTCCTTCCAGGCCTGGGTCGCGGCCGTCGACTGGCCCATCAACATCGGGGGCAAGCCGATGCTCTTCTGGCAGGCGTTCGTCCCCGTCGGTTTCGAGTTCACCGTGCTCTGCGCGGGCCTGGGCACCGTGGCGACGCTCCTCTTGACCCAGGGCCTGCTGCCCGGCCGTCGCCCGGCCGTCCCGGACATGGGCGCCACGGACGACCGCTTCGTGCTCGTCCTCGTCAAGAGCGGGACGGCGTTCGACTCCGACGCGGTCATGTCGGCGATGCGGGAGTGCCGCGCCGTCGAGACGCGGGAGTTCCTGGAGGGGGCCGCATGACGAAGGCGCGGGCGTTGAACGTGTTCCTATGCCTGGTCCTCGCCGGCCTCTGGACCTTTCTGGCGCTTTCGCGGCCAGACCATAATCGCCGCAATTTCCGCTGGGTGCCGCAGATGGAGGATCCGCTGGCTTTTGAAACCCAGAGGGCGTTCCTCCCGGGCGTGCCGAAGCGGGCGGCCGGGGCCGCGGTGAGGGGAACCGTCGCCCGGGGCGCTCTGCCGTTTCCTTACGAAGCGACGCCGGAGGACGCGGCCAGGGCCGGCAGAGAACTCTCCAACCCGCTCAAGCCGACGCCGGAGAACCTTGAGCGCGGCGCCCAGATTTACGGGTCCTATTGCCTCATGTGCCACGGCCCCGGCGGCAACGGAGACGGCCCCGTGACCAAGAGAGGCGTCCCCGCGCCGCCGTCGCTATTCGGCGACAAGGCACGGACGATGGCCGACGGGAAGATGTACCACATCGTCTCCCTCGGTCAGGGAAACATGGCGGCCTACGCCGCCCAGATCGAGCGCGACGACCGTTGGCGGGCCGTTCTGCATGTGCGCGCGCTCCAGGCCGCCTTCAAGGCCGCCGCCGCAAAGGCCAAGGAGAAGGCGAAATGAGCCTGCGAAGGATATTGTTTGCGGCGTACGTCGCCGGCGTGGCGGCGCTGGTGTTCGGGGCGGTCGCCGCACCCGAGAAACTGCGGGCGTCGCTGCTGCTGGCGGGATTCTTTCCGCTGAGCCTGAGCCTCGGCGCCGGGGTCTTTCTGGCCATCGATCAAGTCACGGGAGCTCGGTGGAGCGCCGGTTTGCGCCCGCTGGCGATCGCGATGACCCGCTGCTACTGGCCGGCGGCGCTGGCGCTTATGGCCGCCCTGGCCTTCGGGTGGACTGAGTTCTACGGCTGGATACACGCCGCGGGCGCTCACGGCCACGTCGCCCACTCTCAGCAGGTCTGGCTGGCGCAGGGCTTCTTTCTGGCGCGCGCCGCGGTTTATCTGGCGGTCTGGGGCGTCCTGCTGAGCAGGATACGCGGCCAGGCCTCGGCGGCCGTCTTCCTCGTCGTTTTCGGGGTCACGGTGTCTTTGGCGGGCTTTGACTGGTTCATGGCCTTGGAGCCGGGCTGGGTGAGCACCATGTTCGGGGTCTACATCTTCTCGGGGTTGTTCCTGGGGGCGCTCTCGGCCTTGGCCGTGGGGACGGTCCTTCTGGACCGCGACGGCGCTCCCGGTCTGAGCGACGCGCAGTTCCACGATCTGGGCAAGATGATCTTCGGCTTCAGCATGTTCTGGGCCTATATCTGGTATTGCCAGTACATGCTCATCTGGTACACGAACATCCCCGAGGAGATCACCTATTTCCTCCGCCGCCACAGCGGCGGCTGGGCCGTGCTCTCCATGACCAATGTCGCGCTCAACTGGCTGGTCCCCTTCTGCGTGCTCCTTCCGCGGTGGACCAAGACCGACCGGAAGGTGCTCCTGCGCGTCGGCCTCGTCGTCCTGGCGGGGCATTGGCTGGATCTCTACATCATGACGATGCCGCGCTTTGCGGGCGCTCATGCGTCCATCGGCCTATGGGAGGGGCTGGTCTTCCTGGGGACGCTCGCCGCCTTCGGGGCGCTGGTGCTCAGGCAGCTCGACCGTGAAGGCTCGCATCACGCGCCGTCTCGCTGACTCGAACGGATCAGGCGAAGACCCACAGCACCGGGCAAGGGCAAGAGCGGACTGACCCCTGGTTTTC
>CAYHPY010000224.1:0-2260 GCA_964358485.1 uncultured Elusimicrobia bacterium
CTTTAAGGGCGGCTATCAGGATGACGACGGCGGGTTGGACTAACCCCAGGAGAGCGAAATGGCTGGTTTTTTCAAGAAACGGAAGGTCGCGCACGGTCCCAACAAGAACGAACAGAAGGTGATGCGGGGGCGGCGCGCCGAGGACGAAGCCCGTCAGGCCGGAGCCATGGGGGCGCGGTTTCCGTTTCTCAAAGCGTTGCGGATCCACCTGGAGTTCCTGGACGCCAATGGCCAGGTCATCGACGAAAAGAAAATCGCCCTGCGGCCGACCGACGCGGCGATCTTCAGCGTGGGGTGCCCCGGCCGGTGCGGCCAGGGGACTTTCGATTTCAGCGGGAAGGTCATCGAGGCCGTGGACCGGCGTTTGCCGGCCAGCCAATGCGGGGCCAAGTGCGCCGAGCCCATCTACGCGGGCGCCGCGGAAACCTGCGGCGTGCAGATCAAATGCCGGATGGAGCTGGAGTTTTTGCCGGCGCCCTCGGCGCCCGCGGTTTAAAGGCCCGGCCGGCGCTTAACGCCTTCGGCGAAAACTTCTCAGGCGCATGTCCCGGAAGGTCCGGGGCTTGGGGGCGGTCAGGATCGGAGCGGACTGGTAGGGGAAGTCCGGCAGCATCGCCCGCGGGAAGGTGACGCCCACGAAGCGTTCGACGGCCATCAGGAAGGATTGTTCGTCGGGGGCCATCAAGGTGATGGCGTCTCCGACCCCGTAGGCGCGGGCGGTCCGCCCCACGCGGTGAACGTAATCCTCCGGATGGGTGGGCACGTCGTAGTTGATCACGTGGCTGATGTCGGCCACGTCGATGCCCCGGGCCGCGATGTCGGTGGCCACCAGGATCTGCACCTTGCCTTCCCGGAAACTCTCCATGGTCTCGGTTCGTTGGCCCTGGGTCCGGTCGGCGTGGAGCACTCCGATGGAAAAACCCTGGGCCTTAAGGCGATGGGCCAGGCGGTCGGCCCCGTGCTTGGTGCGGCAGAAAATGACGGCCGAGCGAAATTGGGTGGCCTTGAGGATGGCGATGACCAATTGGCCCTTCTGCATGGAGTTGATGGGATAGACGATCTGGCTGATCCCCTCGGCCACGGTCGTGGGCCGGGAAATCTCGACCCGTTGGGGCTCCCGCAGGGCGAAGGCCGCGACCCGCTCGATTTCCGGGCCGAGGGTGGCCGAGAAGAGCATGGTTTGCCGGTCCTTGGGGACGCGCCCCAGGATGGAGCGGATGTCGGGCAAAAAGCCCATGTCCAGCATCCGGTCGGCCTCGTCGAGGACGAGCTGTTGGACCTTATCGAGCTTGACGCTCCCCTGCTGGAGGTGGTCGAGCAGGCGCCCGGGGGTGGCGACCAGCACCTGGGCGCCTTGGGCGAAGGATTGCCGCTGCTGATGATAGCCCACGCCCCCGATGACCATCGCGATGCTCACGGGGGAAAAGCGCCCGCAGTCCCGGAACATCGTCTCAACCTGGGCGGCCAGCTCCCGGGTGGGCACGAGCACCAGCGCCCGCGGCCCGGGGCCGGGCGTGGCCATGATCTTTTGGAGAATCGGCAGGGCGAAGGCGGCGGTCTTGCCGCTGCCCGTCTGGGCGGCGCCCAGGATGTCGCCGCCCTTGAGGGCGACGGGGATGGATTGGGCCTGGATGGGAGTGGGGTCCACGAACCCCATGGCTTTGACTCCCTTGACGAGATCGGGGTGGAGGCCTAATTGGGAGAAGGGCATCGACGCATTGTAGCTTTTTTTGAGATGAGAATTGGTACAATTCGAATCTCGGAGGATCTTTTATGCCTATTTTTGCGCGACATTCCGTTGTTTCTCTCGTTTCTATAGTTTTTTTAATGAACTCCGCGCCAAAATCCTTCGCAACGGAACTTTCCCCGAAAGAGATCTACAAATTGTACTCCCCCGGAGTTGTCCTGATTATGGGCCTGGAAAGCGACGGCAGCGGGGAACTGGGCACCGGCAGCCTGGTCGACGCCAAGGGCAAGGTCTTGACCAACGCCCATGTCGTCATCCGCGCCTCGACCGGCAAGCCCTACGAGACCATCCGCGTCTACCTCAAGCCGGCCAAGATCTCGGGGGACCCCCAAACCGATCTGGTCAACCCGATCTCCGCCAAGGTGGCCTCTTATGATCGGGGCCTGGATCTGGCGATCCTGGACCTGGAAACGGCCCCCGCCGACCCGACCGTCGTCCCGTTCCGGGATTCGGCCGAGGTGGACTCCGGGGAGCAGGTCGAAATCAAGGGAAGCAAAATCCTTTTCAGGCCCG
>CAYHPY010000225.1:0-2194 GCA_964358485.1 uncultured Elusimicrobia bacterium
AGGTCCACGCGGCGAGACTGTTCCGGAAGTACGTGAGCGGGTACACGCGCGGGCTTCCGGGAAGCGCGGGGTTCCGGAGCCGGGTCAACCAGACCGGAACCAGCCGAGAGATCGAGGACTTGATCGGGCGGTACTTCGACACGCTTCGTGACGATGGCCAGAAGAAACTCCTCCCCTTTGTAAGGGGAGGCTGGGTGGGGTAGAACCCCGTTTTCGTCATTCCCGCGAAAGCGGGAATCCAGGCCTCCAGATGAATTCTCTGGATGCCTGCTTTCGCAGGCATGACGGGGGCGCATAACATATTAACGGTCTCAGAATAGTATGGACACGTTCTTATAAAATCTCCCCTGGCCCCTCTTTTCCAAATCCCGACAAGTCGGGACCTTTGGAAAAGGGAGGTGAGGAGGGATTTTGCAAATGAATGTTGTTCCTATTCTTGGATTGTTAATAAGAGGGGATGCTTCTCCAACGACCCCTTGGAAACCCCGATTTTTTCCGGCCGGGCGCTTCTCATTCTGCAATGGCCGATTGCAAAGTGAGACGTCGATTCGGAAAGCTTGTTCGTCTTCTTGTGTACGGCGGGGAGTCTTCACTCCGAACAGCTTGATTCTGCGGCGTTTCCACGCTCGGCCAAGAGCCCGCGCAGACTTGTCTCATTGGCAGGAGAATTGTTAGCGTACTACCGGCTCGCGTTTTTTCTTTTCGGCAAGCCTTCAGGGGAAGGAGGTGGAAAGGGCCTACACATTGCGTCCGAACGTCCGGCTTGTTCGTTCTTCCGTTGAAGGGGAGTCTCCAAGAAACGCAAATTGGGAGGGTCATTCATGCACATCCGGAATCTAGCGCTCGGCGCGATTCTCGCGGCATTTCTCTTCGCCCCCACGGCGGCGTCGGCGGCCGACGTCAACGTGAGCGGGCTGATCCAGTTCGACTACTACTCATCCGACGACAACAACAACTACACGGCCGACAACACGTTCATCTGGCGCCGCGCGCGTCTGGCCGCCTCCGGCGACATCGTCAAGGACTTCGTCGGTTATCACGCCATGCTCTCGATGGACCCCACCGGGGCGTACACGCAGGATGCGACGACCAAGGTCGTCACGCCGAGCGCGGACGATGCCAAGCTGATCCAGGGATGGATGGACCTCAAGCTCCACCCGCTCGCCACGCTCAGCGCGGGCACGTGGAAGCTTCCGTTCGGCTTGGCCACCCCCGAGTCGGGCGCGATGATGCTCATGATCATGTACCCGGAAGGCCCCTCGAAGCTGATCGGCGAACTCGGGGCGACCGCCTACCGTTCCGCCGGCGTCCAGCTCAAGGGCGAGTCGAAAGGCCCCGTCGGCTTTGGGTACCAGCTCGCCTACGTGAACGGCAAGGGGAACATCTCAGGCGACAACAACTCGGAGAAGGGGTACGCAGTGAACGCCTGGGTTGACCCGATGAAGGGGCTCAAGGTTGGCGCTTCGTACGCCGCGACCGATCTTCTCGACGAAGGTCTGACTGGGACGAAGGAGGCCTCAGGATACGCGGTCTACGCCCAGTTCGAGCAGGGCGGCGTCCATGCGCGGGCTGAGTATCAGCAGGTCGAGGTAGACACCGGGACCACCCGCAAACCCACGACTTGGTACGTCCAGGCCGGCTACAAGGTGACGCCGGCGATCGTTCTCAAGGCGCGCTATCAGGAGTATGACACGAAGGAGGCCGGGAAGAAGGCCGGGTTCACAAGCACCGACGTTGGCGTGGCCTACCTCCTCAAGGGGAAGGGTTTCGCCGGCGGGACGAAGCTCTCGCTCGACTATATGATGCGGGATGCCGAGGCGGACTACTCCATGCCTCAGTTTGCCGAAAAGGGGCTTTCCGCCAAAGGCTCGAATATCGATAACCTGATCGCCCTGCGCTGGCAGGTGGCGTTCTAGAAGCTGGCTCGCCTGACGCTCGATGGGGGCCCCCCGTTCTTTGGGGGGCCCGCCTTCTCCGGGGGGAGATTCCCGCCTGTTAGGGCCCCCCTAGGGGCAATGGGTTTTTTTTGTTGACATTGTTTTTCCGCCCGGCCTATACTCCGCCCGATTTTTCCCTATAGTCCATTTCAAAGAAAAGCCGGCGTTTTTGGGCCGGCGTGTCTCATCGTCAATCGGATACAGCCCCAAGTCGCTTGTGACGGGGCCATCGCCTTGGGTCGCCCGTCGTAGAGTGG
>CAYHPY010000226.1:0-2189 GCA_964358485.1 uncultured Elusimicrobia bacterium
CTGGACCCACTCGAAGTAGCTGACCGTGACGCCGCCGGCGTTGGCCAGGATGTCGGGGATCACCGTGACGCCGCGCTTGTGCAGGATGCGGTCGGCCTCGTTGGTGGTGGGGCCGTTGGCGCCCTCGATGATGTACTTGGCCTGGATGCGGGCCGCGTTCTCGCCGGTGATCTGGTTTTCCATGGCGGCGGGAACCAGCACCTCGCAGGGAATCTCCAGGAACTTATTGACGTCCACGTGCTCGGCCTTGGAATAGCCGGCGATGGTCTCGTTCTGGGCGCGGTAGGCCATGATGTCGTCGAGGTCGAGGCCCTTGGGGTCGTAGAGGCCGCCGCCCACGTCGGAGATGCCGACCACCTTGCAGCCGTGCTCGGCGAAGATCTTCGCGGCGTTGGAGCCCACGTTTCCGAAACCCTGGATGGCGATGGGGGATTTGCGCAGGTCAAATCCCCGGAGGTTGGACAGCTCGCGCGCCACGTAGAAGACGCCGCGGCCGGTGGCTTCCTTGCGCCCCAGGGAGCCGCCGGCGTCGATGGGTTTTCCGGTGACCACGCCCGGGCAGGAGTAGCCGATGGTCATCGAGTAGGTATCCATGATCCAGCCCATGATCTGCTCGTTGGTGTTGACGTCGGGAGCGGGGATGTCCTTGTCGGGGCCGATGATGATGGAGATCTCGGCGGTGTAGCGCCGGGTGAGGCGTTCGATCTCGCCCTTGGACATTTTTTTCGGGTCGCAGACGACGCCGCCCTTGGCGCCGCCGTAGGGGAGGTTGACCACGGCGCACTTCATGGTCATCCAGAACGCCAGGGCCTTGACCTCGTCCAAGGAGACCTGCGGGTGATAACGGATTCCGCCCTTGGCCGGGCCGCGGTCCAGGTTGTGCTGGATCCGGTAGCCCTCGAAAACCTTCAGGGTGCCGTCGTCCATCTTGACGGGGACCGAAACCATCAGGATGCGCTTGCAATGCCGCAGGCGCTCCATGATATTGGGGTCCAAATTCATCTTGGCCCCGGCGCGGTTGAGCTGTTCCATGGCTTCGAGCCAGGCGTTGCTCTCGTGCGCGGGGGCGGCCGCGGGCGCGGCGGCGGAGGCGGCAGGGTGGGGTTGGGCGGGGGTGGTTTTCATGGGCCCATTCTATCAAAATGATAAGATTAAGGAGCGTCCAAATGGCATGTTGACAGAAACGAGAAAAGCCGCTTTTTGGACCTTGGTTTTAGCCACGGTCGGGATTCTCTCGGTCCCCTCGGCCATCCTCTGGGAGTCGGCTCAGCGCTATCGGAGCTTTCTGTCCGGCTTCGAAGCGCCGGCCCGGCCCCGAACCCTGCGCCCCAAATCCCTGCCCCATGGCGGCGGCTTAAAGGAAGGCGGAGGAGCGTCCCTTCACTTCGCGGAATTCCGGATCAAGGCGCCCAAGGCGCGCCAGGTCGCCCTGCTGGCCGAGTTCGCCCAATGGCGCAAGGACGCCCTCAGCCTCTCCCGCCAATCCGACGGCTTTTGGGAAATCATGGTCCCCCTGCCCCGAGGGCGCTACCGCTACCTCTTCCTCGTCGATGGGACCCCGAAGCTGGACCCCGCCAATCCCCGCACCGAGCCGGCCGCTCCGGGCTTGTCCTCGGTCAAGGACGTGCCGTGAGAACGGCCGCCCTCGCCCTTCTCCTTCTCCTGCCGGCCCTGCCGAGTTTCGCCCTTTTCGGTTTGGGCGAGCGGGGCGCGCCCCTGCCCGTGCTCTGGATCCCGGAGGAGTCCTTCTCCGATTGGGCCGGGTTGGGCCGCCAACTCCAGGCCTGCCCCGAATTCCGCTTCACCGTGGGAATGACTCCCGCCATGGCCGCCGCCGCCCGCAAGGACCTCGAGCCGCTTTCCCTGGCGGGGCGGTTGGAGGCGGCCCTGCGGCTTCCCGGAGATCCCTTCCTGGGCCTGATCCTCGAGCATCCCGCCGCCCCCCGGCCCAAGGACCCGGCCCGGAGGTTGGTGCTGGCCCGGGAGGAATTCCGCTCGGCCTGGGGCGTTTATCCCGCGGGCCTGGTCCCCGGAGGAGGAGGACTGCCGCTTCCCCTGCTTCCCCTGGTCCGCTCCCTGGGTTTTCATTGGGCCGCGGTGGGCGAGTCCTCCGAGGCTCCTTTCTCCAGCGTCCCGGCCGCCAAGGCCAAACCCGAGGGCGGCCGGGACCGCTCCCCTACCCGGTCGAC
>CAYHPY010000227.1:0-2160 GCA_964358485.1 uncultured Elusimicrobia bacterium
ACGGCGGGGTCATGCTCGCGGTGGAAGTGGACCGCAGCCGCATCGAGATGCGGCTGCGAACCAAGTACGTCGATTTCATGGAAACCGATCTCGACGCCGCCTTGAAGAGGGTGCTGAAGGCCAAAGCCGAGGGAGAGGCCGTTTCGGTGGCCCTGCTGGGCAACGCGGCCGAGGTGATTCCGGAGCTGGCCAGGCGGAAGGTGGAAATTGATTTGTTGACGGATCAGACCTCGGCCCACGATCCCCTGTACGGCTACATCCCGAAGGGAATGGATTTGAAGCAAGCCGCCGAGTTCCGGCGGAAGAATCCGAAGGGTTATCTCCGCCGGGTCTCGGAGTCGATCAGCGCCCACGTCTCGGCCATGCTTGAGCTTAAGCGCCAGGGGGCGGTGACCTTCGACTACGGCAACAACATCCGCACCCAGGCCTTGGCGGGGGGAGTTTCCAAGGCCTTGGACATTCCGGGGTTCGTGCCGGAGTTCATCCGGCCGCTTTTTTGCGAGGGGAAGGGGCCGTTTCGGTGGGTAGCTCTTTCCGGGAAAAAAAACGACATTTGGACAACGGATCGGGAAGTGAAGAAAACGTTTCCACGGAACAGGGAGCTCAACAGATGGATCGAGCTCGCGGGAAGCAAGATCGAATTCCAGGGGCTTCCCGCGAGGATTTGTTGGCTCGGCCTCGGCGAAAGGGCGGAGATGGGCTTGCGTCTAAATTGGCTGGTTCGAACGGGTCGAGTCGCCGCTCCGATTGTCATCGGGCGGGACCATTTGGATTGCGGCTCGGTGGCCAGCCCGCGCCGGGAGACCGAGGCCATGAAGGACGGATCCGACGCCGTGGCCGATTGGCCGATTCTCAACGCCCTGCTCAGCACCGCCTCGGGCGCTTCCTGGGTGAGCTTTCATCACGGGGGCGGGGTCGGGATGGGCTATTCCCTGCACGCGGGCCAGGTCACCGTCGCCGATGGGACCAAGGAGATGGACCGCCGCTTGGAGCGGGTCCTGACCAACGACCCGGCCCTGGGCGTCTTGCGCCATGCCGATGCGGGTTATTCCTTGGCCGTCTCGACGGCCAAGAAAAAATCTTTAATAATTCCGTTCCGTTAGGAGGGCTTTTATGGCATCCGACTTTTCTTTCGACGTCGTCAGCGAGGTCGACCTCAACATCGTTTCGGAATCCGTCCAGGTGGCGATGAAGGAATTGTCCAACCGCTTCGACTTCAAGGGTTCGGCGGCCTCCCTGGACCTCAACGCCAAGGAGAAGACCATCACGGTCAAGGCCGAGGACGAGTTCAAGATCAACCAGGTTTTGGACATCCTCTATTCCCGGATGGCCAAGCGGGGCCTGCCCTTGAAGAATCTGGAGAAGGGCAAGGTCGAGACCGCCCTGGGCGCCACCGCCCGCATGGTCGTCAAGATCATGGCCGGCATCCCCACCGACAAGGCCAAGGAGATCTGCGCCGCCATCAAGGAGGCCAAGATCAAGGCCAACCCGACCATCCAGGGCGAACAGGTTCGGGTCACCAGCAAGTCCAAGGACGAGCTTCAGAGCGCGATGGCGCTTTTGCGGGGCGGGGACTTCAAGGTGGACCTTCAGTTCAAGAACTTCAGGTAGGACGCCGGGACGCCACGATCAGCGCCCGCCAGGAGCCCCAGACGGCCAGGCCGATCCACAGGACGCCCCAGACCACGGTCGGCACCCCGGTGATGCCCGCCAGATAGCGGGCGTCGGAGCGGCAGGCCGAGCGGGTCAGGATGTCGCTCCAGATGTCCCAGACCGCGTAGAGGCAGGAAGTCAGGCCGATGGTTTTCAGGATGAAATCGTTGGTCCGCTCGGAAAGCCAGCGGGCGGCGGCCAAGAGGGCCGCGGCGGCCGCCAGGCCGAAGACCACGCCGAAAAGGGTCCGCACCCACCAGAGGGTCGCCCAGGCCAGGACGACTCCCAGCAGGGCGGAGATGGCCCGGTCCCAATTGCTCCGGGAGGCCCCGATCAGGATGAGCGCGCCCCAGAGCATGCTGCCCACATAGCCCGCCGAGTAGATCAGAAAAGTCCAGCCTCCCCGGACCATGGCCAGGCCCCCTTGCTGAGCCACGAGCTCGATGTGGTCAACGCTCCCGCCGGTCAGGATGGCCGCGGCGGCGTGGCTGAGCTCGTGAAAGAGGA
>CAYHPY010000228.1:0-2055 GCA_964358485.1 uncultured Elusimicrobia bacterium
AAGATCGCGGGCAGGTGCGGCGCCTCCTCTTAGAGCGGGGGGCGGGGGCGGCGCTGGGCATGAGGGCGTGGCCATAGTGTTGCGTAAGGTTTGCCAGGGCGGCCCCGGGTCGGGCCAAGTCGAAAACGCGCCCTATTATAGATAAAAACCCTCGAAACATTCTCCCATGGATCAGGCGGCCGAGAAGAAGTTGTTGTCGATCGAGTCCAAGTTGGTGGAGCATCCGTTCCCGCCTCAACTGGTCATCGAGAACACCTCGTGCTGCGACCAGCAGTGCATCCATTGCTCCCACAAGGAACTGATCCGGCCTAAAAGGCACATGCGGCGGGCCCTCTGGGACAAGCTCGTCGAGGAAGTCGCCCGGGAGTCTCCCGGAACCGAAGTCTGGCCCACTTTCTACGGTGAAGCCTTGGTGCTGGGCCGGGAAATCTGGGACCGGATCGACTACGCGGCGAAGGCCGGCTGCGAAAATCTCGTCCTCAATTCCAACGGCGGGCAGCTCAAGAAGAAGGAGCACATCGATCGAATCCTGGCGTCTCCCCTCAAGCGCTTCATTTTGAGCATCGACGGCTACTCCAAGGAGACTTACGAGAAGATCCGCCGCCTGGGCAAATGGGGCGTGACCTATCCGGCGGTCGAGGAGCTTCTGCGCCGCCGGCGGGAGACCGGGCAGTTGTATCCGATCGTCATCTGCCAATTTTCCCTCATGGAGGAGAACGAGCACGAGGTCGAGAGCTTCCGCGAGCATTGGCGGGCCCTCGGGGCCGAGGTGAAGGTTCGGCCCAAGCTTGAATGGACCGCCTCCGGCTCGATCCGCTCGGACCGGATCGACCATGAGACGCCGTTTCGGATCGCGTGCCCGTGGGGCAACAACACCATGGCCATCCACCAAGACGGGTCCGCGGTCGCGTGCGCGGTGGACTACGAGGGGCGCTTCACCGTTGGAAACGCCAACGAGCTCACCATCAAGGAGCTCTGGGCGGCGCTCGGCGCGCGGCTGAGGGCTCCCCATCGGGAGCATCGCTGGGACGAGATTCCCCAGGTTTGCAGGGGCTGCCGGGACTGGCAGACGGCCGGCGCGGAATACGAGAAGAAAGCCGTTTCCGGGGCCAGGCCCTTCTGGTACGACACGGAAACCACCGACTTCAAGGTCGCGCCCAAGCGGACGGCCCCCAAGTAAGCCCGCCCGCGGGTTTCCCCCAACGGCCAAAGCCGGAGGGGGAAAGGGGGATTTTTGCCCGAAGGGCCCCCGGCCAGCCGTGGGCCGGCGCCGAAAATTTGCTATAATGACTGCCGCTCCAACCCCCATGAAAATCCTGCTGGTCAACCCCTCGGTCGATTTCGACCGGCAATTCGGAACCCTGAAGGACTTTTATACCCCGATCCCCTCCATCGGGCTGGCCTACATCGGGGGGGTCCTCATCCGCGGCGGCTTCAACGTGGTCGGGCTGGATTCCTTCATCGCCTGCCACACCAAGGAGGAGATGCTCGAGAAAATCGTCGCCCATAAGCCCGACGTCGTCGCTTTTTCGCTCCTGACCCCCTGCGCCCCTTTGGTCGACCCGATCCTGCCCGACCTCCGGGCCCGCCTGCCCGGAGTCGTCATCGTGCTCGGCAACATTCACGCCGCGGTGTTCGCCGACCACTACGTCAAAATGCGCTTGGCGGATTTCGTCGTCCACCATGAGGGCGAGGCGACCATGCTTGAGCTCATGGAGGCGACGCGGGACGGCAAATCCGTCACCGGCATCCAGGGCATCACCTATTTCGATCCCGCGGGGCAGACCGCGGTCAAGACCCCCAAAAGAGGCTGGATCAACGACGCCTCCCTCGACGACATGCCCATGCCGGCCTGGGACCTTTTTCCGGTCGAGCAGTTCCAGCCCGACATCCGCCTCTTGGGCGGGCACCAATCCAATCAGACGGCCCAGGTCCAGGCCCTGCCGATCGTGGCTAGCCGGGGCTGCCCCTTCAACTGCTCCTTCTGCTCCCCGAAGAATTCCATCGGCAACGCCTACCGGGAGCGCAGCCCCAAGAACGTGGTCGATGAGATGG
>CAYHPY010000229.1:0-2042 GCA_964358485.1 uncultured Elusimicrobia bacterium
CGAAGTCAGAAGCAGCGGCGCAGAAAACGGACACCGCGGCCAGCGCGCAAATCTTCGGCCAGCGCAGCTCGCGTTTCGGTTCGCCCGTCGTCCTCGCCTTCGCTCCCCTCCGAGGAACAAGGGGAAAGCAGGTCGGCGAAGAAGCGTTCGTCTGCGAGGTCGGCACTAGTCGCGTTTGGGATCTCATGCCGGAGTGTTCCTCGAAACCCGCACCGCAGGCAACCGTTTTCCCGCGCGTCTTCCCCCACGGGGTGTGTGACCGCTGAGTAACCTGCCTTCGAAAAACAAGCTGGACAGGCCGTCGGCCTCGGCGTATTGTATCTACACAGATACAATACCGCATGAAACCCAACCTTGAACCTCTCCTCCAGCAGCGCCAAGCCCTCCTCGCCCAAATGCAAGCCATCGACCGGCTCCGCCGCGGCTCCGTGAGTCAGCAGTTCTTCAAGTCCCCCCGCCGCCACGGCCCCAAACGCGGCCCCTACTTCCTCCTCCAGGGCTTCTTCCGCGGCAAAAAGTTCTCCGAGCGCGTCCCGCAAGACCAGGCCCCGCAGCTCGAGCAGGACGTGGCCCAGTACCGGCGCTTCCAAGCCCTGGCCGAAGACTACGTCACCGTCAGCGACCAGATCACCCGCCTCCGAGATCAAAGCGACGACGGTAAAAAAAACTCCAGCCGCAGGAGGTCGCCCATGAGCAGTTCCAGGAAACCACCGCCTTCCTGAGACTGGTCCGGCAAAGCCTGGCCCGCCAGGGCGTCGCCAATCTGGAGGCGGTCGAGTTGGGCTTGCGCGAGGCCCTCTTCAAAGATGGGCGGGCTCTGCTCGAACAGCTATACAACCAGTCCGACTGGAGCGTGCCGGACAATGCCAGCCGGCCCGGAGAAAAATGCCACCCCGACCGGGCCAAGGACATCCAGACCCTCTTTGGCCCCATTACCGTGCGGCGCGACTATTTCTATGCCCCGGCGACCCAGACCGGACGCTGTCCGTTGGACCAGGCCCTGGGATTGGTCCACAGCTTCTCGCCAGCCGTGGTGCGGTTGGCCAGCCGGGCGGCGGCCAAAGAAGGCTATCAGTCGGCCAGCGAGGATCTCTTGACGCAGGCGAACGTGGCCCTCGAAGGCCGTCAGATTCAACGGCTGGTCAACCTCGTCGCCCCGGCCGTGGCGGCGCAGTTGGAACAAGGCCACCCCACCCGCCCCGAGCCCCTCCCGATCCTCTACGTGGAGGCGGATGGCACGGGCGTGCCGATGGTGGCGGCCGAACTGGCCGGTCGGCCCGGCAAACAGGAAGACGGCTCGGCCCAAACGCGCGAGGTCAAACTGGGGGCCGTCTTTACCCAGACCCGAACCGACGAGCAAGGCTTGCCGGTGCGCGATCATGAATCCACGACCTATGTCGGGAGCTTCGAGTCCGCCCCCGACTTTGGGGCGCGCCTCCTGGCCGAAGCCCGGCGGCGCGGGCTGGGGCGGGCGAACAAGGTCGTGTTCCTGGGGGATGGCGCGGCCTGGATTTGGGAGTTGGCGCGCGTCAATTTTCCCCTGGCCATCCTGATCCTCGACCTCTATCACGCGCTGGAGCGACTGCATGAATTGTGCGCGGGGCTTTACGGGGCGGACACGCCCTGGGCCGCACGGATGGAGCAAACCTGGACGGGGATGCTCAAACACGACCAAATCGGCGCCGTGATCGCGGCGGCCCGGCGCCGGCTCGACCAGTTGGGGTCGCCCCCGGAGGAGGCCTTGGAAAAGCAGATTGCCTACTTTGAGCATCACCAAGACAAGATGCTTTACCAGACGTATCGTCAGCAGGGCTTGTTCTACGGTTCCGGCGTGGTGGAAGGCGGGTGCCGGTCGGTGATTGGCCAGCGCCTCAAAGAGTCGGGGATGTTCTGGACGGAACCCGGAGCGACCAGTGTGTTGACCCTGCGCCTAGCCCTCAAGAGCCACCGTTGGGACGAATGCTGGGATCGGCTCCACAACTCTGATTATCTCAAAATCAAGATCGCCGCCTGAGATCAGGTTACTTTGCGGTCACACACCC
>CAYHPY010000230.1:0-2008 GCA_964358485.1 uncultured Elusimicrobia bacterium
GGTCGAGCTTGCCCGTGGCGTAGTAGTCGATGAACAGCAGGGGCTTGGCGCCGCAGGTGATCAGGTCGTTGACGCACATGGCGACCAGGTCGATGCCCACGGTCTGGTGGCGGTCGAGGAGGAAGGCGATCTTGAGCTTGGTGCCGACCCCGTCGGTGCAGGCCACCAGATCGTAGGGGCCGTGGCCGTCCAGGTTCAGGGGGAACAGGCCCGCGAAGCCGCCGATGGCCTTGGCCTTGCGGCGGATGTGGTCGACCAGCCGGTCGGCCAGGCCCGTGTCGACCCCGGCTTTTTTATAGGTCCAGCCCCGCGAGGGGGAAAGCACCGCGGCCATCAGGCGGCTCCCGCCGACGGGGCCGGGCGGCTTCCCGGCTTGACGAAGGGCGTGCCATTCAGGCAGAGGGGGCATTCCCCGGGGGGAAAGCTTTGGATCGGGAGATTGAGCAGGCTCCGGCAGGGAGTCCCGAACTCCGGCGGTTTGGCCGCGCGCAGGACGATCGAAAGGACTCCGGCCACCTCGGCCCCCGCGGCCCGCACCAAGGAGACCACCTCTCCGGTGGATTTTCCGGTGGTGATGACGTCCTCGACCACGGCGACGCGCTCCCCGCGCTTCAGGGCGAATCCCCGCCGCATGGTCATGAGGCCGTTTTCGCGCTCGGTGAAAAACGCCCGCACGCCCAGGGCCCGCGCGGTTTCATGCCCGATGATCAGTCCTCCGATGGCCGGGGACACGACAAGATCCACGGCCTCGGTCTGGAGCAGGGACAAGGAGCGGCCGATGTCGGCGGCGCGCTCGGGCTCGGCCAGCAGAAGCGCGAGTTGGAGGTAGCGCGCGCTGTGGAGCCCGGAGGAAAGCTGGAAGTGGCCTTCCAACATCGCCCCGCAGTCGGCCAAAAGGCTCTTGAGGGTGTCTCCGTAGATCTCGGTTTCTTCGGCCATTTCCTCAGTGAGAGTATACAAAAGGGGCGGGCGTCATTGGGACTCCAAAGCCTTCGGCGCGGCGTGCCGCATTTCCGAGAGGATTTCCTGCGCGGCTTTCAGGGGATCGGCCGCCTTGGTGATGGGGCGTCCGACCACGATGAAATCGATTCCCAGGGCGGCCGCTTCCCCGGGCGTCATCACGCGCCGCTGGTCGTTTTTCAGCGAGCCCGCCGGACGGATGCCGGGCGTGACGAAGCGCAAATCCAGGTGCCGCAGGGACTTGCGCAGAAATTCGACTTCCTGGCCGGAGCAGATCACCGCGTCGATGCCGTTGACCCACCCCAGCTTGGCCATGTTCTTGACCATGGCGGGAATTTGGGCGCGCGGGTGGAAAAATCGGATGTCCTTGCCGAGCATGCTGGTCAGGACGGTGACCCCCCAGATCTTGGGCCGGGGCGAAACCTCCCGGACGGCCCGGAGCATGTCGGCGCCGCCCCAAAGATGAAGGGAAATCGAATCGACGCCCAGGCGCTGGGCCTCCCGGACGGCGCTGGCCACGGTCTGGGGAATGTCCAAAAACTTCAGGTCGAGGAAAACCTTCCCTCCGTGGCGGTGCACCAAGTCCACCGCCCGCTTGCCGTGCGCGGTGAAGAGCTGAAGCCCCACCTTGTACCAGGTGACGGTGCCCTTGAGCTGGGATAGAAGCTGTTCCTCGGCGTGGATGCTGTCGACGTCGAGCGCGACGATGACCTGAGTCACGGCGTCCCCGCCGCCGCCGCGACGCCCGGATGGCCGCCCCGGGCCAGGGCTTCGGCCAACTCCCGTTGGATCAGCCGCGCCGCCGCCGGGCCCCGGTAAACGAGGGCGGTGTAGATTTGGACCAGCCCCGCCCCGGCGCGGATTTTTTCCAGGGCGTCGCCGCCGGTGAAGACGCCGCCGACTCCGATGATCGGCAGGCGCCCGCTCGTCATGCGCCGCACGGCGGCCACCAGGGCGGTGGCCCGCGCGCGCAACGGCGCGCCGCTCAAGCCCCCGCGCATTTCGGGAAGGTCGCCTGGAAGGCCTTCCCGGGAAACCGTGGTATTGG
>CAYHPY010000231.1:0-1970 GCA_964358485.1 uncultured Elusimicrobia bacterium
GCAAACCTGATAACGGGCAAGGGCTATGTCCTGGAGCGGATGGGCACTGTGTACCGGTCATTCCATGTTCCGGTCTTTCCAATGGTGCTGGCCGCCTTGGGCAGGCTCTGGGGCCCGGGCCTGTTGCCGGGATATGCCTTCCAGCTTCTACTGAGCCTTGCCTTGATTTGGAGAGTTTACTCCACCTGCCATCGATGGTTGGGGGAGAGGGCAGCGGTCATGGCTGGGTGGATTGTGGCGGTCGAGCCCAGCTTATTGGTCTATGGCTCTTATAAAACGGTCCCGGTCACCTTGGCCGCGCTATTGATTGTCATCTGGCTCGGCCTTTTTTTTGATGCGGATGAAAACGGCGGGTGGAAAGCGGCTGCGGGGGCGGGACTGGTGCTTGGAATGGGCATCCTCACGAGGCCGGATCTTGGAGCCTTGGTATTGCCCGTCGGCCTTTTTTGGGCAGTGGGCCGACGGCCTTGGAGTTGGCTTGCCCGGCTGACTCTGCCGATGATGCTGGTCAGCGGGATGGTGCTAGCGCCCTGGCTCTTTCGCAATTACCAGCTTCACCAAAGGGTGCTCCTGACCACGGATTCCGCGGAGGCCTTGTGGCTAGGGAACAATGCTCGAAGCACGGGCACGCTCTGGGACCGGGACGGGATTGCCATGGCTCGCTGGGCTGAACAGGCCTTGGTCGCACTCCCTGGACCCAGGACGGAACTGGGGAACCACGATTGGTTTATGAGGGAGGCGCTGCACTGGATTCGCGAGAATCCGACGGATGCGGGGAGGGGGTTTATGAAGAAGCTCTACTTCTCCTGGTGGTTTTCGCCGGGGTACGCTACGCGCCATTACGAGTGGATTCCAAGGCCCATACTCTGGTTCTATAAAGCGCTTTACGGAGGCCTCCTGATCATGGCTCTCGTGGGAGCGGTGACGGGGTTGAGCTCCACAAGGCCAGCCATTAAAAGATTTGCCCTGGTTTGTGCCGCCGCGGCGGGAGGGTTCTCCCTGGTCCATGTGCTGTTCCATGCGGAGGGGCGCCATCGGGTAGTCGTTATGCCCATTGTCGCCATGCTGGCGGCATGCTCTTTGCGGCGAGCAAATGGGGCGTTATCGATTTGGTACAATGCGCGCGGCCATGACTGAGGTGCGAGTGGTCCGCTTGATGGACCGCCTCAACGTGGGCGGACCGGCCCGGCAGGCCATTGAACTGTCCGCTCGTCTTTGCGCCCCTGACTGGCGGACCGTCCTGGCTTACGGAAGAGTGGAGCCCCGTGAAGAAAATCTGGAGCTTTCGGCCAAGGAGAGAGGGTTGTCATTGGAGTACATTCCGGAATTGGCGCGGCCGATCAGGCCCTGGGCCGATCTGCGGGCCTTCCTGCGCATCCTAGGCCTTCTGCGCCGGGAGCACCCCCACGTGCTTCACACCCACAAATCCAAGGCAGGCGCGCTTGGCCGCGCCGCCGCCGCCTTGGCGGGAGTTCCAGTCGTTGTCCATACCTACCACGGCCACGTCCTCCACGGATATTTCAACCCGTTGGCCAACCGAATCTTCCGCATGATTGAATCGGTCTTGGCGCGCGTCACGGACCGGATCGTGGTCTTGACCAGGTCCCAACGAGACGAACTCCTTGGGATGGGAATCGGACGCCCGGACCAATATTGCGTAATTCCATCCGGGGTGGACCTGGAACCCTTTCTGGCGTCCGAGTCTCTCCGAGGAAAACTCCGGGGAGAATTGGGGATCGCCGAAGGCGTTCCGATCGTCGGGATCGTTGGGCGGCTGGTGCCGATCAAACGGCATGAGGATTTCCTGGCGGCGGCAAAACGGATTATCGACAACGGAACGGAATGCCGATTCCTGATCGTGGGAGACGGGGAACGGAAACAAGAGTTGGAAGAAATTTCGCGCAAGTCGGGGCTGGCCGAAAAAGTTCTATTCCTCGGGAACCGCCCCGACATGCCTGTCATCTGCGCCG
>CAYHPY010000232.1:0-1962 GCA_964358485.1 uncultured Elusimicrobia bacterium
ATGGGCCAGCAGATGGGGGCCGCGATGTCGGGCGGTCAGCTGGGCGGCTCCGCCGCCCCCGCCGGAAGCCCGGCTGGGGCCAAGTTCTGCGCCGCGTGCGGCAAGGGCCTCGCGGCCGGAGCGAAGTTCTGCGCGGATTGCGGCGGCAAGGTCGGCTGACGCCGCCGGGACTTTCTTGACGGCGTAATGGGCGCCTGATGGGCCGAGCCTTATTTTATACCTTGTAATTTTAATGTTCAACCTGTATAATACAAGGAATGTTGATTCGGCGCGACGAGACCGCGGCCCTTCAGTTCCACCTTCGCACCTTCCCCGTCGTCCTTGTGGCCGGCCCCAGACAATCGGGTAAGACGACCTTGGTGCGCGCAGCACTTCCCTCGTGGAAGTATTTGGATTTGGAGAATCCCACCGACCTCGACCTCCTGACCTCCGACCCGGAAGGATTCCTGGCGGCCAATCCCGGGAATCTGATCATCGATGAGGCTCAGCGATGGCCGCAGCTTTTTCCGATTCTGCGCGGAGTGGTGGACCGAAAACGGCGTCCCGGATCGTTCGTCCTGACCGGGTCCGCCGCGCCTCCGCTCATGAAGCAGTCCGGCGAGAGCCTCGCGGGCCGTGTCGGGGTGTTGGAGATGACGCCTTTCGGCAGTTCGGAGCTGGGCGCTAGGCCTAAATGGCTGGCGCAGAGGTGGTTCTGGGGAGGCCTTCCGCCTCTATATGCGTTGAGCGCGGCGCAGAGCAAAACCGCCTGGCTCGAGCAGTATGTCCGCACCTTCCTCGAAAGGGACATTCCCGCCATGGGGATTCAGGTGGCTCCCGTGCGCCTGCGCAAGCTCTGGATGATGCTCGCGCACGTCCACGGCGGCCTGTTAAATGTCTCCGATCTGGCGAGGTCGCTCGACCTGAGCGTTCCTGCGGTGTCCCATCATTTGGACATCCTGGAAGGCGCATTCATGATCCGCCGCCTGCAGCCCTACCACGCGAACATCTCCAAACGCCTGGTCAAGAGCCCGAAGCTCTACATTCGCGACACGGGGCTTCTGCATCATCTGGCCGGGTTGCGCAAGCCTCAGGACCTGGAGACATGGCCCGGGAGGGGCAACTCCTGGGAGGGGTTCGTCCTGGAGGAACTCATCCGCCGGGCGAAGCTGCGCTGGCCGGCTCCGGGCTGTTACTTTTGGAGAACCCAGGCCGGCGCGGAGGCCGATTTGATCGTCGAGAACGGGCGGACGCGCCTGGTCGTCGAGGTCAAGGCGGGCTCGACGCTGTCCTCCAAGGGGCTGCTCGGCATCCGCCAATGCATGAAGGATCTTCACGTGCGTTCGGGTTTCGTCGTCTATCGCGGAGAGAGGGCGCTTCAACTGGCGCCCGGACTGTCGGCCATACCCTGGGCGCGGCTCGAGAAGGGGGGCTTCCCCGGGGCCTGAGTCCGGGCTCTTCCCACGTGAGCGGGACGGACGGGCCGCGCCCGGCCGAACGATTTTTTGGGCGGTTGGCGCGGATAGACGGGCAATCGAGCCGGCGGAACGAGGGTCGGGCTCTGCGCGGGCGGCAAAGAGGGGCTAACCTGTCCGGATGCTGCGGCTTTCAGGCGGAATGCGCACTGGAAATTCCTGCTTCGCTGTCGAAGAGTTTATTGAGGAAGGAGAAGAGGGCGGCTAGATAAACGGTACGGCGGTGGGGGGAGGGGCGGGGCACGGAGGGATTCTACGAAACCGGAGTGACGGTCAGCGCGCGGCCCTTCTTGAGCGCGGCCTCGGCATCCGAGTCGAACGGCCGGGACAGCAGCGAGATCAGCTCCTCGGCCGCGAAGAGCTGGGTCTGGCCGGCTGGCCCCCGGTTGCGCACCACGCCGCGCACCACGAACTAGTCGAGGGCCACCCGCCGTTATGGTGCGCAAGCAATTTGTTAGTAGTGTCCCGGAATCGTACACGGTGTCATGAAACCGCGAAGGTGAGCGAG
>CAYHPY010000233.1:0-1924 GCA_964358485.1 uncultured Elusimicrobia bacterium
TGACCTCCGGTTCCCAGGTCTCGGGCCGTCCCCCGTGCGTCGAGAGATACCAGACTAACAGGCCCGCCCGCAGGGCGACACCCACGGCGATCGCCGCGACGGCCCATTTTCTCATCGGCGGCCCTGGAGCCGGACTTCGAGCACCCGGTTCAAATGTCCGGCCAGAATTTCGGCCTGGGCGCGGCAGGTAAAGCGGGAAATCTCCGCCTCATCGCGCTCCGGCGTCAAGTCCCGCCCTTGTTTCCAGGCGCTGAGGAACCGTCGGAGAATTTCTCCGGCTCCGAGCGGGTCGTGGGCCATGACCCCCGCCCCCGTCCGCTTCAGCACGGCCTCGACGACCGAGTTTTTTGGTCCCACGGCCAAAATCGGGCGCCCGGCTCCCAGGTATTCGAAAAACTTCCCGGGGAAAACCCCCGCGGCGCGCGGGTCGGCCCATTCCAATTGGAGAAGGGCATGGGCGCCCCTCTGCCGGGCCAGGGACTCCACCCGCGAGGTTTCCCCGGGACAATCCACGAAATCCTCCACTCCCCGTTCGGCGGCCAAGCGCCGGGTGATTTGGTGGTTTGGGCCGTAAAAGACCAGTCGAAGTCCGCCGGGGTCGGCCGTGCCCTCGAGCCGGAGGCGGCGGACGGCGTCGAAGATCACTCCGGGCTCCCGACGCCCCGGATAGACCATTCCGGTGTAGAGCAGCCGGAAGGGCCCGGGCGGCGGCGGAACGGGAGGAGGACCGGGCTCAAAACCGTTGGTCACGGAGAACGCGCTCTTGCCGTGCAGGCGGGAGAGGGCCTCGGCGATCGGCTCGGAGACGGCGCAGAGCGCGGCGGCCCCGGAAATGACTTTGAGCTCCAGGGATCGGGCGGCCGCCCGACCGCCCGGGGTGATATCTTTCCACGGAGTTTGGCTCCACGGGTCCCGGAAGTCCGGAACCCAGGGAACTCCCAGTCGGCGGCGCAGGAAATCCCCCAAGACGTGGGCCGTTTCCGGGGGAGAGCTTGAGAGGATGAGATCCGGTCTGAAATCGCGGGCGAACGCCAGCGCCCGCCGCCTTCCTAGAAAATACCAGGGCCAGGCCGAATCCGGAAAGGCCAGAAACCGGTCGTAGAGCGTCAAGGCCAGGCGGCGGAGCCCGCCCTGGCTCCCGGCTTGGGCGCGGCTGACGTTGTTGCCCTGGAGGCGTCCCCCCGCCAACGCCCGGAACAGGCGCGAAACGTCCAGCGTGGGAGTCCGGCAGACCTGCTCGGGATTTTCGTCGGGGCTTTCGGGAAGCTGAAAGGGGGCCAGCCGCCCCGGGCGGATCGTGACGACGGCGGTTTTCCAGCCGAAGGACGGGAGGTGCCGGACGAAAGAGGCGATTCTCGCGCTGCCCATCGCCGGAAAAGGAGGGTAGCAATAGCTGACGATGAGCAGGCGGCGCTCCCTCGCGGCTTTGCCCGGGGTCATCGGAGGGCGACGCCTCGGCGGGAGAAAAGACAGACGATCCAGCGGTGTTTGGCGCGCCCCGGCAGCGCGCGCCTCATGGTTTTTCCAAGCCGGGTTTGGGCGGGAGGGCTTTCCCCTCTTCCTCGATCGGCCCCGCAGGCGGGGCAGAGCGCGGGAGCCAGCCAGGGGCGGGCGAAACGGGCGTAGACCCCGTGGAGCTCCCGGTAAAAATAGGGCCGGCGCTCGGACCAGACAAAAATGCGGGAGGAAAGGTCCCAGCCCCAGAAGAGAGAACGCAGAAAGCGTTCGTCGACCCGGCGGACATGCCCATTGGGATTGAAGGCCTTTCCGCAATCGGCGCAGTGGAGCCGGATCAATTCCTCCTCGTGGGGGGTGGAGACCAGGATATGGCGGGAAGCGATCCGGGCAAGCTCCCGGACCGTTCGGGCAAGCGGGTCTTCCTCCAAGTGCTCGAGGATTTCCAGCGCGCTCACGCAGTCAAACG
>CAYHPY010000234.1:0-1850 GCA_964358485.1 uncultured Elusimicrobia bacterium
GCCGCCGACATCGAGGATTACAAGCTCTACAAGGCGATCCTGGCCCACTTCATCGCCGATCATGGGTGGAAGGCCTCCCATCGCAAGTCGGTTTCGGAAGACATCGAAAACAACCTCGGCACCTACCTTCCCGACAAGTTGAAGCACCTCGACGAAATCATCGCCCACCTGGGCTCCTACGTGAAATGGTACGGCACGGGCGGAGGCAAACAGCGGATCAAGTCCTTTCAAAAAAAGGAGTCCCAGGATTTCCTGAAGGCGCAGGAAGCGGCGCTGAAGGCCCGCAAGGACGCCCTGTCCCAGGCCCTCAAAACCAAAAGGCACTCGGCGCCCTCCACGGCCCCGAATTGGATCGACCGGGAGAAGGAAGGGCTCGCGCAAAACTACCAAGAGGACCGGAAGAAGAATCCGAGCCATTGGCCTTGAGGATTTCTCCCCCGGCCCGAAGGGCCGCCCTCCTGTGCGCCGCCCTGCTTTGGGGGACCCCTCCGGCGACGGGGCAGGAAGCCCCTTCCCGGCCGTCCCCCTTTGAAGGTTGGGCGACCTACCAGGTCCCCGCCGAGTGGTCGTCTTTGAGCCTGGGCTCGGGCTTCGACCGGGAGGTCCGCCTCAGCCATCTTCGCTACACGATTCGGATTCGGCTCTTGGGAGGCAAGGGGTCGAAATACCCGACGCCGGGGGATTTCCTGGACGGCTTCGAGGCCAGAAGCCTCGGGCGGCCGCCGCAAAAAAAAGGAACGGAAACGATTTCGGGAATAAAAGTCATTTCCTTCCTTCGGAAGGTTCCGGTCGACGCGGGAGACCCCGCGTCGGTCTCGTCGGAGGCCCCGAAGCTGGCCAAGGAAGAATTTCTGATCGTCCCCGCCCGGGAGCGGTTTTTCCTGCTGAGTTATTCCTTCGAGAGCCCCATGCCGGATTTACGGGACATGGAGAACAAGGCCTGGCGGCCCTTCCTCAAAAGCTTCCTGATCAAGCGGTAGCCCGGCCCGAGAGGGTCAAGGCGAGCGCGGCGGCCCGCTCGCAGAGTTCCCGGATGTGCTTGCGGTCGAAGGTTTGAATTCTCACCTCGGTTTCGCTGACCGAGCCCATGACCGTCGGAAGCGAGCGGGAAGACTGGTAGAAGGACCGAAGCTCCGCCCGCAGTTCGGGCGAGGCCAACAAGCGCCGGGCGGCGGCCTCGTCCGAGGCGCGCACGGCCAATTCCTCATCGAACTCCGCGTCACCCGTGGAGATCACGGGTCCGCTGGGCAACCGGGGGTTTCCGATGGAAAATTCAAAGGGCAGGGGCTTGGGGAGTTCGGCCACGATCAGGGCGCTCATGATGATGACTCCCGGAGCCTGCGAACCCGGCGGGGCGTCCCGCATTTGGGAACCGGCTTGGAGGGTCATGGCCACGCCTTGGCAGGTCCATTGATGGACCTCAAACTCCTCGGTGAGCGTCTTGTTCACGGAAGGAAGGTCCGCGCAGCCCAGAGCCGTCGCGGCCTCCCGCGCCCGCTCGAGCCAAGCCCCCCCCGTCGCCGCGATGAAATAGAGAATGCCCACGACGAAGGCGACGAGCCCCAGAATGACGGCGACGGCCACCATGGCCGGATTGTCCGATTTCCACCCCCCGCTGTCAATCTTCGAGTTGACGGGGCGGTCCGGACTCGCTATCGTTGCCGTGTGGGATTAAAATTCCCGGCCTGGACCAAGGATTCGGAGACGGCCGCCCGCTGGGAGCTGATCGCCATCGTTCTGGCGGTGGGCGCGGCCTGGAACACCCCGGTCGTCTGGCCCCTGAAGATCCTCGTCGTCCTCTTTCACGAGCTCAGCCACGCCGCCGCGGCCATCCTGACCGGCGGGAGCGT
>CAYHPY010000235.1:0-1845 GCA_964358485.1 uncultured Elusimicrobia bacterium
CAATAAAATTCTGGTGATCGGCTCCGGCTCGATCGTCATCGGCCAGGGCTGCGAATTCGACTACTCCGGCACCCAGGGGATCAAGGCCCTGCGCGCCGACGGCTACAAGGTCGTCCTGCTCAATTCCAACCCCGCCACGATCATGACCGACCCGGAGCTTGCCGATCGGACCTATATCGAGCCGCTCACCGTGGAATACCTGGAGCTGGTCCTGGAGGCCGAGCGCCCCCAGGCCATCCTTCCGACCCTGGGAGGCCAGACCGCCCTGAACCTGGCCGTGGCCGCCGCCGAGAAGGGCCTCCTAAAAAAGTACGGCGTGGAGCTCATCGGGGCCCGGCTGGAGACGATCCGCACCGCCGAGGACCGCCAGCTTTTCAAGGTCGCCATGCAGGAGATCGGCTTGGACATCCCGCGCAGCCGCCTGGTTTCCGACGCCGCCGAGGCCCGCGCGGCCAGCCGCGAGCTGGGCTTTCCGCTGGTGGTGCGCGCCTCCTTCACCTTGGGCGGCTCGGGAGGCGGGATCGCCTACAACCTCGACGATCTGCGCGCCCGCGTCTCTTTCGCCCTCGATGTCAGCCCCATCAAAAGGGTCCTCCTGGAGGAATCCGTCATCGGCTGTAAGGAATACGAACTGGAGGTCATGCGGGACGCCAAGGATAATTTCGTCGTGGTCTGCTCCATCGAGAACGTCGACCCGATGGGCGTGCACACCGGCGACTCCATCACCGTGGCCCCGGCGCAGACCTTGACCGACCGGCAATACCAGGACCTGCGCGACGACGCCCGCAAGATCATTTCCAAGGTGGGAGTCGAAACCGGCGGCTGCAACATCCAGTTCGCCGTCCACCCCAAGACCGGCCGGCGGGTCGTCATCGAGATCAATCCGCGCGTCTCGCGCAGCTCGGCCTTGGCCTCGAAGGCGACGGGATTCCCCATCGCCAAGATCGCCGCGCGCCTGGCCGTTGGCTACACCCTCGACGAGATCCCCAACGACATCACCCGCAAGACCCCGGCGTGCTTCGAGCCCGCCATCGACTACGTGGTCACCAAGGTGCCCCGCTTCGCCTTCGAGAAATTCGGGGAGTTCCAGCTCGACACCGCCATGAAGTCGGTCGGCGAGGTCATGGCCATCGGCCGCACCTTCAAGGAATCCTTCCAAAAAGCCCTCCGCGGCCTGGAGAGCGGCAAGGCGGGGTTCGACTTTAAGGGAGAGGTGGACCGGGAGACCCTGGTCAAAAAGCTGGCCATCCCCCGTTCGGGACGGATCTACTACATCAAGGCCGCCCTCGACGCCGGGATGTCCCCGGAGGAAATCGGGGAAATTTCCAGCATCGATCCGTGGTTCCTCCATCAGATGAAGGAGCTGGCGGATTTCGGCCGGGGGTTGGTCGGCGCCAAGCCCTCCCTCCCGCTGGCCCGGGAGGCCAAGCGCCTTGGATTTTCGGACATCCAGCTGTCCCGGGCCTGGTCGATGACGGAAGGGCAGGTCCGCGCCCTGCGCAAGAAATGGAATCTCAAGCCCTCCTACAAGCTGGTCGACACCTGCGCGGGAGAATTCGCGTCCTCGACCCCCTACTTCTATTCGACCTACGAGCCCGAGGGGGATCTGGCCGCCGGCGCTAGCCGGCGAAAAGTCGTAATTCTAGGCTCCGGCCCCAACCGAATCGGCCAAGGCATCGAATTCGACTATTGCTGCGTCCAGGCCTCCCAATCCCTTCGGGCCATGGGCTATCAGTCCATCATGGTCAACTGCAACCCGGAAACCGTTTCGACCGACTATGACACCTCCGACCGTCTCTATTTCGAGCCGCTGACCCTGGAAGACGTCCTGGAGGTGCTGGCGGC
>CAYHPY010000236.1:0-1818 GCA_964358485.1 uncultured Elusimicrobia bacterium
CTCTTTGCGGGGCGCCGGGGCTGGCCGTGTGCACCACTTCCCGGAAGACGTTGTAAATGGTGATCGTGACCGCGTCCGCCGTCCCCCGGGTCTGGAGCCGGATGGTCGGATTGACCCCCTTGGCAGGGTTGGGGAAGGCGTAGGCCGCGATCAACGCCAGGCCCGTTTCGTCGGGATCGACCGCCGCCGTCAATCCCTTGCCCAAAGTGCGGACCGTGTCGTCCGCCTGGAAGGTTTGCCCGCCCGTAAACGCCCCCGAGACCGTCACCTTGGGCTCGGCGTTTGCGGGCAGGACCGCGCTGATCCGCTCCCGGGGGAATTTAACCTTGAGCTCGGCCAAGCCGTCGCCGTCCTCGTCGGCCAGGCTCACCGGCCCCTTGGGGTCGATGAACACCGGTGGGCTGATGAGCCGGCCGTCGACATGGGAGACCCGCACCGTATTGGTCGCGATCTGGGCCGCGCTCCCGCCCTCGGCCACCTCTATATGGGCGCTCAGGAACTGCCCGAAGGCAGCCAGGTTCAGGGTCTCGGGCTTGAGATCGACGGTTACGGCCAAGCCCTGGGCCGGGACCGCGACCGTACCGGTTTGGAGGGCCTCCAGGTTCCCGGCCCGGTCGCGGCTATGGAATCTGAGCGCATGATTGCCCGCCGCCAGGCTAAAGGGCGAGGCGAAGACCTGCTCCGCCCCGCCGTCCAGCGAATAGAGGATGGCCGCGACCCCCGTCCCCGCGTCCACGGCGCTAAACGAGAAGGAATCCGTCGAGGAAGCGACCACCGGGTTGACCGCGGCCTGGCCGTTAAGAAGCAAGGTCGTGACCGGCGCCAGGGAGTCCAGGAACCACTGGGCCCGGGCCGTGGCTCGGTTGCCGGCCAAGTCGGCCGCCTCGGCCGTGACTTGATGCAAGCCCTGCGCGAGGGCCGAGCTGGGCGTAAAAGCCGCGGAGGAGGCATTGACCGCCGCGCTGGAGGTGACGTCCACCCCGTCCAAGCTGAGCTTGACCGATGCCGGGTCGATCCCCGAGCCCCCGTCCGAGTAGGAGGCGACGATCATGGGGGTGGCGGCGTTTATCGTGCTCCGATCCACCGGCGCCAAGCTTAACGCCGGGGCTTGGGCATCCGGGCCCGCCACGGTGATCGTGACGGCGCGGAACGCCTCAAGATTGCGGACATTATCCTCCCCCCGGAAGGCGACCGTGTGCGTTCCGGGAAGCAACGTGAAGGGCGTCGCGAACGGCGATTCGGGACTGCCGTCCAGCGAGAAAAGAATCCGGAATAGTCCCGCGGCCGTGTCCGTTGAAATCATGGAGAACGAATCCGTGGTCGCGGCCGCCAGTTGCGTTCCCGTTGTTGGAATGCCGTTGACCAGCAAAGCCGTGACCGGAGGCGTGTTGTCGGCAAAGACGTGGGTCGTTCGAACCACTTCCTGATTGCCCGCCGCGTCCTTGCTGAAATAAGCGATCGTCCGCAACCCCTCCGTGGTCAAGGTGAAGGACGAGGTGAAAGCGGCAAAGCTCATGGAATCCACCGCGAAGAAGGTCTGCACGGGCTCCGAGGCCGAGAGGCCCAGAAGCGTGCGCGAAGAAACGAAGGCGGGCTCCGTCCCGAACTTGGGTTCCCCAACCAGAAGGTCCGTCCGGGGCGCGATGCTGTCGATAAAGAAAGTGGAAGTCGCGGTGGCCACATGCCCGGCCAGGTCGGCGACCCTGGCAATCACGGTATGCGTGCCTTGGGCAAGATCGGCGGACGGCTGGAAAGAAGCCGAAGAGGTCCCTACCGACGCCAGGGTGGTCACGTCGCTTGCGTCCAAGAAGATTCTCA
>CAYHPY010000237.1:0-1794 GCA_964358485.1 uncultured Elusimicrobia bacterium
GCCAGGCTGAACCAAGAAAAATCGACCACGCGCTTGGCGCGGATCCAATACATGAGGAAACCCCAGACCGCGGCGGCGGGAGCCCACCACGGGTTGGGCAGAAGAAAGCACAGCGCCAGGACCAGCCGCTCGGCGATCCCGAGGTATTTCTCTTGGGCGCCGGGAAAAGGGCGGCCCCAGAGGTCTTTTTCGATGAAATAAATGAGCACGGTGGATCCGTGGGTCACCAAGACCGCCAGGCAGCCCAACACCGGCCACTTCTCCGGCATCAACTCGAGGTCGGAGACGCTCGAAAGGCCCGCCGGCACCACCGCGAAGATCACGGCGTAATGAATGACCTGGTCCCACAAAAAATACAGGGTGTTGTCGGGCGCCCGGTGGCGGAAAATCGTGAACACCCGCCATTGGTCCTCGATGAAATGGGCCGCGAAGACCACCAGGACGCACGCCCAGCCCGAGAGGCGGAACGCCCCCTTGTCGATCCAAATCTCCCCCAGGTAGGGGAACGCCAGGACGGCGTAGCAGAGGGGATGCGCGGCGCAATGGATCAACATCCCCTTGAGGCTGCTGCGCTTGGCGGCGTTGACGGCGTCGGACTGGAAGGTGAAATCCGCCAGCAGATGCCCGAAAAGCAGCCGCCAAAGGATCACCATGCTACTTCGCGGTCAGATTGAACACCCCGTCCCATTCGTCCGGCGGCGGAATCACCGCGTAGTCGCCGCAGATCGTCAGATAGACCGCGGAGGGACCGTCCTCGGGGATCAATTTCTCGACGCCCTGGAAAGCCTCCAGGGCCGGGCCGAATTCCTTTTTATTGAAATGCGCCACTCCCTTTTCCCAAAGAGGCAGGGCCTGCTTCCAAGCCTCGGACAGCCGGCCCTTGCGGGCCAATAATTCATAGACCCGGATCGGGATGGCCTTGCCGACCACGCGGACCCGGCCCAACTCCCGGGCCTCGACCACGTCCTTGGCCCCTTGGTAGGTGGCGTCGCTGGCCATGATGTCGGAGCCGAAGAATTTATTGGCCCCATCCAGGCGGGAGGCGAGGTTGACCTCGTCGCCGATGACGGTGTATTGAAGCTTCTTCTCGGAGCCGGTCAGGCCGACGGTGGCGAACCCCGAATTCAGGCCGATGCGGATGGCGGGGACCTCCGGCAGGTCCTTGTCCAGGTCCACATTGAGGTCCTTGATCCGGTCCTGGCAGTCGATGGCGGCCAGGCAGGCCCGGGCCCGGTGGTCGGGAACCTCCAGGGGCGCGTTCCAGAACGCCATGATGCAGTCGCCGATGTACTTGTCGACGACCCCCCTCTCCTCCTGGATGATGTGGCTCAGGGCCGACAGGTACTTGTTCAGGAAAAGGATCAGCTTTTCCGGCTGCATTTTCTCGGAAATGTTGGTGAAGTGCGCGATGTCCAGGAAGAAGATCGTCAGGTCCCTTTTTTCGCCTCCGAGCTTGACCTTGCCCGGATCCTTGGCCAGGTCTTCGACGACCTCGGGCGCGACGAATTGCCCGAAGAGATTCTTGATGAACTTTTTCTCCGCGCCCTCGGTGAGCACCCGATGGACCGTCAACACCAGGAAGGAACTGATCAGAGCCACCGCCGGCGCGACGAATTCCAGCCGCACGCCCCGCCCGAACTGCCAATAGGTCAGGGCGAACCAGAAGGCCAGAACCGCGCCGGCCACCATGTTGCCGGCGGCCGGAGGCAGGCGCAGAAGGGCCAGCGGAAGCCAAATCATCGCCAGGATCAACAGCAGGAACCAGGAGCGGGCCGGCATTTTGAGGAAATCGTC
>CAYHPY010000238.1:0-1705 GCA_964358485.1 uncultured Elusimicrobia bacterium
GCCGGGGAGTACCGGGTCTCGGTATCCGTGCCGCCGGACCAGATGGGCCGGCCGTTTTCGATCACGCTGAAGGTGGCGCCGGTTGTCACGGGGCCGCAGACCCAGCCGCCGGATGAGCGGCCGAAGATCCGGCCCGGGTCTCCGAGCGCACCTTCCCCGGACGAAAAGAAACCCGGGCCTAAACTGGTTCCAAAGTCGTGAGGCGATTCCTCCACGACGTGAGGATGCAGGGCGTTAGATCTTCTACGAAAGGAGCACGACAATGAAACGCATGACGACATGGGTGTGCGGCGGATTGATCTTGAGTGCGGCGCTGTTGTTGAGTCCGGCGGCCAAGGCCTTCACCCCCCAGCCCGAGCCGCCCGCGAACGTTTTCAAACTGATGGACGGTCGCCAGGCGATCATTGTGAACAAACGAGCGTATCTGTTGACGCCGGCGCCCCAGGGCAGGTACGAGGCGGCCAATGGTTTCCGATTCAACGTCGGCGCTCATGGAATTATTGACGACAACAAACCTGTCCAGAAGCAAATGAAGCAATAACCGCACGGCCAGGCGGGGTTGGCGCGCTCTGGGAGGATGCGTGGACGCGTTCAGGAATCACCGGATCGGATTCTCATTGAGGAGAATGTTTCTGACCCTCGTGGTCGGCGTCGTTCTGGCGGGTCATGGCGTCGCCGCCCAGGCTGAGGATTGGCAGATCACCGGTTATTACCCGCAGTACGTCAAGGCGGGGGACGCCGCGGGCGGCGGGGTGACGCTCAACGGAGCATTCTCGGATTATCAAGAAGGCCGCAAGGTGAAGCTGGGCAAAGGGGAGAGCGTCGTTGCCGACCTGACTCCCCACGTCATTGTCTGGACGCAGGGACAGATCAGGGTGCTGGTTCCGTACGGGGTGGAACCGGGTCTGCATTGGCTCGCCGTCTACGCTCCAGCCGAAGAGCTTCTGGTCAAAGGGCCGGAGACCCTTGTCGTGACCGGGGTAGTGGACCTGGCGACGGAACAGGGAGGCGAGTCCAAGCCGCAACTGAAGGCCGGCGCTCTGAAGGGCCTGCTCAAGAAGAAACCGGCCGAACTGGAGATCAAGAGCGTAACCGGGCTTCCGGGGCAGGTCTGCCCGGAGAAGAGCTACAATGTTTCCGCAGCCGTCATCAATCACGGCGACTTGCCGGCCAGATTCCACCTTTGCAGTGTCGGCTCTCTCACGGGCGGCTGTGTTTCGGGGCAGGCGCCGGTTCATGAGATCGGCGGGAAATCAACCAGGACGCTTTCCATGTCTCTCACGCCTGCCGCGCCCTTCGTCGAGAGCGGGAAATGGCATGGCAAGGTCTTTCTCGGAAAGGTTCAATCCCCGCCAACGGAGGCGCAGATATCCGTCCAAGGGGCAGGGGGTTCGCCGGTCGGGTCGTCGGACTGCAGTGTCAACGTCAGCACTTCCTGGACCGCGGCGCCTGGACTGAGCGCCGGCGTTCTCTTTTGCGATAAGAACCTGGACAACCATCTGGTCAAGCTAGAGGTCAATTCCAGCCCCATCCTTTGCAAAGGGCTGAAGAAGAAAACGATCAAGGGATCGACTTCCACGGGCACCGATACTGGAAGCGATTCATTCTTCGATGTCTATACGGAGATAAGTCCATCAAGACGCGAGTCGGAACCCAAGCGCCTTGAGGCCGCGACCCCCAGGCTCGTGGTCAAGAGCATCGCCGT
>CAYHPY010000239.1:0-1695 GCA_964358485.1 uncultured Elusimicrobia bacterium
CAAGGATTTCTTCCGGCTTGAACCAGAGCGCGACCTCCCGTTCCGCTTCGGCCGGATCGGAGGAGGCGTGGATCACGTTCTCGAACTTGCCTTCCGTGGTGATCCGCCCGAAAGACCCCCGCAGGGTCCCCGGTTCGGCCTGTTCCGGATTGGTCGCGCCCGCGATGGCGCGCACCCGCTTGATGGCGTCCTCGCCGCGGTAGACCAGAGCCAGGACCCGGGAGTCCTTGAAGCCGTGGAACTCCCCGCGGATGTAGCGGATGAGGTTGGCGAAAAAAGGCTTGTCGGAGAGCGATTTGTAATGCTCCCGCGCGAGAGCGTCGGAGACGCTCACCACCCTGGCGGCGACCATCTCCAACCCCGAGGCGTCGAGGCGGTCGATGGAAAGCCCGGTCAGGCGGCGCTTGAGTCCGTCCGGCTTGATGAGGATAAGGGTTTGTTGGATGGCCATGCGGCCATTCTAATAAATGCCCCCGTCCCGGTGCCAGTCTCCCGCCCGGTGCCGGTGGTTGACTTGCTTGACATGCTTGACTTGTTCAAACTCGGGCCAACTCCCGCCGCCGTTCCTCCGACAGTTTGGCGACCTTCACGGCGAAGGCGCTGCTCAAACGGACCAAATCCGCGAAAACCCGCGAGGTAATCACGAACAGGCGGGTTTCCCGGGCGGCCACGACGGTCGCGGCCCGGGGCTCGAGCGTGAGCAGACTCATCTCGCCCACGATCGAGCCCGGACCCAACTCCGCCATCAAGACTTCCGAACCGCCCGGCTGACGCTTGAACACCTGTAGAAGGCCCGCGTCGACGACGAACGCCTCTCCCGGAGGGTCCCCTTCCTTGAGAAGAGTTTCCCCCCGAGATAGCAGCCGGGTTTCAAGCCCCCCCAACTCCGACCCCCCCTTGGACAGGTCCTCAGGCGCCAAACCCATCCTCAGAAGGGCCAACGACAAAGTCGGCGAAAGGCCCGCCCCCGGCCCGCCGGCCCCGGTGTCCCGAGCGGTGGTTTGCATGATGGCCTTGCCTCCCGACTCAGGGAGGCGCAACGAACATGCCCAACAAGGCAAGCATGTCAAGCAAGTCAACCACCGGCACCGAGGGCACGGCTTGCCGTTTGGAGACTTAACTGTTAAAATCCAGGCCTGTGGCCAGGATACTTATCGTCGACGATGAGGGGGACGTGGTCACCCTCATCCGGTTCGTCCTGGAAAAGGACGGGCACAGCGTGGTCCCCGCCCCGCATCCCGGCGTCGCCTTCGAGCTTTTGGGGATCGACCCCCCCGCCGAAGGCAAGGCGCTTCCGGACCTGATCATCATGGACATGCTCATGCCCGTCATGGACGGCCTGACGGCCTGCGGCAAGCTCGCCGCCTCCCGCCCCGAAATCCGGGGCATCCCGGTGATCGTCCTCAGCGCCAAGGGCGCCCTGCGGGAAACTTTCGAGCAGCACCCCAACGTGAAGGGATTCGTCGACAAGCCCTTCGATCCAAAGCGCCTGCGGGACACGATCGATTCGATCATCCCCCGGCCACCCAGAGGTTGAACCTTGCCCACAATCATGGTCGTCGACGACGAGCCCGAGATCGTCACTCTCCTGCGTTTCGTCCTGGAAAAGGAGGGGTACACGGTCACGGAAGCCTCCAACGGGCAGGTGGCCCTGGAAAATCTGGGGATCGACCCGCCGAAGCCGGGAACCCCTCT
>CAYHPY010000240.1:0-1659 GCA_964358485.1 uncultured Elusimicrobia bacterium
CCCCCCTCCTCCGAGAAGCTGATCGTCGTCGTCGACGACGATGAGGGCGTGCGCGAGCTCATGGAATTTTCCCTCAAAAGAGAAGGCTTCCGCTACGAGCTGGCCGCCGACGGGGAGGCGGGCCTGGACAAGATCACCAAGCTCATGCCCGATTGCGTCCTCCTGGATTTGATGCTCCCGCGCTACGGGGGCTTCGAAGTCC
Source organism: uncultured Elusimicrobia bacterium (assembly GCA_964358485.1). Taxonomy (GTDB): domain Bacteria; phylum Elusimicrobiota; class Elusimicrobia; order UBA1565; family UBA9628; genus CAYHPY01. The sequence goes on from CAYHPY010000240.1 coordinate 203, forward strand.
TGCGCCAGTTGCAAGCCGGGGAGACGGCGCGCATTCCCATCATCATCATGACGGGCCGCTATTCCGACCGCAGCACCTCCGACATGATCCGCCAGGAGTCCAACGTGGTGGATTTCATGGAAAAGCCGATCAAGCCCGGGGTGCTCGCGATGACCCTTCATAAGCTGCTCAAAACCGCTCCCCCGCGGGCCGCCGCCGCGCCCAAGCCCGAATAAAAAAATGGAAGAACCCACCCCCGAACACCATTTGGCCGAGCCCTCCGAGAAGCTCATCCTGCTCGTCGACGACGACGAGAGCCTGTTGGACCTCATGGAGCACATCATCCGCCGCGAGGGCTTTCGGACCGAGCGCGCCTCCGACGGGGCCGAGGCCCTGCGCAAGGCCGACGCGCTGACCCCCGATCTCATCCTCATGGACCTCATGCTGCCCGGCAAGGGCGGCTACGAGGTCGTGCGCGACCTGCAGGCCACCGACGCCGCGCGCGTGCCGGTCGTGGTCATCACCGGCCGCACCATCGACCGCAAGAACATGGAGATGATCAAGAACGAGCCCAACGTCCGGGACTTCATGCAAAAGCCCCTGCGCCCGACCATGCTCGCCACGGCCCTGCACTCCCTGCTCCAGACCCGCCCCCCCGAGATCAACCGCGCCACCGATCGGGGACCCTTGGGCGGCGGCCCGTTCTGACCGAAGCCATGGAGCCCGGCGCCGCGCCGGCCCCCGTTCGGCCGCCTTCCCGTCCGTTCTGGGTGGCTCCGCTGGGTTGGGCCGCCTTCACCGCGGCCTTCATCTACGGCCTGGCCTACGCCGATTTGACCCTGCGGGCGCGCTCGGCGTATCTCGAGGGGGAAAAATACATGGCCTGGTCCTCCGACCCCAAGGCCAAGGCCGCCTTTTTCGACGCCGAGCTGTCCAAGCGGACCGGGGAACTCAAGGCGGAGTTCGAGCGGGGCAAGATGACCAAGGAGGAATTGGCCCAGCGCCTGGCCTTGGCGAAATTCTCCCGGGACGAGGCGGTGGCGGAAAGCTCCTTGAAGTACGCCTATGTCTGGTATCAGACCGCGGTGGAGCTTTTCTCTCCGCCGGAAAGCCGCTGGGTCGTGCTCTCCCGGGCGAAGATGGGCCGGGCCAAGGAGGCCTGGAAGGCGGAACTCCGGGCCAAGAAGATTCCCTTCGAAGACTACATGTTGGACTAGTCTGCCCGCGTTCGGTAGACGGGTTTGCCCATCGGGCGGGCTAGGCTTTGCGCGGCGTCTTCGATCATCCCCGGATCGGCCAAGGAAGACCGGTGGCGACGCCCCCCGTTAAGGGTAATGGTTAAAGAGGAAAGTTTGCCCGTCGATGGCCCGACGACTTCCAGCCCCGCGACCTCCTCCAAGGCGATCCTGCGGACCAGCGGCCAGGGATAGTGGAGTTGGACCCAGCTGTCTCCCACCGCCACGCCGTGAAACGAAGGG
>CAYHPY010000241.1:0-1583 GCA_964358485.1 uncultured Elusimicrobia bacterium
TGACGGCGGAACTGTCCAATGTCGGGGGTCTCTACGCGGTTCTGGCCTCAAGCCCTGTGGCCCCGCCTGAGCCCCCTCCCCCGCCTCCTCCTACGCCGGACACCATTGCACCCGTAACGATGATTCATGTCGGTGTGTCCTCTTTCACCGACGCCCAGGGCAGCCTATTCGTAAGCACTTCGGCCTTAGTGAGCTTCACCGCTGAGGACCCGATTCCTGGAAGCGGTCTGGCCCGCATCGAAACCGCCCTGGACGGAGGGGGCTTCGTTGCCTTTATCACTCCTTTTTCCTTGGCCGCAGGAACCCACACGATCGAGTACCGCGCCGCGGATCTGGCGGGTAACGTGGAAGCCACGAAATCTTTGTCCTTGACCTCGGACGGGCAGGCGCCGACAACGGAGCTACTCGTCAATGGTGCGATTGTCGTCGGTGGGAGCCTCTCCATATCGGCCACGGATCAGATTGGCCTGGCCTCGACGGACACCATCTCGGGCGTTTCCGCAATCCGGATTTCCACGGACGGAGGCCCCTTGGGGGATTTCACCACCGCCTTCGTTTTGAGCCCAGGAACCCATACGGTGAGCTTCTGGACCGTAGACCGGGTGGGCAACCAAGAGGCTGTTCGCGCCGTTGCCGTCCTGGTCCGCGGTGCTCCTGGTTTTGACATTATTCCCTTCCTCGGGCGCCTGATCGGGGCCTGCGCGGGCATCGACGTCAAAGGAACGGCCCATCTTGACGGGAATCTGGCCGCCAACGGCTTGGTGAGCCTGGCGGGCAACGCCGTCCTCAACGGAAGCGTCTCGGCAGGAACGCTCCGGAGCGTGGGCAAGGCCGCCGTGACCGGAAGTGTCTCGACGGGGACGGTCGATTGCTCCCCGGTGGACCTGGCCGCGCTCCTGGAAACGATCCAAGCCTCCGCCTTGCCCGCTCCCCCGGGATTTAACCGGGACGGGGCGTTGGTCATCGACGGCCGCCGGACCTTGAGCCTGGCCTCCGGGACTTATTTGGTTTCAGGCTTAACCGTTACCGGCGGGGCGGCCTTGGAGGTAGCGGGAAGGGTCAACCTGTTCGTCCGGGGGCCGATCTCGGTGGAGGGGCGCGCCATCGTCAACCGGGGCCCCACCACGGACCTGGCGGTGTTCAGCGATTCGACTTTGCCGGTTCGCGTGGCGGGCGGGGCGTTCCTGCGGGCCATCCTTTACGCCCCCCAGGCGTCATTGATCGTCAGCGGCGCGGCGGTGGCCCGCGGGCATTTCCAGGCCCGGGAGGCTTCCATCACGGGCTCGGCCATGGCCGTGGCCAACCCCCACCTGACCCTCTACCCTCCCACCAACCTGCGCGCGGTGGCCCGCTCTTCGACCAGCATTTCCCTGGAGTGGGACGACTTCTTGAACCCGCCGGGGCAGGTCTACTTCGTCGAGTGGGCCACGGGCAGCCTGACCTGCGCCGACGCCGGCTCGTTCCCCGGCGCCAGTTTCGCGGAGCCGGCATCGACGACCTCCATCACCTTGACCGGTCTGCCCCCGGGCACGACCCATCTCTTCCGGGTCAATACGGACGTCCCGGACAACGGGGTGACCGCG
>CAYHPY010000242.1:0-1542 GCA_964358485.1 uncultured Elusimicrobia bacterium
CGTCGGCATCTTCGAGGCCGTTCTCGAGGTCGAGCGCATCGTCCTTGTCCTGACCGCCGAGGACATCGCCCAGCACGGCCGGCGCCTCAAATCCGAGCGCGTGACGGTCGTGGAGGGAGGCGCGACGCGGATGGGCTCGGTCCGCAACGGCCTCAAGGAGATCCCGGAGGAGATCGAGGTGATCGCCATCCACGACGGCGCCCGGCCCCTGGCGACTCCCAAGCTGGTCGGCGAGGTGCTGGAGGAGGCCTACGAATCCGGCTGCGCCGTCCTGGCCGTCCCGGTCAAGGACACCTTGAAAAAAGTCTCCTCCAAACAGCTCTGGATTTCGGGCACGCCCCAGCGCTCGGCCTTCTGGCTGGCCCAGACCCCGCAGTGCTACCGCCGGGAGGTGCTCGAGGACGCCTTGGCCAAATTTCCGGACGAGAAAGACGCGACCGACGAGAGCCAGATCGTGGAGAAGGCCGGCCATCGGGTCAAGATCGTTCCGTCGAGCTACGAAAACATCAAAATAACCACTCCGGAGGACCTCGTCATGGCCGAAGCCCTGCTCGATTCCCGTCAAGGCGGCCGCCGCCGCACCGCCGTCGGCTTCGGCTTCGACATCCACAAATTGGCGGCCGGGCGCGAACTCTGGCTGGCGGGGGTCAAGGTTCCCCACTCCAAGGGCTTGGTCGGCCATTCCGACGGCGACGCGGTCCTGCACGCCGCGGGGGACGCCATCCTGGGGGCGCTGGGGGCCGGGGAGATCGGCATCATGTTCCCGCCGGACAATCCCCGCATCAAGGGCATCGCCAGCCGCGACATCCTGGCCGCGGTCATGGCCAAGGTCATGACCGCCAACGCCTCCCTGTCCCACGTGGACGTCACCCTGGTCGCCGAGGAGCCCAAGCTCAAGCCCCACTACGACGCCTTTCGCCTTTCCCTGTCCCAGATCCTGGGCCTTCCCGAGGACCGCGTCAATCTCAAGGCCAAGTCCAACGAAGGCATCGGCGCCATCGGCAACGGCGAAGCCATCGCCTGCTACGCGGTGGCCACGCTGTCCCTCCCGGCGTAGCGTCGACTCGCGGCGCCGCGAGTTCACCGACCGGAATTTTTCGATGGAGGGGCCTTCGAAAAAGTGTAGGAATTTCCAGGAAGTGAACTCGCCGGCCGGCCAATGCCGGTCACTTAAGAATTTTTTCTGTTAAAAAAATATCCACCCCGATTGCGGATTGCCGATACTTTTAAAGTATTTTTTTGTTCAGAATGATGGCGCCATCAATTTCCCAAATGGAAATTTTCGCTAATTTCGAAATCAGTTTTCAGATATTTCCATCCCATTTCGAAGCGTTTAATCGCACCTGCGCAGGGAGGAGGGTTCGCGAATCCCTCAGGCGCACTCGGAGTTCATGGGGAACGAGCCCGTCCAGCTGCGGATTCACGACTTAGAAAACCGTTAAGTGACCGGCATTGGCCGGCCGGCGAGTTCAACTGGTAGAATCCGTTCATGGTGCGTCCTGAACAAGCTGCATCGTACTTGCGGGTGGAAGTCCCGTCCGG
>CAYHPY010000243.1:0-1529 GCA_964358485.1 uncultured Elusimicrobia bacterium
TGGTCCGGACGCTCTTCCGGGTGCCGCTCTCGGATTTCCAAAACGTGGTGTTTTACCGGACCAAACTCGTGCAATCCATCAAATACGAGTCCCGGAGCTCCTTCAGCAATCCCGAGGGCCTGATCAAATCCTTTTGGCTGGGCGCCTCCATCAAAGAAGTGCCGATCTCCTTCATCCCCCGCGCCGAAGGGGAGGCCAAGGGCACCAAGCCCCGGGCGATCTGGACCTCCGTCAAGGACGTCTTCGGATGCTGGTTCCAGTGGGTGGTTTTGGGGCGGGCGCCCTTCACTCGAAACGGGGTCGTCGACCGGCTCAAGCCCGAGCAATGGGAGCGGGTTTAGAGCGCCGCCGATTATTTTGTAAAATCCCTCCACGAATGACCCGGAAAAAAGTCGATTTTTTCAAGCACAACATCGACCCCAAGGACATCCGCCGGGCCGCGTCCGTCCTCAAGTCCATCTTCCTGACGACGGGCTCGGAGGTCGCCGCCTTCGAGGACGCCTTGAGCCGCTTCCTGGGAGCCGAGCACGCGGTGGGGATGACCAGCTGCACGGGGGCCCTCCACCTGGGCCTGGAGGCCTGGGGAATCGGGCCGGGGGACGAGGTCCTGGTTCCCGCCATGAGCTTCTGCGCCACCTCCAACGCCGTCATGCACGCCGGAGCGGTCCCGGTTTTCGTGGACAGCGAGGATGCGACCGGCAACATCGACGCGGGCCTCCTAGAGAAAAAAATCACCCGCCGCACCAAGGCCGTGATCCCGGTCCACCTATACGGCCAGATGTGCGATATGCGCTCCATCCGGCGCCTGGCCGACCGCCGCGGGCTCGTCGTCATCGAGGACGCCGCCCACTGCCTGGAGGGCCGCCGGGACGGGGTCCGCGTGGGCCAACTGGGCGACGCCGCAGCTTTCAGCTTCTACGCCACCAAAAGCATCACCTCCGGCGAGGGCGGAGCGATCTCGCTCCATGACGGCCGGATGGCCGACAAACTCCGGAGCCTGCGCCACCACGGAATCGACAAGGGGGCCGGGGACCGCTACACCAAGCTCTACCGCCACTGGGACATGCCTCTGCTGGGCTGGAAATACAACATGGACAACATCCAGGCGGCCCTCCTCATCGGCCAACTGGAGCGAGCCGACGACTTTTGCGCCCGGCGCCGCGCGCTGGCGGAAATCTACGAGCGCGGGCTCAAGGACATTCCCGGGCTCAACTTGATGAGCACGGCCCCGAAAACCATCCATAGCCGGCATCTCTTCACCATCCGGGTCCGCGCGGCCAAACGCGACAAGATCCTTCTGGAGCTCCAGCGCCAGGGCATCGGAGTGGCCGTGAACTACCGGCCGATCCACCTCCTGAAATATTACCGGCAGCGCTTCGGCTTCAAGCCCGGCGACTTCCCGGTGGCCGAGAAAATCGGAAGCGAAACCATCTCCCTGCCGCTCTATCCCAAGCTCAAGGACGGGCAGGTCCGGACCGTCATCGGCGCCGTCCGCCGGGTCCTGGCGGCCCATGGCTGAGAGCTCCGGG
>CAYHPY010000244.1:0-1522 GCA_964358485.1 uncultured Elusimicrobia bacterium
CCCGGAGCGCAGCCCTAACCCCGGGAAATTTTTCCTGCTGGAGTCCGCTCTGCGCGAGTTGGAGGCGACATCCCAGGGGTGGGAGCGGATCGCCCCGGAGTTCGGCGCCCGGCTTTTGGATTTATCCGGCTTCGGCCTGGAGGACGGCCCGGACCGGGGCCGGGAGGGGCTTTGGGCGCGGGTCGAGGCGGCCGTCGTCGCCCAGACCGGCCGTCCCCTCAAATCCTCCCTTTTCCGGGACCGCCTCGAAGAGGCTCGGCGGGATTTTCACCCGGCGGAGGCCGCGGCTTGAACTTTCAAGAGATCATTCTCGAACTGCAGAGGTTCTGGTCCCGCGAGGGGTGTCTGATCGTCCAACCCTACGATTTGGAAAAAGGAGCGGGAACATTCAATCCCGCCACTTTTTTCGGGGCCTTGGGAACGGCGCCGACCCGGGTGGCCTACGTCGAACCCTGCCGCCGCCCCGCCGACGGGCGCTACGGGGAGAATCCCAACCGGCTCGGACGGTACTACCAATTCCAGGTCCTGCTCAAGCCCGTCCCCGAAAACATCACGGGGCTCTATCTTCGATCCTTGAAGGCCCTGGGCCTGGACACGCGCCGCCACGACCTGCGCTGGGTCGAGGACAACTGGGAGTCCCCCACCTTGGGCGCCTCCGGCCTGGGTTGGGAGATTCGGTTGGACGGCATGGAGATCACCCAGTTCACCTACTTCCAGCAGATGGGCTCTTTGCCCCTCAATCCGATTTCCGTCGAGCTGACCTACGGCCTGGAGCGGATCGCGATGTTCTCCCAGAACCGCAAGACCGTCTACGACCTGGACTACAACGACGCGGTCAGCTACGGGGCCCTGAGCCTGCGCTCCGAGCGGGAATTCTCCCGGTACCATTTCGAGGAATACGACGCGGCCCTCCTGTCACGGCACTTCGACGACCATGAGCGGGAAGGCAAGCGCCTGGTCGAGCGGGGCCTGCTCCTGCCCGCCTACGACTGCGTAATGAAAGCCTCCCATCTTTTCAACATGCTGGACGCCCGGGGCGCGATCTCCGTGACCGAGCGCGCCCAATACATCGTGCGGGTCCGCGGGCTGGCCCGGAAGGTTATTGACCTATACCTCGCGCCCCGGCAGGAGGCGGCATGACCGGGTCCAAAGGGGCGGAGGATTTCGTTCTTGAAATCGGAATCGAGCCGTTGCCGGCGCGCTTCTTGTCGTCGGCCCTCATGCAGTTGGAATCGAAAGCCCGGGAACGGCTCCAGGCCGAGCGCCTGGAGTTTTCAGAGGCGCGCGCTTACGGGACATTCCGAAGGTTGATTCTGGAGGTTCGGGCCTTGGCCAAGGCCTCTCTCCCCGCCACCCGGACCGCCTTGGGCCCGCCCCTGCGGGTCGCCAAGGACGCCGAAGGCCGCTGGACCCCGCAGGCGGAGGGCTTCGCGCGCAAACAAGGAATCCCGCCGGAAGCCCTCAGCGTCGAAAAAAACGCCAAAGGGGAGGAAGTGTTGGCGGCGCGCGTCGACATTCCCGG
>CAYHPY010000245.1:0-1520 GCA_964358485.1 uncultured Elusimicrobia bacterium
GGGGGCCCGCAGAGTCAACGAGGGTCCGGCGCTGGCGCCGGGGGCGTAATGGGTGGAGGCGGAGTGGGGGGCGGGCCCGGACCGAACCCTGGGAATCGCCCGGGTTTGGGCCGAAGCCTCGAAAACGGGGAGCAGGAGGGCAAAAAACCCCCAAATGAACTTCATACTATTAGGATAGAGGGTTCCCTCCGTCCCGCCAGGGGTCCAAAGGCCCCCGAAGGGGGGCCGATCGTCCTATCCTCGGGGGGTGCCCAATGCCTGACAGGGGCTGACTCCTTTCGGATTGACACCGGCTTTCGGCTCTGCTATAACATCTCAACACAGTGCTGCCGCCGAAGACGCTCGAGACATTGCTGGATCGCCTTGGACGCAAGATCACGGTCCTGGTCATCCCTCACACCGAAGCCCGCCCCCGAAAGCTTCAGTTTTCGGCGGCTTTTCTTGTTTTCGGGGTTTTTCTCTGGTCCGGGGTGACGATTTGGGCGGGGTACCTCGCCGGCCGGCACGTCGACTACTGGATCACCAAGGCCGACAATAAGGTCCTTTTGGCCAAAGTCTCCTACCTCAGCAAGGAGATGGACAAATCCCGCGAGGTCCTGGACATCGTTCAGACCACCGACAAGCAGCTGCGGGCTTTGCTCCGCCTTCCCGGGGTCAACGACATCATGGCCCCCTCCGAGGCCGTCGGGGGCCCCACCTCCGTGGAACGCCTGGATTTGAAGCGCCACGTCGCGGCCGCCGGCGCGGCGGTCGATCAAGCCACCTGGTCCCGGCGTTTCCGCGCCTTGCGCGAGCAGTCCCGCCGGCGCCTGGCCAGCTTCCAGGAGATCGCCTGGTACATCTCCAATCAGCGCAGCGTGCGCAACGCCACCCCGAACATGTGGCCCACCGCGGGACAGTTGACCTCCGTCTTCGGCTACCGCTTGGCCGCGATGCAGCGCTCGGACGGGGAACTCGACGAGGTCCATCAGGGCATCGACATCGCCAACGCGCCCGACACCCTGATTTACGCCACCGCCGACGGGACGGTAAGGCACTCCGGCTGGTCTCACGGCTACGGGCGGACCGTCGTCATCGATCACGGCTACGGCATGAGCACCCTCTTCGCCCACACCTCCAAGGCGCTGGTCAAGGAGGGCGACCGCGTGTCCCGGGGGCAGGTCATCGCCTACATGGGCACGACCGGCCGGTCCACCGGCGCCCACCTGCATTATGAGGTCTGGAAGCATGGCCGCCCGGTCAATCCCCTCCTTTTTCTGAACGTCCAATCCTCCGCCGACGGCCTGGCCGGGGCCGGCGTGGTCCGGGCCACGGGGCGTTGATGTTCAGCGCCAAGGGCGGTCCGGGCGGCGACGGCCGCGAGTCGATGACCTTGATCGGCGCGGAGGCCTCCTTCCACGGCATCCTCAACGTCAAGGGCTCGGTCCGCATCGAAGGCCTGGTGGAGGGCGACGTGACCGACGCGGTCTCCGTGGAGGTCGGCAAGGGCGGGCGGGTCAAGGGCAACATTTCCGCGGAAA
>CAYHPY010000246.1:0-1503 GCA_964358485.1 uncultured Elusimicrobia bacterium
TCGTCGCCGGGGCGGTCGCGTCGGAGGTGATGGCGGTCGATCGGTTCGTCTCGAAAAGGCCCAGGTTGTCCACGGAGCGGTAAACCAGGGCGTGCTCCCCCTCGGGGAGGGTGAAGGCCGAGGTGAAAGTTGCAAACGAGGTCGAGGCGTCCAGCCGGAACTCGGTGCGCGCCACCCCGGCCGAAACCGCGTCCACGGTCGGGTCCTGCGCCGTAAAGCCCACCAAGGTCGAACTAGCCGCGAAGAGCCGGTTGCCCGAGAAAGACGGTCCCGAGAGTTGGAACTGCGTCGAAGGGGCGCTCGCGTCCACCCCCAAGGTCTCCGTCCTGGTCGATTCCCGATTCCCAGCTAAGTCTTCGCTGAAGAATCGGACGGTCCTTAAGCCCTCGGTTGAGAGCGTCACGGCCCCGGTGAATAATGTGAACGTGCCTGAGTCCACGGCGAAAAAGGTTTGGCCTGCCTCGGAGACCGCGAAGCCGAGCGGGGTTTGGGTCGTAATTTTTATGGGAGCCGCGCCGAAACGAGGTTCCCCGATCACGAGCAAGGTCTCGGGCGCGGCGCTGTCGATGTAAAACCGCGCGGCGGCGCGGGAGAAATTCCCGGCGAAGTCCGCCGCCGTGGCGGAGGCAAGGTGGGTCCCCTGGGCGAGGTCCAGGCCCGGCGAGAAGCTCGCCGAAGAGGCCGTCACCGCCGCCTGGGCCGTGATGTCCGCCCCGTCCAGGAACAATCTCACCGAGGCCGGGTCCACCCCCGAGCCCGGGTCCAAGTAGAAGACGGCGACGGTCGGCCTTGTGACAGTGACTGTGCTTCCGTCCGCGGGGGACAACGCCAGGCTCGGAGGCGTCGTGTCGAAAGCAACGGTGAAATCGCTTCCCTGGAGCGCGTTGACCGCCTCAAAGAGGTAGGGCGCCGAGCTCTGGTCCACCGCCAACCAAGTCCTGCCGGCCCCAAGCGCCAGGCCCCGGGGCGAAAAGACCCCCGGGTCGCTTGCGGCCGAGACAAAAGTTCCGTCCGTCTTCCAGCGCCACACCGCCGTCTTCTGGCCGCCGTCGGCCTCCCCCGCGACCACGATGTTTCCCGCGGCGTCCACCGCCAGGTCGCGGCCTACCTCGTCGAGTCCCGCAGAACCCGACCAGCGCTTCTCCAGGCGCAGGCCGCCGTCCAGGCCGAACTTTAGGAGGTGGAGGTCGGTCTCTCCCGCCGCGTTGAACTTGTTGGCGGCGACGAAGAGGGCGCCGTCGGCGAAGACGAGCCGAACCTCGGCGCGCTCGTCGGCCTGGCGCAGGAAGGCGGGCCTAAGGAAGGGCCCGGCCTCAAGCCTGGCTCCGTCGGCCGAGAACTTCCAGAGCGCCAGATCGAGCTTTTCCAAGATGGCCCCGGGGGCGGGGTTCTCGCTGAGTCCCGCGATCCAGACCTGCCCTCCGGGGTCCACCGCCACGCCCAGCCCCGCGTTGAGGTTCCCCGGTCCCGCGTAGGTCGTGGCCAGGCTCAAGAGGCCGGTCT